>DASYVR010000026.1:0-92633 GCA_035936995.1 Candidatus Dormiibacterota bacterium | reverse complement strand
CTACCAGCCGTAGGGACCGGCTGCGGCGGCCGAATACTCGCGGGCCTCGCCGTGCTTGGCCATCGCCCCCCGGTAGAGGCGGACATACTTCTCCGCCGAGTTGGCCCAGCTGACGTCGGTTGACATCGCGTTGGCCTGCAGCCGCCGCCAGAGCTGCGGCTGGCGGAACGTTTCCAGCGCCCGCACCACCTGCGCGAAGAGGTCCCAGTGGTCGTAGGCACTGAAGACGAAACCGTTGCCGGTCTGGCGCAACGGGTCCCAGTCCTCGATCGTGTCGGCGAGGCCGCCGGTGGCACGCACGATTGGGATGGTCCCGTAACGAAGGCTGATCAGCTGACCCAGGCCGCAGGGCTCGAAGCGCGACGGCATCAGGAACATATCGGAGCCCGCGTAGATGTGCTGCGCCAGCACCGGCTTGAAGCCGATGGTGGCCGAGACCTTCTGCGGGTTGTCGCGAGCGTTGGCGCGGAACATCTCCTCATAGCGGGAGTCACCGGCGCCGAGCACGACGAGCTGGAGGTTCAGCCGCATCAGTCCCCACATGATGTTCGCGATCAGGTCCAGTCCCTTCTGGTCGTACAGACGTGAGATCAGGCCGATCACCGGAATCGCCGGGTCCTGTGGCAGACCGACCTCGCTTTGCAGCGCGAGCTTGTTCTCGACCTTCTTCTCGATGCTGCCGCTGTCGTAGCGGGCAGCGATCGAGGCGTCGATCGACGGGTTGAAGACCTCGTAATCGATGCCGTTGATGATCCCGTGCAGCTTGCTGCGGAAGACACGCAGCAGCGGGTCCATCTTTTCGCCGTATTCCGGCGTCAGGATCTCTTCCGCGTACCGGTTGCTGACGGTGTTGACGATGTCCGAGAAATAGAGCCCGCGGCCGAGCAGGTTGACGATGTCGTCGAGCCCCGGGATCCCGGGCTTGATCAGTCCCCACTGCTCGAGATCCGCCAGGTGGAGCGTGCCGTAGCCGAAGACGCCCTGGAACGCGAGGTTGTGGATGGTCAGGACGGTCGCGATGTCGGCATAGAAGGGATCGGCCGCGTACAGCCGAGCCAGCATGTTGGGAATCAAGGCGGTGTGCCAGTCGTTGACATGGATCACGTCGGGCTGAAAATCCAGCGGGCGCAGCATTTCCAGCGCCGCCCGGCTGAAATAGATGAAGCGCGCGTCATCGTCCCAGAAGCCGTACATGCCCTCCCGGCCGAAGAATTGCGGGTTGTCGATGAAGTAGATCGGCACGTCGCCGCCGATCCGTCCCTCCAGCACGTCGGCGCTGACCGGCTGATGTGCCAGGGGGACCCCGAGATTGCTTACCACCCGGCGCAGTCCGTACTTGTCGACATCGATGCTGCCGTAGCGTGGCATCACCACCCGGACGTCGTGCCCCATGGAGCGCAGCGCTTTCGGCAGCGCGCCGGCCACGTCGGCGAGACCACCGACCTTGGCAAAGGGCGCCACCTCGGCTGAGACCAACAGGATCTTCAGCGGACGGTTCGGCCGTCCGGACGAGACGTCGCCCGGCACCCGGACGGCGATCGAGCCGGTGGGCGGCAGCTGTTCTACCGGTTTGCCATCCTGGTGGGCGACCGCCACCATGTGGAGCGTTTCGCCCGGGTCCTGGCCGAGGGTCTGGAAGGGCAATGCGAAGGCGAGTGGATCGGCCGCGCCGGCCCGCCCGGTCCAGCGAGGCTCCCCGCCGCCAGGCGTTACTTCGCGAAGCTCGAGCTCGAAGGCGCCCTCCCGGCGCTGAGCGGTAAGCCGAAAGGCCGGCTCGAAGCCGAAGTCGGTCTTGAGCGGCCGGCTCGGCCGCGGCACGGCCGCGCTGGGGCCCGTGCCCGCCTGCCCCGGCGTCCCGGAAAAGAACATTTCCAGCTCCAGCGCCCGCGCCGCCCGGCCGTCGTCGAGCAGGTCGAACCGCAAATAGAGGTTGCGATCGTCGTGGCCGAACCAGATCCGCCGCACCGCGCCGCGCGGCGGGTGCATCGCGCCGAAGAGCGCGGTCACGTCGACATAGCCTCCGGCGTTCCACTCCTCCTGGTCGACCACGCCGTTGAGCCTGGGCGTGATCTTCCGATCCGGCCGCTTGGTAGCCGCGCCCTCCGCTGCCTTGACGATCGGCTGGTAAAGCCTGGCCGGCGGGGGCTGGCCAAGCGACATATAGATGTTGCGCAGGTGGAGCCGAAAGAGGCTGTCCCAGATCTGGTCCATGCCGGAATCGTGCGAGCGGCCGAACCACCAGAACCAGTCGCTCCCCTCCGCAATCAACGCCTCCCGGCGGGCCGCCGTCAGCCGGTCCGGGTCGACGACGTCGCGCTCGCGCTCGCTCAGGACATCCCGGGCCTCTGCCAGCATCTCCCAGGCGACGTTGTGCTCCTGGTCCCCGACCCAGGTGTCGAAGCCGGCATTGATCCACGACCCCGGGTGAAGACGGGAGAGCGAGCGGCCCGTCGGGAACTCCGAGAGGAACTCCGAGACGGTGACGGTCATGAGGTCGGGCTCGCGGCTCAAGCGGCCATACAGCGCATGCAGGAACGGGTTGCCGTTCGCCTCGTAGAAGTCCCAGCAATTTTCGCCGTCGAGGGCGATGACGGCGAGCAAGGGGATGTCCGCCTGGCGCTGCCTGATGGCATGCAGTCGATCGACCAGATCCTTGGCCGCCTCGTCGGCGGTCGAATTCTGATAATCGAAGCCGATCGCGTTGGACAGCCGGCCGTCGCGGAACAGGAGATGAATCGGCGGACCGTTGCCCTGCACACGGTAGGGGGAGTAGAGCACGTCCGCTTGCATCACCCTCCCCTCGCCATCCCGGTTGATCGAGCTCGAGAGCGAGCGGGCTAAAACACCCTCGTCGCTGAGCATCCACTCCAGACCCTGGTCAGCGGCGAGCCGTACGACGTCCTCGGAGACGGCCGCCTCCGGTGGCCAGGCGCCGCGGGGCCGCGACCCAAAGTTGCGGGTATGTGCCTCGATGCCACGGCGCAGCTGTTCGGCGGCATCCTCAGGATGGATAAAGGGCCGCCGTGGCATCGCCAGATCGGGCCGCCCGACCCGCGCAATGCTCAAATCGGCGATCAGCGGAAGGATCGGATGGTAGTACGGGCCGGTCACCAGCTCGGCCTGTCCCCGGTCCTGGAGCTCGCGATACTTGGGGAGCACCTTGCGCAGGAGCTCGAACTGCGCGCTGAAGACCGGCTCCTTGTCGGCCTCCGAGAAGTCGCGGCCTTTTGAAACCAGCTCGGCGATCCGGGGATCGCGCTCCATCACCTCCGGGCCGATCCACGAGAGGTTGAACCAGACCTGCAGGTCGCGCAGTTCGGCATCGCTGAAAAGCCGTGCCATCTCGCCGGTCGCGCGCGGCCACGCCTGCTCCCGCTTGCGGACGAGCTCCAGGTAGCGCGGATACTGTCTGACGCGGCGGAGTTGGCTGGACTCGGTCATCCAGCGAGCCACGAAGGCGCGTTCGTCGGCGCTCAACTCCGACACCGGACGGCGGGCAAGCTCCAGGTAGACGTCCTGGAAACGACCGTCGGCGTAGTCCTGCACCTGGGCGACCAGCGCCGGCACCAGGTTGAAGGTCTGTTTGATGGTCGGGTAGTCATCGAGCAAGGCCGGCATCTTGTAGTAGTCCTTGGCGCAGCGCAACCGTACCCAGGGGAGAAGGAAACTGTTGGTCAGATCATCTTTGTAATACGGCTGGTGCATGTGCCAGACGAAAGCCACATGCAGGGGTCGCGTCACGAGGGAGAAGTCTAGCTAACCTACGGCTTTTTTCAGCGGTTCGGGGAGCACCGCCTTGTAAACGTATCGCAGGTGTGGCGAGTACTCGATCGTCACGCGGTCACCGGGCCGCAGCCGGTCGAAGGTTGCCCGGTTGACCCGGAAGGCTTCTGCCCAGAGTTTTTTGGTCATCACCCGATCGCCGGCCTGAACGGCGACCCGGTAGGTGCGGCCGAACAGCCCGACGTCCCGGCGCATGCCGACCACCACGCCGACCATCGACGATCGCCGGGCGGCGAGGTCGAGGCTGCCGCGGGCGAGTACGGTGATCCCGACGGGGACAACGGTGACGGACGCCGCCACCGTGAACATCATCAGGTAGACCAGCCAGCGCGGCTGAAGGTGGATGACCGCCTCCACCAGTTCCGGCACGACGAAGAAGAGCGCGAAGCACCCAAGCACAATCGAGACAAAACCGAGCGCTGCCGTCATCAGCGGCGGCTCGCCCCGGCAGATCGACCACAGGTGCCACTTGACGCGTGGTCGCATCGGACGGCCGTCCGGACCCACGGCGATCGTCAGTTGGCCCCACGGCATGGAGCCACCGACGAGCCGCAGCAACAGCAGCACGCCAATGGCCACGGCGATCAATGACAGACCGCTGAACGCCGGCAACGGCGGCACGGGCAAGGAAGGCACCCCTGAGGTATAACCGGGCGGCCCCGGCCGTCCTTGCAGCGGTCGAATACGGATCGTATTCGGAACGATGACGGGTCAGCCGCGATCAGGGGCCGTCGCCTCCCCCTCGACTTGAGGGGAGCGTGGGGCTAGCGGCTCCGAGGCCCAGGCGGGGCGCCTGGGTGCCGCCGAAATTCTAGGTTGGATCAGGATCAGCCGACGAGGTTCAACGTATCCCGGTTTTCCGCGGGTAACGATGTGCGTTACCCGGTAACCGCGGGCGGCCATTTGCCGCGCGATGAAGCGGCGGTGGCACCGAACCGGAAGCGCTTCGGCACACATGATGGCGGTCGACTGCCGGTCGACCACGCGTTGGAGCCGGGCGAGCCCCGCCGCAAAGGTGGAGGTCTTCATGTAAGCGAGGTAGCCACCCTCGCGCAGCCCACCGAGGGTCTCGCCCTCCCAACGGTAGGTGATGCCGCCGGCGTTGGAGCTCGCCGGCAAGCCGCTCCATGGTGAAGGGCGGGTTGCGTCGCGAGCGCGGGAACTGCCGGACGTCGACCAGCTGAGTAACGCCGTGATCCTTCAGCAGCTCGACGAGCTCGTCGACGCTTCGCCTCGAGTGGCCGATCGTAAACAATAACCGCATGCGTGAAGCGTCCACCCTTCGACCCGATGACCTGGCAACCGCCGCCGACGTCTCCGCGGTCGCCCTCATGCCGCTCGCGAATCGGGATTGGAACGTGAACGCGTACGAGCTCGAGTGGAGCTGCCGCCACACGGTTGGCCACATTTCACGCGCGCTGCTCTCCTACAGCCTCCATCTTGCCAACCAGGCGCCCGCTCGAATCGACTATCCGCGAAACGACGACCCTGCGCTTTCCATCCCACAACTGATCGGCTTCATCAAGGCGATGGCCGGCGTTTTGGTTCAGGTTGTCAGAGCTGCACCGGCCGACGCGCGCGGCGCACATCCCGAGGGAATGGCGGACGCCTCCGGCTTCATCGCGATGGGATGCAGCGAGATTCTCATCCACGGCGCCGACATCGCGCAAGCCTTAGGGGCGCCCTTCGATCCCCCGGCCGATCTCTGCGACCGTGTGGCGCGCCGACTCTTCCCCTGGGCACCGCCGGACGTCGACGGATGGTCAGCCTTGCGCTGGGGAAACGGCCGGATCGCGCTTCCGACTCGCGCGCGGCTGGGCCCGGATTGGGGCTGGCAGTGCGCGCCGCTCAGCGAGTGGGACGGAAAGATCAAGAAGGAGAGCCCCTAGCCGGACACTCAGGCGTACTCGTCCATGGCGCGCAGGAAATTGACGTAGACCCGCTGTTGCTCTCGCAAGATCCCCAGCGCGCCGAGTTCCCACCATTCATCGGGAGTGAAGTAGGCCGAAACCTCGGCCTGGCTGCCGCTCTTGGAAAACCACTGGATCAGGTGCAGGTTGTCGGACTGGAGCAGCCACATCGCGATGTCCATCAGGTGCGGATGCTTGGTCAGCTTCGCCTTGTTGTAGATGTGGTGCATCAGCCGGAAGATGCCCTGCTGCGCCTCGTTCCCGAGGAAGAAGTCCATGCCGCCGTCCCCGGCCCAGGTGCAGCCGTACTCTGGTAGCGGCATCTCGTGGGCATCGTTGAAGGTCACGATCGCCTCCGACGGCGTCAGGTACCGCGTCTTGTGCTCGACGAAATCGGCGTGGAGCGCGTGCATGAAGGGGAAGATGCCCGAGTCCGCGCGGTGGTGCTCCCCGAAGGTCTCGAAGTCCCAGGCGAGAAAGACGAACTCCCCCATCGCCTGCCGTACCCAGGTGGCGTAGGTATCCGCCATCAGCGGCCAGCCGTTCCACTGGCGGTTGCTGAAGCGATAGCCGACGTCGTCGCTCAGCTCGTAGTGGCGGGTCAAGAGCCGCATCTCCTCGTTGGGATAACGGTAGAGATGAGTGGGCTCGCGCCAGCCCATCACCCACGGCCGGCCATCCATCACAGCGCCTTGAAAGCCGCTCAACTGCAGCTGGAAGTAGACATCGTTCGACATGAACATCTCGGTCGTATCGGTGACGGTGATCGTCTTCTGGAAGGTTTCCTCGAGCTGCCGCTTGCCCCAGGCCATCCGCTCGGCGAACGCCGCGATATCGAGATAGAAGATGAACGAGTGATAGGGCTCGACCGCCACCAGCTCGACGTTCTCATGGCTGACCAGCTTCTGGAAGCCCGCCAGCACATCCGGGCCGTAGCGCCGCATCTGTAACAAGAACGAGACCGAGAAGCCGAGCGAGATCTTCATACCCTTGTCCACCAGCGACTGGAAGAGCTCGGTTGCCGGCCGGTAGCAGTACCGGGCGACCTTGTCGAAGTACCGCCGGTCCATCTGTTCGTCGAAGATCAGCGCGTCCATCTTCTCCGGCGGCGTTCCGCGCGGAATCAGCTGGGCTGGCAGGCGGACGCGCCGCGGCTGGTGAGCCACCATATAGATCACCAGGGCGTTTGGCATCGGCTCTATCCTCTCAAAGCGGTGCTGCCTCGGGTGACGCGCGACCAGGGTCGACCGGCATCTTAAGTCCCTGCTTGATGGCGACGTACTCCAGCCGCTGCAGCAGGATATCGATCACGCGCTGCCAGGTGTAGTCCCGCGCCGTCCGCTGCGCCGCGATCCGGAGATTCCTCGCGGTTTCCGGGCGGGCCGCCAGGTTCGAGACATAGGCGACGATCTCGGCCGCATCCTCGGTCTCGAGCACGATGGCGTTCTTGAAGGGCTCGGCATACTCCTCGCCGGTCGCCCCCACGAAGGCGACCCCGCCGGAGGCCATTGCCTCCAGCCCGACGAGGCCGAACGGCTCATGCCCGCTGTTGGCCAGCGTCGCGGTGGCTGAGGCGTAGAGCACCGGCAACAGGTCATCGGGCAGGAAGGCCGTGACGTTCCAGATATCGGCATCAGCATGTTCTTTGAGCGTCCTCGCCAGGTCGGCCCCGTCCTCGATCCGGGTGGAGAGCGGCGCCACACGCAGGTCGCGTTGCCTGGCGAAGTCCAGGACCTCGCCACCGAACGGCTCCAACCCGCCGCGCATCAGCAGCCGGGTCCCGATGCCCCGTTCCTTCAACTGGGCGACCGCGGCGATCGCCTGGTGCCAGCGCTTGTCAGGGCTGAAGCGGCCGATCTTGAAGAGGAAGGCCGGGGCGTTGACCGCGGTGCGAACCGCCCGCACCTGGGCCTGGCTGACCCGCGCCATCATCGACCCGGGGATGCCGTTGGGCACGACGATCGGGTTCACGCCCCAGCGCCACATGATGTGCTTCATGTAGCGACTGACCGTCATCAGGGTGCAGACGAAGGTGAGCTGGCCCCAGTTGATTCGGTGGAACGAGAAGTGATTGTTGGCATTCCAGAGCAGCAGGCAGCGATCGCGCAGCCCCGCGAAGTAGAGCCCGTCAGAGATCAGCGTCATGGCGTGGGCGAGGTGCCATTCCTCACCCAGGACCACAACCGTGTTGCCGCGCTCAATCGCCGGCCGAATGAAATCCTTCAAGAGCGCGTCCGGAAGGCTGCGGTTGAGGTCAGCGACCTTGTCGTCCTCGCCGTCGTAGACCCCCACCGGGTGGTAGCGGCTGATCCACTGGCTCCAGCGATGCAGCCCGAGCCGCCCATCGAGCAGGGTCTCGTGGGCGGGCAGGGTGGGGTCGCCCACAAAGAACAGGTGCGTCTCAAAGCCGCGTTCGGCCAGCGCGCGCGACAGCTCTTTGACCCGCACGCCGAGGCCGCCCGCCTGCGAGTACTCGTCCGGCCCCTCGAAGGAGAGGATGATGAAGGTCGTCTGCTCCGGCTCGAGCATCAGGAGACCCGCTCCGCCACGAGCTGGCGGGCACACGCGTGGACGTCCGCCGAGAGTGACGCCAGCAAGGTGGTTTTGGAATCCAGGCGCACCGAGACATCCTCCAACGGGCGCCCATCGAAGTCGGTCGCCACGCCACCCGCCTCACGGAGGATCAGCAGGGGGCCGGCCAGGTCGAAGGCGCGAACCGGGGCCGGGGTCGCCTGGAGCGTGACCCCGCCGGCGGCGGTGTGGCAGAGGTTCAGCGCCGCCGAGCCGAGCTGGCGGACCTTCTCCGCTCTGGCGAAGATGGCGGCGGCCCGCTCTCGCGGTTCGACGCCGCTCGGGGCATCGAACTGGACCAGCGGAATCGAGCGGCCGTCGAAGGCTGGCGGGCTGGGCTGCAGCGTCCTCCCATTGCGGAAGGCGCCGGCTCCCTCGATCGCGTGGAACTCGTCGGCGGTGACCAGGTTCTGGACATAGCCAAGACGAACGTCCCGGAATCGGTCACCCTCAGTGACGGCCAGCACGACCGCATAGTATGGCAGGCCCATCTTGGCGTTGACGCTCCCGTCGAGCGGATCGGCCAGGACCAGCTCCGTGCCGCCGAAGTCACGCTCGCCGAGCTCCTCCGAGATCAGGTGGAAGCGGAAACCGCTGCGATAGGCTTGCTCCAGGTGGCGCACCACGATCCGTTCGGCGAGTTGGTCGAGGTAGATGGTCTGGTCGCCGCCGGCGCCGAGGCCGATTACCTCGCGTCCTTGGGGGGTGCCCGACAGCGGCAGGATCTCGGCGCGGATTTCCGCGGCAATGGCGCGGAAGATCGGAAGCCAGGCTTGTGAAGTCACTCAGTGAGACGGCCGGCCGGCCGTTGAGTCGCTATCCTACCCGAACTCTGCCGATTGCGGGGCCGGCCGCCGAGCGCTTCCGGCCCTGGCTGAGCCTGCTGCTCCTGGCCCTGCTGGTCAAGCTCGTGCTCATCACCCTCACCCTGTTCGAGTTCGGCGCCGGCCCCGACCCGTTGAGCGCCATCGGCCGTGCCTGGGACCAATGGGACGCTCGGCACTACCTGTACCTTGCCACGCACGGTTACGCGGCGACCGGTGACGCGCGCAACCTGATCGCCTTCTTTCCGCTCTACCCCGCGCTGATCAGCTCGGTCGCCGCCACCGGGCTTCCCGCCCGGACGGCCGCGCTCCTGATCAGCAACCTCGCCGGCATCGTCGCCGCCATCCTGCTCTACGAGCTGGCTCGACTCGACCTGCGCGAGAAGGCGGCGTTTCGGGCGGCCGCCTTCTTCACTGTTTTCCCGACCGCCTATTTCCTGCTGGTCGGCTACACCGAGGCCCTCTTCTGTGCGCTCGCCTTCGGCGCGGTGCTCGCGGCTCGACGACAGCGGTGGCTTCCTGCGGGCATGCTGGGCGGCCTGGCCGCCGCCGCCCGGCTCACCGGGCTGGCCTTGCTGCCATTCCTCCTGATCGAGCTCTTCATCGCGCGGCGCACCCTCCGCGGCGCCTGGCAGGCGATCGTGGCGCCGCTGGTGATCGCGCTGGGCTTCCTGACTTATCTGATGACCAACCTGCTCGTCCTCGGTGATCCGCTCGCCTTCGTCAGCGTCCAGCGCGACCACTGGTCTCATTCGCTGGCGGCGCCGTGGGTGGGTTTCGCCGATGCGATCAAGGGGATCGGCTGGCGGGTGCCCTGGGAGAAGCTCACCGTCGGCGGCGGCGAAATCGCCGGCGGGATCGCGGCCTACGCCACGGCGACACTCAGCTGGTTACGACTGCGACCATCGGATGCCGCTTACGCCACCGTGCTGACCGTGATGGTGACCTTTCTTCCCTTCTGGCTGAGCATCCCACGCTATCTGCTGAGCATGTACCCGCTGTTCTTGCTGGTGGGGCGGATCCGTCGCCGCTGGGTCTACCTCTCGATGGTGTCGGTCTCCTTCGTGGGCCTCGTGGTCTTCGGGCTCGCCTTCGGCCGCGGCTACTGGGCCTTCTAGCGAACGAGGCGGGTCAGCACGAAGCTGACCACAACGTAGATCAAGTAGCCGATCAGGATCTGGCCGAAGCCAAGCCCGAAGTGCACGTTCATGATGCCTTGCAGAACGGCGAAGGACAGCGCGAAGAGCAGCGCGTTGAGGATGATGACAAACAGTCCCAGCGTCAGGATCGTGATCGGCAGTGTCAGGATCAGGAGAACCGGCCGGATGATCGCATTGACCAGCGCCAGGATCAGCGCCATGACGACCGCCGCCCAGAGGGTTCCGCCGCGAATGCCCCAGATCACGTAGAAGACGAACAACAGCGCGACGACGTGGATCAGGAAGCGCGTCAGCACGCCGATATTCTAGCCGCCGCTCAGCGAGGCGCCGGCACCGCGTAGATCGCGTAGTAGGGCGTGTGCAGCACCAGCCGGAACTGGGCGTTGAAATAGTCGACGTTGGGGTGGTAGCTGCTGAGCTCGTTCGGCCCGATCACGACGTAGTCGGCGTGATAGTAGCGGAGCAGGGCGAGCGCCTGGGCGCCGCCGTTGTAGATGCGGGCCAGGTCCGCCTCCCGCTGCGTGTAGTTAATCCCGTAGCTCCACAGCCAGCCTGGATAGCTCATCAACACCGATCGTCCGGCGAGGTCGGCGATCGGGTTGGTCGGTTGCTCGCCGGTAACGAAGACCGCCCTTGGGGGAGTCGTACGCCGCACCTCTGCCGCGAGCTGCACCTCCTCGGCCGAGAACCACACGTAGGCTGGACCCTGCGGCGGCAGGAACTGCATCAGCGAGAGCACGCCGGAGGCGACCAGGCTCAGCCAGACGGCCGCGGCGACGATGGCGCCGACCAGGTGCGCCCGCGCGATCCGGACGAGCACCGCGCCCACCGCCACCGCGCTGGCCAGGTACCAGAAGACGAGCAGCTTGCTGTTATCCCAGTCCCAGGGCTGGAACTTGATCAGGTTGGCCACCACGAACACAAGGCTGAACGGCGCGATCAGCAGGCGAGCGCGCCCCCGCAACGCCAGCGGGCTCAGCAATGCCAGCAGGAGAAGGGGCCAGAACAGCGCGGTGTTCTTGATCCAGAACCAGGGCGGGAAGTCGGTGCCGGACATCCAGCCGATCAGCCACCGCGGGTACTGGTGCTCGGGCGGCGCGCCCGGATCCCCCGGCACCGCCATCAACAGGCGTGGCACGGCAAGCAACACCATCAGGGCGAAGAACCCGATCCAGGCAGGCCGGGGGAAGAGCAGCGCCCAGCAGGCCGCCACGATGCCGAGGACGACCAGGCTTTGCACGTGGAAGAGGGGGAGCAGGCCGGCGAGCGCACCGGCGATCAGCAAGGCGACCGCCTCGCTCTTCAGTGTCCACCGCCGCCAGGACAGCCGGATCGTGGACCAGGTTTCGCGCCAGCGGAAGAACGGCGTCGCCAGCAGTGGCGGGGTCAGCAGTAGCAAGACAGCCATCACCATGGCAGCGCCGAAGACGAACGATCGCTGCGGCAGATAGTAGGAAAGGATGGGGTTGTACCACTGGATGTTGATCGGGGGGTCGAAGCGGTCGTAGCTGCGGGGGATGTGGAGCAGGGCGTTGATCAAGCCGAGTCGCGCCGCATCGCCGAAGAAGAACCAGAACCCGATGCCCCCGCCCAGCAGCGTCAGCGTCACCGCGATAAGGCCGGCGCTGATCCCGCCCGTGAGCCGCCGCGCCCAGAGGATCAGCCCGCTGAGCGCCAGGACGGTCATTGCCCAGCTGGGCCAGGCCAAGGCCGCCGGGATGGTCCACCCGCCGCCGACCAGCAGCGCGCTGGCGAAGTCGGGCGCGAACGGATAACGGAAAGATGTTCCGGCGAAGATCGGATTCTGCGGCGGCAGGTTGTGGCCGTAGACGAAGGCGGTGGCGTAACTGGCGTGCGAGGACCAGTCGGCCCAGGTGTTGTTGTAGTGCGCCAGCCAGGCGTCGGGCGTGATCTCCACCGCCCGTCCGAAGAGGTAGCCCAACGCCAGCGCCACGACGGCGACCGCCGCGAGCAGCGCCAGGGAACGCCGCGCAACCTCGGTGCGGACCCGGTCTCGGTGGTGCCAGACCAACCAGCCACCCGCGGCGGCGCTGAGCAGCGACAGCAGCAGGACGAGGCCGACGGTGACGCCGGTGGCTAGCGCCACCACGTAGCCGAGCACCGTCAGGGCGACGACCGCCAGCACGAGGCCGATCACGACCCGCTCGCCCAGCGTCAGCCAGGGTGGCCCACCCGCAGCCAATCCGAGGCCGAGAACGAGACAGCCGGCGACGAGGGCTAGCCCGGGGAGGTCCAGTAGCAGAGGCACCAGTTGGGCAGCGGCTTGGTAAAGGCAAACCAGACATGGCTGTTTAGCGCGTCGGCGGTCAGCGGCAGCCCGGTCCAGAGCGGATAGAAGTAGAGGAAGAAGCCGATCACCATCACCAGGTAGGCGTAGGCGGGCACCGCCCCGTTGAAGCGGCCCGCCAGGCCCGGGAGGCGACCGGAGAGCGAGCGGAGATAGGTGAGCGCCAGCGACAGCGCGAGGAACATCGCCGGCAGCCCGCCCAGCATGTGGTAGAGAAAGAGCCCGCGCGGCACCTTCGCGAAGGGCAGCCAGGCGGCGAGGAAGGACACCAGGATGAAGATCGAGGTGTAGAGGCGCTGGTCCAACCGGCCGGCCAGGTCGACTCGCGCGGCGTCCGCCGGGTCCAGCGCAGGCCGGGAACGGAGGTCCTGGATCGTGGCCGGCAGGCCGACCGCGATCCCGATCAAGGAAACGCTGGCGGCCCACCAGATGAGCGGATTGCCCAGGTTGAAAATCTCTGCCACCAGCGTCGAGCCGGTGGATTGATCGACGCCGAGGCCCTGGCCCGCGTAGTAGTAGACGACCGGCCGGACGTCGAACGGCCAGGACCACCAGGGACTGTAAAAGATGTGGTCAGCCTTCAGATTGATGTGGTAGAGCCAGGTCTGCCGGTGCCACTCGGCGAGCTCGGTCCAGGCCGCGCCGGGACTGAAGTGAAGGGGCGTGAAGCCGAGCGCCGGCTGCGCCAGGTTCGTGATGCCGTGCGTGATCGTCAGGTAGCGGATGAAGCTCAGGCCGTAAAAGATCGCCGGCAACAGGGCAAGGCTCAACAGCACGATGCCGCCGGTGGCGCCGTCGTAGCGGGTCCATCGCAGGATCAGCCGGAGCGCCAGGATGACGATGATGGTCCCGTAGGCGGCGAGCGTCGTCCACTTGGCGCCGAGCGCCAGGCCGAGGGTGACGCCGGTCAGGATGATCATCGTCCGGCGGCGGACGACCGTGTCGGCGTTCAGGTGCAGGTGGAACAGCAGATAGGCCAGGACCACCAGCGTGATCGGAATAATGTCGATCACGGCGGTCCGCGACTCGACGAAGGTCAAACCATCGAAGGCCGTCAGCACCCCGGCGGCGATGGCAAAGAACCGCACCGCGAGCAGCTGCCGCGCCAGCAGGTACATCAGGGGGATCAGCGCCGTGCCGAACAAGGCCGGCATCAGGCGCCAGCCAAAGGAGTTGAAACCGAAGAGCTTGATGCCGATCGCGATGACCAGCTTGGCCAGCGGCGGCTCCGGATCGAAGTAATCGCGTCCCAGGATGTCGTTGTGCGCATCGTTGGCGAAGTACAGCTCGTCGAAAACGAAGGGCGAGTTGGGCGCGATGTCGTTTGGTTTGCCGAGTCCGCCAATCGATGAATCCTGGTAGTTGTGCCCGATGCCCCAGGCGCTGATCGGCGCCGACGATCCAGGGTGGGCAAAAATGTCGAGGAAGATCGGGCTGCCGAAGCGAAGGATGCCGCCGATCAGGGTGAGCGCGATCAGCCAGTAGAGGTCGCTCCGGTCGAGGCGCCACCAGGCAGCGCGCGAGATGCGCCTGAAGGGCGGCGTCCGAATGGCCGAGGCCGGCGCGGGCTGCATCAGCTCGCTTGCCCGCGGAGCCGGCCCTTCATCTGGGCGACGAACTCATCGACGTCGACGATGGGAACGACGATGTCGGCGCCGGCCACCAGGCGGGGTCCGAGCTGTCGCTCAGCCTGCTCGATCAGGTCGGATTGGCGCCGGTCGATGCGGATGTAGGCGGCGGGCTCGCGCGCCAGGCGGCGAACGAAACGGTTGACGAAGCGACGCCGCTCCGCCGGCTGAAACGCGACCTCGAGCGGTTGCCGTCGGACCCGTGAGAGCGCGGTATATGGCAGCTCGATGTGCCGCAGAAGGTAGCGAATCCTGAGCCCGTCATCCGACACCTCGACATAGGAAATCCGCCGCATCAGCCAGAAGGCCACCAGGATCGCGCCGTCGACCACCGTCACCGGAATGAACGAAAGGATTTGCCGGTGCGCGTTGAGCTGGACGGCGACCAGCACGACGAGGATGATGAAGAAGCTTCCGTAGAACCACTTGCCATCATTCCAGCGCTGCACCGAGTAGCGGATCGGAAACCTTCGCCTCGGCTCCTCGCTCATCGAGCCACGCGGACGGTTCCGGTGCGCTCCATCAGGTGGTCGGCACCCTCGAAATAGGTGTCAAGGTTTGGCTGCTCCTGGAGCCATTGCCAGTACTCGCGGGCCATCGCTTCCAGCCCGGACTGCGCCTCCCATCCGGCCGCCTTCAACCGGCTCACGTCCGGGACGACGTGTCGCGGATCGCCGACGCGGTACCGGCCGGGCGTCTCCGGCACCATCTCGCGCTCGGCGACCCGCAGCAGCGTGCGGGCGAGGTCGATCACCGCGTGGGCCCGCCCGGTGGCCACGTTGTAGGCACCTGGCGGCAGGCCAAGCGCCGCGAGGTTGGCCCGGGCGACATCGTCGACGTCGATGAAATCGCGCAACTGGTTGCCGTCCTCGAGCAGCAGGGGCGGCTGGCCGTGAGCCAGGCGGAGCGCAAAGATTCGCAGCGCGCCGTAGTACGCGTTCTGAAACGGCTGACCTCTCCCCTGGACCGCGCCATAGCGGAGGATCACCCACTCGATTCCATGCCGGTCGCCCAGCAACCGGACCAGGTCTTCCTGGGCCAGCTTGCTGAGACCGTAGGCGCTGGTCGGCCGGACGATCGACTCATCGGTGGTCTGCGGCGTGACCGCCCCACCGCAGACCGGACAGGGCGGATCCCAGATCCCGCGTTCGAGGTCATCCACCCGGCGCGGCTGCGGGTAGACGTCTCCGTCCTTCCCGCATCGATACTTGCCCTCGCCGTAGACCGCTGTCGTCGATCCCAGCACGATCCGCCGCACCGCGGTCTTGCCTTCGAGCAGTAGCTCGAACAGGATGGCGGTGCCGACCGCATTGACGTGAAAGAGCTTGCTGAATGAGGGCAGATAGTCATGATGGTCGGCGAGGTGCACGACCACCTCGTTCTCCTTCAACGCCTTGACCCAATCCTCGCGCTTGCGGACGTCCCCCTCGACGAGATCCATGCCGGCAGGCAGCGCCGGGGGCCCATCGTGGGCAGGCGGCGACAGGTTGTCGAGAATCGTGACCTGGTGCCCTTGCTTGAGAAGGAGCTGGCCGGTGCGCTGACCGATGAAACCGGCCCCGCCGGTGATCAGCACCCTCATTGGTGGGGACTATAGCTGACGCCCGATCGGCGTCTGATCCTCTCCTGTGACAGCGCCGTTACCGCCTCTTCACGGCTCCTTAACACCCCCACAGATATCGTGGTCCCCGCTTCCCCTTCCTTGAAGGCCGAGACCCCAATCTCGGCCTTTCTCTTTTGTTGGACCTAGATTCGAGCCGCTTCGAGGGATCGCTGGCAGTTGCAGCTTGGGCTCGCCGGAATCAGCGGGATGAGCGCGCCAAGCAGGTAGCGAACCCGGGCAATGTTCTCTGCCAGCACCCGCATGACGTCCTGGGCCTGCACGGCCGCCACGTCCGGGGAGCCTTCGAGTCCTGCATCGTAGTCAGTTACCAGCGACAGGTTCAGGTAACAGATCTCGAGCTCGCGCGCCAGGATCACCTCCGGGTACTGGGTCATGCCCACGATGTCCCAGCCCATCCGGCTGAACCAGCGGCTCTCGGCACGCGTCGAAAAGCGCGGCCCCTGCACCACGACCACCGTCCCCGAGGGCGAAAAGCGCAGCGATTGCTGTTCCGCCAGGCGACTGGACAGCTCGCGTAACTCTGGACAGTAGGGGTCGGCGGCGCTGACGTGAACGACGTCCGGCCCCGGATAGTAGGTATCCCTCCGACCGGTGGTGCGATCGAAGAACTGATCACAGATCACCAGGTCTCCGGGGTGCAGGTCCGGCTTCAGGCTACCCACCGCGGACGGGCCGATGATCCGCTTAACGCCAATTTCGTGCATCGCCCAAACGTTGGCGCGGTAGTTGACAAAGGGCGCCGAGACCTCGTGGTTGGGACCATGGCGTGGCAGAAACGCGACGCTGCGCCCACCAACCTTGGCCAGCGCGATCGACCCGCTGGGTGGACCATAGGGAGTCGCGATCTCGATATCCTCGGCGCCGTCGAGCCACTCATAGAAGCCAGACCCGCCGAAAATGCCGATCTCTGCCGCGGGCGACATCAGGTCAGCACGTGACCGCGCGGCGAGACCTGTTCGGCGTAACGCGAGAGGTCGGTGATCCGTGCCCGCGGGGAGCAGACCGGGCAGCCGGGATCGCGCGGAAACGTCGTGATGCGAGCTTCGCCGCGCAAGCCGTCGTGCTGAAAGATGCGGCCGCTGAGCGGTGTGCCAACGTTGAGAAGGACCTTGAGCGCCTCCTCCGCCTGCACACTCCCGACGACGCCGCTGGCCGCCCCGATGATGCCGGCCTCCTCGCACGTCTCGATGTCGGCGGCTTGGGGCGGATCTCGGAAAAGGCAGCGCAGGCACGGCCCGTCCGGGAGAACGGTGGTGGCCTGGCCACCCCAGCGCAGGACCGCGCCATGAACCAGCGGTTTGCGGAGCAGGACGGCGGCGTCGTTCAGGAGGAACTTCGTCTCGAACGAATCGGTGGCATCGACGACCAGGTCGTACTCCGCAACAATGGCCTGCACATTCGATGCGCGGACGCTTTCCTTGCGGGCATCCAGCCGGAGGGCCGAGTCGAGGATCAGCAATCGGCCGGCGGCCGCCTCGACCTTCGGCCGGCCAACGTCGCACTCCTCGAAGAGGATCTGCCGGTTTAGATTCGAGAGTTCAACCTGCTGGTCGTCGATCAGGCCGAGCCGTCCCACCCCGGCCGCCGCCAGGTAGAGGGCCACGGGCGAGCCCAGACCTCCGAGGCCGACGATCGCCACCGAGGCCCGCTCGAGCCGTTGCTGCCCGCCCTCGCCGACCTCGCTGAGGATTTGTTGACGATGATGCCGCCCGGTGGTCATCGGCGTCCCTCCTCCGCACCGACGACGGCGTGGTAGTCGGCCAGGGATTGGACCGTGGGGTGGTCACCACACACCGGGCAGGCGCGGTTGCGACGGTAGCGCACCTCGCGAAAGGTCATCGCCATCGTGTCATGCAACAGCACCCGGTTCACCAGCGGGTCGCCGGTGCCCGTGATGAGCTTGATGGCCTCGGCGGCCTGGATGGTGCCGATGATGCCGGGCAGCGCCGCCAGCACGCCGACCTGTTCGGATTCTTCGATGGCGCCCGCCGGCGGCGGTTCCGGGTAGAGGCAGCGGTAACAACCGCGACCCGGGACGAACACGGTGACCTGCCCCTCGATCCGAAAGATACTGCCGTGCACCAGCGGTTTGCGCAGCAGGTAGGCCGCGTCGCTGAGCAGGTAGCGGGCGTAAAACGAGTCCGTGCCGTCGACGATCACCTCGTAGCGAGCAAGCAGTTCCATGGCATTGTGTTCGTCGACGGTGGCCTCGACGGGTTCGACCCTGACGTCGGGATTCAATGCCAGGACGGTCCGGGACGCTCCGTCGACCTTCGAACGGTTCAGGCCCGCCATCGAATGGACCACCTGTCGCTGCAGGTTGGAGAGCCGGACGTGGTCATGGTCGGCGAGGCCAATGGTGCCTACGCCTGCGGCCGCCAGGTAGAGCGCCACCGGAGAGCCGAGCGCACCGACCCCCACGATCAGCACCCGCGAGCGGAGCAGTCGCTCCTGACCAGCGGGCCCGATTTCGGCGAGGGCAAGATGGCGCGCGTAGCGCTGTCGCTGCTCCGCCGAGAGCGATGCCTCCGGCATCATCCACCTCGCGGCTTTACCGGCACCGCGTGGAAGATACCGTGGAAGACGCGCGGCTCCGCCCGTCGCAAGCGGAGGCAGTCGGCCAGGGTATGCGCGGCGAAGACTTCGCGGGCGGCCTGCTCGGCTTTCTCCGTGACCTGCGCCAGCACCTGGCTATCTCCTGTCTGTGGACCGTCCTGCTGCCGGCTCCTGCCGCCGTCGCCCTCGAGAGAGGCGATCACCTCATCGAGACGAATCTCCTCCGGGCGGCGAGCCAGCACGTGCCCCCCGTGCGGGCCGCGGGTCGAGTGGACGAACCCGGCACGGCGGAGGGTCATCAGCACCTGGTCCAGGAAGGGGCCGGGGATTGCCTGCCGTCGCGCGATTTCGCCGCTCTGCAAGGCACCCCGTCCGGCGTTGGCGGCCAGCTCCACGACCGCCCGGACCCCGTACTCGGTCTTCATCGACAAACGCATTCGCACCGCTGGCGCATCCTCCAAAGTTGATCGGACCGGTCAAGTATATCGCAGCTTCGGGTGAGCGCCCTTAGAACGAAAGTCGGAGCGCCAGCAGGACGAACAGCATGCCAAGGACGACCAGCGGCACGGTGGTCGCGATCAGGCTCAGGCTGCGCAGCCCGATCGCCCGACGCTCCTCGTTCGACGAGCGAACCCGCCCGCGCAGGACGAAGCCCTCGACCGCCAGCAGCAACGACGAGCCACCGAGGCCGAGCCCAACCATCACGATCGCCCAGTTGGTGCTCGGCGTTCCCTGCTGCGCTCCTGCGGCGCCGGAGAAGGCGTTGAAGCTTGCGGCCAGCACCCCGACGAGTGCGACAAGGATCCCCAGCGGCACCAGCGTGAGGTTGATGCCGCGCATCGTCCGTCCCGGCTCCGGTCGCCGCGAGAACTGCCAGGCGGATGCCAGCACAAAGGCCATGTATGCCGCGATCACGACGTAGAAAAACAGCGGCGTCAAAATCTCGCCAAGCGTTATGGCCGCAGGAATCACATGAACAATTTAGTCCAGCGAGCCCGCAGGGCGAGCCGCGCGGCTCTGCTAGAACAGAATGCGATACAGGTTATTGACCACGGCGAAGGTCGTGATCCAGGCCGCGATAAGGTAGGCGTTCCAGACGCTGGCGCTGCGACGCCCGAAGATCAGCAAGAACATCACCAGCATTGCGACCAGGCTGAGCTTGATCCCGTAGACGGCCAGCTCACCGTCGTGCGTGATGATCCAGGCGGCCACGCCGTTCAGCTCCTGCCGTCCCTGCGAGAGGCCGATGTGGGTCGTGGTGACGTCGAGGAGCTGCGCCGTGCAGAATCCGGTCAGGATGAAGGCTTTCTTTCGGCGGGAGACGTCCTTCTTCGCGAAGGCGCCCACCCGGCGGGCGACGGCACCACGCACCTCCCCAATCCCAATCACTGTGAAGACTCTACACAGGCGATATCAGGAAAGCAACGTCCGAAATGGTCCTTTCCGAATACCGCCCGCTTCCCTCCATCAAGACTGCACGGATTATATGGGCAGTTTTACGCTTCGTCCAGAGCCAAGTTTCGCGACTTTCGGTCAGTCCCTCTTGCTGTTTCCGAGGATCTCGCGCCGCCGCTTGAAGAGGTACGGGCCGGCGATCAGCAGGCCGCCGACGACCACGGCCCCTGCCCCGATCCGGAGGTAGAAGGTCAGGTCCGCCGACGGATCGAGAGCCGGTTCGTAGAGCGTCCGGCCAAGCAGCTTGAAGCTCAGGACGCCCACGGTCCCGTTGAGGCTCCAGCTGCCGACGGTGACCTCGGCATGGTTCCAGCGCTGATCCTCGGTGACACCCGGCAGGCTGGCGCAGGGCCAGGCGCCGGCGAGGTGCACGGGGATCGGGGGGCGCGGCGATGCCGACTTCGGTTGGGCCGCGAAGCGGAAGGGCTTCGGCGGTTTGCTCAAATCGAACAGGATCACGTCCTGGCCGGTCTGGTTCTGGAGCAGCAGGTCGCAGCCGCCCAGCGTCCCCTCGATGGTCAGCCCCGCCGTCTTCGGCACGATGGTGTCCACCACGGTCTTGAACGGCTGATCCTCCGCGAGGGCGGTCAAGGAGAACAGCAGCAGGGCGCCGAGGGGGGCGAACACCAGGACGAGCCGCTTCACGAGCCTATAACGCCGATCGGGCCGCTGGCTGGCACCGCCGGCCGCGACGTACCGGGCTATGCTTGGCCCGCAAGGAGGGAGAGATGCCGTACGAGTTCGTGCTGACCGAGGCCGAAGGCCCGGTGGGGATCGTGACCATCCACCGGCCCCAGGTGCGCAATGCCCTGAACCACCAGACGATCGCGGAGCTCGTCGACGCCCTGGAGGCCTTCGACCGGGACGACGCCATCCGCTGCATGATCCTGACGGGCGATGACCGGGCTTTCGCCGCCGGCGCCGATATCACCCAGATGGTAGAGGCGGGGGCGGTGGACGTGCTCGACGATGACAACTTCGCGCGTTGGGCCCGCTTCCGGGCGATCCGCAAGCCGGTGATCGCCGCGGTCAGTGGCTACGCGCTCGGCGGCGGCTGCGAACTGGCGCTGATGTGCGACCTGGTGGTCGCCGCTGAGACGGCGCAGTTCGGCCAGCCCGAGGTCAAAATCGGGATCATCCCAGGGGCGGGCGGCACGCAGCGCTGGGCGCGGTCGGCCGGAAAGGTCCGCGCCATGGAGGCGGTGTTGACCGGCGAGCCGGTGCGCGCCGCGGATGCCGAACGGATGGGCCTGGTCAACCGGGTCGTCCCGGCTGGCGCCCACCTGGATGAAGCGCGCCGGCTCGCCAGGACGATCGCTGAACGCCCGCCGCTTGCAGTTCGCCTCGGGAAGGAAGCGGTCAACCATGCGATGGAGGTCGGCCTTGCGGCCGGCCTCGAGTTCGAGCGCAAACTCTTCTACCTCTTGTTCGCCTCGGAGGACAAGCGGGAGGGCATGCGGGCCTTCCTCGAGAAGCGTCCCGGTCGGTTTACCGGGCGATGAGCGACCTCGTCCTCAGCGCTCGCGACGGGGCCGTCCTGACGCTGACGCTCAACCGGCCCGAGGCGCTCAATGCCCTCAACCGGGAGACGAGCCGCGCGCTGCGCGCGGCGTTCGAGGCGGCGGGGCGCGACCGCGAGGTGGGTGCCATCGTCCTCACCGGCGCCGGCCGGGCATTCTGCGCCGGCGCCGACCTCAAAGACGTGAGCGCACGGCACAAGGCGGGCGACAGCGATCTCGGCGCTGACCTTCGAGCGAATTACGCGCCGATGATTCGCGCCATTCGCGCCTGTCCAAAGCCGGTGATCGCCGCCCTCAACGGCACGGCCGCCGGCGCCGGGCTGAGCCTGGCACTCGCCTGCGACCTGCGGCTCGCGGCGGCTGGCGCACAGTTGATCGTGGTGTTCGTTCGGGTCGGCCTGGTGCCTGACGCCGGCAGTCTCTTCTTCCTGACCCGGATGCTCGGCTTGAGCAAAGCAACCGAGCTGGCGATCACCGGCGATCCGTTGAGTGCCGAGGATGCCAACCGCCTCGGTCTCGTGGCGGCGGTCGTCCCACCTGACCAGCTGATGGCCGCCGCCCGGGAGCGAGGCCGCCAGCTCGCCGCTGGACCGCGCCAGACATATTCCTTGATCAAGCGCGGCATGGAACGGGCGCTCGACCTCGACCTCGAGCAGACACTGGAGCTGGAGTCTCAGCTCCAGGCGCTGGCCGCGAAGACGCCCGACGCCCGGGAGGCGATCCAGGCCTTCCTGGAAAAGCGGAAGCCACAGTTCGGCCTCGGCTGAGGCGGTCGACGGTGCCCTGAAAAAGAAAGAGCGGCGGTGTTACCCGCCGCTCTCACTTAAATCAACTAATGCCATGGGCACCACCTCCCAATTCTTAGGCAACCATTGTATCAATTCCCGGCGCGGACGCGGTCCTCGATGAGGTCGCGGGAGATGAGGACCTGGCGCGCCCCCTGCACCGCACGAAGCTGACGTAGCAACTCGGCGGTCGTCCGGCTGGCCGGCAGGCCGACGTCGATCTCCAGCCGGTCGTCGGTTTCATTGAGCTCGTGAATCCGGATCGATAGAGGAAAGGCGCCGATCGCCCCGAGCGCTGCCCGGACCTCTTCGATCTCGCCATCGCGGCGCGAAACGATGACGCTGACCTGGGCTTCGCTTGGCCGCTTGAAGAAGCGTCGTTCGATCGGTTTCAACACCATCAGCACGGCCAGGATCAACAGCGTCGTGAAGGCGGCCTCGAAGTATCGCGCCGTGCCGGCCGCCATGCCGATCGCCGCCACTGCCCAGATGGTCGCCGCGGTCGTCAGCCCTCGCACCAGGTCCTTGCGAAGAAAGATCGTCCCGGCCCCCAGGAAGCCGATGCCCGTGACGATTTGCGCGGCGACGCGCGAGGGGTCGGTCGCACTGAATCCGTAGGCGCCGATGATGGTGAAGAGGCACGATCCGAGCGACACCATGGTCACGGTCCGTAGCCCGGCCGCGCGCTCCTGGCGCTCGCGCTCCAGGCCGACGATGGCGCCCAGGGCCAGCGCCACCAGCAGGCGCAGCATGAGATCGGCTGCATTTGGCACGGCGCTATGGTACTGCCACGCGCTCGCCCGTGCCGGGAAAGGGCTTACGCGGCAGTAAAGAGCCCGCTGTCGAAGGTCTCGACGTCCGAGTCGGCCGGGGGACCGTGACGCTCCGTGAAGAGCGCCTCCTCGACCGCAAAGAGCGCGTCCATCAGCTTGGAGATCCCGACCTTGACCTTGATGTTGGCGAGCTGTCCCGGGGCGGAGCCCATCGGGCCGACCAGGGCGAGAATCTCTTCGAGGCGCGGCTCGTATGAGATCGGGACCCGCTTGAACCCTTTGAGGTTCAGCTCCTCGAGCTCCTGGAGTAGCCGGTCGATCATCTGAACCGGCCGGCGGAGCCGGTCCTGCCGGGCCTTGAGCGCTCGGCTCTGCTGCTCGGCGTTACGGATATGCGCATTGGTCTGGGCAAGCAATCCTGTCATCAACGAACCCTCATTTCATGGCGCCGAAAATCCTTTACGGATTCGCAAACCGAATCAGGGCGGAGTTTATTCCCGGAATTCGGACCAATTTCAGATGCTCGTTCGGGAGGCAGCCGTAGACTTTCCGTGACATGCCGCTGCTTCGCGTCGACCGGCTGGCCGTGATGTATGGAGCCACCGAGGTGCTGCGCGACCTCACCTTCCAGGTCGAGCCGCGGCAGCGGCTCGGGATCGTCGGCGCCAATGGCAGTGGCAAGTCCAGCCTGCTCAAGGCGATCTCCGGGGAGATCAGCCCGACGGCCGGTTCGCTCACCCTCGCTCCACGCGCCCGCACCGCCTACCTCGCCCAGGAGCTGGAAGCCGGTCCGCATGAGAGCGTTTACGAGGACGCGCTACACAGCCGACCCGACATCATCGGACTGCGCCAGCGCCTGGTGGGCCTCGAGGCCGCCATGGCGAGCGCCGGCGGCGCCGAGCTTGGGGCCTTTGTCGAGGACTACGGCGACGTCCAGCTCGAGTACGAGCGCCTGGATGGCTACGCCTATGACAACCGGGTCGCGGAGGTGCTCCACGGCGTGGGGCTGACGCAGGCGGACCAGGCGCTGCCGCCGAGCGCGCTGAGCGGTGGACAGCGGCGCCGCCTGGCGCTCGCCCGGCTGCTGCTCCAGGAGGCCGACTTGTTTCTCCTCGACGAGCCGACCAACCACCTCGACCTGGAGGCGATCGAATGGTTGGAGGGATTTCTTCGGCTCTCTCGCGCCGGCATGCTGATCGTCTCCCACGACCGCCGCTTTCTCGAGCGCACTGCCGACGACATCCTCGAGCTGCAAGCGGGAGCGGGCGAGTGGTACCCGGGAAACTACCGGCAGTATTTGCGGCTGCGACGCGAGCGCCGGGCCGTCCGGCAGAAGGAGTACGACGCGCAGCAGGAGTACATCGCGCGAACCGAGGAGTTCATCCGCCGGTATAAAGCGGGGCAGCGGGCCCGCGAGGCACGCGGCCGCCAGACCAAGCTCGACCGTCTGGCGCGGGTCGCGCCGCCGACCGACGATGAGCAGATCCGGATCCGGCTGTCTGCCACCAGCACCAGCGACCTGATCTTTCAGAGCGATGGACTCCGGCTCGGATATGGAAAGCGGGAGCTGCTGACCATGCCGGCATTCACCGTGACCGCCGGGGAACGGGTCGCGATCGTCGGGCCGAACGGCTCCGGCAAGACCAGCCTCCTGAATGCCTTGCTCGGCAAGCTGCGCCCGCTCGAGGGCCGGGTGAAGACGGGGCCGCGGGTCACGATGCGCTACTACGACCAGCACCTCGCCGACCTTGACCCACAAAAGACCGTGCTGGCTGAGCTGCAAGATGCCTTCGGCCTTCCGGAAGAAACGCTGCGCACCTTCCTGGGCCGGTTGCTGTTCAGCGGCGACGACGCCTTCAAGGTGATTCGGTCGTTGAGCGGCGGCGAGAAGAGCCGGGTCGCGCTCGCGAAATTGATGCTCGACGACGCCGGATTGCTGCTGCTCGACGAGCCCACCAACCATCTCGACATCCCGGCCCAGGAGATGCTCGAGGAAGCCCTCGACGATTTCGAGGGCACGATCGTCTTCGTCTCGCACGACCGGTACTTCATCGACGCCATCGCGACCCGGCTCTGGGTCATCGAAGACGGGCGGGTGACCACGCACCTCGGCAACTACACTGACCTGGAGCGAGGGCGCCAGCGGGCGCGCCGGCTCGTTGCGCCGGTCGACCACTCGGGCTCCCCTCGACGCAGCGAGCAGCAGAAACCCAGGTCGGCCAGGCCGGTCGCGTCGGTCGCCCCCGTGGAGGATCGCATCGACGAGCTCGAAGCGGAAGTCCGCCGGATCGAGGAGCAGCTGGCCGACCATCAGACCTACGACGACCCGGCTCGGGTCACACAGCTCGCCCAGGCGCATGAGGATGCGTCCCGCCGGCTGCGAGCGCTTTACCAGGAGTGGGAGCAAGCCGCCGGCGCATAGATCGGCGCTTGAGCCGGTCGACCGCGCCGCTTGGCGCGGTGGCGAGCAACGACCACGCGCTGCTCGTCCCGGCGGTGTCGGTCGCGTACGCAGTGACGATCGCCGCCGGGCTGCTGGCGATCGACCAGCTGGCGGAGTACATGCCGGGCGCCTGGTTCGAGGTGCTGGGCGCCGCCGTCCTGGTTGTGTCGCTCATGACGATTGCCTTGCTGCTTCGGGCCGCCTGGCGGCGGCACCGCGAGAGACTGGACCGGCGCGGCCTGCTCTGGGCGATTGGCGCCGTCGGGGCGGCGGCGCTGGCGGCGGTGGCTGCCTTTGGCCTGGTCGAGAACGCCCAGATTGCTTCCGTGATCAGCGGCGCCGACGTTCGTCTCACCAGGCCCGTGATTGAGTCCCTTGCCCGTCCACCCGGCACCAAATTGCTGGATGAGCAGCCGGGACTCGTCGATACCGAGAGCATCTCCGAGGACATCAGCGCCCAGAACTTGAACAGCATCGTCCCGTTCTACGAGACCACCCTCCTAAAGGACCAATGGGTTGAGGACAAGGCGTCGGCGACGACGCCGATCGTGCGCTTCACCAAAGGCGCTTACGTCCTGTCGGTGGCGATCGATCCGCCGTCGAGCGGCTACACGCTAACCGTCGACCACCTCAACCCGAGCCTGCTGAACTCGCCGTCCCCCGCTGCCAGTCCGACGCCCTGATCGTCTTGGGCGCCGCGCACAAAAAGGGGCCCTCCAACTCGTCTTACCGGCCCGATGACCCCGCGAACCGGCGCCCGTAGGATCGAGAAAGTCGGATCACCTCGTTCAACGGAGGGAATTTGTCTATGGCGATCGACCAGGGTGTGCGCACGAAAAAGGAAACCAGGGCGGATGCCCAATCCGTCATCGAACTGGCTCACAAGCAGGGGCTGAAGATCGTCGACCTCAAGTTCATCGACTTGATCGGGACCTGGCAGCACTTCTCCATCCCGGTCCAGGAGCTGACCAAGGGCCTCTTCAGTGAGGGCATCGGCTTTGACGGCTCGAGCATTCGCGGGTTCCAGCACATCCACGAGAGCGACATGCTGCTGATCCCGGACCCGTCGACCGCGATCGTCGACCCGGTGCTGCGGGTACCGACGCTCACCATCAACTGCGACGTGATCGACCCGATCACCCGCGAGCCCTACTCCCGCGATCCACGCTATGTCGCGAAGAAGGCGGAGGCCTTCCTGCTGTCGACCGGCATCGCCGACACCAGCTTCTGGGGCCCGGAGTGCGAGTTCTACATTTTCAACAGCATGCGGTTCGACCAGAACCAGTTCTCGGGCATGTACGAGATCGATTCGATCGAAGGCGTCTGGAACTCGGGCAAGAATTCCGAGCCGAACCAGGCCTACCGTCCGCGCTACAAGGAAGGCTATTTCCCGGTGCCGCCGACCGACAAGCTGCAGGACCTTCGCTCGCAGATCGTCCTCAAGCTGATCGAGGCGGGCGTCAATGTCGAGGTTCATCACCACGAGGTCGGCACCGCCGGCCAGACCGAGATCGACATGAGGTTCGACACCCTCGTCACCATGGCCGACAAGGTGATGATGTACAAGTACGTCGTCAAGAACGTCTGCGCCCAGAACGGGTTCGTCGCGACCTTCATGCCCAAGCCGCTCTTCATGGACAACGGCTCCGGCATGCACACGCACCAGAGCCTGTGGAAGGACGGCGTGCCGCTCTTCTACGACAAGGCCGGTTACGCGGGCATCAGCGAGATGTGCCGCTGGTACATCGGCGGCCTGCTGAAGCATGCACCGTCGCTGCTGGCGTTCGCGGCGCCGACCACCAACTCGTACCGCCGCTTGGTGCCCGGGTACGAGGCGCCCATCAACCTGATCTACTCCAAGCGCAATCGCAGCGCCTGTGTTCGCATCCCGATGTATTTCGACGATCCCAAGCAGAAGCGGCTCGAGTTCCGGACCCCCGACCCGTCGTGCAACCCGTACCTCTCCTTCGCGGCCTGCCTGATGGCCGGTCTGGACGGCGTCATCAATCGGATCGAACCGCCCAAACCGATCGACGAGGATCTCTACGAACTCGAGCCTGAGCAGAAGCGCCAGGTGAAGAGCACGCCGGGCTCGCTCGCCGAAGTACTCGACGCGCTGGAAATCGACAACGAATACCTGACCCGCGGCGGCGTCTTCACGAACGACCTGATCGAAACCTGGATCGACTACAAGCGCGTGCGCGAGTACGACCAGGTCGCGCTTCGGCCGCATCCCTGGGAGTTCTACCTCTACCACGACATTTAGTTCGTATCGCGAGATCCGTTCGTTCGTTCGTTGAGGCGGTTGCCACTCGCCCTGGCAACCGCCTTTAGATCCCTAGAGAAGAGGAGCAGCGTGATGGACTACCCGGTCGAGCGAGAGAAGCCCTGGAGACCCGGCGACCACCCACGTCCCGGTCCGTCCTGGGGCGAGGACGATCGCCCGAAGCATCCCGAGCACACGGGGGTCCCCGACGCCGAGGACTGAAGCGGCTGCGGGCCGCACCGTCTCGCAGTCGATCGACCGCGCATTGGAGCGGCTGTCCGAGCGTGGTATCCGTTTCCTCGACCTGCGCTTCGTCGACGTGCTCGGGACCGTCAAGAGCATCACCATCCCGGGGCAGCGGCTGGCGCACGCCGTGCGCAACGGTGAGTGGTTCGACGGCTCATCGGTCGAAGGGGTCGCGCGGGTCTTCGAGAGTGACATGTTCCTTCGTCCCGACCTCGACACCCTGACGATCGGCGAAGCCGACAGCGCGCCAGGCGCCCAGGTGATCTGCGATCTGCTCACGCCCGACGGCGAACGGTTCGCCGGCGACCCCCGCGGCGTGCTGGCACGGGCGCTGGCCGAGGCCGCCGCTCTCGGCTTCGACTACGCGGTCGCGATGGAACTGGAGTTTTTCCTGCTGAGCACGGACGCCGCGAGCGGCGGTGTTCGACCGGGGCGACATGACCGCGCCAGTTACTTCGACCATCCGGTTGACGTCGCCAGCGATGTTCGGCAAGAGATCGTGAGTGTGCTCGACCGGCTGGGCATCACGGTCGAGGCCAGCCACCACGAGGTCGCGGCCGGCCAGTATGAGCTGGACCTCGCGCTCAGCAACGCGCTTAAGAGCGCGGATCAGCTGGTGACGCTCAAGCACGCGGTCAAAGCCATGGCCCAGCGTCGGGGGCTGCTGGCCACCTTCATGCCCAAGCCGATTTTCGGCGCGGCCGGATCCGGGATGCATACGCACCAGGTGCTGACCGACCTGGGCAAAGACACGAACGCGTTTTACGACCGCGCCGATCAATACCAGCTGTCCACCGTCGCCAAGCACTTCATCGCGGGCCAGCTCGCCCATGCCCGGGCGCTGTGCGCGCTGGTCGCGCCACTGGTCAACTCCTACAAGCGCTTCGTGCCCGGCTTCGAGGCGCCGGTTGCGATCAGCTGGGCGCAGATGAACCGGTCGGCGCTGATCCGGGTGCCGCGCGCGGGAAGCGGCGATCGAGCGGCGATCCGGATCGAGTTTCGCGCCCCGGACCCCTCGTGCAATCCCTACCTCGCCTTCGCCGCGATGCTGCATGCCGGCCTTTCGGGGATCCGCCAGAAGCTGCCGCTGCCGCCGCCCGTCGAGGAGAATCTCTACGCCTTCGACCCGGAACGGCTGGCGCGCCACCAGCCCGGCCGGCTGCCCACGTCCCTCGCCGAGGCGCTGCGTGATCTGCGCCAGGACGAGGTGATGCGCGAGGCGCTGGGTGTCCACCTCCTGGAGCGTTTTATCGAGGCGAAGGAGATGGAGTGGCAAAGCTATGAAAAGCAGGTTAGCGCCTGGGAGCTCGACGCCTACCTCGAGGCTTACTGACCGGATTCGCGGCCCTCGCCTCGTCGTTCTCGTCGCCGTCCTCATCCCGGTCGCCGGCTTCTACGTCATCGAGGCCTTCGTCGCACCCAACCCGCTGGTCCGCATCGTGCTGCGCAGCCTCCCGGTCCTTCCGGTCGCCATCTGGACTCTTTGGTTCGATCCGGCGCGTCCGTTTGACCGGCAGCCGGCGACGATCCGGCTGGTTGCCCGTCTGGCGCTGCTCGCCGTCGTGATGGCCTTCGCCGTCGCGCTCCTCGGCATCGGTCTCAACTGGCTCTATGATCCGAACCGCGTGATCTGACCGATGCCGGTCTGACCCTTTGAGTCGTCACATCGTTGCCCTGCCTAGCCGGCTTAGGCGCTGTCGAGGGATAATGCGGCCAGAACGGGGGGCTGTTCTAGGAGGTAGAGCTGGTGGCACACCATTTGAAGGACCTGACGATCGAGCTCGACGAGAAGGCTGGCACCGTGGCCGCGGCTGCCGAGGCGCTGGGGAAGGCCGGCGTCAACATCGAAGGCATCTGCGGGTTCGTCGTCGGTGGCAAGGGCGTTGGCCATGTCCTGGTGGCCGATGCCGGCAAGGCGCGTCAGGCGCTCCAGAGCGCAGGCGCTCGGGTGACCGGCGAGCAGGACGCGCTGGTGCTGGACATCGAGGACAAACCCGGCTCCCTGGGCAAACTGACTCGGAAGATCGCCGACGCCGGCGTCAGCCTGAACGCGGTTTACCTGGCGACGAAGACACGCGTCGTGATCGGAGCCCGCGACCTGGAGAAGGCGCGCGCGGCCGCCGGCGAAGGCGCCGCCAGTCGTCAATGACCATCGCCCACCGCTGGTGATCTCGCCAGCGGCCGGCGATTTTCAGGTAGCGCGGCGAGAACCCCTCCAACCGGAAGCCTGAGCGCTTGACGAGGGCGATCGAAGCGACGTTCTCCGGTTGGACGTTCGCCTCGACGCGGTGCAGCTTCATCCTGGTGAAGCTGTGCCGCATCACGAGCTGCAGCCCCTCCGTCATGTAGCCCCGCCGGCATGGGGCTGCTCGGCGTAGTACCCGAGGTAGGCGCTCTGAAACAGCCGCCGCACGATCTGACTGAGGGTAAAGACGCCGACGATGGCGCCATCATCAAGCCGACACACGAGGAAGCACTGCACATTCGATTGGCGGCAGCGGGCCATCTACTCCTTGAACGCCCCGGCATCGGTCGGCGGCGTAACCCAGCCGCGACGAAGCTTTCGGCTGGCATGGTTCCGAGCCACGATCTCCGGTTGGTCGCGATTGGTCGGCTCGCGGAGGTAGACCCGTTCACCCACTTCGAGCGCACTCTTGAGATCAGGCTTCGGCATGTCGCGCCCACCGCCGGAGGACACGGCGAACCGCCCAGCCGGCGACGTGATTGGCGGCCACCGCCAGCCGGTCGGGTACCCAAGAGACGTAGACGGAGCTGCGGTTGCGTTCGACCGCATCGGCGATCCGCCGCGCGACCTTCTCGGCCGGCACCGGCGGCACGCGCTGGTGCGCTGCCCGGCCGCGGGTGCCGAGCCGGTTCTCGCCGAAGCTGGATCGGGTCGTCCCCGGGAAGACATTCATCACCTTGATACCGCGATGCGCTTCTTCCAGCCGGAGGGCATCGCCGATGGCGGTCAAGGCGAATTTGCTCGCCGAGTAGTAGCCGATCCGCGGGATGACGATCCGGCCAGCCATCGAAGAGATGTTGATGATCATGCCCTCACGCTGTGCCCGCATGGTCGGGACAACCGCGCGGATCGCGGCGGCGGCGGCGAGCACGTTGAGCCGAAATAGGGCCTCTACATTGCTCGCCGACGTGTCGGCGATAGTGCCGTGCAGCCCGATGCCGGCGTTGTTGACCAGGATGTCGATGCCGCCAAACTCTCGAATCGTGTCGGCCGCGATGCGCTCGACGGCACCCTCCGCGGTGATGTCCGTCGTAATGACGATTGCCGAGCCGCCCGCGGCTCGGATCGATGCCGCCACCTCGTCGAGCCGAGGTTGGTTGCGCGCCGCCAGAGCGAGGCGAGCGCCGCGGCGAGCGAACTCGAGCGCGATCGCCCGGCCGATGCCTTGCGAGGCGCCTGTGATGATCACGCGTGCGTCCTTTAGCTGCACCGTGGCCTTCCCTCCCCCTCAGGGTGGGGGCTAATGCTGACAGCCTCGACAGAAGTCCGTGGCTTCGCCGCGCGCGGTCAGCTCCGAGATCCGGTGTCCGCAGCGAGGACAGTTCTGCTTTGCTTTGGCGTGGACGGCCATGAAGCTCCGGTCTTGCTTGTGCGGCTCGTATTTCGGCTGGGCCTTGATGGATTCGATCGCCGAGCGCAGCACTTTTCCGGTCGCGGCATGGAGGCGCACGACTTCATCCGGCTTGAGTGTCGTCCGCTTGCGCAGCGGCAGCAAGCCGGCCTCGTGAAGGATCTCGTCAGAGTAGGCGTTGCCGACGCCGGCGATGAACGATTGGTTTCTGAGGAGATTCTTGAGCTCACCCGGGTGGCGGCGGATGCGCTGTGAGAATTCGGACAGGCTGATCGTCAGCGCATCGGGGCCGAGCTCCGCCCATCCTGGAATCGTCGGAAACGCGCCCGGCACCACCCAGTAGACGCGGCCCATCTTGACCGTGTCCAGAAAGCGCAGCTCGTCCCCACCCTCGAGCGTGATCCGAAAGACGGTCGCGGCCGCGACCTTTTCGGACGCGGTCGTCCACTGCAGCCGGCCGCCCAGCATCGGGTTGATGACGAGGTGCTGCCCGCTGATGTCGAAGATGAGGAACTTACCGCGGCGCCAGACCCGCTCGAAGGTCCCGCCGACCAGCTGCCGAGCGTACTCGTCCGGTGGCGTCCGCAGGAGAAAGCTCAGCTTGGGCGAGGTCCAGACCTGGGCGATCTTCCCGCCCTCGAGTCGTGGACCGAGGTATTCACGCAGCACCTCTAACTCGGGGAGCTCAGGCACAGCTCATCAGGCTAGCGGAGATGCCTTGAGCCGTCGAGTTGCTCATTCTGGGACTTGACAAGACTGGACGTCCAGTCTAGTCTCACCCGAGGACCAATGCTATCCGCCGAGACACGCAGGGAGCGGATCATGAACGAGGCGGCGCGGCTGCTCTCCCGGGATCGACAATCATCGATCGAGGCCATTGCGTCCGCGGCCGGCGTCTCCCGAACGACCTTCTACCGAGCCTTTCCATCCCGCGCCGAACTGCTGCACGCCCTCGAAGTCCAACCAGAGCCGGATACGCGGCAGCGGGTTCTCGATGCCTCGATCCGAATGCTCCGCACGCAAACCCTCAAAGACCTCTCCATGGATGAGCTCGCTGCCGAAGCGGGAGTCTCGCGCGCGAATCTCTATCGCCTCTTTCCGGGCAAATCGGCGTTGTTTTTAGCCATCCTCCTGGCCTACTCCCCGTTCGAGCCCGTCATGGCGGTCTTCGCCCGCACCGGTGACCGCCCGCCGGAGGAGGTCATTCCGGAGATCGTTCTCACGGCGTATCGAACGGTCGCAGGACGTACCGGCATCGTTCGGACCCTGCTCCTCGAAATCACGGCGATGACGCCTGAGCTCAACCAGGCCTTCGCCGAGACGGGTTTGCGCGCCTTCGGCACCTTCGCCCAGTATCTGGCCGGCCAGATGGCGGCCGGGCGCCTCCGGCGGATGCATCCGATGCTGGCGGTGCAGAGCCTGGTGGGCGGCGTGATGTTTCACGTGCTGGCGGGGCCGGTGCTGAGCCAGGCAACGGTTGACGTTCCCGCCGGCGAAGACGTCGCGCTTCAGTTCGCCCATATCTGGCTGCGCGGCATGCGCCCGGAGGCCACGACTCGTGGCAACTGAGACCTATGCGGTCGACATCGATGGTGTCGTCAAACGATTCGGCAGTCAATCGGCGCTGGACGGCGTCAGCTTGCGCATCCGGCGCGGCGAAGTCTACGGCCTGCTCGGTCCAAACGGTGCCGGCAAGACGACGCTGATCCGCAGCCTGGTCGGGTTAGTAGCTCCCGAGAAGGGGACGGTGACGGTGCTCGGCCGCCACATGCCTCAGCTCGAGGTGCTGGCTCACGTTGGCTATATGACCCAGCAGGCCGCGCTGTATCCGGATCTATCGGCCGAGGAGAACGTTCACTTCTTCGGCGCCATCTATGGGCGCGTCGACGGCGTTCGCGAGGCGCTCGAGTTCGTCGACCTGTGGGATCGCCGGAAATCGGTGGTGAGCACCCTGAGCGGCGGGATGCGAACGCGATGCTCGCTCGCCTGCGCCCTGGTCCACAAACCGGAGCTGTTGCTCCTCGACGAGCCGACGGTTGGCGTCGATCCGCAGCTGCGGGTTCAACTCTGGGATCGCTTTCGCAAGATGGCGGCCGGTGGCACCTCCATCGTGGTCTCGAGCCACGTCATGGACGAGGCGGAGCGATGCGACCGCCTGGGGTTGATCCGCTTCGGCAAACTGCTGGCCGAAGAGACCGTTGCCGAAATCAAGGCGAAGGCCGGTGTCGACCGGTTGGAGGACGCCTTCCTCAAGCTCTCCGAGGCTTCGCCGGCATGAGCGCGAGCCGAGTCCAGGCCATCACGCAACGGCTCTTTCACCAGTTCCGGCGAGACCGTCGCACGTTGGCTCTTCTTTTCGGTGCACCGCTCATCATCCTTGGACTCCTCGGTTACCTGCTTCGCGGTGGCGGCGACGTGCCGAAGATGGGTGTCGTCAACCTCGATGGTGGTCCGCTCGGTAGCATCGTCGCCTCGACACTGGAGAACTCGAAGACCGTGTCCGCCTCCAGCATGTCGCAGGCCGACGCCGAATCCAGGCTGCGATCGGGTGACATCGCCGGATATGTGTTGTTGCCGTCCGACTTTTCGGTGCAGGCGCAGCAACATCGGATCATCGCCCCGGAGGTGCACCTCGAAGGAAGCCAGCCGGGGCTCTCGCAGAGCATCCTGCAGTCGGTCAGTCAATCGTTCGTCGCCCTCGCCGGCCAGGCCGGCGGGGTTCAGTTCACACCCCGGATCACATTCCTCTATGGCGGGCCGAGCTTCGACACGCTCGACTATTTCGGCGCCGCCTTCATCGGCCTCGTGGTCTTCTTCCTGGTTTTCGTCATCACCGCGGTGGCGTTCCTTCGTGAGCGGGGCCAGGGAACGCTCGAACGTTTGATGGCGAGTCCGTTGCGACGTGCCGAGATCGTGCTCGGCTACATGCTGGGCTTCACAGTGCTGGCGCTGGTGCAATCCGCCGAGGTGCTCGCGTTCAGCCTGGTCGTGCTCCATGTCCACAATGTCGGCAACGTGGCCCTGATCTTCCTGCTCGAGGCGCTGATGGCGATCGCCGCCGTCAACCTCGGCATCTTTCTCAGTATGTTCGCCCGCACAGAATTCCAGGCGGTCCAGTTCATCCCGCTGGTGATCGTGCCGCAGGTGCTGCTGGCCGGCATCATCTTCCCGGTCAGCACCGAGCCCGGGCCTCTTCAGGTCCTATCCCACGTCCTGCCCCTAACCTACGCCGTCGAGGGGTTGAGAAACATCATGATCAAGGGCGCCGACCTCGGCTGGTCGTCCCTACAGCTCGACGTCGGCGTGGTCCTCGGCTTCTGCGCGCTGGTCATCCTTGCCGGGGCGACGACCCTCCGCCGCCGCGTCGCCTAGAGCTGCCCGAATCTACTGGACAACTGTGCTCGCCTACAACTCCAGCTCTTTTGCGTGCTTGCATTCGAGACACGTTGCGACCTGCTCACCTTCGCGATAAAACCCCCATCCCCTCAGTCTTCTTCCGTACCGAAAAGTCCGGCTTGCGCGTAAGCCATAGGCGTGCAATTCCATCATGAAGCCAGTCAACCTCTGTGATCCTCTGGATGTGTAGTGCCGGAGGCTCACCGATGGCGATGCTTTCGCCGACGGTGGGCACCCGGGAGTACGGTCGATCAACGATTTGGTGCAAGCAAGGGAAAACGTCGTCAAACGTTCTCTCAAGACCCTCCTTTGACATCTCCAGGAGGGGCATGGACTTGTCCTCCGCCGGCGTGTCCTCAGGGACGTAGAAGGCAAAGATGCACAGTCTCACGGCCATCTAGGTTAGCGGTCATTGTATGGGCGATTCGCGGCTCAGCTTCGGCGCAGCAGGAAGAACAGGGCCAGCCCGCCAAGGATGGCGAGGATGACCACGACGCCCACGATCGGGGAAACGGCAAAGCCGACCTCGTTCACCGCTCCATTGTGCAGGGTGTTATCGATAGTTGCGCGAGGTCGGAAAGACGTCTTCGTCTGGAAGTGAGGGAGCAGCTTCGACGTGGTCGACGAGCACGCTCAGCACCCCGTCCTGCTTCTGCAGCCGCCCGTCCATGATCAGGATCGGCTCGAGGTTGGCGACCTGCCGGTAGCGCTGGTAGATCGGCGGCCGCAGAATGACGTCGACGTGGCCGAACTCATCGGCGAGGGTGAAGAACTTGAACTCCTTGCCGGTTGAGGGTGACTGACGCGTGATCACCAGACCCCCGACCCGCACCTTGGCGCCGTCGCGGACGCTCGACCGGATCGTCTTCGAGTCGATCACACGCAACTGGTTGAACTGCGGCCGGTAGAAATGGATCAGGTGATCGGTGGTCGACAGCGAGAGCAGCCGGTAGTCGGTCGCCACCCGCTCGCGGTGGGTCATCGGCGCGAGTTGCACGGCCTCGGACGGCTCAGCGAGCATCGGCGACCGCTGCCAGTCGTCGGCGTGCTCGTTGAACCGCCAGACCGACTCGCGGCGGTTCGGCTCGAGCGCATCGAAGGCCCCGGCCAGCACCAGGTTCTGCACCTGCGCTTTGGTGAGTCCGTTGCGGGATTGCGTCGTCAGCCGGATCCGACGGCAGAACTCCTCGAGGGAGGTGACCGGACCTTTGAGCTGGGCCTCCTCCAGCACCTCGAGCGCCTTGTCGCCCACGCCATGCACGTAGTTGAAGCCGAGCCTCAGCGCGCCCCCTTCGACGGTGCAGCGGACGTAGCTCTTATTAATGTCGACCGGCAGGATCTTGACGCCGTGGCGCTTGGCGTCCTCCACGAGCACGTGCGGGTGATAGAAGCCCATCGGCTGGTTGTTGAGCAGCCCGGCGTAGAGCGCGGGCGCGTGATGCAGCTTCAGCCAGGCCGTCTCGTAGCAGGTGCGGGCGAAGGCGGCGGCGTGCGACTTCGTGAATCCGAACTCGGCGAACGCGGCCAGCTTGGTGAAGATCTCCTCCGCGACCGGCTGCGGGATCTCGTTCTGCGCGCAGCCGCTGAGGAACCGCTCGCGGATCGCGCCCATCAGGTCGTGTGACCGATGACTGCCCATCGCCCGGCGGAAACGATCGGCCTCGGCGCTGCTAAACCCGGCGCAATCCATCGAGATCTTGAGGATCTGCTCCTGGTAGAGGACGACGCCGAGCGTCTCCTCGAGGATCGGCTTCAAGCGCGGGTGGATGTACATCACCGGCTCCTTGCCCTGCTTGCGCCGCAGGTAGGGATGCACCGCATCGCCCTGGATCGGTCCGGGGCGGATGATGGCGACCTCGACGACTAAATCGTTGAACGTCTCCGGACGCGAGCGCGGCAGCGTCTGCATCTGCGCCCGGCTCTCGATCTGGAAGACGCCGATCGTGTCGGCCTGCGTACACAGCTCGTAGACTTCCGGGTCCTTGAGGTCGAGCGCGTCGAGGTCCGGGCGTACTCCCGTGTCGGCCTCGATCAGGTCGAGCGCCTCGGCCACCACCGAGAGCATCCGCAGGCCGAGCATGTCCATCTTGATCAGCCCCAGCTCCTCGACGTCGTCCTTGTTGAACTGCACCACCATCCGTCCCGGCATGGTCGCCCGCTCGACCGGCACGATGTCGATCAGCGGCTCGCCGGTAACCAGCATCCCGCCGACATGGATCGAGAGGTGACGCGGGAAATCGATGATCTGGGTGGCGAGATCGAACAATTGCTGCCAGGGCTTCGCGGCATTCGCCGTCGGATAGCCGGCCGCCTGGGCGATCGTCTCTGGGCTTTCCGGGTGCCAGGCGGATGCCGACTTCGCCAGGTGGTCGATCGTCTCCTCCTTGAAGCCGAGCGCCTTCCCCACCTCGCGGATCGCGGATCGCTGGCGATAGGTGACGACGTTGCAGACCATCCCGGTGCGCTCCGGGCCGTATTTTTCGTAGATGTACTGGATCACCTGCTCCCGGTGCGCGGTCGAGAAGTCGATGTCGATGTCCGGCGTCGTCGTCATCTTTTCGTGCAGGAAGCGCTCGAAGAGCAGGTTGTGCTCGATCGGATCGACCCGGGTGATGCCGAGCAGGTAGGCCACGATGCTGTCCGCTGCCGAGCCGCGCCCCTGGCCCGGGATGCCGCGCGACCGGGCAAACCGCATCAGGTCCCAGTTGATCAGGAAGAACTCGGAAAAGCCGGTCTTGTTGATGACATCGAGCTCTTTCTGCAGACGGGCCGCCACCTCGGAGGTGACCGGACGATATTTCTTCCGGACAGCGTCCTGGCACAGCCGGTAGAGAAAGGAGTAGGGCGTCTCCCCCGCCGGGACCGGAAAGCCGGGAAAGCGCGCGCTCACCAGGTCGAAGCTGAAGCGGCAACGCTGCCCGATCTCTGCGGCGCGCGCCATGCCTTCGTCGACCACCTGCCGCGGGTACCGGTTGAAGACCTGACGAAGTTCGGCTCCCGACTTGAGGTAGTGTTCGGCGTTCGGGTGCAGGTAGCGCTGCGCCTCATCGAGCGTGGTGCGGTGGCGGATCGCAGTGAGCACGTCGTGGAGCTTGTGCCGATCAGGTGTGGCATAAAAGACCTCGTTGGTGATGACCAGCGGCGCCACATACCGGTCGGCCAGGTCGAGCAGCGCCTGGTTGCGCGAGCGGTCGTCCGGCGCGAGATGATCGTGCAGCTCGATGAAGACCCGGTCGCGGCCGAAGATCTCCTGGTAGAAGGGCAGCCGCTCTTTGGGATCGGCGACCAGCGCGATCAGGTGCCCGCTCAGGGGCGCCAGCTGGTCCGCTGGTAATCGCGCCATGCCTTTTGCGTTTGGCATCTGCGCCGTGCTGATCAGCCGGCATAGGTTCATGTATCCGAGCTTGTCTTCGGCGAGCAGGAGCAGCCGGTCCCCCCAGTGGTCGTAATCCACTCGGTCTTTGGGCGGCGTGGTGCCGTCGTCGATCGTCAGCTCGGTGCCGACGATCGGCTGAATGCCCGCGCGCTGCGCCGCGCCGAAGAACTTGACCGCGCCGTAGAAGCCGTTGCGGTCGGTGATGGCGAGCGCCGGCATCTCCAGGTCGCGGGCACGCGCCACCAGCTCATCCGGATGTGAAGCTCCCTCGAGGAAGGAGTAGTTGGAGTGACAGTGCAGCTCGACGTATCCGCTAGTCATAGACGCGCTCGACGAACCATTCCGCGTTCGTACGGTTGCAGTAACACTCAAGCGCGAGGTCATCGTCGATCAGCAGCCGCCAGTACTCGCGCGAGACTGGGCTGCGCCACCAATCGCAGTCGATCCGCCAGCGATTGAGCACGCGGGTCACCAGCTGCCACCCTGCCGCCGACTCGAGGTGCGTCGGCACCCCGTCGGCATCGACGCGCACCCGGACCGGCCGAGCCGGCGCCAGCAGTTCTGTCATGCGGGTTTCCACAGGATCCGGTGGTCGGAAAGCGGCGCGGCATCGCGGCGGACCTCGGCGCGCTGGACCAGCGACGGCCCGTACTCCTCTTGCAGGCGCGCGACGGCATCGGCGATCGATTCCTTGAAGCCGTCGCGGCGGATCAGCAGCCCCGGCTGGCGGACATAGGCGGGTTCGAGCCGGCCGGCGCGCAGCGTAATCCGCTCCAGCGGCGCGGTGATCGTTGCCCGCAACAGGCGGGGGCGGATGCCGTCGAAGAGCTCGCCCGCGGTCGTCATTGGATAGGCAAAGCGCGCCTCGATCGCGAGCGCCGGCGCCGACTCCTGGTTGAGGGTGATGCGGACCGCGCGTGTCCCGAGCCCTTGCGACAGCAGCGAGGCGCTCACCCGCTCCGCCAGCGCGCGGGCGATGAATTGAAGCGCCTGGGTGTTGTCGACCGGCGGCTCGAGTGGTTCGCTCGCTTCGATCCGGACCGCCGGCCGCCATGGTCGCAACCGGCGCCGGTCCGTACCCAGGGCCAGGTCATAGACCTGGAGCGCTTTCAGGCCGAACTGACGGCGAAAGGCTGGGCGCGTGATCGCCTGCAGTCGACCGATCGTCTTGAGCCCGAGCAGCTCGAGGTACTCGCGCAGGTCATCGTCGACTGGCAGGAGATCGATCGGGTAGCGCGCTAGATACGCTCGCGTCTTTTCCGGCTCAACGATCACGGGCGCACCGGCCGTCGCGTGCTCGGCGGCGACCTGACTGACGAACATCGACGACGCCACGCCAATCGTCGGTCTCACGCGGATGGCGGCGTCGATGGCGCGGCTGATCGCGACGAGCAATTGCGAACGGTCGGGCCAGCGCAGGGCCAGCCGGTCGAGACGGAGGAAGGCACAGCCAGGATCGTCACCGGCAGCCACGTCGGGGGTGAAGTGGTGCAGGGTTGATAGCAGGGACTGGCGGACCCTGGCTGTGGCCTCCTCGTCGACCGGTTGGAAGACGGCGTCCGGTGCAAACTGTTGAGCCTGGTTGAGACTCATTCCCTCGACCACGCCCTGCGCTCGGGCTTCGGCCGATGCCGTCGTCACCGAACCGCGCTCATGGGCGAGCCCGCCGAGGATCAGCGGACGGCCGCGCAAGGCCGGCGCCGTCAACCAGGCGGCGACCAGTGATGGATGCGGCGTGCGAATGCAGCAGATCATGGGATGGGATAGGGAACGATCCACCGCTTCGTGAGACCCGGTGGCGCCAGCCGGTTCTTGACAACGGCGGCATCGACTTGCAGGCCTTCGAGGTCACCGTCGCGGCGGAAGACCCAGGCGCTGCGCTGGAAGCTCAGGATCAGGCTGGCGTAATAGCGGATCGCGTCATCGGTCTCGGCGTCATGAACCAGCAGCAGCGTGCAGTCGGCTTCGGCGGCGCGATGCAGCAGATGGGGCAGCTCGGCATCGAGCCCCGACGATCGGGCGCGGGGCAGGTCGATGCAGATCAGGTCTACGCCGGCGCGCGCCAGCACGCGGACGCTCGCCATGCCATCCTTCAGCGATTTCGGTCGAACTACCAGCAGCTGATCGAGTCGCGCATCGAAGCGATTGAGGAACTCCGGATCGAGCCGTTTGGGAAAGTCGATGTAGGCGACCACACCCTCGCGGCTGGCGGCGGCGATGCTGCGCTGCGCTAGCGTCCGTTTACCCGAGCCCCTGGGTCCGGCCAGCAAACTCAACCGGCCGACCGGCCACCCGCCGATGCCGGTCAGCGCATCGAGCTCCGGGATCCCGGAGGGCCGCGCCGGACACGGAGGTGCCGACGGGCGCGGCGCGGCGCTCCCGAAGCGGGTCTGGAGCACCGTAATGGCTTGTTGGAGACGATCTGGCATCTGAGCACGCCCCAAAGGAGAGATGACGAGAACCGCGGTGACATCAGGCCTCCCCGGGGACGCAGGAGCAGATCGCTGAGGCTCAGTCAGATCTTATCGAACAAATGTTCGGTCGTCAAGCTGGACGCGGGTATATACAGAAGTGCCCGGAAACTCGGACCTGGCCTTCGCTGCGATCGGGCCCATGCGAAGCGCTGAGTTAAGCTCCCGGCCCGCCTCAGCCCCAGTCAGCCACTTCCTTTCGCTCCGCGCTCTGTCGACTCGCGAATCGCGAGCCAGGTGGAGAGCCGAGGCTACTCGGTCGGGTTGAAGACGGCCCAGGCCTCCTTGACCTTGCCTGCATCATCCAGGTGCAGAATCTGAACGATGCGCTGGCGGCGGCCCTCCTGCTCCGCCTCGAGGAGGGCAACGCCGTGGTCGTCGCTGACCAGGACGTCGTGCACATGCCAGGTGGTCTTGATCTCCTGGTTCTGCTTCCGGACCTCATCGAGGATCGCCGCCTTGCCTCGAAATTCACGACCCCGGATCTGGCTGTGGAATACGCCGTCGTCGGCATACCCTTCTTGGATTGAGCGTTCGTACTCGCCCCGAGCGCTTAAGTCGTAGGTCTTGAGAAGTCTGGCGCGCTTCTGCTCATTAGTCAGTTTCGTCCCTGTCTCTGCCATAGCTTCCTCCTCGAGGCCCTCGGGCTCTCTGTTTCGGCAGTGCCTCGGCCGAATATATGCTACTTTCCAGCGGGAGGTTCGCGGGGCGTCGAACGCCCAAAGTGTGCAGTTTCCAGGACCTTCTTCATATATACCCGTCAAGATAGGTGAGTAGTGGTCGTCAGGATGCGCCGCGCCGGGCGGCGCTGAGACCTACCTCGCTTCCTGGAGCCCGACGCTGAACATCGCCTCGAGGTCGTGCTTCGAGTAGACCTTGAAGGCGACGTGGGTGTGGGTCTTGACGATCCCCGGGACCTGCGACAACCGCGAGGTCACGACGTCGGCGATCTCCTCGTGATTCTTGACCCGGACGATCACCACGAAATCGAACTCGCCAGTCACAGAGTAGGCTTCCGCGACTCCGGGGACATCGGCGAGCGCGGGTCCGAGGCGCGCGATGGCTCCGCGCTCCGCCTCGATCAGCACGATGGCGGTGACCACGAGGGAATTCTCTCACGCAGAATGGTCGCGAGGTGGCAGGCGATATCCGGATCGGCTGTTCAGGCTGGTCGTACCCACACTGGCGAAAGGTCTTCTATCCGGAGAAGATGCCGGCGCGAGAGCATTTTGCGTTCTACGCGCAGCACTTCAACACGGTTGAGCTCAACAACTCCTTTTATCGACAGCCGCCGCTGGAGCGCTTTAACGCCTGGCGCGAGCAGGCCCCGCCCGGCTTCCTGTTTGCTATCAAGGGCAGCCGCTACGTCACCCACATCAAGCGGCTGGCCGTCGAGCAGAAGTCGATCGACCTGGTCGTCGAGGCGGCGCTCGGCCTGAGCGACAAGCTCGGCCTGAGCGACAAGCTCGGCCCGATCCTCTTCCAGCTCCAGGCAAACTTCCGCCTCGACCTGGAACGTCTCGAGCGCTTCGCTGGCATGCTGCCGAATGACGCGCGTTTCACCCTCGAGTTCCGTCACGACTCCTGGCTCGTGCCAGCGGTGTTCGAGCTGCTGCGGGCGCACCGAATCGCGCTCTGCATCCCCGATTACCCAAAAATGCCGAAGTCGTTCGAGGTCACGAGCGACTTCACATATATAAGGATGCACCTCCCCACGGGCGGCCTCGGCTACGGCGAGCGTGCACTGCAGCCGTGGGCGCAGCGAGTTCTCGACTGGAGACAGCAGAGCCTCGACGTCTTCGTCTACTTCAACAACGACATGGAGGGGCACGCCATCAAAGACGCTCGGACGCTCATCTCGCTGGTCGCTGGTATAACTAAAACGTGAATAGCAAATCGCAGAACGTCGCCCCTTTCTATAAAGGATGGCGATTTACAAATGAGCGCCTCGTCGAGAGGATCGGCGACCTGTCCCTCAAGCAGCTCGAACTGAGGCCCGGACCCGACCTCTGGCCGATCTGGGCCATGACGGCGCACCTCGCCGGGGCGCGGGTGTACTGGTTGTGCGCGATCTTCAAGGAGCCCGGTGCCGAACGCGCTCCATTTGTCGATGCGACCGGATATGGCTGGGAAGACGACCTGACCCATCCACGTGGGCCGCGCGAGCTCATCTTCGCGCTCGAGTCATCCTGGAAGATCGTCGCGGAGTGTCTCCAGCGGTGGACGCCGGAGATGCTTCAAGAGGAATTCCGTCGAGAGTCCCGTGGCCAGATCGAGATCCACACCCGCCAGTCCGTGCTGATGCGTCTGCTCACGCACGATGCGTACCACGGCGGCGAGATCTCACAGACGCTCGGAATGAATGGACTCAAGGAACTCGACCTCTGGGCTGCTCGGGCGCGGACAGCCGCGACCCCGCAATAGCGAGCTGGGCGCCTCGTCATAGGGAAGTGGTCCCTGGTGACTCGACCGGTCTGCTGCCGAGCATGCCCAACGGGCTCACCTTCATGGCTCTGCGCCCGCTGATACTTCCTCTCGCCCTCGTGAGCCTTGGCCTCGGATTCGTGCTGTGGCGCTTCATGGGCGACATCCCGTCGGTGCTGGGCATGGGACTCGACGTGCTCGTTGACGGGCTTCGGCATGGTGGTCGATCAGCCGCCCGGGGCGTCGGATTGCCGATCGCCTACCCGGTCGACGCTGGTATCGATGCGATCCGCGCCGTCGACCCGGCGTTCTCGACCCCGTCCTTCCTCGCCGAGGTCCAGCGGATCGGCAACATGCTGCTGGCCGGTTGGGCGAAGCGAAATCTCGCGGATTGTCGGAGCCTGATGACCGAGGCCGGCTGGGATCTCCAGGCGGCTCAGCTGGCTCGGCCCGTCGCGGACGGCTGGCGCCCCTTCGCGACGGGCGTGACGCTGAACCCCGAATCAATCGTCGCCGTGCGCAGCGACGCGGCCACCGATCGGATCACCGTTCGGACGCGCATGGAGTGCCCGGCGGGCACCGGCAAGGTGATCCGCGGACGCCGAATCGGTGAGTGGATCGAAGACTGGACGCTGGTTCGTTCCAGGGTCAGGTCGCCGGCTTCTGCGGCTGGCCGCGGCCTGTCGAGCGGGTGGCTCGTCGACGGAATGAACCATGTCGCCGTCCACCTCGAGCGCGCCGCCTGATGGGCGTGGCCGCTGTTGCGAACCAATGGCGGGAAGGCCGGGATTCGAACCCGGGGAGCGGAAAAAACCCGCTCAAGCGCTTAGCAGGCGCTCGCATTCGACCACTCTGCCACCTCCCCGCGGAGGCGGTAGCCAGTTTACGCTGTTTCCATGGAAGCTTCTGTCGATGAGCAATGGGCCCGCTATGGGCGGGCGCTGATCAGCTCGATGAGCGAGGTCCTGGGCGAAACGCCGGACGACATCCACGCAAATCTGCTCGAAACCGCCGACTACTGGCTCTCGCTCGGCCTGGTACTTGGACTGCGGGATCCGGCCCAGGCTGAGCAACTCCTCAACGTGATCGAAGCGCATGAGCCGGAGCGCGGCGAGCTGGAGCGTGATGCGACCGGCCTGATCGGTCAGGTCTTCGAATGAGGCATCGCGGGCTCGTCTCCCAGATGTATGCCGCGGCCCGACTGGCCAATGATGTCTCGACGCTGGCCTCGGGCGACCCACGCCGGATCGCGCGCCGGGCAAAGAACAAAATCGTCGGCCGGGCACTCGGCCGCGCCGGCCTCTGGCGGTTGCTCTGGCGCTGACCTAGCGGGCCCTAAGTCGATCATACGAAGCTAAATGTGATATCCAACATGTAACATTACGCAGAATATCCGGAAGCACGGCAATTCGGCCGCCGGTAAACTGACGAGACATGACCGACGCCTCGACCCCACTCCGGCTTGCCTCCACCACCGATGGTGGTCCGGTGGGGCCGGTCATGGTCATCGGCGGTGCTGAGGACAAGCTGGGTGAGCGCGTCATCCTGTCACGCTTCGTCCAGCTCGCCGGCGGCGACAAGGCGCAGATCTGCGTGATCAGCACCGCATCCTCCCTGGGCGAGGCGGCGACCGACCTCTACCGGCACATCTTCACCCGGCTCGGCGCCACCGCGGTGACGGGACTCCGGCCGGAGACCCGGGAAGAAGCCAATGATCCGGAAACGGTTGACGCGCTCAAGGACGCCACCGGCATCTTCATGACGGGCGGCAACCAGCTGCGGCTTTCCTCGGTGATCGGCGGCACCAAGCTGGGCGGCGCGATCCTGGAAGCCCACGGGCGTGGGGTCGTCGTTGCCGGTACCTCCGCCGGCGCGAGCGCGGTGGCCACCCATATGATGGCGTTCGGCAGCTCTGGGGCCACCCCCAAGAATCGGATGGCACATGTTTCGGTCGGCCTCGGGCTACTCGTCAACGTCGTCGTCGATCAACACTTCGAGCAGCGGACCCGGCTCGGCCGCCTCCTCGCGGTGGTGGCGCAGTCGCCCTCGCTGATCGGGCTCGGGCTCGACGAGGACACCGCCGCGATCGTCGACGCGAACGACATCCTCGAGGTCATCGGCCGGGGTGCCGTGACGATCGTCGATGGCTCGGACGTCATCACCGACGCCTTCCAGGCAACCGGCCACAAGCCGATGATGGTGTCGAACGCGCGCCTCCACTCGCTGCCGTCGGGCTATCGATTCGACCTGCGTGCGCGCCGCGTGCTGCCACTCGACGACAGCAAGTACGAACGCCGCGCCCAGCTGGCGCAGGGCCGCATCGAGAAGCTGGTGCGTAAGGCGGAGGCTGAGGACCGCACCGATCGGACAGTGGAGCGGCGCCGCCAGCGCCAAGAGGACCGCAAGGCGTCGGAATGAGCGATTCGCGCATGGAGACGCGAGTCGAGCGCGACGAGGACGCCAAGCACGAGCCCGTCGCCAACAAGCCCCCCGCCAAACCCGACCTCCAGATCCTGGAAAGCCAGGTCCTCCGCGGGCCCAACTACTGGTCGTATGACCCCGCGATCCGCCTGCTCGTCGACCTTGGCTCGCTCGAACACTGGCCCTCGAACACGCTGCCGGCCTTCAATGACGCCCTCATCAACTTGCTGCCCGGGTTGCGCGATCACGGCTGCTCCCTGCACCGCCCGGGCGGGTTCATCGAGCGGCTTCGGGACGGCACCTGGTTGGGTCACGTGGCCGAGCATGTCGCCCTCGAGCTGCAGCGGGAGACCGGCGCCTCGACGACCCGCGGCAAGACGCGGCGTGCCGGGACGCCGGGAACCTACAACGTGGTGTATGGCTACAACGAGGAGCAAGTGGGGCTGGCCGCCGGCAAGCTCGCCGTCCGCCTGCTCAACCACCTGGTCCACGCGAATCCCACCTTCGACTACATCGCCGAGCTGGAGAGCCTGGTCCTGCTCGCCGACCGGGCCGCCCTCGGACCCTCGACCCAGGCCATCCTCGACGAAGCCGCCAGGCGCGACATCCCCTACATCCGGCTGAACGAACAGTCATTTGTCCAGCTCGGCCAGGGCAAATATCAGCAGCGGATCCGCGCCACCATGACCTCGCGCACCTCCGCGCTTGGCGTCGACATCGCCAGCGACAAGAAACTGACCACCTCGCTGCTGGCCGCCGCCGGCTTACCCGTGCCCCGAAGCCAGACGGTGGAGTCGGCCGACGAAGCCGCCGCCGCGGCCGTCCGCATCGGGTACCCGGTGGTGACCAAACCGCTCGACGGCAACCACGGGCGTGGCGTCAGCCTCGAGCTGCGTACCGAGGACGACGTGCGGCGGGGTTTTGAGCGCGCCGTTCGCCAGACGCGCAGCGGGATGGTCGTGGTGGAGAGCTTCATCCAGGGCAACGACTATCGAGTGCTCGTCATCGACGGCCACATGGTGGCGGTGGCGCAGCGTGTGCCGGCGCACGTAATCGGCGATGGCGAACACACGGTGCGCCAGCTGGTCGAGATCACGAACCGGGATCCACGGCGCGGCATCGGCCACGAGAAGGTGCTCACCCGGATCAAGATCGATGAGGCGGCCGACGTGCTGGTCAAGCGGCAGGGCTTCGAGCTCGACCAGGTACCGCCGAAGGATGCCACCGTCATGCTGGCGGCGACCGGAAACATGTCGACCGGCGGCATCTCGATCGATCGCACCGCCGAGGCCGACCATGACAATGTCGAGATCGCGGAGGAGGCCGCCCGCGTGGTCGGCCTGGACGTCGCCGGGATCGACTTCCTGACGCCCGACATCTCCCAGCCAGTGCGGGAGACTGGTGGCGCGATCGTCGAAGTCAACGCCGCCCCGGGTTTCCGCATGCACACCAATCCAACCGAAGGCGAGCCGCAGTACGTTGCCAAGGCGGTCATCGACATGCTCTTTCCACAGGGCACGCCGGCGCGCATCCCGATCATCGCCGTCACCGGCTCCAACGGGAAGACGACGACCGCCCGCATGATCGCCCACATCATCAAGGGCCTTGGCCACAAGATCGGGATGACGACCACCGATGGCATCTACATCGACGGCCGCCTGGTGAAGCAGGCGGACGCGAGCGGCCCGCGATCGGCACGGATGGTGCTCCAGAATCCGCGTGTCGACTTCGCCGTTTTCGAAGTGGCCCGGGGCGGCATCCTCCGCGAAGGACTCGGCTACAGCACCAACGATGTCGCCGTCGTCCTCAACGTCACCGGCGATCACCTTGGCCTCAAAGAAGTCAATTCACTGCGTCAGCTCGCCGCCATCAAGCGGGTCATCGTCGAGGCCGTCCCCCGCAACGGCAGCGCGGTCCTCAATGCCGACGACGAGCTGGTCGCGGAGATGCGGACCCATTGCAGCGGCTCGGTCATCCTCTTCTCGATGCGCGACGACAACGAGCTCGTCGAGCGGTGGGTGCGGCGCGGCCGCAAGGCTCTCGTCATCCAGAAGCAGCCCGGCGGCGGCGAGATGATGGTGCTGCGCGAAGGGCGGCGCAGCACCCAGATCGCCTGGGTGCACCTGCTCCCCGCGACCTTCGAGGGCCGGGCCCGGGCGAATGTCCAGAACGCGCTGGCGGCGGCGGCGGCGGCCCACGCGGCCGGGGCGCACCTCCACGATATCCGGCAGGGCTTGCGCAGCTTCCATCCCTCCTTCCACGAAGCGCCCGGCCGCCTGAACATGTTCGAGCTTCATGGGGTCAAGGTGATCGTCGATTACGCGCACAACCCCGCCGGATTGCAGATGGCCGGCGACTTCGTCGAGCGGCTGACGGCTCCCGGCGTCAATGGACCGGACCAGGGCCGGCGGATCGCCGTGATCGCCACGCCCGGCGATCGCCGCGACGAGGACATGCGCGAGCTCGGCAAGGTGGCGGCCCGGGTCTTCGACACCCTGATCGTGCGGGAGGACGCCAACCCGCGCGGCCGCGAGCGCGGAGAGATCGCGCGGCGGGTGATGGAGGGAGTCAAGGCGGCAGAGGACAGCCGGGTGCAGAGCGCCGAGATCATCATCGATGAGCGGCCCGCCATCGATGCCGCCCTCAACCGGGCCAGGCCCGGCGACGTCGTCCTCCTCTGCGTCGACAAACCGGCCGACACCTGGCGCGATCTCGAGGCACGCCGGGCGCTGCCTGCCTCGCCGGCGGGCTAACTCCGAGCTCGCTGCACCAGTTCGCGAATGCGCGCCGGTCCGACGCCCGCCCCACCTCGCGCACGCAGGAACTCAAAGATCTCCGGCCGCTGAGCCAGAGCCGTGATCGCGATCACATCATTGGGCGCCGACTCCTTCACCATCCACTCGAGCGCCTCGACTTCGTTGGGAAACACCGGCGCCTCCAGCTTGCCGCCGTCCTTGAGCCCGGCCTGCATCTGCTCGACCAGGTCCTGCGGATCCCGCCCGCGCAGGTAGCGGTGAAGCTCTGCGATTGCGAGCCGGTCGGCCCCCCGCGCCGCCGTGTAGGCGAGCCGGTGCAGGATAACGTTGGTGCGGTCACCCGCCGTGCCAAACGCGAGGAAGATGCGGGCGTCCCCTGGGCGTAGTCCGCGGCAGATCTCGACCAGGCCGCGCATGCCGTCTTCGTTATGAGCGTAATCGACGACGACGACCCGGCCCTCGAGCTCAAAGACGTTGGCCCGGCCCGGATTACTTTCCGGATCGGGCACAAAGGACCGCAGGCCTTCGACGACCGCCTGCTCAGGGACCCCCGCTCCCAGGGCGGCGGCCGCCGCCGCCAGCGCGTTGCGCAAGTACGGACTGGAGATGCCGAACAGCGCGACCGGGACCTCCTCCAGCGGGAGCAGGTGATGCGCCTGCCGACTGGAGGACATCACCACGAGGGCGCGGTCGAGGACGGAAATCGCACGCCCACCCTCGGCCAGCGTGGTGCGGATCGCCGGATGGTCGGGATCGAGCGAGAAGAGCCACGGGCGGCCCGTGGCCTGGCGCCGCATCGCGAGTACTCGCGGATCGTCCGCGTTGAGGACGTCCCAGCCGTCCGGCCGCGTGATCCGCGTGATGCTGCTCTTGACCTCCGCCAGCTGGTCGACCGTGCGGATCCCGTACTGGTCGAGGTGATCTTCGGTGACGTTCGTCACCACGGCCACATCGTTGTGGTCGGTGCCGATGCCGCGGAGCAGGATCCCGCCGCGCGCCGTCTCGAGCACCGCGAAGTCGACGCCCGGCTGCGCGAGCGCCTTGGCCGCCCCGCTGAATCCTGAATAGTCGCCGGCCTCAACCAGTTCGCGATCGCGATACACCCCGTCCGTCGTGGTGTACGCCACCGTGTGGCCGGCCGACCGCGCCAGGTGAGCGATCAACCGCACGGTCGTGGTCTTTCCGTTGGTTCCGGTCACTGCGATGACCGGGATGGTCGGGCTCAGCATGGTCGGCGGCGCTCCCGGCTGGGCGTCGTCAAGACGTCGAGCGGCCTCCGCGATCGCACGATCCATGGATCGCCGGCCGTCGAGTCCGACCCGGAGCAGCGGCGCAAGTTCGCGGGCAAACGCCTCGGCCGCTCCCTGCCGGCGCCACGGAAAGGCGATCACGACCTCCTCGGGACCCGGCCCCGGTCGCCCGCGAATGGCGAGATCCGTCCTGGTGGCGGCAGCCAGGGCGCGCGTGAGATGGACCGCAAAGCGGGCGAGGTAGCGGCGCCGCTGGTCGCTCTCGGGCCGGCCGCCGCTGGCAACCGGGGTAAAGGCCGTCCGCCCCGTCAGCTGCTCGACCCGGGCCTCCGGAAGCGCCAGCCACCGTGAAACGCCCAGCGTCAGCTTGATCGCCGGCCGGGGGAAATAGAGGTTGGGTCCGTCGAGCACGCGCAGCTCGACCATGGTCACGCCGTGAGCCTGGCTCATGAAAGTTGCCAGGTTCAGTCTGGCAGGAGCAGGCTATCGCTGGGTCAGGCTCTTCCCCGCGTCCTCGAGGTGATCGTGCGCTTCCGCGACCGTGTCATGAAGGCGCTCGAGCAGGAGGCGGTAGTCCAGCATCAACTGCTTGGTGCGTTGGCGCACCTGGCGGTAATCGGCGATCTCCGGGTCGTTTTGGTGAAGGGCTGGAGCATCGTCCCCAGCTCACGAGCCTTTCCCGCCATCACCCGCAGGATCTCCGCCCGCAGTTGGGGAGGCCCTCCATGATGTCCGCGTAGCCCTGCGACAAGGACAGGTGGGCGCGGACCTTGTGCGCCATTCCTGACGTCCGCTCACGGGTCCGAGTGCGGACCGTCGGAAGTGGGACGATCTTGTCATTCCGGCGCGGCAGCGCGCTCATGCGGTGAAAAGCAGCCCGTAGCCGCGGCGTGGTTCGCTGACCAGTCGGGCCGGGACCCCGGTGGCCGCCAGGTGACGGCGCAGGCGGACGACGTAGGTGCGAAGCTGCTCCGGCGACAGCTCCGGCGCCGCCCAGGCGAGGCTGACGAGCTGGGCTGCTGAGTAGAACTGACCGGGCCGCCGGGCCAGGAAGGCCAGCAGTTCCGCCTCCCGGCGGGTAAGCGTGACCGACTGCCCTGCATAGCTGAGCACCCGGCGCCGCAGGTCGAGATCGAGACCGGCCAGCTCCCAGAGCCGCCGCTCCCAGAATTCGAGGCGCGATCGCAGCCGGCGTAGGTGCATCTGCATCACGCGCTCGTCCGCATCGCCGCCCCCACTTCGCAGCCGGCTCAGCGTACGCTCCGAGAAGGTGACCAGCTCGCGGTAAATGCTGACCCACTGGCGGGCGTCTTCGAGGTCACGAGTCTCCGGGATCTCGCCCGGAAGCAGATGGAGGTCAATAACAGGGTGACTCGAAACACTAACCTGAGCCATGTCTTGATGCTACCCCGTAATCACCGGGATGTAGCATGGGGCCAGGGAGGGGGAAACTGGTCCGTCGAGCCTCAGAAAACGCCGCGTGAGATGTTCCCTCCCCCTGGTGGGGAGGCTCAGGGTGAGGGGTGCTGGATGGACTTGGCGGCGGCCGCGATCGCGGCCACATGCTCGGGAGAACTACCGCAGCAGCCGCCGACCACCTGAGCGCCTGCGTCGATGAAGCGCTTTGCGTACTCCGCCATCTCGGCGGGTCCCATGTCGTAGCGGGCGATGTCGCCAACCATGCGCGGCAAACCCGCGTTCGGCTTGATCCAAAGCGGAATACCCGCGTTGAGGGCGGCCAGCTCATGGACGACCCGCTCCATGTCCTCCAGCGATCGGCCGCAGTTGGCCCCGATGGCCGCGACGCCGAGCGGAGCGATCGCCTCGACCACACGAGTCGGACTCACGCCCATCATGGTGCGCGTGCCCCGGTCGAAGCTGAAGGAGACGACGAGCGGCAGGGCGCTGGCGCGCCGGACGCCTTCGATCGCGGCCAGCGCTTCCTCGAGCGCAAAGAAGGTTTCGAGCAGCAGGAGGTCGACGCCGCCGTCGCTAAGCGCCGCGGCCTGCTCGGCGTAGGCATCGGCGGCCGCCGCGGGCGTCAGCTCGCCGAATGGTTCCATCAGCATTCCCGTTGGTCCCATCGAGCCGGCCACGAGCACCCCCGGGCGAGTCGAGGCCGCCTCGCGGGCCAGGGCCACGGCTCGACGATTCAGATCGGCGGTTCGACCCGCGTACGGGGATTCACGTAAGCGCGGAGAGGTCGCCCCGAACGTGTCCGTCAGGATGATGTCGGAACCCGCTGCGATGAACGCTCGATGGAGGCCGAGGACGTTATCGGGCAGATCGAAGATCCACTCTTCCGGCGCGACCCCGATCGTCATTCCCATCTGCTGATAGTTGGTGGCGGTGGCGCCGTCGGCCACCAGGATTTCGCCTGCGGTCAGCCGATCGACGAAATTCTTGCCCATCGGCGATCAATCATTGCAAAGGTCGCCCTATGTGCCCGGCAGCGGCTGCTGGTTGAGGGTGGCGCGCAGGCGGATTGGAACCGCGTGACGAAGGGACTGCGCCGCGTGGCAGGCACGCTCGGCGTGCGTCACGAGCTTGCGGACGTTCACGCGCGCCGCGACGCTGACGATGGAGAGCTCGATCGTCACTTCCTCGAAGTAGGCGGGAGCGTCATCGACGTCGTACTTCTCGGTGTTTCGGAAGGTCGCCCGGACGTCGGCCGATGCGTCCTCGATGGGAACCTCGTAAAGCGGCGCGAACCGCGCCAATTGGGTCAGCAGTCAAAATGCGGTCCCCATCATCACGTACTGGAGCGGCGATGGTCCCTGTTCGGTCCCGCCGCGCGCCAGCGGCTCGTCGGACTCGACGACGAACTTGCCCATCCGCCCCTCGAGGTGGACGTCGTCCAGGATCCGCGCCACCGCCCTGGTGGTGGTTCGCCGTTGTTCCGGCGATTTGGCGCTCATCTCCCGTCGCAGCCGCACGATCTCGTCCATCTGCTTTTTGAGATTGACGCGGCCCTTTAGCGGTTTTGACTCACTCATGACAAGGCGGTAAAAGACTACATCCGCCCACCCGGTCGGGGGCATGATGGCGACGTGGGCGGGCAGCGGATGAAATGGATCCTCGGCGCGGCCGGTCTTAGCGCCGCGGTCGGGCTTGGCTTCTTGACGCTACAGCTCAACGCCGGCTGTCCGGACCCGGGCCATGCCCCGACCTGTACCCGCGTGCTGTTCGTCGGCAACAGCTATACGTCGGTTAACGACCTGCCCGCCATGTTCGCGAAGCTCGCCCGCTCCGGTGGCCATCGGGTGGAGGTTGGGACCGCGGCCGAGAACGGCTGGACGCTTGCGGACCACGCTGGCTCCTCAGCGATGGCGGCGAAACTCGCTTCGGCCAAGTGGGACATCGTCGTCCTTCAGGAGCAGAGCCAGCTTCCGTCAGTCGAGCAGTTTCGTCAGGCTCAGATGTATCCGGCCGCTCGCCGGCTCATTCAGGCGATCCGCAGTCAAGGGGCTCAACCGATGCTCTTCCTCACCTGGGCGCGACGCGATGGCTGGCCGGAGAACGGCATGCCCAATTACGGCAGCATGCAATCGGCGATCGATCGTGGATACCTTACGATCGCCCACGAGCAACAGGCTGCGATTGCGCCGGTTGGCGAAGCCTGGTCAACGCTGGTCGGCACGGAAGGGACTCCCGCTCTGTGGCAACAGGACGGCAGCCACCCGACGGAAGCGGGGACCTACCTCGCTACATGTGTGTTCTACGCAGCCATCTTCCATCAGAATCCCAAGGGTCTTGGGTATCACGCGGGTCTTTCAGCGGAGGATGCTGCCAAAATGCAGGACGTCGCCGCCGCAACCGTGCTCGGCGACCCGACGAAGTGGACCCTTGCGCAATGACCGTGCGCCGACGCGTCGTCGCGGCCGGCATCATCATCATCGCGGTCGTCGGGCTTGGTTTCTTGAGCTTCCAGCTCTGGCCTCGCGGTCCCCACGGCGGCCTGGCTCAGGCAGATGCGATCAGAATCGCGCAAGCCCACGTCGATCAAGGATCCACCAGCGTTCGCTCGGCGGAGCTTCGCCATGATTTTCACACCGGCTTTGCCCTGCCGCTGCACCCGTGGACGTGGGTTGTCACCTTCAACGGCCAGTGGCATCTGCTGTGCCAGGGGACGGGCGATGCCTGCGACCCGACGACCGAGTGGGTCGCCGTTGATTATTACACCGGCGAGTGGATCGCCTCGCAGTTCGCCTACCCCGCGCCGTAACCGGCGCCGCAGTTCGGGCATATGCCATTCATGCCACCGGCGCAGGAGGGACAGAACGTGCATTCGTAGCTGCAGATCCGGGCGTCTGCATCGGGTCGCAGCTCGGCTCCGCACTTCTCGCATGAGGTCCTCATTTCGAGTGGCATGCCGTGGAGTATGGAGCAGCCCGCTACCGACCGTCGTGTACGCTGCAAGCATGGTGAGCAAGGTGGATCGCCTAAAAGCGGTGCCACTCTTCTCGCACTGCTCGAAGCGCGAGCTCGAGTTCCTGGCCACTCGGATGGACGAGGTGAGTCTGCCCGCGGGACGTACCTTGCTGGTCCAGGGGAAGCCGACGGATACCTTCTATGTTTTGCTCGACGGTGAGGTCGAGGTGTCCCGCGAGGGCCCGGCGGTCAAGAAGTTGAAAGCGGGTGATTTCTTTGGCGAGATCGGGATGCTGGACCGTGGCCTCGCGACCGCCACCGTGACCACGACACAGCCGGCCACGGCGATGGTCATGAGCCATGCCCAATTTCGGGACGCGATCAAGGGCAATGAGACGCTCGTGCTGCAGGTCATGGCGGCCATGGCGCAGCGGCTCCGGGAGAACGCCACCCAACTCGTCTAGGTAGGAGGGGCCTCCGCTCGGTGGTACCCTCGACCAATGGACGAGCCGGAGAAACGACCACCCGTAGACTCGGCCCAGCCGAAGTCGCAGGAAAGAGCTCCCGGGCGCCGTGAGCTCAAGCCCCCGGAGTGGTTCGAGGAGCGGCTCGCCACCTGGGTGCGACGCATGGGTCTCGGCGCCTGGACCATTCGCTCCTCGTACAAGCCCAAGCTGCGAGGAGCGGAAGGCTACGCGGTGGTGAGCCCCGAATTCCTGGAGGCGGAGCTCCAGTTTCGACAGGACGTGCTCGTGGAACGGGGCGATGTCGTCATCGTTCACGAGCTGACGCACATCTTGACCGATGAGTGGGCCAGGGCCATGGAGCGGGTGGTTCGGGACATGGTGCCGAGGAAGCTCCAGCGGGAGGCACGTGACTACCTCCGCCCGCACGAGGAGTCGGTGGTGGAAGCGATAGCCCACGCATTGGTACGAACCGCCAAGCAGGAGGACTCAACGGCCGCCTCGAAGATTCGGTAGTCTGCCCGAACGCTTCTTGACGACCTCCCCGGGTGAACCTACGGTTGAGGTCGCCACGGCCCGGGCCGCGATCATGAGCGAACGCCTGTACGAATCCGATAGAGACGTGGAGCGCCGTCAAGCATCCGCCCGACGGAGCGAGCCCGAGCGCGCGTCAGCAGAGGGGCACCATGTGCAGCGACCGCTGACGCCAACCCGGCTGATGCGGTTGCAACGACTGGCCGGCAATGCGAGTGTGGCCGCCCTGCTGGGCCCAAGGCCTGTCGTGCAGCGGAGTGCTCCGTCGCCAACGGAGACGGCACCGCCAGTGGGAACGGAGGCCGATGCCCAGGTCGCGCTGGCACCGCCCCCGGCCACGGCCACCGTGAGCGAGAAAGCGGCGGCAACCGAGCCTGTCAAGGCGGCCGGCCCCAAGACCCCCGAGGAGCTAGCCGCGGCCCGTCCTCAACTGCGCGCCGGCGCGAGTGGAGCCGAGGTCAACGACTTGCAGCAACGGTTGAACCAGGCGGGGGCGGTCCCGCAACTCAAGGTCGATGGAAAGTTCGGACCGCGCACGGACAAAGCGGTTCGCAAGTACCAGGCGCTGAGTGGTCTCAAGGCGGACGGGATCGCTGGTCCGAAGACCTGGCTGGGACTGGGGATTTACAAGGAGTCTCGCCCGAACGACAAGGACCGGGCGACGGCGCTGGGCAAGATCACGATCGACACCATCGGGCACGGATCCTCGAGCAGCGCCGTTGCGGCCGCGACGGCGTTGCAGCAGCAGCAGTGGCAGAACCTCGACCTGGTCGGCCTGAAGCAGCTGGATGGATTGACCATCGAGTTGCACGTCATCCCGCACAACAAGAAGATGACCGACCTCGACGAGTTCAAGGACCTGAAGGGGCAGACGACCTTCGACGGCCGGCTGTGGGACGACGTGCGCGGCATCAACATCGGGAAGACCGGGAAGAAGATCCGATCGGCCGTGGCCGAGGAGGCGCTCACAAGCATCAAGGGAATGCCGTCGGGATACGGTCCCGGCTTCGTCGCGGGGCACGAGAACGGCCATGCCGTTCGCAGTGCGTTGAGCCCGGAGCAGAACACGGCGTTGCAGAAGCTCTTCGACGATCGGAAGAAGGACCATGCACCGCCAGCCCAGAATGCTGCGAACGACGCCTTCTGGCTGCCGCCATCCTGGTATGCGGGAGCCAACTCCGATGAATACTGGGCCAACTCGGTGGCGGCCTACTTCAACCATCCTTACAGCGACGGCGAAGCCGTCGTGAAGATGTACACCCCCGGTTGGCTCGCCGCCAACGATGCGAAGATGTACGCGTTTCTGCAGCAGGTCTTCTAGGGAGGTGCGGTGACCCGACGCTACACGGTTTACGCCGAGGATGATGAAAAGGTCCTCGACTTCTCGGATGTTCCAGGCCCGCTCGTCAGTGTGTCTTCTCCCCCTCCACCCCCGGGCCAGGCGCCAGCGACCCACCCATTCCTCTCGGCCTCCGCCTACGACCCCTTCCGCGAGGGCGCCCTCCGCAAGATCCTCCTCCAATCAACCAGCTTCGATGATTTCTTGAAGCGGCTCAAAGATGCAGGCTACCGGGTCGTCCCACAGAAGAGCTAATCGTGGGGCCAGCTTCGAGCCCGCTCCGCTACCAGCTGGGTCCCGGCTGGTAGTGGCCGTAGATAAGGCAGAACTCGTTTCCCTCGGGATCCGCCATGATTCGCCAGCTGTACCCATCTTCGTGGTAGTCCTCATGAGGGAGTCGTCTCCCTCCGAGTTCCGCAATCCGTGAAGCCGCGGCATCGACATCCCGGACGGCGACATCGAGATGAACGCGATTCTTCGTCGCCTTGGCCTCCGGTACCCGTTGAAAGCAGACCCGCGGTCCATCCGCCGTTGCCGGAGCGAGATTCACATATTGCGGCGGGCTGCCAAGGCTGGTCGATCGCCTCAACCCCGGATGCGTCGCTAGCCACCAACGCCTTGTCGATGGCGATCGCCAACCGCGATCCCTCTCCAGGCACCGTGATTCACTCGGACCACGGCACCCAGTTCTGCTCCTGGACCTTCACCCGTCGGGCGCAGGAATCGGGACTTGTGGCGTCGATGGGATCGATCGGGGATTGCTACGACAATGCCGTGATCGAGTCCTTCTGGGGAAGGATGCAAACCGAGCTGCTGGACCGCCGCAAGTGGCGGACTCGCATTGAGCTCAGCAACGCGATCTTCGAGTACCTAGAGATCTTTCACAATCGGCAGCGGCGTCACAGCGCGCTCACGATGCGAACGCCGATCGAATATGAAATGATCCCAGCCGATCAACAGCCAGTGGCATGAACTCCAACTACCCGTCTCCACGATTCTCAGGGCACATCAGAGTCTCCACAAAACTCAGGGCGATTCAATCCCCGTATTGAAGTCAAATGCCCGGTTAGGGAGTCAGCTCATACGAATAGTTCGTCAGAGTCTCGCTGCCCTCCTCGGTCACCAGGAGGAGATCCTCGAAGCGCACCTCGCCGATCTCGCGCTGCCACAGCCCGGGCTCGATGGCGATCACGTCCCCGACGGCCAGCTCGGCATGCCCCCACTGACCGAGTGCCGGATCTTCATGGACCGCAAGGCCGACGCCGTGTCCAAGCGAGAACTGAAAGCCCTCGTTCGGGTCCTTCCCCGGGCCGGTTCTCTGGGTGCGATGCCCGGCGGACTCGAACACCTCGCAGGCGAGGGCATGCAACTCCCGCCCGGTGACCCCAGGCTGCACCGCCTCACGCGCACGCTCGAGCGCTTTCCGCACGAGGCTCTCCTGTGCCCGCACGGCGTCGCCGATCTCACCGATGACGAATGTCCGCGTCATGTCGGCCCAGCATCCCGATGCCTCGTCGCGGGGCCAGAGGTCGATCACGATCGGCAGGTTCGCGGGCAGCGGGCCCGAGCCGGGCTCGTGCCCGTATCCCTGCCAGACGGAAGCGACGATGACATCCGGGGGTGCCGGCGCACCGCTCCGCCGGCACGCCTCGCGCAGTACGGTCCGAACCGACTCGGCGGTGAGGACCTCAGCTCCGAGCACGAGACCGTCGCCGTCGGGCACTGCTTGGCCCAATAAGGCCGCGGCGGCACTCATCCCGGACTCCGCCGCGGCCTGCGCTCTGCGAATCCCGGCCAGCTCCGCTGCCGACTTCATCCGCCGCCTCGCCGCGATCGCCTCCTTATCTGGACGGACAATGATGCCGTCGGATCGAAGCCGATCGGCGATGGCGACCGGCATCTCCGGGTCGGCGGCCGCCTCCTGGATGCCCATCGCCGCGGCGGCACGTGAGGCCAGCTCCAGGTCTATCTCGTGACCGCTCATGCCGCTCTCAATGAGCTCGTAGAAACCGAGATCCGCGATGTCGTGGAGAACCGCGTCGGGCGCGACCGCCGCGACCCGCGTACGTTCGAGGCTGCTTACGGTGACGTGCAACCGTCCGCCGACAATCGCCAGCAGAAAAGGGTCTCCGATCGAGACCGGGAGCTCGTGGCGGATGGCAGCCGAACGCTCGGTATCACCATAGAACAGGAAATCGGTCATGGCTGGGTGAAACTACCCGGCTCCGGACAGCCCCGCGTCATGAGAAGAAGGATACGGCTCGCTCCGCGGGCATAGGTCGTGAAGTCCTGGCTCAGGTCCGCCGGGTAGGTTGCCAACTTGACCAGTTGGCCCAGCCATCTTCACGATTTGCGGCTGAGACCAGTGCGTCGAACGGCTTTCGCAATTCAAATTCCAGCGTTCTGTCCTTCAGCACGCGGTTCGATGTCAGCAGGCCCACTAACTCCCGACGCTGCTCCGAATCGGCTCGCTCGAATATTTGCGGAGCCTGGGCGATCAGTTCGATGAGCTTGCTGCCGAGTTCCATGTACGCGCCTTCGGCGTGCTGGTGCCGGGCCAGGTCGCGGCTCAGCTGGCTCCGCTTTCCTCAAGCTGGTTCCATCGCTGCCGGAAGACGTCTTCGGCGATGAGCCGGTGCAGGCGATCGTCGTAGAGCCGGTCCAGTAACAGCTCTTGCTCCTTGATCTCCGTGCGAACCCGTTGGCGTCCAGGTCGTGGGTGACGTGCCAGCAATGGTCGCGGGCGTCTTTCGCCCCCCGGATGTAGGCCCAGGGCGAATGCCCACGCGACTCGGCCAGCTGCCGCCCCCCGCGCGGCGTGAGGAGGAGCAGTGAGGGCCGGCGGGTGAGCCCGGGCGGATCAATCATTGACCAGCGGTAGATGAGGCCGTGATCGGAGAGGAACTGCAACCGCATTTGGGCGGAGCGAATGCCGTGGAAGAAGAGTTGCTGGATCTGCAGGGTGTTCAGGTAGCGGTAGTCGTGGAGAGCCTGGAGGATCGCGACGTCGCGTTGGGTCATCGAGCGTAGGAGGCGGGAGGTTTCTTCCTGGGTCAGCAGAGAGCTGGAGCTATTACACCGATGCACAGGGCCATCACGTTTCTTTTGAGCAGGTCAACCAGATGGTGAGCGTATATGCATCCACCGCACCCAAGACCTTCAACGGCTCCGGAATGATGGACTACCTACACCAGCGGGGGATCAGCCTCCTGACCGACTACCAACCCCTCGACCGCTTCTGGACCTTCCAGCTGATAGAGGCCGCGCTGTTCTTTGGGCTGACAATAAGCTTGATCGCCGCCAGCCTTTGGTGGCTTCAGCGTAGAGCCTGATCGGGGCTAGTGTCCCGAAACCGAAGTTGACGACATCGAGCAACAACGCGGGGCGGGTCCGTCGACGAACTGCTGGATGTCGCAGGCTCTCGCGCCGGACACGGTCGGCCGGGTCCCAGGCTTTAAGCTGGAGGAGCGGCCCAGGATCGCAAAAGTCCAATCCAAGGGCATCTGAACCTTTCGACCGTGACTGGTCCGTTAAACGAGACATCACTCGCCCGACTGATCCCCAATATCGAGTAACGGAGACGTAGAGAATCCTGCTCAGCCCCGCAGACCGTCGGGCTCGTCACGAGCAGGTAGGCGCTCTCAAAAGGCGTCAGAGTAAACGGACGGAATGGCTCAACGGAAGCATCGCCCTCATCGGGCATGACCTGGACCTCGACCGGCGTGAGAGGCTGTCCCGGAACCGCCTCAACCCCAGTTACCTGAATCGGAATGATGCTTTGGTTGTGCAACGTGACTCGATAAGTCACGGTGCCCTGCGGACCAGCCATCACAGACAGCCCTCCCGGGTCTATGAATTTAAGAGGCGCGGAAGAGAAAGCCAGGAGTACAAGGAGCAGGAGCAGGAGTAGGAGTAGCAAAACTAGACCGGCCAGGGCTGTCCGCCGGCTGACCGGCATGCCGATCGGTCTGAACCGGCTGGCCACCTGAGGCTGCACATCCTCATGCTAGATCCGGCAGCTGGGTCGGTCAATGCGCCCAAGGCCGGAGCGATGCCGGCCCGGACACGGCGCTGAGCCACCGCACCGCGCCATGGGATCTCAACATCAACGCGATGTGGGAGAGTCCTGAGCAGGACGCAGCCGAGATTGGCTGGGCGCAGCGTTTCTTCTCGGCGATGGAGCCCTATTCGACCGGCGGCGTCTACCTCAACTTCCTTGGGAACCAGGCCGATGCCAGAGTTCGCGCCGCTTACGACCCGGGGAAATACGATCGCCTCGTCGCTCTCAAGAACCGTCACAATCCTACGAAATTCTTCCGGCTGAATGAGAACCTCGGGCCGTCCGGACGCCGGTAATTGTCTTGTGCAGTATTACAAACTGGCACTAACAGGATGTGATAACACAGCGGGAGACGAGTCTCGAACTCTGCGTGGAGTACAGGTCTTGCAGCGGCCTGCTGAATGCACTACGGGCGAATAGCGATCGTGATCCCATTTTGCGTCAACGTCAGGTCGCCGGAACTCTTCGATCATGCCGGGGGTCAGGGCCCGCAGCGGAATACGCCCGAGAAATGGTGTCAGCCGCCGGACGCCGATCGCATAGGCCCGCATGGTGGTGGGCTGTAGTCGCGGCCGCGTGACCGCCAGCCAGCGATCGAAGAAAGTCGCCAACGACGTCGTTCCCGCACTGACTGGCAATCCCTGACCCAGCGCCCACCGGGCCTCGGTCAGCCGTCGGATCACCTCTCGCCGTGTGCGTGCGTAAAACGAGCGCCGCCCTCCTCCGGGAATACGAATCTGGCCCTCCCACCCTCCGTCCGGCCGGTGATAGACGGCCCCGTAACCCGCGTCCGCGTTTGCCCATCGATGCCACCTCCCTGATGGAATCACGATGGGCGTCTGCCAGTCAGGTTGCCAGTCAACCGATGGCCGGATGGAACCGCTACGGTCGGAATGCGAATACGGAGGGAGAGGGATTCGAACCCCCGAAGGCTTGCACCTTAGTGGTTTTCAAGACCGGTCGCGCGTAGTTCACTAGCGTTCGTAGTCGTCCGCCAACGTTCGCGCTGTACATCAGCCGCTGGCCTTTCGTCCGCCAACGTTCGCTGGCGTTCGCCAGAGTTCGCCGCGGTTGCCGTCACGGTAGCCGTCACCGCACGTGTCGGCAGCCCGTATCACGTAGTCGGCGGGCTGGCGCAACTATCACGAAAGCCGGCAGCTCGCGCGGGCCCGCGTGGGCGGCGCAACCGTGGTGAGCCAGGGTGCGTACGGCATTTTTCGGCACGCACCGACGCCGGCGGTTCCACTAGGCGACCCACTCTGCGGCCGCTAGCTGGACCTGCCGGGCGGTGCACTAGGGACCTCGCAGGCGGAAGCCTGGCGCCGCAGTGGGTGGCTTGACAAACTCGAGCCTGATGGTGTCACAATGGCGTCCTCGACGCCCGGCAGCTTTAGGCGGGCACCTGACCATCGAGCCTGGGCGACCGAGAGGGAGAGGTTGATCGCGTGGCTAAGCGGGCGGGCTGGGCTTGGCCCGAGCTGGATCCGGCTGCCGAGATCGCTGCTGAGATCGTCGGGCGGCCGCCTACCGTCCGGAGTGCTATAGGAAACTGGATCGTTTGGATAGTCCTCGTTAGCTCAGTGTCCTTGCTCCTGCAGGGCTTCTTTCTCGTTGTGCTTGGACAGGCGAACCTGGACGAGGCCTTTGGCAAGGGTGAGTTGCTACCGGTGGCGGCCGCTATACTCGCCGCGGCGCTGAGCAAGCGGCTCACACGGCGGTGGGAGGACTCGGACATGCCATTCCTAGGCCTTCTCATTATCGGCCTGTTCCTCACAAGCGCCGGGATTACGGTGCTGTGGCTCGCCGTGCTCAAGAAGCTGCAGCTGAACTCAACGGCGGTGGAAGTGGTTTCGTTTGTCATCGTCATTCTGGCACTGTTTGCGGGTGTGATGACAGAAATTGGGTACGCGCTAGGGTTTCGGTCGCGTGTCAGGGTCGAACCGTGAGGGGAATCCCATTGTGGGTGCAGATCGGCGCGGCCGTTGCGGCCATCCTCATCGTCATCTGGGCAATCTATTGGATCCGCGAGACTATTCGGGAAGCCATTGAGGGTCCGAAGAGCCTCAGGCTATCCCTGCCTATGCCCGACAAAACTGCGGCCTACTTTCGTGTTATACCTTTGCGAGGCAGTGAAGTCTCGTCGGAAGCGCTGGCCCGGCTCGTCCAATACGTCGCGAACCGCAAGCGATCCGAGGGCGGCGTTCCTAGGCGGATGCAGTACGTGCGGGGAGAGTGGTTACCGGTGGAGCCCAGACGAGAAGCTGGGCCGGCAGTTCCGGTGAGTTCCGGCGACCCAGCATGAACTCTAATGAAACCGAGGGGCGGCAAACTCAATCAGTCAAGCGGCCCGCCGTTAGACGCTGAAGGGCTACAAAATACCGTCCGATTCATGCTGCCTTGGCGTATGCAAATAGGCAGGCGGACTTATCGACATCGGCGCTCCCACGTGGGAGTGACGCTGGGGCGAGACTCAGCAGAAGGAATGAAGCAGAAGGCCGGTTTCTATGAGCTTGTCTTTGCCGTCATCTGTATCGCGTGCTGACCAATGAGACGGTGCGCCGACTCGGTCGCATAACGTAGTAGATCGATATCCGCCTGAAGATCAGCCGATGATCGAGCAACTGACCACAGCGCGGCCCCTTTCTTCTTAGTGTTAATTACCCCGAGCATATTGCCAGTCGAGCGTCGCCGTACCAAGGCGAGTGAATCACCCGGTTACGCGGCGCGTTGGCCTCCCGTGCCAAACCAGCCACTCGCCGATCCGGACAGGGCCCGTCAAGTCAGCTATAGACGAGACCCAACACCCGGAACGGAGGGGTCCGGTTGATTTTGTCAACGAGCTTCGGTTTCGGGACACTAGCCGGTTTGGGACGGCGTCACTGTACTCCCTGTCCCCGGCGACGTTTTGTAGGCTGTCGCTCTTCGTCTTCCGAAACAGCCGCCTCAACCAAGGCCATAAAGATTGTTTGCATCTGTTGAGTCCGCTCCCAGCCGTCCTCGAAGTCCTTTAGCCGCGTCTTCACCAATCTTCGGCTGGTCTCGTCTAGTGAGGCGACGGTCACGAAGCGCCTAATAGCGTGGAGAAGACGGCGCCCGTGCTCAAACATCTCCCAAAAACCCAAGTCGCGCGACCAGTCATCCCCAGTGGAGAATCCACGGCGCACAAGCCAGTGGTGTCTTGGAGTGACGTGCAGCGCCTCGCTATGACCGCGGTAGTCAATCGACTCAGTGGAGGATCCAAATGGAGGTTCACCCGCTGCGTTGAGCCGCTGGCGAACCTGTACCGGCTGAAACGTCCTTCTCAGATCCGCTGGTGTGGCGGTTAGCCACCTGTCTCGTCTGTTCAAGTCAACAGCGAAATCGAGAAGCAGATATTCAATTTCCATCACATCTCGCATCGCGTCACTTACCACGGCTGGGTAGCCCGACAGAGTGGCCTCCAGAGCGGTTGCGAAGTCCGCCCGTGACCGCTCGACGACTGGAACGACGGACTCGAGGCTCGGGTCGCGGCGGAAGGCAGCTTCAATCGAATCCAATTGAGAGAAGAACTGCTCCAACCCCTTGAGGCGCGCTCCACGAAGCAGTGTTGTCGCAGTTTCCGCTCGGCTGCGCTCGGCCTGCCCAAGGGATTCTGCCAGCAATGGCCTCAGACGCCGCAGGTCGGTCAGGCTTGTTTTGTACGATCGCCGACTCGCGCCGGCACCAAACGCCTGCTGACGATGGCGCGAATCGCCTGGACGAGTTGCGGAGGCGGACCGACGCTTTGGCACTCCCGAAGCCTAGTCCCCGGCTATGGCTGCCGGTCACGAGCGCCCGCGCCGCGCTCGAACTCGTACTCGGCGAGCGACCTGAGATGCGACGCGTCGTAGCCCTTCCGCTCCAACTCCAGGAACAAGCCGACCCTACTCGGCTCGTACATAGCAAAGCCCGGTTGACCTCGGTCGGGCAGCTTGAGGTCCGGGATGCGGGATTAGGAGCCGGGTAACTTATCCCGCACGGCCGCCGCGCCATGACAGAAACCGTTGGTCAGAGAATCGCCGCTCGATCGGCCTCCGAGTATGGCGATTATCTGCATGGGCTGTTAAGTTCGCCTCGATCGGCTGCGCTGATTCGGGCCATAGACAATCTCATCGCACGCTAAGCGTGAGCCGGAACGTCGGACAAGCTTTCGAGCAGCCGAGTCTAACCACGGGAGACCTAGCTGGCGCCCGGGCTGGTGGACGGCGCCGCCGACCGCGCGGGCGCAGACGGAGCTTGGTGAAAGGCTTGGTAGACCAGAACCAGGGTTAACAGGCATAGCACGATGGTCAACCCGGCTACTACCCTCGTCCAGAACCGGATCGCAGTGCCGGTATTGAGCTCGGCTAAAGTCCGCGCTCGGTTCAGCGAAAGTTGCACCTCCTCGAAGCCCTCGGTCAGAGTGCGCGGGATCGAGGCGATGACACCTTCACGTAGCGTGTCGCGGCGCTGATTGAGTGAAGGAAGCTGCGCCTGGAGGTCGTGGTTTGGAGGCTCGGCCTGGGAAGGCTTGGCCACCTCAGGACGGTTTGCGAGCGGATCATAACGAACAAGGTCCGGGAATCCGATGTGGCGCCCATCTCCGACCTCGCTTGTCGCATGCTTCAGCCGAGACAGCCGGTAATAGCACTCATACAATGCGGCCGCCAGCGGCTCAAGGCCTTTGCGCCCCAACCGTGCGCGATCGAGATCCTGCCGGAGCAAACCGGCGTCCTCCGTCAGCTGGTAGGTGCACTGCATCACGAGGAGCCAGGGCAGCCAGTGGCGGAGCTTCTCGGCCAAATCGAAGGCGTCGCCCGAATTTTGATCGTCGCTCGAAACGCCAGTCAGCAACAGACTCAGGCCGTCGGCCTGCCACAACCTGGTCCCATCATCGGTCGGAACGCCGACAAGTAGTCTCTCGTTTTCTCCCTCCCAGCGGTTCCATGTCTCGATTCCCAAAACGCGGGCGACGTCCCTCCATGCGACGTCGTCGGGTGGCATCTGAGGAAGGCGCCAGACAACCAAGGCGCCTCGAGGGTACCGACGCACGCCGAGGAGACCCAGTTCAGCCGGCAGCAGCCCCGTTGACCCTGCGGCCGCCAGCGCCCGAGCCAGCGCCGTTCTCTTTGCCTCCTCGACCATCCCAAACTTGACGCTGTGCTCGAGTACTTCAATGGATCCTGGGTGGTCCGCGCCGAAGATACCCGCCGCCGGGTCCGGGTCGAGCATGGTGACGGTCGCTCCGCTGACGAGGGCGGAGGGCAAGCGAGCCAGGAGCAACTCCGACGAAGCGACGCCGATCGGCAGACTTACTGGACGGTCGGTTCCGAACAAGCCGGTTGGCTTGCCTTCTGGAACGAAGCGGATTGGGGCGAGAGAGGCGCTTCCTACGCCTACGGCAGAGCGAGCCTCCCGAAGGAACTCATCAACGTCCTCGCCGCTGGTCGCCGCGAAAAGGTCTCCCTGCAGAATTGGCTCGAGGTGCTCGGCGAATCGCCTGATGTCGTCGCCGAGGAACAGATCGGCCACGACCACACCGAGCAAGCGTACAGGGTACCGAGCGTAACTTTGCCGAATCCGCTCGTTGTCCCGTTGAGATGACTCGCGGTGGTGTTGCTGTGTTGAACGTCTCCAGCGGCGACGGATCCACCAGTTGCTCCATCGCAGCGCTGCGGACCGGCGGCGCCCCTGAAGCCAGGTCGCAAGTCGTTCCCTGGGGCTCGACCGGTTAACGCTCATGGACAGTCAGCTTAGAGTGCCGGCGGGACACCTACGGTCCTCCCTCAATTAGCAAACGCCGGATTGCCTCTCGACACCGTTCATAGGCGAACCTCCGGACCTCGACAGGTAACGCCTCCAGGCAAACCATGTGCCAGGTTGTCGCGCCAACGGCAACCGCGGCCCGCAAGTCTTTACCACCTAGTCCTCGGTAAACTACTTCGCGCCAAGCCTGGCCTCGCCGCAAGCGATCAGCTCATCCCAGAGGGCCAGCAGGTCCACTACTATCGGTTCATGAACATACGACCGGCCTTCGCGCGACTCTTCACGGCCGCGAAGCCACGCCCTTCGAATGACCCGATGGTGGATGGCCTCGTTGACTTCCTCATACGGTCCGGTTTGGTTTCTCAGTCCGTTGAAAAGCTTCGTCGCGTTCTCCTCGATGGGCGAGACGCTTGCGGAGCATGGGATATACGACGGTGCCGCATCTTGCGTACGCGCGATCGTGGTCACCAGACGAGGTTCGCGCTGGCAATCTGATCAATCTTTGGATAAACCAAGCTGCGAACCACCAAGCGATGGCGCACAGCCTGCGCAACCTCACGGTGACTCGCGCCTACAAGGTCTAGCTCAGCTACATGCTGCCAGCCCGTAGAGGGGTCCCGGACCGGGCGACACCTTTGGATTGGCTCCCACGTTGTGCTGGTAGGCCCAAACGTATTCGGCTTTCGACACGCACCCCGAGAAGCTGATATCTTGACTATAAGGCGGCGAATATATAATGGTTGACCCGTGCGACCGGCCGTCGGACGAGAACGAGGAACAGGAGATGGTAGAGAACGTTCGGCCCTTGACCTTGGGCGGTTTGCTGCGCAGACTAGCCCGTATGGGCACTGCAGCCACGCCTGCTCGTCCAGTGGAGGTCAAGCAAGCGACGGCAGGGCAAGGGACACCTGTGGACGAGGACGCAGCCGTCCTGTCGCTTATTAAGGATGTATCCGAACACATCACCAAGAAGCAGCTTGCACGCATGAAGCGAATCATGGGTGTAAAGGCTTAAGGTTTCCGGACCAACACCACCTTCCCCGCGCCTCTTCCACGACGAATCCGGGACCGCCACGCCTCCTCAAAGCCAAAGTGCTTAGCTTTCTGCTCTTCCGCGTCATTCTCCGCCTCCCAAAAGAGCCGTCCACCGTGGCTAGGGTGACCAGACTTCTTTGCAGCGACGTGTAAGCAGTTGAGCAGATAGTCGATATGACCATCACCGATGCGTTGCATGACGTCGAGCCCCTTATCGACGTGCAGCACCCGAAAGCGATCGGGGATCGAAAACGTAAGCACGGCTTCCATCACGATTTGACCGGTCAGCGGCCGGCTCTGGTTGTCATAGAGGAACAGGACTCGGCCCTTCTCGCGTCCGCCACCCTGGAGGCGGGTTTCAACACGGCCGGAGGTCCCCTCTTCCCACCGGCCAGGCTCCAGACTCGAGTGGTCGAGGTTACATGACCAGATAACCGGCGTGGCAGCCTCGTACGGCCATCCGTCCACCTCGACGATGGTCTCGCCGTCGACATGTCGAACGCGAACTCGCTCGTCGCCCACGCTTGGGGCACCTACCTTGCACGAAACTGCCGCCCGGCCCCATGAGCCGGTGATCCCCAATCACCCCATGTGCTATGTTCGGGGGGTCTCCCCGTCGCGTGGGGAATCGTTCGCGATCAAAAAGCGGTCGGGTAGCGTTAGCTCAAATGACCTCCCCGACCGCTACTTCTTTTTCTAGCCCCCCGCCGCCTCCTTCTCGATGCTTCCCTTAGCGGCCAGCACCTGGGCGATCCCAGCGAAGAAGGCCGTGATCCGTTCGGGAGCCCAGCTCGACACTTCGGCCATGTCGACCTTGAAGCTCACCTGAAACTGGACTGCGCCGGCGCCGGCCTGGGCGAAGGTTGTGTGCACGGCCTGCGCCTTGGGAATCTCGCGGATCTCAGCGCCGATGCCAGGGCCAGCCCGCTCCTCGGCCGAGGGAGCCACCGCGGCGTTGCCACGGTTCAGCTTGACCATATTCCCGTCCTTAACGATCACGCCCGCGACCTGCAAGTAGTCGAGCAGCATGCTGACCTGGCCCTTGTACTCGGGTGAAGCGCCTGCTTCCAAGGCGAGCTTCTCCAGCGCGGCCTTCTCTTCAATGCCTCCAAACGTTAGGCTCGGCATGAGCGTCTTCCCAAACCATGAATCGCGAACAAGGGGCGCCAGCTTCGTTGCGGCCGTGTCGGCGTTCCACTGATGCGCCTGGCTGTAGCTCATCACCTCTGGGGCAGGGAGAAGGGCACCCTCAATTCGTTGAACGAAGCCCACCTCGGCGAAGAAGCCGTTGGCCATGGTGATCGTGTCGGGATTCATCTTCACGATCTCGGCGACCTCTCTGAGGCGAACCGTCTTGCCAGTCGGACCGCTGGCCGCGGCATAGGCCCTCAAAATGTCGAGCTGCTTGGTGAATGCGATCCGGTTTGTCGGCAAGGCGTGCCCTGGGCGGCTTCCCTCTTTACGCCGCTTTGGCCCTTGCCGGTGCCCTTTCGACTTCGTGTTGCGGTGTCCGTTGGACGTAGGCTTCTCGGGGTCGGGCAAGACGCTGACTACGGACGGCTCTTCTTGATCCATCACGAGACCTCCTTGACGTTAGCTCGATGTGAATCGTACTCCCCGCAGATGGATCGTGTCAACCGCTCAGTTTTAGTCCGGTGACACCTACCTGGAACCCGTTGTGTTCCCGACTTGACCGGCCCTGGGGAGGCCGGTAGCCTGTCGTGGAATGTTCCCCGCGGCCCCTGGGTGCCGTTCTTCCAGGTGCGCCGGATGGGCAGGTCGGAGGCCGTCGTCGCGGCCGGGCTGGCGAAGCTCTCCGCCGGGCGAGAACTGAGCGTCAAACGAGGGTCAGGCGATTGACCCTGCCTTTATCTCCGATCCAGGAAGCCTCATCGGCACCCGAATGATCCTCCGGCGTCGACCTTGCCGCGGGGTTGCCGTCACGGTTGCCGTCAGAACACGTGTTCAGGTAAGTCCTAAAGCCAGAAAATCCAACATGGGCATTGGGCGATTCGAGTTCAAACACTGGCGGAGGGAGAGGGATTCGAACCCCCGAAGGCTTGCACCTTAGTGGTTTTCAAGACCACCGCCATCGACCACTCGGCCATCCCTCCGGCGAGCATCAATAATACGTTCGGCTAGGCGCCAAAGACGCTCTTCAAGAACACCGATCCAACCTGATCACTTGGCACCCGATACTCCGCGAACCGCTTCGTTAGCGGGTCGAGGGTGATTGTCTCGGAATATCCGAGGTCTGGTAGCGCACCTGAGGGAATGAGCAAGCAGAAGTCGTGAACGCGGTCGTCGCGCTGGAGCAGCACCAGTAAGACGTACAGCCTCTCATCGATGAAGAATGGCGGCCGGGGCACCTCGAAGTGGACCGTCCGGCCGGGCGTGATCTTTCCGGTCCTGATGTGCAATCCAGCGATGTGCCGACTGGAGAGGTCATGAATCAAGAGCGTGACCGTGTCCAGCCTAACCCGGTCTTCCGCAAGGACGATAGACCCAGCGCCCGCACGCTCGAGCTCGGTCGCAGTCCAGAGGCGGCCGATGTCTCCCCGCCATTGCGTCAGGGCGTCGCCCTCAATGACTGGGTGGGCACGAGGCGGATGTGGCACCGGCGGGATCGGGGTCGTCCAGCCGGGGCTAGACGCCAGCCATTCAGATAGCCGGTCGATGTCGAGGAGGTAGTCACTCCACAGATCGCTCGAGACGCTCGAGAAGTTGCCCGTGAAGGAAAAGCATTCCCGGCCATGCAGCACGCCGCGAGGGCAGCGCTCGCGGAACTCGCGGAAGGGAATGAGGAAGACGCGTCGGTACAGCTGGTCATGCGGCGCCGGGACGTGCACCATGGCGAGATAGCCGTTGGGATCGTCACTGACGTCCGTGACTGGCAGATCGAGATTCCCGTTGCCATCCGGGCTGAGGTGCTGAAAGGCTTTGACCTGGATGGGAATAGTGAGCAGCGATCGAAGACGCCGCAAATAGAGGTCGACACCGCGATCGACGATTGGTCGGGCAATGGTCGCGGAGCCACTACCCGCTGCTTCGATGCTGACCGCGACCAGATCCTCGGCCATCGGACCGAACTGCGCGGTCGTAAGCTCGCTTCGCCAGTCGGGGCGATGCGGTGGCTCCAGGCTGCTGAGCGGATCGAGCAAGGCCATTCTCTCGGCGACTCCATGAAGAGGAACGGCCTGCGATCTCGAGAACCTGCTGAAGAGCGGCCGAGGTGACGGCGCCCGGCTTACAAGCGCGTGAGCGTACTCACGCTGGGCGACCAGCCGCCCGAGCCGCCGCGCGGAAACGTCTCAACACGAACCGAGAGCCACCGCCAGCCCGAAAAAGCGGCGAGAACGAGTAGAAGCCCGCGCCAGTTGCCCGGTTTTGGCACGGTCCAGCTACTCCAGCCGGTCGTGTCGTCCGCGGCCCCAGCGATCCGGGTCCATCCAGCGGCGGCCAGTTGCTCCGCAAGATGAGCTTCCAATTCGGGCACGGGCATCTCGGTTTGCGCCCGGGCTTCCGATGTCCAGCGTCCGCCGCCGCCGCTCGAACCCTGGGCCTGCAGCTTGACGCCGCGGGGCGGCCGGAGATCGGGCAACATGTCCCATCCTGGCGGCTCCGGACCGGGCATGTCGGTCATCATGTTGGCCGCATTCTCGCGGTCGTATCGGAGCCCCACTTCAGTTCGACCGCTGTCGAGTTCACGTGCCGCAACAAACAGCGCTGACTCGGCTACCTCGTGGACGAAGACCGCGGTGGGTCCCATGTGCCAGCCGCTATCGAATCCACCCGGCCCGCGGTGAAGCCGGTCGAAGCGGCGCCAGCCGCCTACTTTCAGCACGCGCTCGTACTCCGGGAGGAAGTCACGAATGGCTTTCGTGCCGTCCAACATCACCTCGATGCCGGTGATCTGCCCTGCTCTACGCCGAGCCAGGCTGCCAACAAGATCGAGGCCCTCGGGCACGACCAGATCGGGCGGCGCATCCGACGGCAGCTCGTCGAGGAGTAGCTCGGCCGTCGTTGGGCCTTCGGGACTGGGGTACGCCAGGAAGCGACCCGCGAGCTCGCGCAGACGTCGCTCGCCCTCAGTCTCCGGCGCGGGCCCACTCATCGAATGACGTCGAGACCGCCCATGTACAGGCGGAGCGCCGTGGGTACCTGGATGGTGCCGTCCTCCTGCTGATAATTCTCGATGATCGCGGCGACCGTGCGCGGCAGCGCCAACCCCGAGCCGTTCAGGGTGTGGACGAACTGCGGCTTGCCACCCTTGTCCCGATAACGGATGTTGGCGCGGCGCGCCTGGAAATCGCCGAAGTTCGAGCAGGAGGAGACCTCCAGGTAGCGGTCGTCACCCGGCGCGTAGGCCTCGAGGTCGTACTTCTTCCACTGGGCAAACCCCATGTCGCCGGTGCACATCAACAGCACTCGGTACGGGATGTCGAGCTGCTGGAGAACGGACTCGGCGTCTTTGACCAGCGACTCGAGCTCGTCCATCGAGGTGGCAGGCTCGACGAACTTCACCAGCTCGACCTTGTTGAACTGGTGAACGCGGATGTAGCCGCGGGTATCCTTGCCGGCCGCGCCGGCCTCGCTGCGAAAGTTCGTTGACCACGCGACGTGCTTGATCGGCAGATCCTTAGCGTCGAGCACTTCGTCTCGATAGAGATTCGTGACGGGGACCTCGGCGGTCGGGATCAGAAAGAGGTCGCGCTTTTCTATCCGAAACGCATCCTCCTCGAATTTCGGCAGCTGACCCGTGCCGGTCATCGAGGCGCGATTGACCAGCTGCGGCGGGAGGATCTCTGTGTACGCGTGCTCGCGGATGTGCAGATCCATCATGAAGTTGATGAGCGCGCGCTCGAGCCGTGCCCCGGCGCCCTTCAAGAAGACGAAGCGAGATCCAGTGACCTTGACGGCGCGCTCGAAATCGATAATGCCGAGCCGCTCAGCGACTTCGTAGTGTGGCCGCATCTTGAAGCTGGGCGGCTTGCGACCTTCGATGCCCCAGCTGCGAACCGTGACGTTGCCCGTCGCGTCTTTTCCCACGGGCACCGACGCGTCCGGCGGGTTTGGGACTTCGAGTAAGAGAGTGTTCAGTCGGGCATCGATCGGCGCCAGTTCCTGCTCGATCCGTTTCACCGCATCGCGCAGGTTGCGAAGGCTTTCAAGTGCAGCTTGGTCGGGACCCGGAACACCGACGAGCCTGCTCTTACCCATCGCGGCCGACTGTAGATTTTGTTCGGCCTTTTTCTGTTCCAGCCGGGTAAGAATCTCGCGACGCTCGGCATCGAGCTTCAAGATCTCGTCGACCGGGGCCGCCTCCCCCTTCTTGCGCGCCCCCTCCCGGACCAGGTCCGGGTGTTGGCGGATGAAGCTAAGGCTCAGCATGGCGGGCACGCAGATGGGGGAAGAGAATCACATCACGAATGGAGGGCTGATCGGTGAGGATGGCCGCCAGCCGGTCGACCCCGAGCCCCATACCACCCGTCGGGGGAAAGCCGTATTCGAGCGCGGTCAGGAAGTCCTCGTCCATCGGATGCGTCTCGTCATCACCCGCGGCGCGGGCCCGCGCCTGGTCTTCGAAGCGGGCTCGCTGGTCGTCCGGATCGTTCAGCTCCGAGAAGGCATTGGCGATCTCCTCGCCCGCGATGAAGAGCTCGAACCGATCGGTCAAGCGCGGGTCGCTGGTGCGGCGCCGGGCCAGCGGCGAGACCTCGACCGGATGTCCGAGGACGAAGGTCGGCTGGACCAGGGTGTCCTGCACGAGCTCCTCGAACAGCTCGGCGATCAGGCCACCCCATCCCAGCCCCGGCTTGGGCTCGATGTTGTACTTCTGGATCAGTCCCTGCAGCATTGCCACCTCAGCCTTGAGAAGGTCTTGACCGACGACCTGGCTGACCGCCCCCACCATCTCGAGTCGCTTGAACGGCCGCGTGAACGCAATCTCCAGGCCCTGGTAGGCGACCGTCGGCGTGCCTTTCACCCGCTCAACGAGGTGGATCACCAGCGACTCGGTCAGCTCCATCATGCCCTCGACGTCGGTGTAGGCCTGGTACAGCTCGAGCATGGTGTACTCGGGGCTATGCCACTGGTCCATACCCTCGTTGCGGAAGATGCGGCCAATCTCGTAGACGCGGTCGAAGCCGCCGATGATCAACCGCTTGAGGTACAGCTCCAACGCAATGCGCAGATAGAGATCCATGTCGAGCGCGTTGTGATGGGTGCGAAAGGGCCGAGCGGCCGCCCCGCCCGCCATCGCCTGCAGCACCGGCGTCTCCACCTCCACAAAGCCACGCCCCTTCAGGAACGTGCGGGTCTCCTCCACGAGCCGGCTTCGGGCGAGGAAGACATCCATAACCTCCGGGTTGGCGATCAGGTCGAGGTAACGCTGGCGGTAGCGGAGCTCCTTGTCCTTCAGTCCGTGGTACTTCTCGGGCAGCGGCCGCAGCGCCTTCGCCAGCAGCACGAAATCTTCGATCTCGCAGGTGATCTCACCGCGCTTGGTCCGAAAGAGCGTGCCGTGAACCCCGATGATGTCACCGAGGTCGAGATCGGTGAACTGCGGGTAGGCGTCCTCCCCCATCTTGTCCACCTTGGCCAGCAGCTGGATCCGTCCGGCGAAATCCTGGATGTGCGCGAAGGTCGCCTTCCCCATCACCCGGATCGCCACCAGCCGCCCGGCCAGCGCCACGCGCTCGCTGCGCGCCTCGGGGCCGGCACGTTTCTCAGCCTGCTCGAACAGGGCGAGGGCCTCGGCGGAGGTGTGGGTGCGATCGAACCGGCTTTGGTACGGCTTGATTCCGCGAGAGCGAAGCGTGCGGAGCTTCTCGCGTCGCTGCAGTTCCTGTTCGGTCCGCTCCGCTTCCATTCCGCGAAAGTCTAAAGGGTCGCGCCGTCTGACCCGTTAGAGAATGTCGAACGCGCGGGTCTCCATCGGACGGTCGGGCCGGAATGGATTGTCGGCGGGCTTAAGCTTACCGGTGATCGCGTCGACGGCCCGCCGGCTGCCCCCGATGCTGCCCATGATGCCGTGGCCGCTGTAGCCGGTGTTGACGGCGAGCCCGGGGATGATGGTCGGCCCTAGCAGCGGTCGCCGATCGGGCGTGTAGGTGTACTGGCCAGCCTGCAGCCACCACTGCAGGCGCGACGACGCCCAGACCTCGTTCCAGAAGGGCACGATGCGCGCCAGCGCGTGATCGCTGGCGGGATCGAGGAGACCGAAGGCGAAGGCCGACGAGGTCGGGACGTCATCGAGCGGTGGCTCGGCCGGGGCTGGCGCCGTCCAGAGCGCATGGGCTCCGGTTCCCGCCGGACGCCAGTGGGCACCGGTCTCGAACTCGATCGTCATCGGCGCCTTCGGTGGCACCTGCGGAAGGTCGGGCATGATCAGCTTCTGGCGGCGCACCGTTGCTAACCGCAGGTCGAGGCCGGCGAGCGTGGCGACCGGCCCCGAGAGCGGTCCGGCAGCGATCACGACCGTCTCGGCCTCGATCGATCCCGCCGTCGTGATGACGCCCCGGACGCGGTCACCGTCCCGGATGAAGCCGTTCACGGTCACGCCGGTCTGAAGGCGCGCGCCACTGCTCCGAGCCAGCTCGAGCGCGACCCGCCGCGGCTCGAGCCAGCCGTCACCCTGCCGGAAACGAGCGTTGACGATGTCCGGTGCCAGGTAGGGAAAGCGCCGTCGCGCGTCGGCGCCGTCCAACAGCTCGACGTCCGTCAATCCCCAGCGGCGTTGCGCCGCCACCAACTCTCTCTGCGCCCGAGCACCCGCATCCGTCCGGGCGACGAAGAGGTAACCCTGGTGACGCAGACCAAGGTCGACGCGCTGCTGCAGGTCGTCGAAGAAGGCGATACTTTCCCGCACCAGCTCGACTTCTTCCTGGTTGTCGAACTGCAAGCGGAAGGCGCCGGTGGCCACCGGGGTGGTGAGCGTCGCCAGGGCGGGGCGTTTCTCGAGAACGATGGTGTTCAGCCCGGCACGGTTCGCGAAGAACGCCGTGGCGCAGCCGATGATTCCCCCGCCGATGACGACCAGGTCGGCGGTGTCGGCCGCTAGCGGACCTCGACGATCAGCATCTTGGTGGGGCCGCCGGGCGTTACCACCGAGACGTCGTCGCCGACGTGCTTGCCGAGCAGCGCTTTGCCAACCGGTGACTCGAGCGAGATCCGGCCCTTGCTCGGCTCGGCTTCGGCGGAGCCGACGATGGTGAAGGCCTCGTCCCCGTACTCGTCGTGCACCTTGACCGTCGAGCCGACTTCGACGATGCCCTTGACGTGCTTGCCCTCGATGATGCTGGCATTGCGGACCAGCTTCTCCAGCAGGAGGACACGGCCCTCGACGAAACCCTGCTCGTTCTTGGCGTCATCGTATTCGGCGTTCTCGTTGATATCGCCGAATTCCTTGGCTTGGCGGATGCGCTCGGCGACCTCGGGCCGGCGCTTGTTGCGCAGCACCTCGAGCTCCGCCTGGAGCCGGTTCAACCCTTCCTGGGTGAGATAAACAATCTTGTCGTTATCCATCGTTCTCCTGCTTGGAACCGCTCGGAGGCTCCCAGAGCCGCCGTATTATACGGGATTCCCGCCGCAGCTTCCCTAGCCAACAATCTGAATCGTCAGCGGCGGCAAATTCTGGCGCACCCGGGCCCCGGCACCCATCGGCAGGACGGTCAGGAAGAGGCCCTGGAGAGTATAGGAACCGGCTGCCAGCTTGCTCGAGGTGGGCCAATCGGCCGTGAAGGTCGCGGTTTCACCGGCGGCAAGGAGCTTATGGCCGTAGGCCATACACATGACCGCCGGCACCGGCTCGGCCCACACCTGCTGGTGCTGGCTGTCCTCGGCCCAGATATGCAGCGTCTGGACGCAGCCGATCTCGTAGTCGATCGGGCCGGTCACGGTCAGCGTGAGATGAACGGTTCCGCCCGCGGCCAGCCGGGCCGGCGATGCCTCGGCGTGGAACGGCCCGTTGGTTCCCGAGACGGTGCCCGACGGGCTCGGGCCCTCGGGTTGGGCGCCACACCCGGCGAAGACGAGAGCGAGCAGGAGCAGCAAGGTCCGGATCATGCTCCCATATGACGGGCCCGGGGCAGGAAAAGTTCCCTAGCCCGACTGGCGGCCTTTGGAGGGATCCTTGACGTAGTCGGTCAGGCCGAGCACGTTCCCCCAGGGGTCGGCCAGCTCGACCGCCCACCCGGTCAGGATCTCCATCGGCTCGCCCAGGATACGCGCCCCTCTTGCCCGCAGCGCGGCAGCGGCGGCGCGGGCATCCTTGACCTCGAGTCAGACCCGCGGCGTGTCACGAGGCGGTGACGGCGGCAGCCCCTGCACCCGGATCATCAGGCCCGGCTCTTCCGCACCCAGTCGATAGCCGACTACGCCGGCCTGTGGTACCGCGAACTTCACCGGGAGGCCCAGCGTCGCCTCATAGAAGCTGCGCGCGTGTTCGAGGTCACCGACGGCGAGCATGATGTTGTCGACGCCGAGCACCTCGAGCTCGCCCACGGGTCAGGCCGCTTCGCAGGACGCCGGCGCATCCTCGACCTGGTCGTCGAGCGAGAACGGTCCCGGATCGATCGCCAGCGCCGCATCGAGAACGGCGCTGACATCCGCCGGACTGGAGACCGATTGCACCATGGTCCGAAGCCGCGCCGCACCTCGAAACCCGCGCAGGCCCCAGGCGATGAACTTGCGCAGCAGTCGCGGGCCCCGCTCGGCGCCGTAGTAGTCGAGGACGAGATCGCCGTGGCGCCGGACGAGCGCGATCTGCTCAGCCCAGGACAGCTCGGGGATCGCCTCACCGGTCGTCAACCGGGCCACCGTCTGCCGAACCAGCCAGAGGTTACCCAGGATGCCGCGGCCCAGCATCACCGCGTCGACCCCGCTCTCGCGCTGCCGCCGAGCGGCGTCGTCAGCCGTGCGAAGGTCGCCGCTGCCGGCAACGGGAATGGTGACGGCGGCTTTGACTTCGCCGATCGCGTCCCAGTCGGCTGACGGGTCGTACCGCTGCGACCGAGTGCGGCCGTGCACCGCGAGGCCCTGGATCCCGGTCGCCTCCAGGCGGGTCGCCATCTTCAGGTAGTTGCGCGTCTGAAAGTCCCAGCCCAGCCGGATCTTGACGGTGACCGGGACCGACACCGCGCCGACCACGGCTTCGGCGACGCGGCAGGCGCGGTCAGGATCGCGCAGCAAGGAGGACCCGCCCGAGGTCTTGACGACCTTGGGCACCGGGCAGCCCATGTTGATGTCGACAATGTCGGCGCCGGCCGCCTGCGCCATCCGAGCTGCCTCCGCCATGACCCCCGGGTCGCCACCCATCAGCTGGACCGAGACCGGTCGAAGGTCCCAGCGGACGTCCATCAGCCGGAAGGATTCCCGGTGGCAGCGTACCAGCGCCTCGCTGCTGATCATCTCGGTGCAGGCCAGGCCGGCGCCGAACTCGCGGGCGATCTTGCGGAAGGGCGCGTCCGTCACGCCCGCCATGGGCGCGACATAAACGGGCGACAGGAGGGGATACGGACCGATGTTCATGGGGTTACCAGCCTATCAGTCTCTCGGGCGCAACCGGATCTCGAGGAGCAGCGCAATGACCCCCAGCATCAGGATGGGGCCGACGTTCTGCGCGTTGATGAAAATGGCGAAGAGCGTAGCGGCGGCGATGAAGATCGCCGCCGGGTCGCGAATCGGCGGGGTGCGGTCGGGCCGTGCCGGCGGGATGTCCTCAGGCATTGAGGTCGTAGATGAGGCGCAGCCCCTCGAGCATCAGGCGCTGATCGACCAGCTCGATAACCGACGTCTCGGCGGCGATCAGCCCGGCCAGCCCACCGGTGGCGATCACGCGGGCGTTCTCGCCCAATTCCTTGCGGATCCGGGCCACCATGCCTTCGACCTGGGCGGTGAAGCCGAAGATGATGCCGGCCTGCATGCTCTCGGCGGTGGTCCGCCCGATCACGGTGGCCGGCGCTTTCAGCTCCACCCGCTGCAGCCTGGCGGCGCGATCGTAGAGGGCCTCGACGGAAATCCCCATACCGGGGGCGATGGCGCCGCCGAGGTAGTCGCCCTCTTTGGAAATGGCGTCGTAGGTGGTGCCGGTGCCGAAGTCGATGATGATCAGCGGGCCACCATACTTCTTGAAGGCGGCCATGGCGGCCACGATGCGGTCGGCTCCGACCTCCTTGGGATCGCGATAGTGGATCTTCAAGCCGGTCTTGATGCCGGGCCCGACCATGATTGGCTCGCGGCCAAAGTAGCGCTGGATCGCCTCCACCAGGCTGCTGTTCAGTGGAGGGACGACGCTGGCCACCACCACCGCATCGACGGCTTTCGGGTCGAACCCCTCCTGGCGCATCAGCTGCACCATGAGCAGGCCGAGCTCGTCGGGCATGCTGTCCCGGCGGGTAGCGAGCCGCCAGTCGTGCCGGAGCCGATCCGCCTCGAAGAGCCCGAACGTCAGGTTCGAATTCCCGAGGTCGATCGCCAGCAACATCGCCGTCAGTTTACCGGCGCTGGACGGCGCGACTGTCGTTCCTCCAATTGGGGCCGTGGTCAACTCCGGTCGGCGCGCGGCCACGGAAGAAATGCGAAGGCTGCGCCCCTTCTGGCGGGAAGGCCGGATCCTCCAGTGGCCGGCTCGCGAGAGCCGCCGCCGGCTTGTCCTCGCCGAGGTGGCACGGGCGTTTCCGCCGGGAAAACGCCTGCCGGAGGCGGAGGTCGACGCGATCCTTCGCGAGTTCTGGCACGACCACTGCCAGCTCCGGCGGGCGCTGGTCGAGCGCCAGCTGCTGAACCGCAAGGACGGCGTCTACTGGAGGGTCGGCTAAAGCCCCAACCCTGACCCTCCCCACAGGCGGAGGGAAACCCTGATCAGTTAGTAGATGTCCTCTTTGCGGGTGTCTTCGTCCGCCTCGGGGACTTCCACTTCGTCCTCGGCGGATTCGACCGTGTGCATCCCGTCAAGCTCCTCCGCGGGCTCCTCACCGTCCTCCTCGGCCTCCTCGTGATCGGCGGACCGGGTGAGTAGGGATTCCTTGGCGTACGGCCGGAACTCCTCCCGCCCCTTCTTGATCTGGAAGGACGGCCGGCCGAAGAACTTCGGGTCCTGGTAGGTCTCCCTGACGATGATCTTGACGGCGCCCCCCTCACAGGTGGCGACCGCCCCGGAGTACCGGTTGCCGCCTTCCAGGAACTTGATCAGGCGACGGCCGAGCGCGTGCTCCAGATGGCCGAGGTTTACGCCACGCGCCGTCTCGACATTCATGGTGTCGCCGGCCACGGTCAGCTTCACGGGGTCGCCGCCCGAGACCTTGCTGCAGGGGTCGCCGTCGGCATGCACGTGCAGCGCGGTGAGCGCCGTCTTGCCGGTCTCCTCGATGAAGGCGTCGACATCGACCTTCGCCTTCGACATCGGAACCGTAGGGCCACCACGATGCGCCTGGAGCTTCGCCAGGTTCTTTACGGCGATCGCGTTGACGGGGTTCAGTTTGAGGGCGCCCTTGTAGGCGTCGATGGCGTCGTCGGGCCGGCCGAGCTCCGTGTAGGCCTTGCCCAGCCGGTTGAGCGTGTCTTCGTCCGGACCGAACCGATCCATGATGCCCCGATTGAGCTGGACCGCTTCCGCCCACTTGCTTGCCAGGGCCAGCTCGATCGCCTCGTCGACGTACTGGGCCCGTGGTTTGATGCGCTCTGCGAATTGTTCCGCCATCGCGTTGCCCTCCTGAATGCGTCGTATACCCTACGCGCGCCCCAAAAGCGTTGTCAAGCCTGTGTACCGAGTTGCCCGGCATCACAACGGGGGACGTGCTCGATGCTTGTGGGAAAGCCCTGCCGATTATTAATAGGTATTAGAAGAGTTGCCTTTTTAGTTGCGGCCGCTCGGTCAAGGTTGTATAAAGAGCTACGCCTTCGGGCACCGTGAGTTCACGACGTATTCACTCATTTGGAAGGAGGGACGTATATGAGATTGCCGAAGTTGCTTGCCGGGCTTGCCGTGGCGAGCATGGCGCTGGCGGCCTGCGGCACGAGCAGCGGGGGTCAGAGCATCAAGGGAACGATCAAGATCGGAATCGACCTGCCGGTTAGCGGGGCGGAAACCTCGGACGGACAGCCAACCCAGAACGGCGCCAAGCTGGCCGTGAAGCTGGCCGGTAAGGTCTGTGGTACCTCGAGCCACACCGACGCCTGCTTCACGCTACAGTCGTTCGCGCTCGATGACGCCGTCAACGGGGTCCACGACGTCGGCCAGGGCGCCAAGAATGTGACGCAGTTCGTGGCCGACAGCAGCCTCCTGGCGATGGTCGGACCCTTCAACAGCGGTGTGGCCGCGGGCGAGATCCCGATCACGAATAGTGCCAACATGACCATGATCAGCCCGGCCAACACAAACGAGTGCCTGACCCAGAATCCGGCTGACGGCCACTGCAAGGGCCAGGCGGCCACGCTCCGCACCGCGACGGGTAAGAACAACTACTTCCGCGTCTGCACGACGGACCTGATCCAGGGCCCGGCAGCAGCGGATTACGCCTACAACAAGCTGGGGAAGAAGAAAGTCTTTGTCTTGAACGACCAGCAGCAGTACGGGCTCGGCATCGCGAAGAACTTCGCCGCGCAGTTCGCCAAGGACGGCGGCACGGTGCTGAACCCGACCGACCTGGGCGCCTTCGACCCGACGTCGACCACGGATTTCAAGTCGTCGTTGAGCCGCGCGCAGTCCCTGGGCGCGGACGTCGTCTTCTTCGGCGGCGTCACGGCCACCAAGGGCGGACAGATCCGCAAGCAGATGGCCGGCATCATCGACGTTCCGTATGTCGCCGGTGACGGCATCTCCGGCAACCAGTTCGCCAAGGACGCGGGCGCCAACGCCGCGAACAGCTACTTCACGGTCGCCGGCCCCTATCCGCTGAAGCTGTCGACCGCGGCGACCTTCAATGCGGCCTACAAGACCGAGTACGGCGCGGACCCCGGTGCCTACAGCGCCCAGGCCTACGACGCCGCGAGCATCATCATCGCCGCCATCGGTAGGGGGATCGATGATGCGGGTGGCGGTCAGCCGTCCCGGGAGCAGGTCCGGGCGGAAGTGGCCAAGACGCAGGGCTTCAAAGGCGCGATCGGCACGACGAGCTTCGATGCGAACGGCGACACCAACTTGAAGATCATCACGATCTACAAGTGGACCTCGGCGAATGACACCGGCGGCACCTTCGTCGACCAGGTGACCGTCTCCTAGACTCACCGAGCGACACGGGGCAGGGCTAGCGCCCTGCCCGTGTCCTTGAACCCGGCGGCCGGGCTGGCTACACTGTGGGGCAGCCGATCACGTCAAAGCCAGGGAGGAGGGATGCGGTTCTTTGTCGAGCAGCTGACCTTTGGGCTGACCAACGGCGCGATTTATGCCCTCATCGCCCTGGGCTACACCATGGTCTACGGCATCATCGAGCTGATCAACTTCGCCCACGGCGATATCTTCACCGTCGGCGGCTTCTTCGGCTTGACCCTGATCGGCATTCTCGGCCTTGATCACGCCCCAGCGGCGCTGCTTCTGCCCGGGCTTGTCCTGGTCTTCGCGGTTGCCATGGCCCTGAATGGGCTGCTGGGGGTCGTCATCGAGCGCGTCGCCTACCGGCCGCTTCGGAACGCTCCCCGCCTGGCACCGCTAATCACCGCCGTGGGAATGTCGTTCATCCTCGAGGGAATCCTCTTCCTGATCAAAGGCCCAAATCAGGTCTCGTTCCCGAACCTGCTGCCGTCGGGAAGCGTGAACCTGGGATTCGCCTCGGTGGGCGCCGCGAACGTCTTGATCGTCCTGCTCGCGATCGCCCTGATGGTCGCCCTCAACCAGTTCATCCGGGGCACTCGCATCGGGCGGGCGATGCGCGCGACCGCCCAGGACCGGGATGCGGCCCGGCTGATGGGGATCAACATCAACCGGACGATCGCCACCACCTTCTTTATTGGATCGGCCCTCGCCGCCGCCGGGGGCATCATCTACGGCTTCTATTTCCAGACCATCGCGTTCGACGTGGGATTCCGTAGCGGCCTCGTCGCCTTCACGGCAGCCGTCTTCGGCGGGATCGGGAACGTCGTGGGCGCTTCCATCGGCGGCTTCGTCATCGGCATCATCATCGCGCTCGTCAGCGGCTACTTCCAGGGCGGCCAGCAATGGTCTGACGTGGTCGTCTTCAGCATCCTGATCCTGACGCTGGTGTTCCGGCCGACCGGACTCCTGGGGATGCGAGTGCCCGAGAAATGAAACGCCGCAACAGCGCCGCCAAACCCGGCATCCTCGATCGGATGCGGGATTTCGAGCTTCGGGGCCTGGGGGCGATCGGACGTGGGCGCAACTTCCCGTACCTGCTCCTCGGGGTCGCGCTGATTCTTTTTCCCATCCTCGATTCCGACTCATCGCACGTGAACGTCGCCGCCGACGCCGGCCACTGGATCCTGCTCGCGCTGGGGCTCAATATCGTCATCGGCTATGCGGGCCTGCTCGACCTCGGCTACGCGGCATTCTTCGCGATTGGCTCGTATGCGTTCGCCATCATGGCATCTGGTCAATTCAATATCCACATCTCGTTCTGGATCCTGCTCCCGGTCTCGGCCTTCATCGCGGCGCTCTTCGGCGTGCTCCTCGGAGCGCCCACCCTCCGCCTCCGCGGCGACTACCTGGCGATCGTGACGCTCGGTTTCGGTGAGATCGTGCCCCGCGTGTTTCGAAACGCAACGCCACTAACTGGGGGCGTGAATGGCATCGTTGGCATCGACCAGCCGCATCTTCCATCCATCCTGGGCTGGAGCGGCAATTTCGGCTTCAACCCTGTCCCCTGGTACTACCTGATCCTGATCATCATCATCGTCTCCATCTGGCTGATCAATAACCTGAGGAACTCGCGCCTGGGTCGGGCGTGGATGGCGATTCGAGAGGATGAAGTCGCCGCGGCGGCCACCGGGATCAACACCGTAACGACGAAACTGCTGGCGTTCTCCCTGGGCGCATCCTTCAGCGGCTTCGCAGGAACGTACTATGCATCCAAGCTCTTCCTGGTCGTCCCCGAATCGTTCAGTTTCCAGGCCGTGTCGGTGGTGGTGCTGGTCATGGTGGTGCTTGGCGGCATGGGCAACATCCGGGGGGTCATCGTCGGGGCGATCCTCATCTACTTCATCCAGACCTACCTTCTGATCCAGCTGCCTAACTGGATCAGCAGCGCGACCGCCGCGCTGAACATCGACTTCCTGACGAAGCTCGACATCGCCGGTTACGTCCAGCGATCGAACTACCTGATCTTCGGGATCATCCTCGCCGGCATCATGCTGCTGCGACCGCAGGGGCTGATCCCGAGCGCCCAACGGAAAGCGGAACTGGAGCTTGGGACCAGCGAGGAGGCCGTCGCCGATCTCGGTTCGGCATAAAGAAATCGATGCCGATCCTTGAAGTGAAAGGACTGACGAAGCGTTTCGGCGGTCTGGTGGCCGTCAACAAGGTCGACCTGAGTGTCGAGCAGGGCGAGATCTTCGCGATGATCGGACCCAACGGCGCCGGGAAGACGACCGTGTTCAACCTGATTGCCGGGCTTTACAAGCCGACCGCGGGCCAGATCCTCTTCAACGGCGCGTCGATCTACCCGGTGCGCGAGTTCTGGCGCACCTACCTGCCGCCGCTCGCCGCCTACTACACGGTGGCGGACCCGATTCGGCGCGGCCTTGGCCTCGGGCCATTGCCGCTCGGGCTCAAGCCGCACGCGGTGACCACGCTGGGGGTGGCCCGCACCTTCCAGAACATCCGCCTCTTCTCCTACATGACGGCCCTGGAGAATGTCATGGTTGGCGAGCACTCGCGGATGCACGCGAAGGTCTGGGATGCCCTGCTCAACACGCCGTTTGCCCGCCGCGAGGAGCATCGGGTGCGCGACCGGGCCAGAGAGTGGCTGCGATTCGTCGGGCTGGAGCGCTACGCCGATCAATACGCCCGCAACCTTGCCTACGGCTTCCAGCGCCGGCTCGAGATCGCGCGGGCGCTCGCCACCGATCCGAAGCTGCTGATGCTCGACGAGCCGGCGGCGGGATTCAACCCCCAGGAGAAAGCCGAACTGATGCAGTTGATCCAGGAGATTCGCAGCCGCGGCATCACCGTGTTCCTGATCGAACACGACATGAAGGTCGTGATGGAGGTCTCCGAGCGGATCGTGGTCCTCGATTACGGCGAGAAGATCGCCGAGGGTCCGCCGCAGAAAGTCCGCAGCGATCCCCGCGTCATCGAAGCCTACCTGGGCAAGAGCGCGTGAGCGCCATTCTCGAAGTCGAGCGGATCGACGTCTTCTACGGGCGGATCCAGGCACTGCGTGGCGTCAGCCTGCACGTGGACGAAGGCGAGATCGTCACGCTGATCGGCGCCAACGGCGCGGGCAAGACGACGACGCTGCGGGCGATCTCGGGGCTCACGCCGGCGAGCGCCGGCGCGGTCAGGCTGCGAGGCCAGGACATCACGCGGCTCCAGGCAGAGGACATCGTGCCCAAAGGCATCGGCCATGCTCCGGAGGGCCGCCGGATCTTCGCCCGGATGACGGTTCGCGAGAACCTGGACCTGGGCGCCTATATCCGGCGCGATGGAGAAACGCGTGGCGATATGGAGCGCGTGTACACGCTCTTCCCCCGGCTCAAAGAACGGCAGGGCCAACTCGCCGGCACGCTGTCAGGTGGCGAGCAGCAGATGCTGTGCATCGGACGGGCCCTGATGTCGCGCCCGAAGGTGCTCTTGCTCGACGAGCCGTCGCTCGGGCTGGCGCCGCTGATGGTCGACACCATCTTCCAGGTCATCCGCGAAATCAACACCGAAGGGACGACCATCCTGCTGATCGAGCAGAACGCGCTCAAGGCCCTGGGCGTCGCGGCGCGTGGTTACGTCCTGGAGACCGGCCGGATCGTCAAGGAAGGCCCGTCGAAACAGTTGATGGAGAGCCCGGACGTCCAGAAGGCGTACCTGGGGATCTAGCCGCCGGCCGGCGGGCTAGCCGATCGGGCGCCCGGTCACCAGCGCGAGCGCGATCAGGTAGACGCAGATGACGGCGAACAGGCCGTACTCGAACATGATCCGTCGCGTCAGCGAGTCGTCGAGCGCGTGGACCGTCAGGCCCTGCCAGGCGTACCAGGCGAAGGCCAGGATGACGGCGACGTACTGACTCCCCTGGTTGAGATAGGTCACCATACCGAAGGCGCCGAAGGTGACGGTGCCGGCGGTCAGGAAGGCGGAGAGCAGCGCCAGGCCTTCCCGCTTGGTGGCGAACCGGAAGCTTCGATAGCCGCTGAGCAGCGCGACCACGAAGACCGCGCTGAACTTGATCACGTTCGGCAGGTCGTTCGACTGCAGGATCAGAAAGAAGAGGGCGAGCAACGCGCAAAAGGTGGTGGCATCGCGCAGGAAGCGGTGCAGGGGACGCTCCCGTCCCATCCCTCGCGAGAGGTCGACGAAGGCACTGGCAAAGATGAAGGTGCCCATGGTCAACATCGCGAGCGCGTGCACCCGGTAGTCGGGCGCCAGGATCGAGAAGGCGGACGCGGCGACGATGATCAGCACCGGCGAGATGTAGTGATCGAGGCTCAGCCAGGCCGGCGTGCGGTTTCGGGCGTGGAGAAAGATCAAGCCGAGGGTCGTAAGGACGGCCAGTCCCGCCGTCGCCTGCCAGACCTGGGTCGGCGACAGCAGTTCGGACTTGAAGGTGAGGCCGATCGCGACCGCCCACACCGAGAGCAATCCGAGGTAGCGGGTGCCGAGCTGGACGGGGCGGGGCGCCGGCCGCACCCGGGGTCGCGCCTGCAGTTGCCCTGGCGGGAGGGTTGCGGAAGAGCTCGCCAGGGCTTCCGACATGGCGGCTAGTCTAGCAGGGAAACGTCCGTTTGGGGCTGGGGAAAGTCGGCACAAATCAACCCCGAATTTGTATTCGAAAACAAATGTTCGACGTGTGGGTGCGGTTCTGTGGAAACTGTGGAAAGCTGAACGTGGGGAGCCCCCAGCGCGCCCTGCCCCAAGGGGCAGGCGATGTTAGGCCGTGCTGGTGCCCTGTCGGCCATACTTGTCCTCCAGCCGGACGACGTCGTCGATCTCGGGCGTCGACACCTCGAAGAACTCACATTCCTCGACGCCGATCATCCGGTGCTTGCGGCCAGGGACGATCCGCTGCGACATTCCCCGGGTCAGCCGGTGCGTCTGGATCTGGCCCCGATCGTCTTCGAGCTGCAGATCCATCGCCCCCTTGACCACCAGCACGGTCTCGTCTTTCTTCCGGTGGTATTGCAGGCTGAGCATCTCCCCGGCGTTGATGTGAATCACCTTGCCGAGGTATTTGTCGGTGACCGCGAAGCGGTTTTCCCAGCCCCACGGCTTCTTGACGAGCTCAGACAAGCTGGCGAAGACCTAACCGTTCTTCGAGCGCGGCCAGCAACGCCTCGACCCGCTCCTTCGAAGGCGCCTCGCTATAGACCCGGATCAGGGGCTCGGTGCCGGAAAAGCGAACCAGCACCCAGCTGCCGTCCTGCAGGTAGTACTTGAAGCCGTCATCGGTCCGCGACCGCACCACCCGACCGCCGGCAATCTCGGTAGGTGGCTCCTTCTCGAGCCGGCCGTAGAGCTCGGTGCGCCGCGCCGCGTAGTCCTGCCGGTCGAGATGCAGGTCGTGGCGGGCGTAGAAATGCGGCCCGACCAGCTCGGTCAGGTGCGCCATGATCTTGGAGAGTGGCTGGCCGTATTTGACGATCATGTCGGCAAACGAGATGCCCGAGAGGATCCCGTCCCGCTCAGGGATATGGCCGCGGAAGGCGAAGCCGCCGCTTTCCTCGCCACCGAGCATGGCATTGGTCTCGGCCATCTTGGGGCCGATGTACTTGAAGCCGACCATGAGCTCGTGCACCTTGACGCCGAAGCGCTCCCCGAGCTTGTCGACCATCGACGTGGAGGTCAGCGAGCGAACGACGTCGCCCTTCATTCCACGCTTCTCGACCAGATACATCATGAGCAGCGCCATCACCTGGAGCTGGTTGATGAAGGTGCCGCGCTCGTCGATGATGCCGACCCGGTCGGCGTCGCCGTCGTTCGCGATGCAGAGGTCGAATTTGCCTTTGCGCATCCGCTCCATCGCCTCCGGCATCCACTGGGCGATCGGCTCCGGATGCATGCCGCCAAAGCCGGGGTTTCGTTCGCCGTGAATCTCCTCCACCGTCGTCTTGCCGCCGGCAAGGAGCGCGCGGACGTAGCCCTGGCTGGCGCCGTACATGGGTTCATGCAGGATCTTCAGTCCGGCGGACTTGATCGCCCCCAGGTCGACCAGGCGGTTGAGCTGCGCCGCATAGGCGGGCTGCGGGTCGAAGACCTCGATCTTCCCCTCCCGCTGGGCATCGTCGAAGCGCACCTGGCGAACCCGCCCGCCACGTTGGACCCGCTGGATCTCTGCCTCCAGCCGGGCGGTGACTTCGGGCGACGCCGAGCCCGCGTACTCGGGCTTGTATTTCAAGCCGCTGAAGTAATAGGGATTGTGGCTGGCCGTGATCACCAGCCCGCCACTGGTCTTCTTGTCCAGGATGGCGTAGGTCGCCACCTGCGTTGGCGCCGGAGCGTTGACGATGAACACCTTGACGCCGTTGGCGGCCAGAACCTGGGCGACCTCGCGGGCGAAGAGCTCCGACGCGAACCGCGTGTCGTAGCCGACGATCGCCGAGGGATTCGGGCGCGCCACCAGGTATTGCGCGATCCCCTGGGTCGCCACCCGGACGGAGTCGTAGGTGAAGTCGTCGGCGATGATCCCGCGCCATCCGTCCGTGCCGAACTTGATCTCGACGGCCAACGCTACGCGGTCCCCATCCCTCCGGTAATCCTAGCGGGGATTGATCAGCTGGCTTTTGCGGACCGCTCGCGGAGGTGCGCCTCGGGCTTCAGTCCGGCGGCGGCGAGGTCGAACTCGAGCATCTCCCGGATCATTTCGGCGAAGGTGATCGTCGGACGCCAGCCCAGGTTGGCCCGAGCCTTCGCGGGATCGCCTCGCAGGTCGGGGACTTCCGCCGGACGGAAGTACGCCTTGTCCACCTCGACATGCTCGTGCCAGTCAAGGCCGACCTGCCCGAAGGCGAGCTCGGCCAGCTGCCGGATGCTCCACTGGAGGCCGGTCGCGATCACGTAGTCGTCCGGCTTGTCCTGCTGCAGCATCAACCACATGGCCTGGACGTAGTCTTTGGCGTGGCCCCAGTCGCGCTTGGCCTCGAGGTTGCCGAGGCGCAGGGTGCGGGTACGGCCCGCCACGATCGCCGCAACCCCGCGGGTGACCTTCCGGGTGACGAAGTTTTCGCCCCGCCGGGGTGACTCGTGGTTGAAGAGAATGCCGCTGCACGCGAACATGCCGTAGGCCTCCCGGTAATTGACGGTCATCCAGTGCGCGTACACCTTGGAAACCCCATAGGGGCTGCGGGGATGAAAGGGCGACTGCTCGCTCTGCGGCGGCGGTGTCAACCCGAACATCTCCGAGGTCGACGCCTGGTAAAAGCGGGTTCCGCGGCCAGTTGCCCGGATCGCTTCCAGCAGCCGGGTGGTCCCGAGCCCGTCGGTGTTGCCGGTGTACTCGGGCTGGTCGAACGAGATATGGACCTGGCTCTGGGCCGCCAGGTTGTAGATCTCGTCCGGCTCGACCGTCATCACGAGCCGGTTGAGCCCGCCCGAATCGGTCATGTCGCCGTAGTGGAGGGTAAACCGGGCGCCCTCGAGCTGCGACGGATGCGCGTGCTCGAGGTGGTCGATCCGGCTGCGGTTCATGCTCGAGGACCGTCGCACCACGCCGTGCACCTCGTACCCCTTCTCGAGCAACAACTCGGCGAGGTAGGAGCCGTCCTGGCCGGTGATGCCGGTGATCAGCGCTCGCTTTGCCACGGCCACAGTCTACAAACGATAGGGCGGCCTGATTTCCCGCATGTCACAGGTATTCCGTCTTGCCCATCTGCTTGAGGCGATCCACGATCAGCTTCACGTCCTGTGAGCGCGCCTTGGGACAGATCAGGATCGCGTCCTCGGTCTCGATCACGACCATATCTTCCAGCCCAACGGCGGCAACCAGTTTCTTGGGGGAGTGGATCATGCAGTTCTTGGTGTCGATCAGAACGGAGTCACCTTCCACGAAGTTGCCGGCCTCGTCCTGCTGCAGGATGTCGTGAAGGTCGGCCCAGGATCCGATGTCGTGCCACTCGAAGGTCGCCCCCACCACCAGAAGGTTGAGAGTACGTTCGAGCACCGCATAATCGATGGCTTGGGTCGGCAGAGCCTCGTAGGCGACATCGGCCTCGTCCTGCTGACCGGTCCGTCGCGAGCGCTTCACCCGGTCCAGCCCGGCATAGAGCTCGGGAGCGTGCTGCGCCATCTCGCTGAAGAGCACCTCCACCGGCCAGCTGAAGAGTCCGAGGTTCCACAGGTAGGAGCCCGATGCTAAAAAGCCTTCGGCGGTTTTGAGATCAGGCTTTTCCACAAACCGGACCACTCGATACACGGCCGGCGTCTGGTCGCCATCGATCGGTGGGCCGATCTGGATGTAGCCGAAGGCGGTGGAGGCATAGGGGGGACGCAGGCCGACCGTCACCAGCGAGCGCTTCTGCTCAGCGCAACGCGCTTCCACCTCCAGCGTCTGCAGGTAGGCTCCTTCGTCATTTCCCAGGTAATGATCGGCGTGGACCGAAAGCATGGTCGCGTCCGAGTCGCGCTCGGCAATCGCCAGCGCCGCCAGGCCGAGCGCTGAGGCGGTTCCCCGGCGGGCCGGCTCGATGATGAAGCGCTCGTCCGGGAGATCGGGCAGCTGCTCGCGAATGCCGTCCACCTGCGACCGCTCGGTGACCACATAGACGTTGTCGGTCAGGCGGCGGACCCGCTCGAAGGTCGACTGGAGCAGCGAAAGCCCGCCATGGAGGGCGAGGAGGTGCTTCGGCGACTTCTGCCGGGACCGTGGCCAGAGCCGCGTACCGCTTCCGCCCGCCAGGATGACGACATGCCGGGCCATCAGGCGGCGCTTGCCTCGCAACGACGCCAGTACTCGAGGGTGTCGCGCAGCATGCGCTCCAGCGAAATCTGCGGACGCCAGCCGGTGAGCCGCTGAAACCGGCGCGCGTCGCAGAGATAGACTTCAGCTTCCGCGGCGCGCCGGCGCGTCGGGTCGACTTCCAGCCTGACGGTGGCCCGCGTCATCGTTAACAGCTGCGAGACGACATCGCGCAAGGGCGGCGCGGATCCCGAACCGATGTTGTAGACCTCGCCGGGGTTACCCTTCTCCACCGCGAGCAGGTAGGCGCGCGCGATGTCACGCACGTCGGTGAAGTCCCGCCGGGCTTGCAGATTGCCGACCTTGAGGGTTGGGGCCTGTTTGCCAGCCTCGATCCGGGCGATCTGCCGTGCGAAGCTGGCGATCGCGAAGTCCGGCGCCTGTCGGGGTCCCGCGTGGTTGAAGGGGCGCAGCCGGATCGCGGGCAGGCCATGGCTGAGGTGGTATTGCAGCGCCAGTAGGTCCTGTGTCACCTTGCTGACCGCGTAGGGGGTCAGCGGGCGCAGCGGCGTGGCCTCGTCGAGCCGGCGGGCTCGGCCAGGCGGGCGCCCGTACTCATCGCTCGAGCCGATGACCACCACGCGCGGCATGGGATCGAGCTGCACGAGCGCCGCCAGCAGGTTCGCTTCGAGGCCGGCGTTGGTGGCGATCGTCCCGGCCGGATCGTCCCACGACGCTGTCGGGTTGCTGAGGGCGGCCAGATGGAAGACCCACTGCGGCTTGATCTCGCGCACCAGCGCGTCCACCCGGGCCCGGTCGAGTAAGTCGACCTGGTGCGTGACGACCGTCGCCGCCAGCTCCGCCCTGGGGTCCGGCTGGACGCCACGGATCGTCCCGTGGACGACGTGGCGGCGCCGAATCAGCAGATCACAGAGGTGGCTTCCGGCGAAGCCGTCGGTGCCGGTAACAAGGACGCGTTTAGCCGTCCTGTGACTCCACCACCTGCAGTCGCTGAACCCCGGCCTCGGAGGCCAGCAGGTCGGCCTTGTCGGTCCGTTCCCATGGCAGGTCGAGGTCGGCGCGGCCAAAGTGTCCGTAGGCCGCCGTCTGCTTATAGATCGGCCGGCGCAGCTCCAGCTGCCGGATGATCTCGAGCGGACTGAGGTCGAAGTGCTTTTGGACCAGATGCTCGATGGTGGCGACCGGGACGCGCTCGGTGCCAAAGGTCTCGACAAAAACCGAGACCGGCTTGCGCACGCCGATGGCGTAGGCGACCTGGATCTCGCAGTGGCGCGCCAGTCCTGCCGCCACCACGTTCTTGGCCACGTATCGGGCCGCGTAGGCGCCCGAGCGGTCGACCTTTGATGGATCCTTGCCGGAAAAGCAGCCGCCCCCGTGCCGGGCATAGCCGCCGTAACTGTCGACGATGATCTTGCGGCCGGTGACGCCCGCATCCGCTCGCGGTCCGCCGAGCACGAAGCGGCCCGTCGGATTCACGTGGATGGTCGAGCGCCCGTCGAGCATCTTCGCCGGGATCACCTGTTCGAGCACGAGCTCCTGCAGGTCGTCCCGAATCCGCTCGAGGCTGACGTCCTCGGTGTGCTGCGCCGACAGGACGACGGTATCGATCCGGTGGGGGCGCCCATCGACGTACTCGATCGTCACCTGCGTCTTGCCGTCGGGGCCGAGGTAGGGCAGGGTCTTGTCTTTGCGCACGCGGGCGAGCTGGCGCGCCAGCTGATGCGCGAGCTGGATCGGCATCGGCATCAGCTCGGGCGTTTCGTCGCAGGCAAAGCCGAACATCATTCCCTGGTCGCCGGCGCCGCCGGCGTCGACGCCCTGCGCGATATCGGGTGACTGCTTCTGGATCGAGACGATCACGCCGCAGGTTTCGGCATCGAAGCCGAATCCCGGATGGTCGTAGCCGGCCTGCTCGATCGTAACGCGAATGATGTCTCGCATCTCGACATAGGTGTCGGTCGTGATCTCGCCGATGACAAAGGCCAGCCCGGTGGTGACGGCAGTCTCGCAGGCCACCCTTCCGAGCGGGTCCCTCGCCATGATGGCGTCGAGAATCGCGTCCGAGATCTGGTCCGCGATCTTGTCGGGGTGGCCCTCGGTGACGGACTCCGAGGTGAAGAGATGGTTGCGGCGGTTCACCGCGTCCCCGACTCCCAACCACTCAGATACTGCGCCTGCTCGGCGGTCAGCGAGTCGATGGCGATGTGCATCGCGGCCAATTTTAGCCGAGCAATCTCGCGATCGATATCGTCGGGGACCGGGTAGACCTTCGGTTGCAGCTCGCGAGCGTGCGAGACGAGGTACTCCGCGCTGAGCGCCTGGTTGGCAAAACTCATGTCCATGACCGCGGCCGGGTGTCCCTCCGCCGCCGCCAGGTTCACCAGGCGGCCCTCGCCCAGTACGAAGAGCTTGCGGCCGTCTCGCAGCCGGTACTCCTCGAGCGACGGCCGGATGGTGCGGACGCTCTCGGCCATGCCGTCGAGCGCGGCCAGGTTGATCTCGTCGTTGAAGTGCCC
>DASYVR010000025.1:0-139394 GCA_035936995.1 Candidatus Dormiibacterota bacterium | reverse complement strand
TCCGCGTCGTGACCGAGGAGGGCGAACTCCTCCGCGCCCTGACCATCGACCCCACCCGCGACTACCAGCCCCTCAACGGACGCTGGCCTGTCCATAATGTCTTGCGACAGGCGTCCGGGATGTCTTGAGACAGGACAATGGTCGGGGAGACAGGATTTGAACCTGCGGCCCCCTGAACCCCATTCAGGTGCGCTACCAGGCTGCGCCACTCCCCGACGCGGTGCCTATTCTACGTCTCTTCTCCGCGCCGTCTGAACACGAGTCGGATGGGCGTCCCTTCGAAGCCGAAGGCCCGCCGTAGCTGCGTCTCCAGAAACCTTCGATAGGAGAAATGGACGAGCTCCGGCTCGTTGACGAAGAACACAAACGTGGGTGTTGACGATTCGGCCTGGGTCGCATACAGCAATCGCAGACGTTTCCCCTTCCGGGTCGGCGGGTCGTGCTGGCCCAGCATGGTGCGCAGCCAGCGGTTCAGCTCCGGCGTAGCGACCCGTCGGCGGCGCTCCTCGATGACCTTGAGCGCGACCTCGAGCGGCTGCGCCACCCGCTGCCCGGTCTTCGCCGACACATAGGACACCGGCGCCCAGGGGGCGAAGCTCAAGGCCTCTCGAATCTGCTTACGCCACACCTTCTCCTCTTTCTCTTCGGGCGTCAGCAGGTCCCACTTGTTCAGCACCAGCACCAGGCCGCGGCCGGCTTCGACGACATAGCCGGCAATATGGACGTCCTGCGCGGTGATGCCGTCTTTCGCGTCGATGACGACGATGCCGATGTCGGCCCGCTCCATCGCGCGAAGCCCCCGCAGCAGCGAGTACTGCTCCACGCCGCGCGTCAGTCCCGGCCGGCGGATGCCGGCGGTATCGACGAGCAGCACGCGCTTTCCCTCGAATGTCACCGTCGTGTCGACCGGGTCACGCGTCGTCCCTGGAACGGCGGTGACCAGGCTGCGCTCATCGCCGATGAGAGCATTGACCAGTGACGACTTGCCGACATTCGGACGGCCGAGGATGGCGACGCGGGCCGCCAGTCGATCGTCGATCAGCTCCGGTCGCGACGGTGGCAGCCCTTCGACGACGGCGTCGAGCAGGTCGCCGCTGCCGGTGCCGTGCAGCGCCGAGATCACCCAGGGGTCGCCGATGCCGAGCTCGTAAAACTCGTGCGCCAGCACCTCGCGGCCGCGCCCGTCCGCCTTGTTGGCGACGATCAGCACCGGCCTGCGCGACTTGCGCAGCAGCTCCGCGATGTCGCGATCGATGGCGGTCAAGCCTTCCCTCACATCCAGCACGAAGAGCACCAGGTCCGCTTCATCGATCGCCAGCCGGCTCTGCTCCTCCATCCGTCGACGCAACTCGCGCTGCGCCGGCACCTCGTCGCGATCTTTGCCGAGCACCAGCCCGGCGGTGTCGACGATCACGAAGCGCCGACCTCGCCACTCGCTTTCGGCGTAGAGCCGGTCACGCGTCAGCCCCGCCATGGGGTCAACGATGGCCCGGCGCTCACCCAGGATACGGTTGAAGAGCGCCGATTTGCCGACGTTGGGGCGGCCCACGATGGCCACTAAAGGCAGCGCCATCAGTTGGGCGTTGGGATTGTCAACATATGGTGTAGTCGCGCGAGCGGCGCGGTGAAAAACCAAACCTATAATAGGCACCGTGTCGGACGGCCGGGTGGTTCTGAAAGAGAACCGGATCATGATGGTGTCCGACGAGATGGGCGACATCCCGGCAGGAAACACGAGCGGGCTGGGCCTCTACTTTTCTGATACCCGCTTCCTCTCCGCCTACGAGTTCCGGCTGAACCGGTTGCAGCCGATCCTGCTCTCGGCATCGGTCGAGGAGAGTTACGTCGCCACCTTTCAGATGGTCAATCCGGTGCTCCTGCTGGACGAGGGCAAGCGCCGGATCCCGCAGCAGAGTCTGAGCATCCGGCGCAGCCGTTTCATCTACGGCGGCCTGCACGAACGGATCGGCGTTCAGAATTGCGGCCGCGAGCCGGTCGACATCGAGTGCTCGCTTCGGATCGATGCGGACTTTCGCGACATGTTCGATGTCCGCGGCTACAAGCACCAGTCGCTCGGCACGATTCGGCCGATCGAAGTCGGGAATCAAGGCTTCACCTATACCTATGATGGCCTGGACGGCGTGATCCGGCGCACCGAAGTCGTGGTCAATCGCGCGCCGGCCAGCCAGCACGACGGCACGCTGACCTGGCAGTTCCAACTGGGCTCGAAGGAGACCGTCACCCTCGTGATCGACGTCATCCCGCTGATTGGTGAAAACGAGCCGATGCTGAGCTACCTCTACGACGATGCGCTGCAAGCGCTGCAGGGGTCGTACCGCCGCTGGAACGACAACACCAGCCGCATCCGCACCGACAACGCCTTTCTCGATCGCGGGTTGCTGCGCCGCAGCCAGATGGACCTCCGGATCCTGCTCGAAGAATTTGACAGTGGTCTCTTTCCGATGGCCGGCATTCCCTGGTTCTCGGCACCATTTGGCCGCGACGCGCTGATCACCTCGATCCAGACGCTGATGATCAACCCGGAAATCGCTCGCGGCACGCTGCGCTACCTGGCCCAGCATCAGGGGCGGGAGGTCGACCCCAAACGCGAGGAGGAACCCGGCAAGATCCTGCACGAGGCCCGCTACGGCGAGCTGGCCAACCTCAAGCTGATCCCGCACACGCCCTACTACGGATCGGTCGACAGCACCCCGCTGTTCCTGGTCTGCGCCGTCGAGATGATGGACTGGCTCAACGACCAGGATCTCTTCGTCGAACTGCTGCCTGCCCTCCTCAGCGCGCTCAAGTGGGTCGATCGCTATGGCGATGCCGACCAGGATGGCTTTGTCGAGTACGCCGAGCGCGCCAGCGGCGGGGTGCGCAACCAGGGTTGGAAGGACTCCTCCGACTCGCTGCTCTACCCGGACGGCCGCCCCGCGGAGCTGCCGGCGGCGCTGGTGGAGGTGCAGGGCTACGTCTACCAGGCGAAGCTGGGGCTCAGCCGCATCCTCGAGCGCCTCGGCCAGTCGGCGATGGCCGAGCGGCTCGCGCGCGAGGCCGCCGAGCTCCGACGCCGCTTCGAGCTGAAGTTCTGGCTCGACCGCGAGCAGTTTTACGCCCAGGGACTCGACCGGCATAAGACGCCGATCGCGTCCATCACCTCCAACCCGGCGCACTGCCTCTGGGCCGGCATCGTCGACGCCGAGCGCGCTGAGATCCTGCGGGACCGCCTGATGGCGCCAGACATGTTCTCCGGCTGGGGAATCCGCACCCTCTCCGCCGACTCGCCCCACTACAACCCGATGAGCTATCACAACGGCACCGTCTGGCCGCACGACAACTCGATCGCGGTCGCCGGCTTGCGCCGCTACCGGCACGCGGAAGCCGCCGGCCAGGTGATCGACGGCATCATGGAAGCCGGCATCCGCATGCCGGACTACCGCTTGCCCGAGTTGTTCTGCGGATTCCGGCGCGACACCAACTACAACAGTGGTCCAGCCGAGTACCTGGTCTCCTGCAACCCGCAAGCGTGGGGCGCGGGCGCGGCCTTCCACCTGTTGCAGACGGCGCTCGGCGTTGTGCCCGACACCACCGCCGGCCGCGTCTACCTGAATCCGATCCCGTTCGGGCAGGCACGCAGCGTCGAGATCCGTGGGATGCGGGTCGGCAGTGGCAAGCTCTCCTTCAAAGTTGCCTACAACGGCGGCCGGCCCGACGTCGACGTGCTGGAGAAGCCCGACGACCTCGTGGTGATCCTCGATGAACCACCCCTCACCACCTAGCTACATGCGGAAGAATCCGCAACCTCATTGAGTTAGCTTGAGTACTCACGTGCGCGTCGGGCTCCTGCACTACACGTGCCCGCCCGTCATCGGCGGCGTCGAAACCATCCTCTACGAGCAGGCGGTGCGGCTGACCGCTCGCGGATATCCGGTGACAATCCTGAGCGGGCGTGGCGGCCCATTGCCGGACCCCAAGGCGGCGAAACTCGTGATCATCCCGGAGCTGGACTCAAGGGAGACGGCCGTAAGCGCGGTCCGTGAGGCGCTCGACCGCGGCGAGGTGCCTTCCGAGTTCGCGACGCTCCACGCCGATATCGTTCAGCACCTGTCCAGCGAGCTGGCCGAGCTCGACGTCCTGATCGTTCACAATGCCCTGACGCTCCACTTCAATCTACCGCTGACCGCGGCGCTCTGGACGCTGGCCGATGCCGCTCACGCCCGCATCATTTCGTGGGTGCATGACATCAGCTGGCTGAACCCGATCTACCGACCGTGGATGCACGAGGGCGAGCCCTGGGAACTTCTACGACGCCAGCACCCAAAGATCACGTCGATCTTCGTCTCGGTGCAGCGGCTCGAGGAGTGGCGCGACCTGACCGGGGCCGCCCTCGACGCGACCCATGTCATCCCCAACGGCATCGATCCGTCCGCGCTACTGAAGCTCGGCACGCGCGCCAGAGACCTCGTTGCCCGCTTTGGCTTGACCAGCACCGAGGTTGTGATGCTGGCTCCCGTCAGGATCACGAAGCGAAAGAACCTGGAGTGGGCGATCCACGCCGCCGCCGGCGTTCGCGCGTCAGGGCGCAGTGTCCAGCTCCTGATCACCGGACCACCCGGCCCCCACAATCCTCGCTCGCTCGAGTACGTGGCCGACCTCAAACGGCTGACGGACGCGCTCGGCCTGCAGGAATCGGTCCGCTTCCTCTTCGAACAGAGCCCCGGCGCGACCGGCGAGCACGCCGTCGATGCCGCGACGCTTTCCGACCTTTATATGCTGAGCGATGTCGTGGTCCTTCCCAGCACCAGTGAGGGGTTCGGGTTGCCGCTGGCGGAAGCCGCGGTCTTCCGCGTGCCGGTGGTTTGCACGGACCTGCCCACCTTTCGCGAACTGGCTCCCGACGGCGCGACCTTCGTCCCGACGGCCGCCGGACCGCAAGCGTTTACGGCCGCGGTGCTGAACGCCGTCGATTCGCCGCAGGCCCGGCTGCGCCGCCACGTGCTGGGCACCCTATCCTGGGACCGGCTCATCACTGAACGAATCGAACCGCTGCTGTCGCGCGGGACGTGAGCCACTACCGCGTCCTGATCCCCACGACGAACCCGGCGCGAACCGGGCCGCTGCTCAAAGCCGTCTCGCCCTTCCTCAATGCTGAGGATTCGCGCGGCACCTTGCTCGGCGTCATCGAGATGGCGCCCGAGCGCGCGCTCAGCGAGGGCGTCGAGGTGGCCCGCGCCTACCGCGCCTTGCTTTCGCGCATCACCCGCTATGCGGAGCGCGGTCCCGGTGAGCTGCGCGGGCAGGTCCGGATCGCCCACGTCGCGGCGCAGGGCATTCGGGAGGCGGTCCTGGAGACGGACACCAACCTGCTGGTGCTCGAAGCCGGTACCGGCGAGGCGTCGCAAGAGGGCCTCTGGGTAAATGCCGTCGAAGACCTGCTCGTCGATCCTCCCTGCGACGTGGCGCTGGTCCGGCCGGACACCACGGCCATTCGGAGCGTCCTCGTCCCCGTCCGCGGCGGACCGAGCGCCCAACTCGCGCTGCGGCTGGCCAGCACGGTCTGCAAGGCGACCGGCGCCGAGCTCTGCGTCCTCCATGTCTTCAACCCGCGGATTTCGGCCGAGTCGCAACAACGGGAGGACGCGGCGTTTCTCAAGCTGTCCAGCGCCGTTGATGTCCCGGTGCGCCGGATCACCCTGCTTTCGGCCTCCGTGCGGGAGGCGATCGTCCGCGAGGCGGCCCAGCACCAGATGGTGGTGCTGGGCGCGACGATGAGCCTGATGCACCGGCCGATGGTGCTCGGGGCGCCGGTCACCCGGCTGCTTCGCCGGCTACCCGGCAGCGTCATGGTGGTCAAGACCGCCGGCCCCGTGACCGCGCTCAAGGATCCGGATCGTCCGTTCCGGATGGAGAGCCGCGCGGCCGCGGCCGAGCGCGTCGACCGCTGGTTTGCTGAAAACACCTTTCACAGCCGCGAGTTCGCGGACTTACGCCGGCTGGTCGATCTCAAGCAGCGTCGGGGGGTGACCATCAGCCTTGGGCTACCGACCCTGAACGAGCAGAACACGATCGGCAAGGTCATCCGAACCTTCAAGAACGCCCTGATGGACCGCGTGCCGTTGCTGGACGAGATCGTGGTCATCGACTCCGGCTCCTCCGACCGGACCGCGGCGATCGCGGAGCGCGCCGGCGTCACGGTCGTGCAGCACAGCGAGATCCTGCCCCGTTACGGCGTCTTCCAGGGCAAGGGTGAGGCGCTCTGGAAGAGCCTCTATACGCTGAAGGGCGACCTGATCTGTTGGGTCGACACCGACATCAGCAACATCCACCCGAAGTTCGTCTATGGCTTGCTCGGGCCCTTGCTGAGCGACCCGGAGATCCACTACGTCAAGGGCTTCTACCGGCGCCCGCTGCAATTCGGCACCGAGTTCCAGGCGCAGGGCGGCGGCCGCGTCACCGAGCTGGCCGCCCGGCCGCTGCTCAACCTGTTCTTTCCGGAACTCTCTGGGCTGGTGCAGCCGCTCTCCGGTGAGTACGCGGGCCGGCGCCGGGTGCTGGAAAGCGTGCCGTTTTTCAGCGGCTACGGGGTCGAGCTGGGCTTGCTGCTCGCGATTTCTGAGGCCTATGGACTGCGTGCCATCGCCCAGGTCGACCTGGGCATGCGGGTCCATCGCAACCAGACCCTCTTCGACCTCTCCAAGATGGCCTTCGCCATCATGCAGGTCGGCTTGAAGCACCTCGGTGACCGCCACCGCATTCATCTCCTCGAGGAAGTCAACAAAACCATGAAGCTGATTCACTACGAGGATGAGCGTTACTGGATCGAACAAAAGGAAATCGAAGACCAGGAACGGCCGCCGATGAACTCGGTGCCCGAGTACTTCCTCGCCCGCCATCGGACTGAGCCCCCAGGCCGGTAACCCGTAGGGGTTACGTAGCGACTCCGCATAATCGTTTCGATGCGACGCGGCTACACGGCCCTCCTCCTGCTGGCCCTGATCTGGGGCGCCTCGTTCCTCTTCATCAAGCTCGCGGTGCGAGACATGAGCCCGGCGACGTTGGTGCTGTCCCGAGCGGTTCTCGGTGCCTTCACGCTCGGGCTGATCTTCACGGCGCGCCGGCAAACGCCCTTCCCGGCCGGAACCCGGGCGCGGCTGCTGCCGTTCCTGGTGATGGCCTTCTTCGGCAGTCTGCTCCCATGGTTTGCGCTCGGCTTCGGTGAGCTGTCGATCAGCAGTGCGCTGGCCAGCATTCTGAACGCGACCACACCTTTGTGGACCGCGATTTTCGCCTTCTGGGTCACACCCACGGAACGACCCAGCGGGCTCAACTATCTCGGCGTCGCCATCGGCTTTCTGGGCACGGGAATCCTGATCGCGCCCGATCTGATCGGCCAGCCCTTGCGGGCCACCACGCTGGGGACGCTGGCGGTGGCCGGGGCAGCGGCCAGTTACGCGGTGGCGGCGCTGGTTCAGCGACGGCGGTTGCGAGGCGTCAGCCCCCTGCAGGTTGGTTTCTGGCAGCTCGCGTTCACGGCTCCGCTGGCCTTCGCCTTGGCGTTCCCCACCATCGGCGCGACTCACCTGCGCTTCGCGTCGATCGCGGCGATGCTCGTGCTCGGCGTGGGCGGCTCCGGCATCGCCTACCTTCTCTATTACTTCATGATGAACACGCTCGGCGCCACCCGGGCTACCACCGTTACCTTTCTGCTTCCGGTCACGGCGGTCTTCTGGGGCGCGAGCATCCTCCATGAGGTGATCACCATCCCGATCCTCGTCGGCATGGTCGTCATCCTGCTGGGCGTCTTCTTGACCAGCCGGCACCGGACACGCCCGGCATCGGCCCCGGTTGCAGATCGGGGCGTTGCCTGAAATCTCATTTTGCGAGCGTAGAATCTCGCGTTGACATGCGCCTTCGCGCTTTCGCGCTGATTGCCCTGGCCCTGGCCCTCGGCGCCTGCACCACGACGCTGCCGAGCACCTCCGCCAGCCCGACGCCAACCCCGACCCCGACACTCTCCCCCACCCCAACCCCAATCCCCTCGCCCAGTGTGGTCAACGGCCGCATCGTCGTCTCCAATCTCGATGACAACGGCGCATCCGTCGTGGCCGGCATCCTCTATCCGCCGAGTGGTGGCGTCTGCGCCGTCAACGGCAAGTACGACAACTGTCCTGTCTCGGATGGGCTGGCGGTGCGACTGGATTCCAACCCGCTCCAGCGGGCGGAGCCACTATGCCGTTGCCAGAACACCTACCAGTCACGGACCATCACGACCGAAGCCCTGCCGCCAGGGAACCCCGGCGCGATCGCGCACGTGGTCCTCGACTTCGGAGCCGGGACCATGGTCAAGCTGGACGTCACCGTGCTGCGGACCGATGGCGGATGGTTCGCCAGCGACACCAGTTGCTCCGGCCAGGATCCGCAGGCGACCTCGATCTACGCCGCCTCGCCTCAGCCCTGCGGCTAACCCGCGAATGGTAAAAGGAGCTCGATGAGCTGGTACAACCTGCTGAAGTACATCCACGTCCTGCTGGCGATCACCGCGGTCGGGAGCAACATCACCTACGCCGTCTGGAATGCGCGGGCGGCGTTGGAGCCGGCGCATGCGGCCTTCGCCCTGCGAGGCATCGCCTTCATCGACCGCCGGGTCGCGAACCCGGCCTATGGGCTCCTCCTGCTTACTGGGCTGGCGCTCGTGGTCGTCGGCCAATGGGGCTTCCGGGGCTGGGTCATCGCCGCGCTGATCCTCTTCGTCCTCCTGATCGTGGTGGCCATCAGCTTCTACTCGCGAGTGCTCCAACAACAGATCCAGGTGCTCGAGACGGAAGGTCAAGCCAGCGCCGCGTACAAGCGGCTGGACGGACAGGCGACGATCTATGGCAACGCCAGCCTCGTGATCGTGCTGGCCATCGTCTTCATGATGGTGGTCAAGCCGTTTCCGTAAGCGGCTCTTCCTGGAAAACGCCGCCGTCGTCGAGGCGCCAGGACCGTGCCTGGCGCAGCGTTCCCTTCTGCACCGAGGCGACCACGTAGCTGTAGAAGGACCAGGCGTGCTCGGCGTCGAAGCGCGAGGGAACCGGCGGATGATCCGGATGGCTGTGGGCGAAACCGATGATCTCCAACCCTCGCGACTCGGCGTCCTTCTGAACGCGCAGTTGCTCCAGTGGGTCGAGAGCGTAGCGATCCCAGGGGCGGTCGGTGATGGTGTTGCGCATGCCGCGGAATTCGGCGACCTCATGATCGGCGGCATCGACCCCGCCGATCAGCGCCCCGCAGGCCTCATTCGGATACCCGGCTTCGAGATGCTCCCGCATTCGGTCCATCACGGACCGCGGGATTATGAGCCGGGATCCCGACTCCAGTGTCAAAACCTCCGGCGGTATAGTCCCGAAGTCAGGTAACGGTCGCCGCCGTCGGGAAAGACCATGACGAACACGCCTTCCGAGGTGCGGCGCGCCACTTCGCGTGCCGCGTACAGCGCCGCCCCCGAGGAGTTGCCGACCAGCAGCCCTTCGGAGCGCGCCAGGTCGTGCGCCAGCTCATAGGCGGCTTCCGTGGGCACGCTGATCTTTTCGTCGTGCACGCTTGGGTCGTAAATTCCGGGGACGATCGAGCTCGGCATGTGCTTGAGACCCTCGAGGCCGTGCAGCCCGTCGGAGGGCTCGGCCGCGATCACCCGGATCCCCCGGTTATGGCGCTTGAGGAATCGACCAACCCCCATCAGCGTGCCGCTGGTCCCGATTCCGGCGATGAGGCGGGTGACCTCGCCGTGCGTCTGGTCCAGGATTTCCGGGCCGGTGGTGTCGAAGTGTGCTCGCCAGTTGAACGGGTTGTTGTACTGATCCGGCATGAAGTAGACGCCGGGCGCGGACTCCTTGATCCGGTGCGCCTCCCGGATGGCGCCGTCGGAGCCCTCGAGCGCCGGGGTAAAAATCGCCTCCGCGCCGAAGGCCTTGACAATCTCGCGCCGCTCTTCGTTGACGTTGGCCGGCATCACCAACTTCACCTGGTAGCCCTTGGCCGCGCCGATCAGCGCGTAGGCGATGCCGGTGTTCCCGGAGGTGGAATCGAGGATGACCTTCTCCACCGTCAATTCGCCCGTCCGCTCCGCTTCCTCGATCATGCGCAGCGCCGGCCGGTCTTTGACCGAGCCTCCCGGATTGAACCACTCGGCCTTGGCATAGAAGGTGATGTGCGGGAACTCCTTCTCGAGCAGCCGGATCCGGATCAGCGGGGTGTTCCCGACTCGCTGCAGGATCGACTGATCTGGAAGGTTCTCGAGAATAGACAGGGCCCGATGCGGCATTGTTTTCCAATTCTAGGGACGGTCGAGCGCCAGTCCAAATTCTGAATCTGGTCGCGGAAGGCCGCGACACGCTATACTGCCGCCGAATTCGTCCACCAGGTCTTTTTTCGGAGGTATTCATGGCTACTGCCGCGACCGCCGCCGTATCGGGAGCCAAGGCGGGTTTCTGGATCCGATTCCTCGCAATCTTTGTTGACGGCATCATCATCGGCATCGTCAACAGCGCCCTCGCCGCGGGCCTGAGTCTCAACACGAATGGCCGCTCCGGTCTGCAAATACTCCTCGGACTCGTCTATTACGTCTATTTCTGGTCGAGCAACAGCCCGTGGCCGGGCCAGACGATTGGGAACAAGCTGCTGAACATCCGCGTCATTCGTACCAATGGCTCGGACCTCACGATCAGCCAGGCCCTGATCCGCTACGTCGGTTTGTTCATCTCCATCGCCGTCATCTTCATCGGGGTGATCTGGGCAGCCTTCGACCCCAACAAGCAGGGCTGGCACGACAAGATCGCCGACACCTACGTGATCAGGACTTCGTAAGCGTCACCGTTTCGCCGGTTCCGGCTCGATCAGATAGACCAGATGGTCGGCCGGATCCGGCAGAGCGGCGAATTCTTTAGAGCGCCGCATCGAATTCGGCGAGCAGGTCGTCCGGATGCTCCAGCCCAACCGAGCACCGCACGAGGCCGTCGCTAATGCCGGCCCGCTGCCGTTCCGCCGGGTCAAGCCCTCGATGCGACGTCGAGGCGGGATGGCTGAGCGTGGTGGCGATGTTCCCGAGGCTCGGCATCAGGCGGACGAAGCGAAGGCGTGGGACCATGGCCTCGAGCGCCGATTTGCCGCCCGCCAGCTCGAACGATAGCAGCGCCCCCGCTCCAGCCGGCAGGACTCGGCGAGCGAGGCTGCAGTATGGGCTGCGCTCGAGCTCCGGATAGTTCACCGCACTGATCGCGCGATGTCCCTCGAGGAACCGGGCCAGCTTGAGCGCGTTCCGCGTGTGCCGTTCCATCCTGACCGCGAGCGTGCGGATCCCGCGGAGGGTAAGCCAGGCATCGAACGGTCCGAGCGTTGGCCCGAAGGTGTGGGCGAACGCTCGCGCTCCCTGGGTCCAGGATGGCTTGCCGACCACGAGACCGCCGATCACGTCGGCATGCCCGCTGAGGTTCTTGGTTGCGCTGTAGACGACGGCGTCGGCGCCCCAGCGAAACGGCTGGCTCAGGGCCGGCGTCGGCACGGTGTTGTCGACCAGGAGCAGCGCGCCGGCATCATGCGCGATCCGGGCCAGCGCCTCGACATCGGGGACGCGGATCAGGGGATTGGTGCACATCTCGCAGAGCAACACTCGCGTGCGATCGGTGATGGCCTGCCGGACCGCTGCCAGGTCCTGGAAGTCCACGATGCTGCTCGTGATGCCGAAGCGCGGCAGGTCGTTGCGCAGGAAGGTGAGCGTCGTGCCGTAGCAGTCGTGCGCCGCGACCAGGTGGTCACCCTGGTTCATCTCGCTCATCAGCGCGACGGCGATCGCCGCCATCCCCGAGCCGACCGCCACCGCGTCCAGCTGCGTTCCGAGCCCGTTGGCGTCGAGGCTGGCGACGGCTGCTTCCAGCTGGCGGTGATTCTCGGTCCCCCACCGGCCGTAGCCGCGGTGCTCGGCCATGGCGGCGTCGAGCGTCGTCAGGTCTGCATATCCGCTCGCCGACCCGACCGTGATGTCGGGCGTGATGGGGGCATCTTTTCGATCGAGCAGCGGCTCGCCAGCGTGCACCGCCACCGTGTCCGAATGCGGCACCGGGTCAGCCTACCTGAAGCCGTTCGAAGCGAGCGAGTTGTTCGGTGTCGCCCAAGCGCGCCAGAACGGCCAGGCCTGCCTCCATCTCTCCGTGATCGTGGGTGATTAGGGCGCGCTCACAGTGGACACGAGCCGCATACGGCAAGGCGCCTGCTCGCTCCAGCAGGCTGATCGACCGCCCAAGCCGATCTACGTCGCGCTGCGCTCGGCCCATGGCCCGCTCCGTTTGCGCCTCGACTACTAAAAACTCATGCGCACGGGACGACTCCAGCATGGGGACGATCGCCTCTAGGGGCGGCAGCCGGTCGTGATCAAGCAGCAGGCTCAGTCCGCGCTCGAACCGCTGCAACTGGACGTCCGGTAATAGGTGGAAGCGCTGGACCGCATCTTCGACGAACGCGAGGTCCGCACTGCCATACCCTAGCCAGTAGCTAAACGGGGTTCCTGTTGGAAATGCGGCCAGGATCTCATCAGTGATCCCTCCGTAGAGTTCGAGCAGGCCATGATCCTGTCGCGCCCGGGCAATGTCCATTGCCGACATGAACCCGAAGGTTGAGTACCCGGCAGCGGCACGCCCGCACTCGATCCACAGCTGGCGGGCGCGCTCGGCCATTGTCAATGCCTCGTCCCATCGCCCAAGTAGTGTCAGGGTGTAGATCCGCCAGGCGACCAGGTGGAGCGTCCAGGAGGGAAACTGTCCCGGTTGCACCTGGGCCAGCCCTTGGGCCGATACCCGTTCCGCGTCGTCCAGGTCTCCGAGCAAAGCTGAGCTCCAGGCAGCCATGCTGTGGGCATCGATTTTCTCCTCGACGCCGAGCCGTTCCTGGAACGCAAGCCGCTGGCGCGCGTATTCGCGACTCCGTCGCCAATCATTCTGGTCCTGGGCGGTCCCCGACAGGGCGTCGAGGGCCACGCTCTGAAGCTTTGGATCGTCCAGACCGCGGGCGATTTCCAGCGCCTTTCGCGCAGATGCATCCGCGGCGGCGATCTCCTCGGCGGTGGCGGCCCGGGTGCCACCGCTAAGCCAAAACGGGATGAACCCCTCGGCCGCGAGGTAGGCGGCCAGGCTCCGGTCGTCCGTGACGTGCGCCGCCACCGCCCGCGCATCCCGACGGAGCTCGGTCATGGCTTCCTCCGGAGGGCGGTTCGTTACTGAGCCCTGGAAACGCATGTAGGTCGTGAGCAACCCAGCGAGAATCTGTAGTTCCTGGTTCGCCGACCGGCCTTGCTCGCGACAGAGGCGCAAGGCCGTCCGATATGCCTCGACCACGAGATCCCCTGACTCCGCCATCTCGCCGAGCCGCTGGTAGAGGTCGGGTAAGCGCGCTCGCTCGGCCAGGTCGATCGCGCTGCGGAGGTGGCGAGACCCCTCCAGGGACGCGGCGGCGGCCGCCGCCACCTCGGCGGCACGACTCAGCCAGTCGACCGCCTTCTTGCGGACTCGTTCGGTTTCCGCCTCACCCGGTCGTTGTGCCGTCTCAATCAGTGCGGCCTCCCGGTAGTGATAGGCAATCAATTCGGCGAGGGCGTGTTCGCGCTCGACGGCCAGCCCCTCGAGCCAGGCGGCGGCGGACGCGTGCAGGCGACCTCGCTCTGACCGAGTCAGCGTCTGGTAAGCGACCTCGCGAATCAGGATGTGGCGGAAGGCGAAGATATCGGCTCCAGTGGAGCGAAGAAGATCCTTGTCCACCAGCCCGTCGATGGCCTCGTCCAATCCCTGGAGCGTGGGTTCCAGGGCAAGCAGGCCTGGCGGTCGAAACGCACGCCCAAACACTGAACCCAGCTGGATGATCCGGCGTTCCTCGGGCGCGAGCAGGTCGAGGCGGGCCAGCACCGTGGCCTGGACGGTATCGGGGAGCTGGTTGGCGCTCGGCCGTTCGGCGATGGAACGAACCAGTTCCCCGGCAAAGAAGGGATTGCCTTCAGCGTGCCGCACGACGCGGTCAACCAACTCCGCCGAGCAGCCGGCGAGCAGTCGCTCGACGAGCTCCGCGGTGTCACGGTCGCTGAGCGGCTCGAGCGAGATGGAGGTGTAGTTGCGGCGGCCTCCGCCCCACGATGGCCGGCGCTCCAGCAACTCTGGACGGGTGAGGGCGATCATGAGCAACGGCAGATCGCCGCGTGGTTGCATGACGAACTCGAAGAGGTCGAGGAGGCTGTCGCTCGACCAGTGCAGGTCCTCGAAGACGAGGACGAGTGGCGCCCGGCTTGCGGCGATCTCGAAGAGGGTTCGCCAGGCGGCAAGGAGTGCTGAGCGGTCGCTCACCTCGGTCTCGCCGGCCCCGACCGTCGCGGCCAGCAGCTCGACCTCGCGGTCCATCGCCTCTAGCCCGGATCCTTCGAGCCAGACACGAATCGCGGAGCGAACCGTGTGCGCTTTGGCGTCATCCGAAACGCCGATCAGGCGGTAGAGCACGCCGCGGAGCGGCCAGTAGGTCAACCGCTGGCCATAGGGAAGGCACTGAGCGATCGCCACCGTGGCCGTCGGCTCGATGCCCGGAAGCCGCTCGAGGAACTCCTCGAGCAGCCGGGTCTTCCCCACGCCGGCCGGCGCGATGATGCTGACCAGGAACGGGCGCTGTTCATGGAGTGCCCGGCGAGCCACGAGCTCGAGTTGCTGAAGGTCCGCATCCCGACCGATGAGCGGCGTCCGGTTGGCGACCGGCAGGCGTGCCGACCGGCCCAGAAGCGGCAGCGCCCGGATCGGTTGCGACTTGCCGCGTGCGTCGATGCTCAGCACGGATCCGAACTCGAACCCCGCCCGGACGCTGGCGACGGTCCGCTCGCCACAGAGGATGCTCCAGGGCTCCGTTGCCTGCTGCAGCCTGGCGGCGACATTCACCGCGTCACCGCTCAGCGGAAAGTCGCCAGTCGCACTCTCCCGAACGGCGACCACCTCGCCCGTGTTGATCCCCAAACGAATCGGGAGCCGGTCGCCCAGCATCGGGTCAGCGCGGACTCGATCGCGCAGCACGAGCGCCGCCGCCAGCGCCCGCTGCGGGTCGTCGTCATGCGTGTGTGGGAACCCGAAGACCGCTACTACGGCATCCCCGATGAACTTTTCGAGGATTCCGCCGTGCTCGGTCACCGTTTCGCGGGCGACGTCGTAATAGCGGCGGAGCAGCACGCGGACGTCTTCCGGATCGAGGGTATCGCCAAGCGCCGTCGATCCCGCGACGTCCGCGAACAGGATGGTGACGACGCGACGTTCTTCGGCCACCGGCTAGCGCTTGAGGAAGCGGACGCGTCGGCGACGGCGATAGCGTTCGCCGCTACCTTTTGTCACGACGCTGATGCTGCCGTCGTTTTCGAGCACCGCCTGCTTGACATCACTGAGCTTGTCCACGCCATGTTCGCGGATGGCCATCTCGACGTCGGTCTCGCTGAGCCCTTCCTTATCCAGCGCCGCCTTGCTGACCGCGCCATCCTGGACCACCACCGTGGGCGGTGGCTCGATCAGCTCATCAAACCAGGGCCAGCGGCTGCGCACCATCGCCACCCCGCGGTTGAAGAGCAGCAGGATGCCAATGATGATCACGCCGCCGGTGACCGAGTTGTCGGGGCCGGTGATCGCCGGCTGAAGCGCGTTCGCGATCAGCAGCACGAGTACGAGGTCGAACGTCGTGAACTGACCGAGTTCGCGTTTGCCGAACAGACGAAGGCCGATGAAGAAGACGATGTAGATGGCGAGCGCCCGGATGACGAGATGTGACCACGGAATTGCCAGCTTGAAGATCTCGCCGATGTCGCCCATATCAGGCGAATCTTACGACGAGGTCAGCGGGTTACTGGGTGACGGAAGCCGAAGTCGAGGAGGGTGGCGGCGTCGGTGAAATGCTGGGTGCTGCCGAGCACGACCACCAGGATCGTGCGCCCGTTGCGCGTGGCGGCCGCAGCCAGGCAGTAGCCGGCGGCACCGGTGTAGCCGGGCTTGAGCCCGATCGCGCCAGGGTAGGTCCAGAGCAGCCGGTCGATATTGGTCGGGTTGAACGCCTTGTGTTGCGGCGTCGCGTAGATCGAGACATGCTTCGATCCGACGATCGCTTGCAAATCCGGGTAATCCTCCAGGAGGGTGGCGCCGACGACCGCCAGGTCGTAGGCGGAGCTGTAGTGGTCGGCATCGTCGAGTCCGCTGGGGTTGGTGAAGTGGGTCGCCTTCAAGTGCAGGGCGGCCGCTTTCTGATTCATGAATCCGACGAACGTCGCTCGGTCGACGATTCCCATCGCGATCGCTTCCGCCGCGTCGTTGCCAGAGTCGAGCAGCATCCCCTCGAGGAGCTCACGCACGGTCAGTTTCTCCCCGGTGCTGATGCCCATGTGGTTGGGTTCGACCTGGATCGCCGCGTCTGGGACCGTGATCACGGTATCCAGCGGCGCCAGGTCAGCCGCCACCACGGCGGTCATCATCTTGGTCAGGGACGCCTCCGGGTATCGGGTGCTCTGCGCCTGCTGGTAGAGGACCTGCCCGGCGCTGAGGTCGACCACGATCGCGGCCCGTCCTTTAATCTGCGGGATCTCGGCGATCGGGTGCGAGCGCAGCCAGCTGGCGCTCAGCACGGGGACCTTGACCTGCGGCAGCTGCGTCGGGACAGGGAGCCGTGATGGGGATGGCGTGGGGGTGGGCGTGGGCACCGGACGCGCGCTCGTCGCCGGGCGGGACGTGACCGCTGGACGAGGCGCGGCGGTGCGGGCGGTGGCCGCGACCACGTGCATGTCGCGATGCGCCTGCAGCAGGGAAAAGGCGCGGCTGCCCAGAAAGAGGATCAGGACGACGATCAGCAGCCGGATCACGGGAGTACGCCGGCGCGAAGGAACATAGAGACGGCGCGGCGAGCGGCGGCCGCGCGTCCCGAGGCTATAGCCAGACGTAGGGTAAGACGTTCGCCTCAAGAAGTTGCCTCATGATGGGCGAGATCGATCGTCGTTGTCAAGGAAGTTGCCTCGGGGCCAACCTGGCTTAGAGGTGGAAGACCGCCCGTAGCGTCGCGGCCACCAGGGCCCCGGCGACGACGCAGACGATGAAAGGAAGGCGCAGGGCGGCCAGGACCGCGGCCACGAGGACCGCTGGGACCTTCACATCGAGGTGGAGGATTCCATGACTACCGGTGAGCTGGATGGCGACCAGGGCGGCCAGCAGCGCGGGGGCCAGTCCGCTGGTGCGCTCGGTGATCGCCGCCGGCAAGTTCGGGAGAAAGGGCCCGGTCGCTCGCATGATGAAGGACAAGGCGGCAAGCCCGATGACGAGCGCCAGCGCTACCGGGCCAGCCATAACCCAACGATCGCGGCGCCGGCGAGCGGAAGGCCCGGCGGCGTGAAAGGCGCCAGCGCAAGGGCGACGAGCGCGCCCGCGATCGCGCACCGGACCGCGTGCTTCCCGGAGAGCATGGGCCAGAGGATCGCCACGAAGCAGGCCGGAAAGGCGGCGTCGAGGCCGAGCCGCTTGGGGTCACCCAAGACCGGGCCAAGTAGGGCGCCGATCAGCGTCCCGATAACCCACACCGTGTAAAGGAAGGCGCCGGTCACCAGCAGGGTCTGGCCATCGGGCCGGCCGGGCGCGCCGGCGCGAACCGACATGGCATAGCTCTCGTCGGTCGAGAGCTGGCCCAGCAACGACCGCAGGAGTCGCCCCCCGGGAAGCGATCGCGTCACCGCGATCCCCGTTGCGATGAAACGAAGGTTGAGAAGAGCGCCGGCGAAGATCGCCGTCAGGACGCTGCCACCCGCTGCAATGACGCCGAGCGCCGCGAACTGGGCCGACCCGGCGAAAGTAAGTGCCGACATCAGCACGACGGACCAGGCGGGCAGGTGCGCAGCAACCGCGAGCACGCCGAAGGACGCGCCGAAGACGAACACCGCGACGGCGATCGGTGCGGCCGATTGCAGGATTTGCCTCACGGACCGGTCGGCTTGCATCGCCGCCATTAAATCCGATTCCGTATTGTGGTGAGCGTATGCTTCGCCGGGCCGTTCCCTACGGAATCGCCATCGTCTCCGTCGGCCTCGTGGCAGCCGCGCTCGCCCTGATCGCCTGGCTGCTGCGGATCCCGCGGGTCGAAACCTTCCTGGTGATCTTTGTGCTGCTGGTTGGGGCGATCGCCTGGCGGTACGGCCGCGGTCCGGCGATCGTCGGGACCGCCGCCTTCGCCCTGGTGTCTGCCTACTACTTCCTTGCGCCGTCCGGCTTCGCCGTGGCAACCCTGAGCGATCTGGTGCGCCTCGTGACGGCGGTTCTCGCCGCGGCCGCGGTCATCCAGTTCGTCCACGTCAGCCGCGGTCGGCAGATCTTGCTCGAAAAGCGCAAAGACCTGCTGCAAGACGTCTCCCCCGGGATCATCCAGAGCCTCGACGCCGACGAAATCCTCAGCACCGTGGCCGAGGCGACGCTGCGGGTCATCGATTACCAGCACTTCCGTCTCTACCGCTGGGACGAATCGGCGGAGCGCCTGGTGCTCGTCAAGTCGGTTGCCCGGGCGGACCCGTATACCGACATCGACTGGCACCTGATGACCCTGACGCTCGGTGAGGGCATCACCGGAATTGCAGCCCAGACTCAGCGCCCAATCCTGGTGCCGGACGCGCGCCAGGACAAACGGATGGTCTATCCGGCAGGCACGACACCGATCGAAGAGAGCATCCTCAGCGTTCCGATGGTGACCCGGGGCCGGCTCTTCGGCGTACTCTCGCTGGCGCGTTTAGGCACCCGATCCCTCAGCAACGAAGACCTGCGGCTGATGGAAGCGATCGCGGCGCAGACGGCGCTGGCGCTGGCCAACGCCGAGCAGTACGCCGAGGCCGAGCAGACCATCAAGGCGCTGGCGACGATCGAAGCCCTGCAGCCGACGGACGTCAGGCGGTCGGATTCGGAAGTCGACGCGCGGATTTTGCAGGGCTTCGTCGACCTGAGCCAGTCTGACCTGGCGACGCTGCGCGTGCTGCAGGCAGATGGGCGCTATCACGTGGCGGCGACCGGGGGCCGCCAGTGGCCGACGGACGACGCGCCCACCGGTGAGCCCTTGTCCACGGCGCAGGTGACATGGCTGGCGGACCTCAGGGTGACGGTCTACGTGGCCGACCCGCAGACGGACGGAACGTTGCCGGAGTGGGCGCGCCGCGGCACCCAGCTGGCCGGCGTCAAGGCGAGCGTCTTCCTTCCGATGCGTGCCGGCCAGCGACTGGTCGGCTTCGTCGCCCTGCACTGGCGGCGGCCGCGCTGGTTCCGGCCGGAACAGCTTGGTCGACTGCAGCTGGTCGCGGCCCAGGCCGCCATCGCGCTCGACACCCGGCAGGCCCTCGGGCAGGAGCGGGCGCGTGCCGAGGCCCTGGCCGAGCTGGAGCGGGCACGCCGCGAGTTCATGCAGATCGCCTCGCACGAGCTGCGCACGCCGCTGACCGTGATCCGCGGCTATGCCTCGCTGCTGGAAGATGGATCGCTTGGCCCGATGCCGCCGACGGCCCAACGAGCGCTGCGGACCCTGATGGACAAGTCGAGCGAGATGCGGGTCCAGGTCGAGCGGATGCTGCTGCTGGCGCGGCTGGAGGATGGCGCCGCCCCGCCGCAGTTGGGGGCGCTTGACCTACGGAGCCTGGTGCGCGATGCCGTGGACCGGGTCCGGCCGCAGGTGGAGCTGAAGCAGGGCACGGTCGAACTGGACCTGGCGCCGGCGCCGCTTACCGTGCTTGGTGATCCGGAGCGGCTCGCGACCGCTGTGGATAACCTGCTGCAGAACGCGGTGAAGTTCAGCGACGGGCCGCCGCGCATCGAGGTCAGCGGCAACCGCGAGAACGGGCAGGTCCGCCTGGTCGTCAAGGACCACGGGATCGGCATCCCGGCGGCCGCCCGGCCCCGGCTGTTCGAGAAGTTCTACCGGGTTAGCGACCCGGAGCTCCGCAACGTCGCCGGAACGGGAATCGGCCTGTACCTGGTTCGGCAGGTGATCGAGGGCCACGGCGGGAGGATCGATGTCGACAGCCAGCCTGGCCAGGGTTCCGCCTTCGAGATCCAGCTTCCGGCGGTCGCCGAGCCCGACGCCCCGGCGGGCTAGCGCCCTGAGCGTCCATACCCATCTGGGGAGGGCGGCGTGGGGGCCTAACCGAGCAAGACTGACGGGTTTTAGCGGTTCCGTCTTATATGGCGAGCCGGCCCGGCCTGCACGACGATATCCCGGACGCCGCGCTCGAGATCCCGACCGGCTGGCTGATGCCGGGGCTCGACCTGGACGGCGTTCGCCTGGCCCAGCGGCCGGACACGAGCGCCACCCTGACCGGCGACTACCTCACCCTCTCGGGGGTGGAGCTGGTCGTCGAGCGCCGCTGGCTGCGGGAAGCCTACTGGCGCCAGATCAAGCAGGCGATCACCCGCGGATACATCTACAAGACTTCGGCGGTCCAGGTGACGCTGCGGGGCGAGCGGCGCGAGCACGAGCGGCGCGGCACCGCCAAAGCCAGCTAGCACCCCCCAAATCTTCCCTCGCCTGTGGCGGACCTGAGCAATGGGGCTCTGGCAGACCCCTGCTAGAGTCACGCTAGGGCCCATGACGACAGTTATCCCGCCTGATTTCCCGGTCAATCAGGCGCCGCCGGACCTGGATCCATCCCACGACCTTCCCCGTGGGTTCTACGAGTTCGTGACTCCACTGCACCGGGCCTTTACTCCGCGGCAGCAGGAGCTCGCTGCCAGGCGCCGGCAGGTGCTCGAGGAGGCCCATCACGGCCACCTGCCCGCCTACCTCTTCGCCTCAGAGGCGACGACCGGGAGCTGGAAGGTCGCGCTACCCGGTTGGTGCCAGGACCAGCGCAACCAGATGACGGGTCCGGCGGATGATGTCGAACTGGTCGTGAAGATGCTCAATTCCGGGGCGCCGGGTGTGATGCTGGATCTGGAAGATTCGGTGGCCAACGCCTGGGCGAGCATCATGCGCGGCATCGCCAACATCATCCCGGCGCTTCGTGGCGAGCTGACCTACCAGGATAGAAAGCGCAATCGCGAAGTCTCGATCAACGAGAGCAAGACCGTGATCTACATCCGGCCCCGGGGCCTCCACCTCGAGCAGGCCGGCGTCATCAAGGGCGAGCGGATGGCCGCCGCCCTGTTCGACGTCGCCATGGTTGCCTATCAGGTCGATCCGGCTCGTCTCAAGCATCCGCTGTCGATCTACATCCCGAAGTCGGAATCCGCTGACGAAGCGCTCTGGTGGCGAGACCTGTTTCGCGCGCTCGCCGAAGCGCGCGGTTGGCCGCCGGACTACATCAAGTGCATGGCGCTGGCGGAGGCGCATCCGTTCGCCTACCAGATGGAAGAGTTCGCCTACAACCTGCGCGAGCACATGATGGGCCTCAACCTTGGTCGCTGGGATTACATGGCGAGCCTGATCGAGTTCACGCTGCAGGATCCGAACTGGGTGCTGCCCGACCGGAACACCATCCCGCACGACGTGGCCTTCTTCCAGGCAATGCGGGAGGTCATGCCCGAGGTCTGCCACAAGCGTGGCATGCTGGCGATCGGCGGCATGACGGCGCTCTACCCGAGCCGCGACGATGCGGAGCTCAACGCCCGCGCGCGCAAGGTGCTGGAGCAGGACAAGAAAAACGAGGCGAACAGCCTGATGGATGGCGCCTGGACCGGGCACCCGGACCAGAACGAGATCGCCGTCAACCAATTTCCCTATCCCAACCAGTTGCAGGCCCGCCGCAAAGATGTCGACATCCACCGCGATCTGCGACCGAGTCCGCGGGGGGTTGGCAAACGGACGCTGCAGGGCACCCGGGACGCGGTCCGTACCGTCATCCGATATCGCAACGGCGTGCTCAATGGCAAAGGAGCGAGCCTGCTGGACGGATACATGGAAGACCTGGCGACCGACCGGATCTATCGCTTCATGATCGCCCAGCGGACGCTGCACCAGGTCACCGTGCCCGACGCCGACGGCCGCGAGGTGACCCACTCGCCCGAGATCGTTTCCCAGCTGTTCGATGAAGAGCTCGATCGTCTGCTGCGCGAGATGCCCGCCAACGGCGAGACGTCGAGCGCCGACAGCTACCGTCAGGCGCGCGACATCGCCGAGGGCATGATCCTCGGCGTCCTCGAGGCTCAGGGAGTGTCGATCCGCTAACCAGCGCGCAAGCAATGCAGGCGCCTGAGCAGCCGCCCGCCGACCTATTACCGGTTCAACGCGAAGCCACCCCGATGTTTCGGTTGCTCCGCGTGACCGTCGCGCCTCTGCTGCACCTTCTCTTTCGAATCACCGTCGAAGGCCGGGAGCATATTCCGACGGACCGCCCTTACGTGCTGATCGCCAACCACCTCAACTGGCTGGATTCCTTTGCCATCCTCGCCACTTTTCCAGCCGAGCCGCGAGTCCACTTCCTGGGTGACACGACGCTGCTGATCACCCATAAGCTGCAGTGGGCGCTGGTCAAAAGCGTCGGCGGGTACATCCCGGTCAACCGGCAGGCCCGACCTGACACCATCCTCTTTCACCACGGCAACCGATGCCTGCAGCGTGGCGGGGTCGTCGCCATCTACCCCGAGGGGCACTATGGGCACAGAGAAGGCGAGATCACGGCGTTCAAGAAGGGCTTCGCCCACTTCGCGACCGAGAACCAGGCGCCGGTACTCCCGGTGGCGCTGTCCGGGACTCAGGATCTCTGGCTGCGAAAGACCGTGCGGCTGATCATCGGCGAGCCGATCGAGAGCGGCGGCCAGACGGTCGATTCCATGGTCGCGCTGGCCGAGGCCCGGATGCGGGAGCTGGTTCCGCCCTACCGTGACCCGGGCGGCGTGAAGTTGCTGCGCCAGCGTCTGACGCACCTCCTCTGACGCTAGGGCCGTCCCGAGCGGAGGATGCTCCAGGCGACGTAGACGCCCAGCACGCTGGCCAGCACGAAGCCCACGAGCAGGATGGCCGCCGTCTGCGGATCGCTCCGCACGTGGTAGGCGGAGAGAAGGACGGCGAGCGCGATCACGAACGCCGCCGCGAGGATGCCGAGCACGACCCGGTTGGCGATCCGCTCGAGACGGCGCAGCACCGGCTCGAACTTGGTGGGGCGGATCGCCAGCTCGAGATCGCCGCGCTGCAGCGAGCTCATCAGCCGCCGCAACTGTGCCGGCAGTTCTACCCCGAGCCGCGCCAAATCGATTCCGGCCTGACCAACCGACCGCCCCCAGCCGATGGGCGAGAAATGGCGCAGCATCATGCCGCGCGCGTAGGGGACGAGCACCGTGGTGAATTCGAAGCCCGGGTCGAGGCGGGTCACGAGGCTCTCATGCATCAGGATGGTTTTCAGCAAGAGCGCGTAGCCAGGCGGCAGATGCAATCGATGACGGCGAACGACGCCGAGGACGTCGTTGACGACCGGGCGGAAGGTAATTTCGCCGACCGGTCGGCCGAAGTACCGGGCTCGCAGGTGTTCCACATCCCGCTTCAGCGCGGCGCGGTCGACGTGGTGGCCGGCAACGCCAAGGTCGTACAGAGCGTCGACCTGACGATCCGGTTCCTCGCTGGTGTACGCGAGCAGGGCCCAGATCAGCTGCTCCTGGATGCGCGGCCCGACCGTCCCGGCCATTCCGAAGTCGACCACCCCGATCCGCTCGTCCGGTTCGATGAAGAAGTTGCCCGGATGTGGATCGGCGTGAAAGAAGCGGTCGCGGAAGACCATCTTCAGCACCATCCGGGCCCCGTTCATCGCGATCCGCCGGCGATCGACCCCGGCCGCATCGAGGGCCGCCAGGTCATCGATCTTGATGCCGGTGAGCCGCTCCAGCGTCAGCACGCGGGCCGTCGTCTGCTCCCAGAAGACACACGGGAAATGGACGGAGTCATCGCCGGCGAAGTTGGCGCCGAAGCGTTCGGCGTTTCGCCCCTCACGGAGGTAGTCCGTTTCGGCGCGCAGCGTCTGCGCGAATTCCTGGACCAGCCCGACGACGTCGTACTCCTCGGCCACCGGCCAGCGCCGGGTCGCGGTCATGGCCAGGTTGTGGAGGATACGCAGGTCCTGCTCGATCTGGTTGACGACGTCGGGGCGTTGCACTTTGACGACGACGGCCGTCCCATCGGGGAGGGTGGCGGCGTGCACCTGGCCGATCGACGCCGCGGCCAGCGGCACCGGGTCAAAACTTCCGAACACTTCCGCAACTGGCCGGCCAAATTCAGACTCGATCACCGAGCCGACGACGCCGGTATTGAGCGATGGGGCCGCATCCTGGAGCTTGGCGAGCTCGACCTGGTACGCGGCCGGCAGGAGGTCGGCTCGTGTCGAGAGGATCTGGCCGAGCTTGATGAAGGTCGGGCCGAGTTCTTCCAGTGCGCGTCGGACGTGCTCCGGGCGTGAGAGGGGCTGCTCATAGCCGCGGTTAAAGATGCGCTGCAGCCGGACGAAGCGTTCGAGCCCCGCAACGCTGATAAAGAAACCGAGACCATGCCGGGCAAGGACCTGGCTGATCTCGCGGTAGCGACGGGCCGGCGTTGGCGGGGCGATGCCTGCCAGCCTAACAGCGGCTTCTTCCCTCCCCCTGGTTGTCAGGGTCGCGGGATTTCCCGCGTGTACGCTATCGAGCGATGGAGGTTGAGCTCGTCAGTTCTGTGGTTATGGATCGGGTGCCCGGTTGGGCCGGCCGCCCGCGGACGGTCGAGCCGCTGGGCGGTGGCATCACCAACCGCAATTACCGCGTCGCGGTCGACGGCGACGTCTTCGTCCTGCGGATCCCGGCAGAGACCGGCGGCCTGCTCGGCATCGACCGGCGACTCGAGCACGAGGCCAGCCGGCTCGCGGCCGTCGCCGGCGTCGGCCCCGACGTGATCGCCTTCATCGAACCCGAGGGCGTGCTCGTGACCCGATTCATCGAGGGACAGCCGGTGAGTGAGGAAGCGGTCCACCACCCGGTCATGCTGCAGCGGATCGCACAGTCACTGCGACGGATTCATCAGGCCGGGACCATCACCGCCCGGTTCTCGCCATTCCGGGTCGTGGAAGCCTACGCGCTCACCGCCACCCGGCACGGCGGCCGGCTGCCAGCGGCGCATGAGCGGGCCCGGCCGATCGCGGTCGCCATCGAGCGAGCCCTTCGACCGGAGCCGCCCGTGCTCTGTCACAACGATCTGCTGAACGCGAACTTTATCGACGACGGTGCGTCGATCCGGATTGTCGACTGGGAATACGCCGGGATGGGTGATCGCTACTTCGACTTTGGCAATTTCGCCGTCAACCACCAGCTCTCCGAGGAGGATGAGGGTCGACTGCTGGCGGCCTATTTCGGCCGTCTCGCCAGCGGCCAGCACGCCCGCCTCCGGCTGATGCGCCTCATGTCGGACTTCCGGGAGGCGATGTGGGGCGTGTTGCAGCAGGCAATCTCCGAGCTCGACTTCGATTTCGCGGCCTATGCCTCACGGCACTTCGACCGGTTGCTGACGGCCGCCGCCGATCCGCGCTTCAACGATTGGCTGCTGGAGGCCGGCCGATGACGCTGCCGGACCGCGCCCGGGTCGTCGTCATCGGCGGTGGGGTCGGCGGCACCAGCATCGCGTATCACCTGGTCCAGCGCGGTTGGCCCGACGTCGTCGTGCTGGAACGCGCCCAGCTCACCAGCGGCTCGACGTTTCATTCGGCGGGCCTCGTCGGTCAACTTCGTTCCACGATGCCGCTCACGCGCCTCATGATGGACAGCGTCGCGCTCTACCGGCGGCTCAAGGATGAGACCGGTGTCGACGTCGGCTGGCGCGAGGTCGGAAGTCTGCGGCTTGCCTCGTCACGCGAGCGCATGGAAGAGCTGGAACGCCAGGCCGGCTGGGGAACGAGCTTCGGTCTGCCGCTCGAGCTGGTGAGCCCAGCGGAAGCGGGCCGGCGCTTTCCGCTGATGGTGCAGGACGACGTGGTCGGTGCGGCCTTCATCCCCACCGATGGCTACCTCGACCCGAGCGGGCTGGCGCTGGCGCTGGCCGAAGGGGCGCGGCGCGGCGGCGCGCGGATCTACGAGGGGGTCCGAGTCACGGGTATCCGGATCGATCGCGACCGGGTGCGCGGCGTCGAGACCGAGCAAGGTTGGATCGAGGCCGAGCTGGTCGTCAACGCCGGCGGCATGTATGCGCGTGAGATCGCGGTCATGGCCGGACTCACGGTTCCGATCGTCCCGATGGCGCACCAGTACCTGGTGGCCCGGATCGCCGAGCCGATTCCCGAGGACCTGCCCACCATGCGCGACCCGGACCTACTGGTTTATTTCCGACGGGATGCCGGCGGGCTGGTGATGGGCGGCTACGAGCGGGATCCCGCCCCCTTTGGGCTGGACGGGATCGCGCCTGACTTCAACAACCGCCTGCTGCCGGAGGACTGGCCGCGGTTTGAGCCGCTATCACAGAACGCGATCAAGCGCGTGCCGGTGCTCGAGCACGGCGACGTCGTCAAGCTGATCAACGGGCCGGAGGCCTTCACGCCGGACAACGAATTCGTGCTCGGCGAGTCCAGCGTTCGTGGCTTTTACGTCGCGGCCGGGTTCTGCGCCCACGGGATCGCGGGCGCTGGCGGGATGGGCCGGGCGATGGCCGAATGGATCATCGACGGCGAGCCCAGCCTCGACCTCTGGAAGATGGACCTGCGCCGCTTTGGCGCCCCCTATCGAAACCGCGACTACACGCTGGCCCGCACCGTCGAGGTTTATTCGACCTACTACGACATCCACTATCCCAACGAGGAGCGCCAGGCCGGCCGACCGCTCCGCGTCTCGCCCACCTATCAACGCCTGATTGAGCTCGGCGCCTGCTTCGGTGAAAAGTCGGGCTGGGAACGGCCCAACTGGTTCGAGCCGAACGCGGCCTCGGTCGACGGGCTGTCCCGGCCGGCCGGTTGGGCCGGTCATCACTGGTCACCGGCGATCGCCGCCGAGCATCGAGCCACCCGCGAGCGTGCCGGGCTCTTCGACGAAACGTCGTTCAGCAAGATCGAGCTCAGTGGTCCGGGCGCGCTCGCCTTCCTCCAATACCTGTGCGACAACGACATGGACCGCCCGGTGGGAAGCATCACCTACACCCAGATGCTCAACCGCCGCGGTGGGATCGAATGCGACTTCACCGTGACCCGACTCGAGGCGGACCGGTTCTTCATCGTCACTGGGACCGCCTTCGGCAACCATGACCTCGCCTGGATGCGCAAGCATCAAACGGACGACGGCTCGGTGCTGATCGACGATGTGACCGCCGACCAAGCCTGTCTCGGCATCTGGGGACCGCGCGCCCGCGACATCGTGCAGCCGCTGACCGATGCCGATCTTTCGAATGGCACGTTCCCCTACCTGACCGCCCAACGGATCGACGTCGGCACCGTGCCGTGCCTGGCCCTTCGCGTGACCTACGTGGGCGAGCTCGGCTGGGAGCTGTACTGCACGACCGAGCACGGACTCGAGCTCTGGGATACGCTCTGGTCGGCCGGCACGCCGCTCGGCATGGTGGCGGGCGGCTATCGCGCGATCGATACGATGCGCCTGGAAAAGGGCTATCGGGTCTGGAGCAGCGACATCACTCCGGAGGACAATCCGTACCAGGCCGGCCTCGGCTTCGCGGTTCGGCTAAAGAAGGCGGTTGACTTCATCGGGAAGGAGGCGCTGCTGAGCGCGAAGGCGAATGGCATCACGCGGCGCCTGCGCCCCTTGTTGCTCGAGGACGGGCGCGCGATCGCGCTCGGCGGTGAACCTGTGCGGATGAATGGCGGCATCGCCGGCCGGGTGACCAGCGGAGGGTTCGGGTACAGCATCGAGCGCAGCATCGCCTACGCCTACCTCCCGTCGGACCACTCAGAAATTGGCGCCGCGGCGGAGGTCCAGGTATTTGGCCGCTGGGTGCCGGCGATGGTGGCGGGCGAGCCGCTCTACGACCCGGCCGGTGAGAGGATCCGGTCGTGAGCGAGCGCGACGAGTTCACGGCGTTCGCCCTGGAGCTGGCCGACGCCGCCGATCGGATCTCGATGCGCTTTTTCCGTCGCGACCTGCGGGTGGACCGAAAACCGGACCGCACCTTCGTGACCCAGGCGGACACGGCCATCGAACTGGAGCTGCGGGAACGGATTGCACGCCGCTATCCAGCGCACGGCGTCCTCGCGGAGGAATTCGGCGACCGCGCCTCGAACCAGGAGACCCGATGGATCATCGACCCGATCGACGCCACCCACAGCTACATGCGAGGCGTCCCGGTGTTCGCGACGCTGATCGCGCTCGAGCGCGCCGGGGTGATGGAGCTTGGCGTGATGTCGGCGCCCGCGCTGCACGAGCGCTGGCACGCGGTCCGTGGTGGCGGCGCCTGGTCGGGCAAGCGACGCCTCCACGTGTCCAACATCCCGCAGCTCGCGGACGCCCAGATCTTCTACGCCTCGCGGTCCGCCTTCGCGGCGGTCGGCAAGGAACGCGGCTTCGATGCCGTGATCCGCGCTGCCTGGCGAGACCGCGGTTTCGGCGACTTCTGGGGTTACGCCCTGGTCGCTGAGGGCGCGGGTGAGGCCATGATCGAACCGGAGCTCTACTCCTGGGACCTCGCCGCGCCGCTGATTCTCGTCGAGGAGGCCGGGGGACGGCTCACCGACTTCCAGGGTCGGCGGACCTACTCCGGTGGAAACGCGGTGGCGAGCAACGGCCTGCTCCATGACGAGATCCTCGAAAAGCTGATCGGCACCTAGCCGACGCTCGCCGCCACCGGACGCAGGGCGTCGGCGAAGGCATCGATGAATTGCCGAAGCATTAGGCCGTCCGGATCGTGATCCGGATTGATCTCCGTCACGACGAGGGCGGCAAGCTTTGGTGATCCGACAAAGACGCTGAGACAGCGCATCGCGTCGCCGAACGAGAGGGCATCATAGTGCGGCCAGTTGGCCAGCGGGATTTCGGCCGAATCCATCACGTCGACATCGAAGTGCACGGCGACCGCCCGCGCGCGCTCCTCGAGACGCGCCCGAGCCTCGGCCGCAAACTCGACCGGCCGGTCATCAAGCGACGTGACCGGATACTGCGGTATCGCGGACTCCTCGAGCAACAGCAACTCCCGGGGCTCGACCTCATAGGGTTGAAAGCCAAAGAGGGCGATCCGGTCCGGCGTGAGGAGGGGAAATCGTGGACCGATATGGGCCAGCTCGGGATCGCCCTCGCCAATCAGGTGGGCCACTCCCATCGAGTCGAAGATGCCCGAGTGCGTCGTCTCGGGTGTGGTCAGGTCGGCATCGCCGTCGAAGTAGATCAGGCCAAGGTCGGGTTGCCGGCGAACCAACCCGGCGACGACGCCAAGCGTGATGGTGCAATCGCCGCCGAGCACGAGCGGCATCAGGTCACGCTCAACCGCCGCCGCGACGGCGTCCGCGACCTGGCGCGCGACCTTCACCACCCGTGGTTGGCTCTGTCGCTTGCGATTGGCCCGGTCGGGCGTAAAGCGAGCGACCGGGAGATCGCCGAGGTCCTCCACCTCCAGGCCGGCTTCCCGGAGCGCGCCCAGCAACCCGGCGTTGCGAAGGGCCGACGGGGCCTTCTCCTGACCGGGGCCATGGGCGCCGGCGCTGGATGGCACGCCGATCAGGCCGAGCCGGTTCAGGACTTCTCCTCGCGGCAGCTGAGAAAGCGCCGGATCTGAACCTGCTCCTGGTAGTTTGCCGTCGTTTGCCACGGAAGGCAGTTCAGCCAGCGCTCTCGCGGAATGCCGAACAGTTCGTAGATGACGTAGGTATGGATCACCGGCCAGCGCCGCCGTCGCAACATCTTTCTACGGTACCTCGACGCGGACCAGAACGTGAGAACGATCGCGAAGCATCTGCCGCAGCCCCTCGGGCGTGGTCGCACCCCACATTCCCCATCGCTCGACGACCAGGTCCTGTACCGCCTGATCGAGCTCGCCGGGATCGATAAACCGGACCCGTCCCTCAACCGACGGGCCGCCTCCCGGGACCGTCAACCGAACCCAGGGGTCGTTGCGCCAGCGCGCGACGCGAAGCGCGAAGGAGTAATTGAAAAGGTAGAGGTCGCCCTCGGGGGTGCGGACGAACCAGGCACGCACCATCCGCTCGCGGCCGGCCTCTCGTGAACTGACGAGTACCGTATCCGCGCCATCGAGAGCTTGCTGGAACGCTGGCGGCAGCACGCACGTCAGAATAGGCCGGTGACACGGGTGGTGCTGCTCGGCCTCGACGGCTTTCCGCATCGCATGATCGGGCCGGAGCTGACGCCGCGGCTGTGGGATCTGGCCAGACGAGGGGGTGGAGCGCCCGCCGGTGGCGTCACCGACCTCCCCTCCTCGACCGACCCTGGATTCTGCTCGCTGCTCACCGGCTGCAAGCCGGCAACGCACGGCGTTCGGACCACCTCGTGGCGCTATGCGAGGCTGCCCGACTGGGCCGGCGCGGAGACTCCCCGTGTGCCAACCATCTTCGACGCGTGCCGGGCGGCTGGAATCGGCACCGCCGCCGTGGTTGGCGATGACCGCGGCCTGCTCTGCACTGGATCGGCCGACCGCCGGTGGCCACCCGATGGCGTGATCCCGGCGGGGACGGCGCTCGACGCGCACGGCTATCCGATGAATGCCGCCGTCCTTCCCCACTTGCTGGCCGCCATTGCCGATCCGAGCCTCGGCTTCGTCTTCGGCCACGTCAACGAAGCCGACACCATCGGACACGACCACGGCCCTCAGAGCGAGGCGGCGCGCGCCACCTACCGGGCGACCGATCAGCTGGTCGGGGAGGTGCTCGATGCCCTGGCGAGCCGCTGGGCCGACACCGTTATCGTGATCGTTTCCGATCACGACATGCAGCCGCGGGACTCGTCGCCGCCGATCGACCCGCTGGCCGGCCACGCCGACGTCGGGTGGGACGCCTTCATCCCGGACGGTGGTTCTGCGCTGATCCACCTCCGGCCGGGCGTCGATCGCCGAGCAGCCGGAGAGGCGCTTAAGCGCATCGACGGCGTTGAGACCTGGGTGCCATCGGGTGACTCGCTACTGATCGCGGGCCTAAAACCGGGGCGAATCTTCGCGGCGCCCAGGTATCCGGCGGGAGGCTTCCACGGTGCACCGATCACCGCGCGGACGGTCGCCCTGGTCGGCGGCGGTGACCCTGCCGTCGGCAAAATTGCCGGCGCGATCGCGGCGCGGCGACCCCATCTCGCCGACTGGGCGCCGACCGTCGCCCCTTTCCTCGGGGTCGATCTCGGCCGGGTTGACGGCGTGAACCTGCTGGGCTAGGGCCGGCCGCAACGTTCCCTCCCCCTCCGGGTTGAGGGTCAGGGTGGGGGCGCGACGGTGCTGAACGCCGGCACCAACCGGCGGCGAGTGAGAAAAGCACGGATCCGCTGGTCGGCGCCCTCGAGCAGCGCCGGCCCGTGACCGAAGAAGGCGCGCTCGTAGCGAAACCGGCCGAGACGCTTCGGCGCCTGGAGGGCCTGCCGGTGCGAATGGTTGACGGTCCAGGGCGGAGTCCGCACCCCACGCTCGTTGTTCAGCAGGTCCCCGACGAAGATGGCCGACTCGGGGGCCGAGTACAGGCAAATGCTGCCCGGCGTGTGCCCGGGACTGTGCACCACCGTCAGGCCGGCGATGACCTCACCATCGTCGAGGAGTCGACAGTCGCCGGCGGCTGAGCTCACGACGTAGCTCGCCAGCCATGGCGGCAGCCGGTCGGCCATTCCCCACAACGTCATGCGGTTGCGCGGTCGCCGCGCCTGCAGGTATGGCGCATCGTCGCGGTGCACGGCCAGGCACGCCCCGGTCGCCTGGCAGAGCGCGAGCGCCGTGCCGGCATGGTCGATGTGATGGTGCGTAAGGATCACCCATTTCAGCTCATCCGGGCGGTGACCCTGCGCGGTCAGAAACCGAAGCACGGCTCGGAAGCTGCCGGTGTAGCCCGGGTCGATGACGGCCAGTCCCTCGCGGCTCTCGTATAGATACGCGTGTGCGCCGCGAACGCCCGGGATGCAATGAATCAGCTCGCAGGCTCCTCTCGCCGCCATTATCGCGGGCTGACCGGTGGTGGGTCAGTTTGAAATCTAGCGGCCGCCATTTTTTCCGCTTCGCTTTCTTCTTGCGAACCGGCGACCCATGACACTCAGCACAACTGAAGCGAGGCCGCTAGCGTCCGGTTGTGAGTCGCCCGCTTCCTTCAGACGTCGGACGGCATCCTCGTAGCATTCACTGTCATTCCTGTCACCGATGACCCAGACAGTGGCCACTGTGTCTTCCGTATTCATCTTGAAGATGATGCGCCCGTTCCGGTCTCCGACGACAATCTTGCGGAGGCCGGTGAGTTGATTCCCCAATGGCTGGCCCGCGTCCTTGCCGACGCCTTCCAGGCGGACAAGTTTGACCAAAAACAGCCGAATGTTGCCGCTCGCGACCAACGCTTCAAGATCCGAAACCGCATCGGCAACCAGCTCGAAGCGAATAGCCATCTAGCTTTTGGCTTTGCGCAACTCTTCTCGGCTAAAGCCGAATTTGTCGAGTACCTCGTCAAGGGAAAATCGGTGTGGGGTTGCCAGCACCAGGCGGGCCGCAAGTAGAGATACATCCGCGAGGTCGTCCGATAGGCGCTCAAGCTCAGTCAGCCGATCCATATTCACCACTGCGGCGACTGGCCGGTTGTTTCTTAGGACAACCCGGTCGTGGCCATGCTCGGCATCGGAGAGCAGCCTAGAAAGGCCAAGCTTGCTAGCTTCCGTGACTGAGATCAGATCGTCGGTGTCTATCGTTGCCATTAGCCCTTCCAACTCTTTCCAGCCCCGATTCCTGCCTAGAATTCTATACAGTTTTCCACAGGATGGCAACAAGAGGCAACCTTCGTATTCGGAAACCAGGCGCGTGACGGGGGCTTGAGCGCCAGCCATGCTCGGCTCTGCTCGAGGGAAACTCGATCCGGGCCACCTGCCTCATGACCTGGACACGATCAGCGCTGCGGGATTTCGGGCAGGTAGGTGCCCGGCTCGGGTACCTCGACCGGTGCTGGCGGCGGTTCCTGGATCTCGGGCTGGGGTAGCCCGGGCGCGAGCGCGGGCCCCGGGGGATCACCAACCTCAGGCACGCCGGGGAGGGTCGCGGTGTGGGCGGGACCCGGAATGGTTTCCATGGTTAGCAGTTTAGCCAACATACATACTATAATGTTTACCTTCTAGTATCGAGCTGACAGCGCGACGGAAGGAAGGAGGGCGTTCATGGATTCTGCTCCCCGGGCTTCGGCCACGGATTCGGCGTCCAAGGCGGCGACCAATGCGAACGGCCGGCGTGGCCTCATCGACCTCGCCCGGGTGGCGATGGAAGACACCATCCGGCTGGTGCAGCAGGAGATCCAGCTGGCCAAGATCGAGATCAAGGAGATGCTCCTGAGCAACCTCAAGGCGGCGGCGTTCCTCGGGATCGCCGCGTTTTGCGGTCTGCTCTTCTTCATCATGCTGCTGGTGACGATCGCACTCGTCATTCCGTCTCACGCGCTGGTCGCCGGCATCGAGACGGTGCTATTCCTGATTCTTGCCGTCATCCTCGCGCTGGCCGGAAAGCGCATGCTGAAGATCGGACCACCGCCCAAGACGATGACCACGTTGAAGGAGGACGCCGAGTGGGCCAGACAAGTTCTGAAGCGAAACGGGAAGTAGAGCAGACCCGAGCCCACCTCGGGCAAACGCTCGAGGCCCTGCAGCTACGCGCGAAGCGCAACCTCGACCTCAAAACGCAGCTGCAGACCAACCGCGTGCTCCAGCTCGCCATCGGCGCGCTAATCCTCGCCGGCACCGGATTTGCCGTTTTCGGCTTTCGGACACGACGCCGCCGCTCGCCCGCCGAGCAGCTCGCCCGCAAACTCAAGTTGAATGACCTCCGCGGGCGGTTAGAGGATTTTCGTGACGACGCGAAGGCCTGGGCGTCCGCACAGAAGCGGATCGTCAAGGCGGACGGCAACGCCAAGGTCGAAGTCCAATCCAAGGAGAGCATCGGGCGGCGGCTGCTGATCAGCGCCGCGGAGGCCGCGATCACGGCGCTGGCTGCCGGCTATGCTCGCAGGCTGGTTAGCGGCGCCAGCGCCCCGCACGAGCGGGGGCCCGCGGCCGAGTCCAAGAAGCGATAAGCACCGGCGAGCCGACCCCACCCAGGGACGCAATGGCTGAGCCGCGCCCGCCCATCCCTGCGTCTCCCTCCCCCTCCGCAGGAGAGCAGGATGGGGCGCCCGGACCTGGTTCTCCCGTCCCCTCTGGGGGAGGGCAGGCTGGGAGCGCGCGCAAGCGGGCGTCGGCCGCCAAGCCGGCCGGCTGGCGTCCGCCCAAGTGGTTGAGGAATGATCGGCGCACCTGGCTCAAGCTGGCCGCGGTCATCGGCGCCCTGATCCTCATCCTCGTGCTGGGTACCTTCGCCTACGCCGCCGCCACCCTGCCCGATCCGAGCAAGCTCGATCTGACCGCGGGTTCGGTCGCGATCCTGGATCGTCACGGCACACTGATCGAACAGCAGAACGCCGAGGGCACGCGCGTGATTCCGAAAACGCTCGCCCAGATCAGCCCGACGCTACGCAACGCGACGATCGCCGTCGAAGACAAGAATTTCTACCAGCACCACGGCATCGATTGGGCCCGGGTGGTCAAGGCGGGCATCATCGACACCATCGCGCGCCGCCCCGAGCAGGGCGCCAGCACCATCACCGAGCAACTGGCCAAGATCGCCGTGCTCCGGTCGCCCAAGCGATCGGTCCTGGTCAAGCTACGGGAAGCGATGGTCGCCACCTCCCTCGAGTCTCGCTACAACAAGAACCAGATTCTCGAGATGTACCTCAATACGATTTTCTACGGGCACCACGCCACCGGCATCGAGGCGGCCGCGCAGGTGTACTTCGGGAAGCCCGCCAGCGACCTCAGCCTGGCGGAGTCGTCGATGCTCGCCGGTCTACCGAACGGCCCAAGTTATTACGACCCGCTACGGCACAAAGACCGTGCCAAGGGACGGCAGGCGATCGTGCTCGAGGCGATGGTGCGGCAGAACATGATCAGCCGGGCCCAGGCCGACGAAGCGAAGGTCGCGCCGCTCAACTTCGTCTTCACGGAAAACCGCAGCAGCCAGTCGCCGCACTTCGTCGACTTCGTTTTCGAGCAACTGGATAGTCTCTACGGACCCAGCGTCGTCGCGCGTGGCGGCTTCAAGGTGACCACGACGCTCGACCTCAACCTGCAGAAAGCCGCCGAGCACGCCATCGCCGTTGGCCAGCAACGATTGGGGCCGCTGGGCGCTGACAACGGCGACTTCCTGGCGATGGACCCGAAGACCGGCGAGATCCTCGCCATGGTCGGATCGGCGGACTTTTTCAACAATGCCATCCAGGGGCAGTTCAACGTCGTGACCGGACTTCGGCAACCGGGCTCCTCCTTCAAGCCCTATGCCTACGTGCAGGCCTTCAGGTCGCACAAGCTCACCATGGGCAACCTGCTCGACGACACCTCCCGTCATTTTGCCGGCGGGCAGTTCCATGACTTCGACTTCCGCGACATGGGCATGATCACGGCCCACAAGGCGCTGCTGCTTTCGAGGAACATCCCCGCGCTCGAGACCATGCAGCTGGCCGGCATCGACAGCGTCAACAGCCTGGCCCACAGTATGGGCATCACGAGCAACCTGAAGAGCGAAGTCACGACCGCCATCGGGTCGAGCGAGGTTCGCCTGCTGGACCACGCGGTCGGGTACGGGGTCTTCGCGAACGGCGGCACGCGCCATGACCCGGTTTCCATCCTGAACGTCAAGGACCAGAGCGGCAACACGCTCGACACGCCCAACCCACCGCAGGCCAAGCAGGTGCTGACGCCGCAAGAGGCCTACCTGATCACCTACATCTTGAAGGACTATTCCGGCGCCTGGAACCTCGGCTGGAACAAGCCGTTCGCGGGAAAGTCGGGGACCACCAACGATTACCGCGACGCCTGGATGATGGCCTATACGCCGAACCTCGTGATCGGCGCGTGGGTGGGTCACACCGGACCAGGTAACCAGAACATGAATGGCGTGTTCGGCACCATGGTGGGCAGCTCGGTGCTCAAGGACTTCATCAACAACGGCCTCAGCCAGGCCAACTTCAAGGTCGAAAGCTTCCAGCGGCCGAGCGGCCTGATCGATGGGCCGTCGTGCCAGAGCTATGCCAACATTGCGCCGTCGACGTCGCCATCGCCTTCACCGTCATCCGGGGGATCGACCGTCGGGTCGGAGAAGGAACTGTACCTGCCGGGAACCGAGTGCACCGCGCCGGCGCCAACTCCGTCGCCCAGCCCCTCCCCCACACCGTCGCCCTCGCCGTCGCCATCGATCCTCCCCAGCGGAATCACGCCGAGCCCGAGCGCCAGCCCGAGTGCCAGCCCCAGCAGCAGCGCGTCGCCAACGCCCTCAGCCCCCGCCGCGGCGGCGCCGAGCACGAGTGCGAGTCCGTAGCGGGCCTAGAATTGACCTGATGGCGAAGAAGGCTTCCCCAAAGAACGCCGGCCCAGAAAAGCCGGCATCCGCGGGCCGCGGAAAACGCGAGAACGTCATCCAGCGCGTTGCCGAGGAGGTCGAGACCCGATTTCTGGAAGGCGCCGAAATGGCGACCGAAACCACCTCTGCCGAGACCAACGTGGTGCTCGCGGCGCTGGCCGCCATCGAAGGCCCTCGTGATTCAAAGTCAAAAGCGGAGGCGACGCCCCGCGACGCCAAGCGCAAGAACGCACGATCCAAGAAGCGCTGATCCGTTCCCCGTCTACGATCGCGAGATCCGGCGGTTACGCGGCCACCTCCGAACGCTCGACGCTCGAGCCTGGTCGGCGCGGAGCCACTGCCGGGGATGGACGGTGAAGGACGTCGTGGCCCACCTGTCCACGAATGAGGTCTATAACCAGGCGTGCCTCGATGAGACGCTCGATCAGCTGCCCTTTGCCGACGGCTTGAACGGATGGAACGCCCGGGGGGTCCGCGTGCGGCGCCAGATGAGCCCGCTCGAAACCCGGCAGGAATGGGAGGCGCGCCAGGAGCGCGTCAGGAGGGCCTGGGGCCGGATCGGCCTGACCGGGAAAATCCTGACCAGCGTCGGTCACTATCCGCTGCGGCTCCAGGTGTGGCATCTCGCGCGCGAATACGCCATCCATGCCGATGACATCGAGGTCCCGCTGACAGCGCGCGAGCGCCGCGCCCAATTGCGCTGGCGGGTCGCCTTCGGCCTGCTTGCGGCGCACGAGGAGGGTGAGGCGATCGATGCCGAGGTCAACGGCGATCAAGTTCGGCTCCGCCACGGCGGACGTGAGTACGACCTTGACTTCGAGAGCTTCGTCGCCTACCTGACCAACCGGCCCCAGCAGCTGAAGGATCCGGCGCGGCGGCGCCTCGTCCGTCAACTGGGAGCGAAGGGCTAGGCAGGCGATGCCCAAGCAACAGTTCGTCTGCACCCACTGCGGGCGTCGGGTCTTCGCCGAGCGCGGGCCGCTCACCATGATCAAGATGTGCCGCTCGTGCTTCGAGAAGGCACGGGCGGCCCAGCCGCCTGCGGCAGGTCCCGAGGAGGGCCCGCCTAAAGCCCCCTCGTCGCGCTAAGCTGTGCGCAGATTCCCTGAAAGGGAAGGAGGGAGAAGCTCGATGAGAAGCATGGCTCGTGGGATCACGGTCGCGTTGGCTCTTGCGTTGGCCGCCTGTGGCGGCAGCGCGTCAACCGGTGCCAGCACGTCGAACTCATACCAGGGAAAGACCATCCAGCTCGGCGCCATCCTTTCCATGACCGGCGCCGGCAGCGCCTACGGCCCGAGCTCCAAGAACGGAATCGACCTTGCCGTTGAGACGATCAACAAAACGGGTGGCGTCAATGGAGCGACGCTCGCCGTCGACACCCGGGATGACGCTTCGGACAAGATCCAGTCCGCCCAGCTGGCGCAGACCCTCATTCAGCAAGGGCAGCTGCTCGCGCTCCTTGGCCCGACGCTGTCGAACTCTGCGGTCGCGGTCCACCCGCTGGCCGAGAGCTTCAAGGTGCCGATCCTGGCGGTGAGCACCACGGGCATCAACATCGTGCCCAACTGCAACGCCCCGTCCACCGTCCCTTGCGCGTACGTCTTCCGCGACAGCCTCGGCGAGGAGACCGCCATCCCGACGAACATCAAGATCTATGCCGCCAAAGCGCATCCCACGACGGGCGTCCTGCTGGTCGCCAGCGACGACAAGTTCTCCTCCGACGGCGGAAAGATCGTCCAGAACACCGTGGGCCAGTACGGCATCCAGCTGCTGGACACGATCGCGTTCAGCAAGCTCACCGCCGATTTCGCGACGCCGGTCACGAAAGCTGTCCAGAAGAAGCCCGACGTGATCTTCATCACCAGCCTCGGCGGCATCCCAGCCAAGATCATGATCGAGGCGCGCAAGCAGGGCTTTAGCGGCCAGTTCCTCGGCGGCAACGGATTCAACACCGCCGTCGTGTCGAAGCAGGCGGGCGCTGCGGGCAAGGGTGCCGAGAGCGGAAGCGCGTGGTTCATCGATAACACCTTCCCGTCGAACGCGGAGTTCGTGCACGCCTACCGGAACAAGTTCACGAGCGACCCGGACCAATTCGCCGCCCAGGGTTACGCCGCGATCCTGATCCTGGCCGACGCGGCCAAGCGGGCCAACCTCACATTCAACGATGTCGCGGGCGACCGCACTCGGCTCCGCACCGCGATGGAGTCGGTCAACATCCAGACGCCGCTGGGCCCGTTCCAGTTCACCAGTACGCACGACGTCAAGCAGACGGTCTGGGTGATCCAGATGGACGGCATCGGCGGGTTCCAACTGGTGCAGTCGGTGAAGCCTAGCTGAACTGGCGTTGGCCCAACAGGTCGTCAACGCGATCTTCATCGGGTCGATCTACGCCCTCTTCGCCGTCGGTTACACGCTGGTCTTCGGCGTTCTCGACGTCCTGAACCTCGCCCACAGCGCGGTGTTCATGCTTGGGGCCGTCATCACCTACTCGCTAGTTGCGCTCCACGGCATGCCCTTCTTGCCCGCCGCCGTCATCGCGGTCTTCGTGTGTGGCCTGCTCGGCCTGCTGATCGAGTTCGTCGCGCTGCGTCCGCTGCGCCGGCGGAACGCGCCACCGATTTCGGCGCTCATCTCAACCATCGGGCTGGCGCTGATCTTCGTCGCCATCGTCGAGCAGGCGACACCGGGAACCCTCTTCGGCTGGCTTTGGCACGACGGGGCGAACTCCGTCAGCTTCCCGTCGGGAACCGTTCCTAACCCGACCTATCACGTCGGTGGGCTGACCATCGAAGGCACGAAGCTCGGCATCCTGATTACTTCGGTTGTGCTGATGCTCGTGCTCGGATATGTGGTTCGTTTCACCCAGGTGGGCCGAGCGCTGCGCGCGGTCGCGGAGAACCGTCGGGCCGCGGCCTTGTTGGGCATCAACGTCGATCGGATCTTCGCCTCCACCCTCTTCGTATCTTCGGCGCTGGGTGGTCTTGCCGGATTGCTGTTCGGGCTGGCCATCTCCGACATCAGCCCCTACATCGGCCGTGACCAGGTCGAGCTAAAGGGGCTCGCCGTCATCGTGCTGGGCGGCATGGGCAGCATTCCCGGCGCGGTCCTGGGGGGCTACCTGCTTGGGCTGATCGAGGTCCTCGCCTTCGTCCGCTTCGGCAGCAACGTCGAGGCGGGGGTAGCGTTTGCCGCGCTCTTCCTGGTGCTGATCGTGCGGCCGCAGGGACTCTTCGGTGCCCGGCTCCGCGAGCGCCTCTAGTGCGGAACTAGGTCGCTCGTGGATTTCTTCATCCAGCTCTTCACCAATCCGATCGGCTTCTACAACCAGCACGAGCTCTTGATCGCGCAAATCGGGATCAACTCCATCCTGGCCATCTCGATCTTCGTCACCTTCTACTCGGGCCAGTTGACGCTGGCGAATGCCGGTTTCATGGCGATCGGCGCGTACACGACCGTCATCATGAGCCTCTACTTACCGACGCCGCTCCCTCTCAACATGCTCGTCGGCGCCCTGCTGGCCGGTGTGGTCGGCTTTCTCGTCGGCCTGCCGGTGCTGCGGCTGCGCGGAGTCTTTCTGGCCATCGCGACCATCGGCTTCGTTGAAGCGCTGCGCCTCGGCGTCATCCTCAATGTCCCGATCACCGGCGAGGGCCAGGGCCTCAAGAACCCCAGTGCGGACCCTCTTGGCGGCATCGTGCCGATCCTGGCCTCATTGCCGGTGCTCGCCTACCTGGTCTGGCGCTTGACCCAAACGCGATTGGGCCAGGCCTGGTCCGCAATCCGCGAGGACGAGCTGGCGGCCTCGAGTAATGGGATTAACGTCCCGCTCTACAAGATGATCGCCTTCGTCATTGGGGCAGTCCTCGCCGGTTATGCGGGAGCGCTCGAGACGCACATCAACTTTTTCGTCGACCCGACCGAGTACGGCATCGGCCGCACCATCCAGATCCTGACCTTTGCCGTCGTCGGCGGGACGACGAACGTGCTCGGGCCCATCGTCGGCGCCGTCTTCCTCACCTCGCTGCCGGAGATCGTACGCGGGTTTGCCGCCTACCGAGATGTCGTCAATGGGATCATCCTGATCCTCGTTATCATCTTCCGGCCGCAGGGGATCGTCGGCCGCGGTGGCCTGGCCTTCATCCGGCCGCGCTGGTGGACGCGATGGAGAGCACCTGAGCGCCCTGCTTCAGCTCACTGACCTCCGCCGCCACTTCGGCGGCGTGCACGCCGTCGACGGCGTGTCGCTCGAGATCGAGCAGGGCGCGATCTTTGGCTTGATCGGGCCGAACGGGGCCGGGAAGACGACGCTGGTGAACCTGGTGACCGGCTACATTCGCTCTCAGGCCGGTGGCATCCGGCTGGTCTCCAGTGGCGGCACGATCGAGCTGGCCCAGCGCCCACCGCACGCGATCGCCGGCCTCGGCATCGCCCGGACGTTCCAGACGCTTCGCCTCTATCGCAACCTGACGGCGATGGAGAACGTCCTGATCGGGATGCACACCCGGCGGCACGATGACACGCTGCAACAGCTCATTCCGTTCACGCCGCTGCGGCACGACGAGGATAAGCGCCTAGACGAGGCCCGCGAACTCCTGCAGCGCGTCGGGCTGGATCCCGACCGTGACGGCGACCGTCGCGCGTCCACCCTCTCCTATGGCGACCAGCGTCGGCTCGAAGTCGCCCGTGCCCTGGCGCTCCATCCGAAGCTCCTCATCCTCGACGAGCCGGCCGCCGGCATGAACCCGGCCGAGAAGGACCGGGTGCGGGCGCTGATCCAGCAGCTGAATGGGGACGGTCTGACGGTGCTGCTGATCGACCATGACATGCGCCTCGTGATGGGGGTGTGCCAGCGGATCGCAGTCCTCAACTTCGGTCGCAAGATCGCCGACGGGTCGCCGGCGACGGTCTCCGAGGATCCGGCGGTGATCACCGCCTACCTGGGCAGCCAGGCTCAAAAAAGCGCTGCCCACGTCCCCGGTTCCGAGGCGATCGACATCGTCGGAGAAAAGGCTCCGTTGGCCGCGACGGAACCGGCGATGCCGCTGCTGGAGGTGAAGGATCTCGCGGTTGCCTACGGCGCGATCCAGGCAGTGCGCGGCGTGTCCTTCGGCGTGGCCAGGGGGGAGATCGTCGCCCTCATCGGCGCCAACGGCGCCGGCAAGTCGACGATTCTCAATACCCTGTCCGGCCTGCTGCGCCCGCACGCGGGTGTGGCGCGATTCGCGGACCTCGATCTGAGTACCGCTGCGCCCGATCGGATCGTCCGCCAGGGCCTGGTCCAGGTACCCGAGGGGCGCGAGATCCTGGCTCGCCTGACGGTCCGTGAGAACCTCGAGCTCGGCGCCTGGGCGCGGCGTGACGGCCGCGCAGCGCACCGGGAGATCGAGGGGTTGATGGAGCAGTTCCCGATCCTTGGCCAGCGGCGCGACCTCCCGGCCGGGCAACTTTCCGGGGGCGAGCAGCAGATCCTGGCGATCGCGCGAGGCCTGCTGGCGCGCCCCAAGCTCTTGCTCCTGGATGAGCCGTCGCTCGGGCTCGCGCCTCAGATGGTCGACACCGTATTCGAGGTGATCCAGCGCATCCACGGCGAGGGCGTTACGATCCTGCTGGTCGAACAGAACGCACTCCGTGCACTCGAGATCGCGGACCGCGCCTACGTCGTCGAGACCGGCCGCATCCTGCTCAGCGGAACCGGGGCGGCGTTACGGCGCAACCCGGAGGTGCAGAAGGCCTACCTCGGCGGCTGAGGCACTACTACGCTGTCCCGCCGCATGGCTGGCTGAACGAAGTCGGTGCCGAACAGCTTGGTCCAGGCGACGTAGAGCACGGCCGCGTCCACCCCCAGAAAGAAGAGGGCCCCAATCCACCCCGGAGCGGTCACGAGTCCAACTCCAACCGTCGGGAAGGAGCGTACGAAGGCGGGTAGGTAAACGACGATCGCAGGGAGAGCCACGACGGCCGCGAATACAGACGCCGTGTACACGGCAGCCACAACGAATCGTCGTCTCGCGAGCAGAGCCATGGCGCCCAGCAGCCACACCAGGAAACCTGTCGTCGGCCATATGAGAAGGAGGCCGAAGATCCGTCCCGTTGTATACGAACCCAGCCACCCGCCCGGCCCGGTTAGGCGGCCGCTGTTTCCCACGACCAACCAACCAACAGCCAGGACCCCGGTACCGGCGAGGAGGGCCAGCAGCGCCAGCACGATGAGGCTTCTCCGGAGGATCCGCACTGGCGTCCGGTCGCCCCAGGCGCTCCCGAGGACGGCCGCAGCAGCCAACGGCCCGCCTACCGCGAGAGCGGCATGCGGGACCGGAGGGGTTCTCAAATACCCGCTGGCGATGAACACGAAGCCGCATGCCGAGCCGAGGGCTCCTGCGAGGGCGAGCCCGATGAGGACCTTCTTATACAAACCGAAGACCTATGGTGGCCATGGCCGGGAACCTCTTTTCGCCTTCTGGATCTGGCGAGAGTTTATCCGCCCGGACCAGCCCTCTACAGCGGAATGATTCGCCAGGTCGACTGGTAGATCCGGTCGTGCACCTCGGCGGCGGCGATCGCCCAGAGGACGGGACGCTGCTGCTCAGCGTCCTCACGTGACGTGACCTGCATCGGCCAGGCTGCGAGCGACGCGGCTCGAGGATTGACAGGCCCACCGGCCACGAGGTGGGGATGGGTAAAGCCCGGTGGGAAGACCGCGCTGATGGTGACCGGCTGCAGCGCCTTGCCCGTTAGCCGGCTGCTCGATTCCGAAAGCTCCGGCCAGCTCAACAGCCATGACCCGATAAGGCCTCCGTCGCCGTCTGGTCCGGGCGCCCGCACCGAGACGTCGCCTGTGCCACGCAGGAGCGAGGCGTTGACCTGCTGTAGAACATCGACCCCGATCGGCGTGAGCAGCTCGACGGCCGCCACGTAGCGGGCGTGCCGAGCAGCTCCCGACGCCCCCTCGTACGCGTCCTCCTTTAGATCCTCGAGGTGGCGCTGGATCCCGTCGAGCCACACGGATGTGCGCTCACGTTGCATGCCGTGTCTATTTCACCGCAATTGGTGCACCAGCCGCTCGCGCTGGGCCCCGTCAAACCAGGGCGGGTCGCCGGCTTGTGCGTTCTCGGTCGGTCGCCCCGGCGTCTTGGTCGCCGTCAGCACGCAGCTGACACGCGGATCGCTCGCGATCCATTTGAGCACGGCCTGCGCCCAGGTCCGCACGCCGAAGGCCTTGATCTGGTCAGCGCTCGGCGGCCGGTCCATGACACCGAAGCGGAGCGGGCTGTGGATCAGCACACCCAGACCCAGGCTCGGCGGCGAGCGGGAAGACTCGATGCTCCGCCTCGCGGCGCCGCGGATTGTAGGGGACCTGGATCATGTCAAGCCGGCCGGTCCGCATCACATCGCAAAGGTCATCGAAGGCGCTGGGATCGTAGTGAGTCGCGCCGACCGCCACCACCTTCCCCTCCTCCTTCAGCGTCTCCAGCAGCCGGAGTTGCGACTTCCAATTGACGAGGTTGTGGACCTGGTAGATCGGCAGGGAGTTACTGCCTCAAACGCTCGCATGGCACTAAAGCGCCGCTCGCGTGGGCCGGCGGGCCCGGCTGGTCCAGATCTTGGTGGCGACTATTGCCTCGTCACGCCGCCCGCCCAGGGCTTTGGCCAAGGTGGTCTCGGCCCGGCCGTACATCGGTGACGAATCGAAGAGGCCGATACCGGCCGCCAGCGCCTCGTCGACGATGGGGGTGCGATCCTCAGCCGTATCGAAGGTCTGCCAGGTACCCATCCCGATGACCGGCACCCCCAGCGAGGTCTGACCGAGCTTACGTCGTTCCAGCGGGCTGTTTGAGATTCTCGATCGGCACCGGCTCGACCGGATCGCCCAACTCAAAGCCGAAGACCTTCGAGTAGAAATACAGTTCGCCCTCGAGCGAGCGCTTGATGTTTTTCGCGATCCGAAACCCGTGCTGCTCGCCCTCGAAGGCGACGTAGGCGACCGGCAGGCCCTTCTTGCGTAGCGCATCCACGATCAGTTCCGCTTGGATCGGCGGCACGACCTTGTCCTCCAGGCCTTGAAAGAGAATGACCGGGGCTCGGATCCGATCGACGAAGTGGATCGGGGACCGTTCTCGATAGATGTGGCGCTCCTCGGGCCAGCGCCCGGTCAGGCTCTGGTCGTACATCGACTCGAACTTGTGCGTGTCGCTGTGAAAGACCTCAAGGTCGCTGATGCCGAAATGGCTGGCTCCGGCTTTGAAGAAATCCGATGACGTCAATGCCCGCAGCACGGTGTACCCACCGGCGCTGCCGCCCGTGATCGCGACTCGGTTGCCGTCGACCAGCCCGCGGTCGATCAGGTAACGCGCCGCGTTGATGCAATCCTGGACGTCGACGACGCCCCACTGGCCGTTGAGGCGCTGGCGGTAGTCGCGACCGAACCCGGAGCTCCCACCGTAGTTGACCAACACGTAGGCAAAGCCGCGACTCGTCCAGTACTGGTCGCCGAGGTCAAGCGCATTCGGCTCGGCGCTGGTCGGCCCGCCATGGACATAGACGATCAGCGGCGGCAACTCGCCGGCCGGAGCCGTGTAGTCCGGGTTGAGCGGCGGGTGGAAAATGGCGTGCGCCGTCACGCCTCCGTCCGTCGGGAACTCGATTAGCTCGGGCACGGAAAGATACGCGGGCGCCACTGGCAACTCAGCCGACCGGCGCAGCACGTCGACCCCGCCGGTGGCGAGGTCGACCGTGACGAGCGAAAACGGTTCGGTCGGCGAGCCCGCGATCGTGATCGCCCGGCCCGCGCGCGCCTGAATGAACGCGGAGAATGCCGTATACGGCGTATCGACGTTGTGCCGCCGCCGGTGCTCCGGGTCGATCGTGGCCAGACGGGCGAGTCCCTTCGACCGCACCTGGCACACGATCCGCCTCTCAGACTCGAACGCGTAGGTTGACATCCCGAAGATCCATTGCGTCGTCCCCAGCTCAGCCGGTAGCTCCGCAACCGGTTCGATCGCCTGACCGCGCCAGCGATAGAGGCTCCACCAATTTGTGCGGTCTGACACGAAATAGAGGAGGCCGTCCGGCGACCAGGCGGGCTGGAAGATGGACTCCTGGTCTCCGCCGGCCACCTTTCGCGCTGCTCGCAGGTCGCCGTCGTCGGTCAGCTCGGCCACCCACAGCTCGGTCCCATCCCAGGGCATATTCGGGTGGTTCCAGGTGAGCCAGCAAAGGTGCGACCCGGACGGGCTCAGCCGCGGCGTCGCGTAGAAGTCGTTGCCCCCGACCAGCGTCCTGTCGGGCCCCTTACCGGCCGGATCGAGACTGACGATGGTGTTGATGGCCGAGGGCGAGCCGGTCGTGTGGTTCTCCCGAATCGCAATCAGCCGGCCCCGGCGATCGTCGAGCACCAGGTCCGCGTGCCGGATGTCTTGCGCCGGTGTGATCGCGGCGGGTGGACGCCCGGGATCCTGCCGGTAGAGCCGTTGATCCTTGAAGTTCGTAAACCACACGGTGCCCTTGCGCACCAGGTAAGCACCGCCCCCATATTCGTGGACTCGGGTGCGCGCGTTGTACTCCGGCGGCGTAACGTCCTCGACCGCTCCGTCGGCGCGGCGACGGACGACGACGTTGCGGCCGGCCTCAGCGGGACGCTGCTCGACCCAATAGGTGTCATCGCTGTCGAGCTGGATCTGGGAGAGGCCGATGACGCCGGCGACGATCGCGTCGGCCGTGATCGGCGAACGCCAGGAGCCATACGGGCTGCTCTGCCGGCCCGTCGAGGTCTCTTTCGCCATCCCACCAAGGCTACCTGACACCGTCAATATTCCGACCCCTCCGGAAGGAGGGCAGGGCGGGCTGAACGGTTCCCTCCCCCTCTAGGGGAGGGCAGGGTGGGGCCTTACACTCAGCGAGTGCGGATCGAGAGCCCGGCCTTCACCGGGCGAGAGATGCGGGGGTTCCTCGACGAGTTCGTTGCCTACGAGCGCCTGCGGTTGGCCGATCGCCTGGAGGCCGCTTCGCAGAGGCTCGCGGAACTCGTCCAACGCGGTCTGGTCGACGGCCAGGACCGGCAGACAGAGTGGAGCGGCCACGAGGTGCTGGCCCATATCGCCGTCCTGTCGAAGTTCTACGGCGTGCTCACCTCCCGGGTCGGCTCTGGCAAGCTATCCCAGCTCGACCTGCTCCCTCAGGTCCAGGACCGCGACGTCGCCGGTGAACAGCTGAGTTCGCTGCCGCCGCACGAGCTGCTCGCGATGGCGCAGCGCGATCATCAGCGGACCATTGCCTACCTCCGCTCGGCCGACGCGGGAGCGATGCAGCGCCGGGCGGTCCTCGACGAAGGTTTTTCCCTGAGCGCCGCGGAAATCGCGCAACTACCGCTCTGCGCACACCTCGAGATCCATCTCGACCAGCTCGAAGGAACCCTGCGCCGCTGACCCGCTATTACGAGGACTTCCGCGTCGGCGAGGTCATCGACCTGGGAAGCGTGCAGGTCAGCGACTCCGACATCATCGGCTTTGCGCGCGAGTACGACCCCCAACCGATGCACCTCGATCCGAACGCCGCCAGTTTCACGATTTACGGTGGACTGATCGCGAGCGGCTGGCACACCGGCGCGCTCTTCATGCGGTTGCTGGTGCGCAACCTGATCGCGCAGACCAGCAGCCTCGGGTCGCCCGGGATGGAGGAGCTGCGCTGGCCAGCCCCGGTCCGGCCTGGTGATACCCTGACCGGGAGTGTCGAGGTGCTTGAAGCCCGGGCCTCCAACAGCCGTCCGACCATGGGGATCGTTCGGTGGCGCGGGGAGCTGCGCAACGAGAACGGGGTGCTGGTGATGAGCGCCATCGGGACGAACTTCTTCGGAAAACGGCCTGGCTAACCGTGAATATGAGAGAAAAACACGTCCGTGGGGCCGTTGAGGCTCTGCGGCTTCGCCTGCGCGAAGGCCGCGGCGAAACCGTCGGGTAGCCCGCAGAGGCCCATGTAGTCGCCGATGAAGGGTCCGAATCGAACCGCCGGGGCGGATCGAAGGTCGAACGGCCCGCCGGCATGCCGTTCCGTCCAGTGGAGACCGCGATCACGTGAGCTGCTAAACCAGACGTCGGTGCTCAACGTGGCGCTTCGGGACGTGAAGTGGCGGAAGTCGTACCACAGTACTCCCACGGCGCCATCGCCGGCCACCGCGAGCGTCGGCAGAAACGCTTCGGCCTTCTCGCGCACCACCACCTGCGGCGCCCGCCAGTGGAGGCCCGCATCCTCGGAGCGGGCGAGCAGGATGGTGGAAAACTCACTGTGGTCCTCGAACCAGGCGACGTAAAGCGCGTTGCCAGCCGCGCCCGCCGTGATGCCCTGTCCGAAGAAGCGCAGCTGGCTCCCCGTGCCGGGATCGACGGCGGCCGTGTAGCTGAATTGTGCGGCATCGATCGGCGCCGACCACGTTTGTCCCTGGTCGGTCGAGCGGATGACCCGGATCCTTACCGGCAAGGGGGGCGGGTGTGGCGTCCCCGGCAACGATGACGCTTCCACGAAGACGTCGAGCAGAGCGCCCCCGGCGGTCATCAGCAACTGGTTCTCCTGGGTTTCGTCGTTGCCGCTGTAGATGGCGCTGGGACTCGACCACGTGCGGCCACCGTCCTTGGTCCGGGCAAACATCACCCGGTCGATCGACGGCTCGACGCCGATCGTAACCCGATAGTCGGCCCATACGGCATACGCGTTGCCCGGACGCCGCGGGTCGGCAAGGATCGCCTCCTTGTCCGGCTGGGCGGGCGGCGCGGTCGCACTTTCGACGATCACCGGTACCTCCCAGCTGGTCCCATGATCGCGGGAGGCGCTGACCATGATGTCATGAGCCGTGCCCGTCGCGGTTGGCGGCTGGGTGCCGACCGCCGAGACATAGATGATGCCATCGCCGCCAATCGATACCCAGGGATCGCTGGTGTGGAGATAGGGACCGCCGGCACAGGTCAGGAGGCCCGGCAGCGGCGACCGGCGCCAACTCGCGCCGCCGTCGTGACTGACCGCGACCGTGATGCCGACCTTGTCCGGCGACTGGTTCTCGAGCCAGCTGGCGACCAGTTGGCGAGGATTGCTGGGGTCGGCGGCCATCGAGGGCTCGGCGGGCCGGCGCGTTGCCGGGGCCTGTCCGGCGCAGCTCGGCGGCAGCTGAACTGGTCCGCTGATGATGGTCGACGGCAGGCTCGTCTCGTTGGGCTGGCTGTTCTGGCTGCTCTGGCAGCCGGCGGTGGCCAGCAGCGCAGCCAGCAGCGCGGCTCCGCGGCGCCGCTCTTTCGGGCGAATCAGGGCGGGCGTCGTATGCGGCCTGTACGCGCACACGAGGCCGTCGTCATTTCGGCCGAGTGCGCGATGGGCCGCTGGACGACGCACCCGCCCGGTTCAGTCACCGTCTAACTGTAGTTAAGCCGTCAGACGCCAGGTCGGCGGCAGCTGGCGACCGGAGCCGGACTGGATGCACAGCGCCAGCAGCGCCTCCATGCCCTCGAAGTCGAGGGGTTTCGACAGGAATACGCCCTGGCCGGCGTGGCAGCCCATCGCGTTGAGCGCGGCGAGCTGTTCCGAGCGCTCGATCCCGTCCCCGATCGTCATCAGGCCAAGGCTGTTCGCGAGCCCGATGATGGCGCGAAGGATGGCGCCGTCCGTCAGGCCCTGACCGATGCCAGCCACGAAGGATGCGTCAATCTTCAGGATGTCGACGGGGAAGTCGCGCAGGCGGCCCAGCGAGGCGTAGGCGCTACCGAAGTTGTCCAGCGCAAGCCGAAACCCTCGCCCGCGAAACTCCTGGAGCATCCGGGCAACCGACTCGGTGTCTGCCATCATGACGCTCTCCGTCAGCTCGAGGATCAGTGACTGCGGGTCCAGCCCGGCGGCGTCCACCGCATCCATCACTTCCGAGACCAACTCCGGATGCTGCAACTGCCGCCCGTAAAGATTGACGCTGATCCCCATCGGCGGCGTGGAGGGATAGCGCACCTGCCAGCGGCGCCCGTCGCGCGCCGCTTGCTGCAGCACCCACCGGCCCAGCTCGACGATCATGCCGTTGTGCTCCGCGACGCTGATGAAATCCGCGAGATCGAGCAGACCCCGCTCAGGATGGTTCCATCGCACGAGCGCCTCGACGCTATGGACGGCACCTGATTCGAGCATCACCACGGGTTGGTATTGGAGCACGAACTGCTTCTCAGACAGGGCGCGATGCATCTCGGACTCAAGTTCCAGGAGTTGAAGCGCCGCGCCGGCGAGCGAGGCGTCGTACTCGACGTAGCGTGCTTTGCCTTTCGACTTCGCGATGTACATCGCGACATCTGCGTTGCGGATCAGTTCTTCCGCCGCCTCCTGGCCTGATACCACGCCGGCGATTCCGATGCTGGCGCGCATCGAAATCTCTTTTCCATCGATCCCAAATGGGGTCACGAACTGCCGGGTGATCCGCTCGGCCACCCGTGAGGCGATCTTTTCGTCCTCCATGTTCTTCAGGAGTACGGCGAACTCGTCGCCACCGAGCCGGGCCACGGTGTCACCGGGTCGAAGGGTGGACGCGATCCGGGCCGCGACCGCGACCAGCAATTTGTCGCCCATGTCGTGGCCCAGCGTGTCGTTGACCGCCTTGAAATCGTCGAGGTCCAGAAAGAGCACGGCGATCCCCCGTTCGCGATCACCCTGGAGCGCATGGTCCAGGTGGATCCGGAAGGCGGCCCGGTTCGGCAGGTCCGTGAGAGAGTCGTGGAAGGCCTGATGGATGAGCTTCTCCTCCAGCGCCTTGCGCTCACTGACGTCACGGGTATTGAGGACGAGACCCCGCACCGACGGCAGCTCGAGCAGATTCGTGATGGTGACTTCGGCTGCACAGTATGAGTCATCGTCACGCCGAAGCCGGCATTCCAGCGCAATCGGCGGGCCCATGATGTTGATCGCCTCGTCGATCTTGCGGAGCATGTGGATGCGATCGTCGGCATGAATGAAGTCGCCGAACGGCTTCCCGACCAGCGCGTCCTCCGAGTAGCCGAGAATCCGCTCTACCGAGGCGCTCTGGTAGCGGATCACCCCGTCGCGACCGACCAGGGTGATGACATCAGAGGAGTTCTGCACCAGTGAACGGAAATGCTCATGGCCCTTGGCCAGCTCGGCCGCGTTGGCCTCCAGTCGCCGGTTGAGCGCCAGGTTGTCGCTCAGGGTGAGGAATTGACGGACGACGACGAGGACGATGATCGCCAGCAAGCTCCAGAACACGACCGGGTCGAGCTCGCCCGGTCCCGCCTCTTCGATTGCCGCCACCATCGCACCGGCCGCCACCGGGAGATACGGCAGCAGCAGCCCGAGGCGGCCCGGCGGGCCGTCTGCCCCCGAGCTGAGCGCCGGCATCGAAGCCGCGCGAAGCGCTGCAATTGCGATCAACAAGTAACCGGCCGCCCAGCCGACGTCGATGACACTGCCCGCACCGTACCGGTTGGTGGCCGTCAGGTAGGCGAAGCCGCTGTCCGCCAGCAGGTTGGCTACCAGTCCCCCAGCGAGCAGGTACAGCGGCAGGCGAGTTGCCCTGGGAACCCGGACAGCGAGGATCACGATCATGGTGCCGATCACCACGTCGCCGGCTGGATAGGCAAGCCCGATCAGCTGGCCGAAAAGGCCGCCCGAGCCGGCCCGATAAACGGCTCCGAGGACGGTGGACCAACTGATGATCAGGAGCGAGCCCGCGATCAGCAGCCCGTCCAGGATGGTTCGCGCCAGCGAGACGACTCTCGACGGGGCCGCCGGGAAGCACAGGACTCCAACGATGGCAAGGGGGACCGCGGTCAGATACCCGAGGTCAGCGAACGAGGGAAACGGCACCTGCTGACCTTTGAGGAGCTCGTAGTACGACCAGGCGACCTGACCGGTGCCCCAGGCGAATGCGGAGGCGGCCATCAACGCCCAGGCCCGGCGGGTGCGGCCCTGATGCCGAACCGCTGTAAAGAGGCAGGCCGCCGCGGCTAGAAACGCGATGACGAACTGACCGATGTCGTCGAATTCTTGGGTGGTGGTGATGCCGCCCCAACTGAACAGTAGCCAGGCCGCGAAGAACAGGCAAAAGGCGGCCCAGCCAATGAGCACGATCAAGAGGCGGCGGTTGTTTGCCATGTATTCGGCTAGTTACTCAGGGCTGCGGGATTTCCCGCATGTAGAGTCAACCGGCCGCCTCTAGATTCCTGAGGGCCTTGCGTCTCTCGTTGTCCGGACTGCGACGCGTTCGTTTCAAGAGTCCCTTTCCCTGCGCAATATCCCTCCCCCGCTCGCGGGGGAAGGCAAGGTGGGGGTCGACTTAGCGGCCGGCTTCACCCACCGTTATCTGGATCTCCTTAAGCTCGCCCGCGCGAACCACCTTGACCGTCTGGCTGGCTCCGACCTTGACCTTGCGTAGCCCGGCGTAAAGATCCTCCAGACTGGTCGTGGTGGTGCCGTTCAGCGCCACCAGCGTATCGCCCTGCATCAGGCCGGCCTTATGGGCCGGGCTCTCCGGCTCCACGGCGACGATCAGCAGACCGGTATCCTGCTTTGCCTTTGCCTTGACCGCCTCGGGAAGCGGCACTTCCTGCGTCCCGATGCCCAGGTAGGGCCGCTTGATCCGTCCGTCGGATTTCAGGCTTGCCACCACGCGCTCGGCCACGTCCATCGCGATCGCCCGGCCGTCGCCGCGGCCGAAGACCCAGCTGTTCATGCCAACGGCGCGCCCTTCGACGTCGACCAGGGGACCGCCACTGAAGCCGGGGTAGAGCGGCGCGTTGGTCTGGATCAGGTGCTCGATCTCGCTTCCCCGCCAGCCGCGCCAGGAGGAGGAAACGGCGCTGATCGTGCCGAAGGTCGCTTTCAGGCTGCCCGGCCGGCCGATCGCCAGCACGATCTGGCCGGGCCTAAGATCTTCCACCCGGGCGCGGGGTATCGCCGGCGCCGTCAGCCCGTCGACTTTGAGCAGCGCCAAATCGGTGCCCGGATCGCGCCCAACCAACGACGCCTTCAAGCTCTTGTCGTCGGCCACGACCTCGATCCCCTGCTCCTGCTCGACAACGTGGTTCGCCGTCAGCACGAGGCCACTGTCCCAGACGATGCCGCTACCGGCGCGCCCCCGGCGGGCGTCGACTCGGACCACGCTCTTGCTCGCCTTCTCGACGAGCGCTTCGATGTCGTTGGAGAGATCTTTGAGAGTCGCCATGATGTTGCTTGCTCCTTTTACAAATCTCGCCCCCCTCTCGAGCTGCCTCCCCCTTGGGGGGTCGGGGTGGGACTTTCTTCGATGGCTCTCACGCTAGCGCCGGAGTGCCGCGCCCGACTTCACCCGAACGGCGAGGCCGAGACCCGGGCGTTCGGTGAGGACGGCGCCTTTCCCCGCTCCTTTGGGGAGGACCGCCACGAGGCTAAACCGGTTTTAACCTGGCGTATGCAAGTGTCGCTTGATAACCAGCCTTCCTCCTGGAAATGAGACGGTCGAGTGCGGCTGCCTCCACCCTGAATTGGGGGTCTTTCCAGAGCACCTCGCTTTCGAAGAGGTGTTCGTCGTAACGACCCTTCGGCTCGAAGGACCACGGCGGGAATTCGGGCACGATGCGACTATAAGGCGTGGCCATCACCCGATGCGGCTGGGCGGAAGGCGATCCCCTGATGCGCGACTACCACGACCGCGATTGGGGCGTGCCCATTCACGACGATCGCCTGCTCTTCGAGTTTCTGACGCTGGAAGGCGCCCAGGCGGGGCTTAGCTGGATGACGATCCTACGCAAGCGCGACGCCTACCGCGCAGCGTTCAAGGGCTTCGAGCCCGCCACGGTCGCCCGGTTCAGCGATGCCACCGTCGCGCGGCTCATGGGCCTGAGTGGCATCGTCCGTAACCGTCGCAAGATCGAGAGTGCCATTAAGAACGCGCGCGTGGTCCGGGCGATCGCCGCCGAGCAGGGCAGTTTCGATCGCTACGTCTGGTCGTTTGTCGGGGGTCGGCCAAAGCGAAATGGGTGGAAGACGATGGCCGACATCCCAGCCCAAACGGGCGAGTCACAGGCGCTCAGCACGGACTTAATCGGGCGCGGGGCGAACTTTGTCGGGCCGACGATCTGCTACGCGTTCATGCAGGCGACCGGCCTGGTCAACGACCACCTGGTCAACTGCTTTCGCTATCGGCAGGTCGAGCGGCTCAGGACCAGGGCGTGACCGGCCGGGGCTGCAGTTCGCCGTCGACGTAGACGGCGTCCACCTTCTCGTCGTAGAAGCAGACCAGATTCTCGATCTTGGGGCACTCCGGAATCGGCGCCGGGTAGCCCCAGACGATGTCCTTGAACTCCTTTCCGTTGATGTTGACCGACCAGTAGGACGCCTTGCCTTTGTAGGGGCAGCGCGTCGAGGTGTTGGTGGGTGACAGCAAGTCCAGCCGCACGTCGAGCTTGGGAATGTAGTAGCGGGTCGGGAGACCGGTCTCGAATAGTAGCCGCGGCCGGGTGGTCTCGGCGACAACCCCTCCCCCAACCACGACTTTGACGTGGCGCGAGCTGTTGAGTACGTCTACCCGATGGTACGGATCGCGTGGATGGACGAAGACCTCGTCGTCCTCTTCGAACCAAGCGTCCATCTTGTCCCAGTAGAAGGCCACGTAATCCTTCAGGTCCGCGCGCTCCGGCTGAAGGTAGCGCCAGGCGGCCTTTTCGGCGACGCGGTCTCCAACTTTGACCGAGTAGAAGCTGGCTTCGCCTTTCCCTGATTGAGGGCTCTTGTAGCTTGTCGGGACGAGCAGATCAAAACGGACGTCTTTGACCGGGAAGTAATAGATCGCCAGGCGCTTGTTCTCCAGCATCAGCATCACGGCACGCGAATCGGCAACGGTGAGGCCGCCAAACATGACGCGCACACGCCGCCCGGACGGTTCGAAGAGCATGCCGTCGCCGGCGGGGCGCTCTACTTGTTCGATGATCCGGTCTTCAAGAGCCTTTGCCATATCGATCCCTCCGATTTGGGTTGCGGTTCTGCCGTTGTGATCGAGGATTCCGGCTTCAAGCCAATGTGGCAGCTGGCCTGGCCGCGCTTCTCCAGGTATTGCTGGTGATAGTCCTCCGCCGGGTAGAAGGCGGACGCAGGCGTGATCTCGGTCACGATGGGCCTCCGACTCTGTCCCTGCTGCCCCTGCAGCGATGCCGTCGCGGCCGCCTGCTGGCCGGCGTCATCAAAGAAGATCGCCGACCGGTACTGGGTGCCGATATCCCAACCCTGACGGTTGCGCGTCGTCGGGTCGTGGCTCGCCCAGAAGATATCGAGGAGCTGTTCGTAGGTCACCTTGGCAGGGTCGAAGTCCACCTGGACTGCCTCGGCATGGCCGGTGCGACCCGTGCAGACCTGCTTGTACGAAGGATTCTCGACCGTACCTCCCGTGTAGCCGACTGTAGTGGCGGTCACGCCGGGAGTCTCACGAAACGCAGCTTCAACGCCCCAGAAACAGCCGGCGGCAAAGATGGCCTGTTTCATGACTTCAATAACCCCCTGGTGTGCCGAGATGTTCCATCTCGGGCGTGCTCAGTCCAGAGCCACCACGAGTAGGCCGCCAAGGATGGCGGTGTTCTTGAGGAAATGACTTCGGTGCATCGACCAGCACATCCATCCCGCCAGCGATGAAGACGCCGGCCAGCATCGGGCGCGCAATCGTGCGAACAATCCTCACCCATTTACTCTACGCAATGTTGACCGTCAACGGACTTCCCTTGCATTCTCAGCTCCGTACCGCACGGCGAGTCGCGGGCGGCTAGGGCAACAAAAACCCGACGACCACCTGGTTGTGACCGCCGGGTAGTGATGGGATCGCCCCGTTACGACCCGCGACGACTGTTGAAGAAGCCGAAGCCGCCGCCGAACAGACCGAGGATGATCAAGATGATCCCGATCAGGGTCTGGCCGAGTACGAGCAAAATAATCCCGAGAACGATCAACAGTCCGCCTCCACCGAAGTACACACTGCACCTCCTTTTCTGAGAAGTCCCGCCGGGGGACCGTCGCTGCTTCCAACATATCGTCCGCGCGGCAGCGCTGTGAAGAGCCCGAGTTCAAAACCATTGGCGAGGGCGCAGCCCGAGCCGCGCTTTCGCGTGCGCCACCATGCGTTATGATACTCAGTATCAAATGACTCGGGCTATCAGGTCGGTCCTGTTCGGCGCCATGCTCGCTGCCGGGCTTGCAACCTGCGGCGCGCCGGCTGGTGGATCGACGAGCGGCACGCTGCAGGTGATTGCCGGTGAAAACTTCTGGGGCAGTATCGCGGCGCAACTCGGCGGTAGCCACGTCGCGGTGACGAGCATTGTCAACAATCCCAACACCGATCCCCACGAGTACGAGAGCAGCGCCACCGATGCGCGGGCGTTCGCCACCGCCGACTACGTCATCCTCAACGGCGCCGGGTATGACGACTGGGGACAGCGGCTGCTATCCGGTAACCCCAGCCAGCGCCGGGAGCTCTTGACCGTCGCCGACCTCCTCAACAAAAAGGCGGGCGACAACCCGCACTTCTGGTACAAGCCCGACTGGATCGAGAGAGTCGCCGACCGGATCACCGCAGACTACAAGGCGCTCGACGCCGCCGACGCCGCCTACTACAGCCGGCAGCGTGAGACATTCCGCAGCGCGCTCAAGCCGTACCATGACGCGATCGCGCACATCCGATCCACTTACAGTGGCGTGCCCGTCGGTTCGACCGAGAGCATCTTTGTCTACGAAGCGCAGGCGCTCGGCCTAAATCTGATCTCCCCGCCTGCGTTCATGCAGGCGATCTCCGAAGGCAACGGTCCGCCGGCACAGACCGTCGCCGAGTTCCAGGATCAGCTCACCCATCACCAGGTCAAGGTGCTGATTTACAACACGCAGACCTCGACCCCAATCACCGACAACCTCAAGCAGCTGGCTGCCCAGAACAACATCCCGGTGGTCGGCATCTCGGAAACGATCCAACCGACGACCGCCTCCTTCCAGGACTGGCAGACCAAGCAACTGGATGCCCTGCAGGCTGCGCTGAGCCGACAATGACCGGCAAGATGGCCGGTTCGGCATCGCCCGCGATCGTCGCCAAGGGCCTGGCGGCTGCCTATGGCCAACGCCTCATCTGGCAGAACGCCAGCTTCACCGTGAACGCCGGCGAATTCGTTGCCGTGCTGGGCCCCAACGGCGGCGGCAAATCCACCCTCTTCCGACAGCTACTGGGCCTGCTGCCGCCCGCGGGGGGTACCCTCCACGTTCTCGATGAGAGTCCGCGCCGCGGCAATCCAGCCATCGGCTACGTGCCACAGCGCCGCAATATCGACACCGACGTCGCCATTCGCGGACGCGACTTTGTTCACCTTGGGGTGGACGGCCACCGATGGGGCTTTGCTATCGGCGGAACGGTTGCCGCGGCGAACCGCCGGGTCGACCGCGCGCTTCAAGCCGTGGAGGCGCTGGCCTACGCCGACCGCCCGATCGGGCGTCTTTCGGGCGGCGAACAACAGCGGCTCTTGCTGGCGCAGTCGCTTGCGGGGCAGCCGCGCATGCTGCTGCTCGATGAGCCGCTCGCCAGCCTCGACCTGCGCAACCAGATCGTGATCGCCGAACTGGTGGCCTCCCTCGCCCAGGCAAACGGTTTCACCGTAATGCTGATCGCGCACGACATCAACCCGTTGCTCCCGATCGTCGACCGTGTCCTCTACGTGGCGCATGGCGGCGTCGCGATCGGCAAGCCCGACGAGGTCATCACGACCGAGCAGCTGAGCCGTCTCTACGACGCCCCGGTCGAGGTGCTCCATGACAGCCACGGCCACATGTTCGTCGTTGGATTGGAAGCCGAAAGCGCCCACCACGATGATTGAGCCGACCATGATGACCACCCTCCTCCCTGCCGCCGCGCCGTACTTTGGTTGGGACCTGGTGCGCGACGTCCAGGAGCTCTTTCGCTACAGCTTCATGCAGCATGCGTTCGAAGCGGGAACGATCGTTGCCCTGAGCGCCGGCGTGATCGGCTATTTCGTCGTCCTACGGGGCCTGTCATTCGCGGCCCATGGACTCTCCCACATTGGCTTCGCCGGCGCTACCGGAGCCGTCCTGGTGGGGGCGCCGCCGATCGCCGGATTGCTTGTCTTGACGATGGGCGCGGGCAGCGTCATGGGCGCACTCGGCCAGCGGCTTCGTGGCCGTGACGTGACCATCGGCATCGTGATGGCGTGGTCGCTCGGCTTCGGACTGCTATTCACGACGCTGTACAAGGGATCCGTCTCCGGGGCCATCGGTATCCTCTTCGGGGAGATCTTCGGCATCAGCCCCCAGGAGGTCGCCGTTACCGCCCTGGCCGGCGTCCTCACGCTGCTCGCGCTCGCCGTGATCTACCGGCCGCTGCTGTTTGCCACGCTCGACGAAGAGGTCGCCGAGGCCAAAGGGGTGCCGGTGCGCGGTCTCTCGATCGCCTTTATGGTCATCCTGGCCGTCGCCGTCTCGGAGGCGGTGCAGGCGGTGGGCGTGCTGTTGATCTTCGCCCTGATCGTGGCGCCCGCCGCCATCGCCGAGCGGTTCACCACGCGTCCGAGCCGCGGCGTCATGGTCTCGGCGGGGCTCGCGGTGCTGTTTACCTGGGCGGCGCTGAGCGTCGCCTATTACCTTCCGTACCCGGTCGGCTTTTTCATCACGACGTTTGCCTGCGGCGGCTATGTGCTCGCGCGGTTGTTCGGTTACGTCGCCGCGCGCCGTACCGCCGGTCGCGCTCGCGCACGGCGGGAGGAACAGGTCCGGCACTCGCCATAGAAGTCGAGGGTCGCGTGATCGACCCGAAAGCCACGCTGGCGCGCGATCGTCTCGGCAAGGGGAGCGACCGCCTCTTCGTCCAGGTCTTCGACGGTCCGGCAGGTGGTGCAAATCAGGTGATGGTGATGGCCTGGCTCGCACCAGACGTACGCCGACACGTGACCGGGGCGCTCGAGCCGCTGCGCCAATCCGGCGCTGACCAGCCGGTCGAGCGATCGAAACACCGTGGCGCGCCCGATGTATGCATGCTTCTTGCGGACCCGCTCATACAGTTCCTGCGCCGAGGTCTCCTTTCCAGTCTGTGCCAGCACCCCGGCGATGGCCAGCCGCTGCGGCGTCAACCGGACGCCAGTCTGCTGCAGCGCCGCCTGGGCGGTTGTCTCAACCACAACCAAATGATACTGGTCCGTGGATCTCCCTGGGGGTCCCCTCCCCGTCGCAGCCCTTTACCTCCTCCGCTTGCGGGGGGAGGGTAGGGTGGGGGATCAAGGTGGGGGCCGTGGTGGGTTTTTGACCATCGCCTCGTTACTCCGCTGTGGCCTCCGCCGCGGTCGCTTCACACCCCTGGATTCGGAACGCCACGCCAGCAGCGGCGCTCGGCTCACTCCTCTTCCCCGTCGGCATTTTCGCCTGGCTGATGGCGCATCCCGCGGCGGACCCAAGCATCGTCGTGCCGCGCCAGCACTTCCTCATCGTCACGGCGGTCTCCCTGCTCGCATTCGGGCTCGCGGCGCTGCTGGCAATCGCCTCTGTCCAAATTGCGCAGTATCGAGTGCTGTTCCTCTGTCTGGGCTTCATGGCCATGGGCGGGATCTTCGCGGTCCATGGCATCGAAACGCCGGGCGTTCTCATGAGCGGCGAGTACGTTGGCGCGGTCAAAGGTGTTTCCGCCTACCTGGCCCTCTTCGTCCCCGCCCTCTTCTTTGCCGCCAGCTACACGCCCATCACGGCGGCCTTCGAGCGTCGACTCCCCTACTCGCCGGCCGGCTGGCTTATTGTCTTGGTCGGCACCGCGCTGGCGATTTACGGGGTGCTTGCCATTGCCAGCACCGAGTTGATTGCGGAGCTGCCGTTCGGCGTCAAGCCCTACTCAACCGCCATGGCCGGGACGACCATCGCCCTCTTACTCTTCGCCGCGGCGCGCCAGGCCCGCGGATTCGTCGCCGCGCGGCTGCCGCTCCAGGGCATGCTCGTGCTCGCGTTTGTCCTGCTCGCCGAAGCCCAGGTCATCATGCTGCTCGGAACGGCCTGGAAGCTGAGTTGGTGGGAGTACCACTTCCTCATGCTGGTCGCCGTGAGCATCGCCGTCGGGTCGCTGGCCGTGCAGCGCACCAAGGGGCAATCGCTCCGCTCGGTGATGGAAGCGACGCTCGAGCTCGAAGTAAAGGTCGGGGTCGAGCTGGAGCACGCTGACACCATCGTGGCCCTGGCGGCGGCGGTCGAGGCCAGGGACGAAAACACGAAGGGGCATAACCATCGGGTTGCGGAGCTGGCCGTTCTGATCGGCCGGACGATGGGGCTGCCCACCGACACGCTGCGAACCCTGGCCCGGGCCGGCCTTCTTCACGACGTCGGCAAGATTGGGATGCCGGACAGCATCCTGAGCAAGCCCGGCTCCCTCGATCCGGCAGAGTGGACGGTGATCAAACGGCATCCGGAAGTCGGCCACGACATCCTTTCCCGGGTCGCGAGCCTGCGGCGCGAGGCCGCCATCGTCGTCGCCCACCACGAGCGCATCGACGGCAGCGGCTACCCGCGGGGACTTCGTGGGGAGGAGATTCCGCTCGAAGCTCGGATCGTGGCTGTGGCCGATACCTACGACGTGCTCATCTCCGACCGCCCCTATCGCAGGGCCTTCAGTAACGAGCGTGCGGTGCGCATTCTTCGCGAGGAATCCGGGACCCATCTCTGGGAGCCGGCCGTTCGCGCCCTCCTCCGAAGCCTCGGCGAGCGCTTGGACAGCCAGGCGGCAGCCTGACTTAGCCGCTCGAGCTCGAACTCGGGGCGGTGCCGGCCTGCAGCTGGTTTTTCAGAGACGTCGCCTGTTTCGCGAGCCCGAGCCGCGCCACGCCGAGCTGGTCGCTGATCGTCGCCAGTAGCGAGAAGTGGTCGAGCGGCATGCTGATCTGGCCGCGGAAGCGTGGCGCGACCACGAGCAGGGCGACCCGGCCGTCCGCCGCGCTCGACTCATCCCAGGTGATGAACAGCACGCCGTCCTTTCGCCAGGCGGGCGAGCTCGTGATCTGCGGGACCGTCTGCGACAGCCATTTGTCGGCGGTGACGATGCCGCAGTCATGGCCGTCATTGCAGAGGCCGGGGGTGATCCAGGAGAGCTGCGGGGTGACGCCGTTCAGGTCAGCGGCGAGGTCGGTCATGGGCACGACGTTCGCCGGGCAGGCGCCACCGTAGTAGGCAAACGGGTTGTGCTTGAGCGCATAGGGATAAGGGCTGTGGAAGCAATCGCCGGTGAACCCTTCCATGTAGGCCTTCCAGGAGATGCCCGCGCTGGTCAGTTCACTCCCGAGACCGCCGGCGGGCAGTTGATGAAACCCGTCATCGCGGATCCCCCAGGTCGACCCTGACGTCATCGCCAGGTAGTTGGGGAGGCTGGGATTGGCCACCGAGCTGTAGTTCGACGCCACCGCGTACTGCTGGGCCAGGCTGGCAATGAAGGGCTGTCGCATTGCCAGCCGGTAGGAGGTGTTCTCGAACGATCACGAAGACGTGCGTGGCGGCCGGCGTGGGACTCGACGTCGGGCTCGGCGATGGGGAGGCCGACGTCCGGGAGCCGCTGGCTGGGCTCGAACCTGAATTCGCTTGAACCGCGGGCTGACAGCCCGTCGCCAGTAGGAGGGCGGCCAGCCCCGGCATGAGGACCCGGACGACACCGATATTGGCGATGGTAGAAAAGATGCCAGATCAAGGTAAAGCCAACCTGAACCCGACTTAAGAAGGCGCTAAGAGTCGGTGGGGCTACCGGTTGCCCCTGAGCAGCTTGATCGCGGTGATCCCCGCCTGCATCCAGTCGGGCGCGTCGAGCCAGTTCTCCACACCCCAAAGCAGATAGACGCTGACGCCGTGACCCCGATAGGCCAGCGCGCTGGACCGCAGGTCGTCGATCGTGAACCCGGTGGTCCCGATCCAGGGGGTTGCCTGCATCTCCGTGACCCAGAGCTCCCGGCCGTGACTCTGCGCCTGTCCTTGCCAGTAGTCCAGCGACTCCTCTTTCCAGGCGATCCGGGTCGTGGCGCTGATGACGTCCAGGGGCGTCGACTCGGTGACGACATACAGGTCGAGACCCAGGGTGTCCCCCATGGTCAGGGCCTGGGATGGATGCCCGGCCGGCTTCGCGCCGGGGAGGTGGTTATAGAGCCAGGCCAGCGGACTGGCCGCCTCGACATCGAGCACGACGTGAGACGAGTTGAACGTCGTGACGACGACCTCGTGCACCAGGTCGACTGAGCGCAGCAGGTCGACTTCGGAGCGGACCATCGACGCCGGCAATGCGCCGTTGGTCACCTGGTTAATGGTCGCGTTGTCGAGCGGCTCGTTTTCCACCTGCCAAGCCTTGAGTAACGGCAGCCCGGCGTAGCGGCGGAACGTCGTCTCCAGGTACCGGCGGTAGCTCGGGGTCTTGAGCAGCGTCTCCAGCTTGTGCACCTGGCGGGTATCCAGCCAGCTCGGGAGGTGGACTTCCGGAAAGACGAGATTGCGGGCACCGACAACCAGAACCACCTGGCTATGGCGGGAGCCCTTCTTCGCGTTGTGGGCCTGGATGGTCTTGATCAGCCGGTCGACCTCGGAGTAGTCGAGCGAGGTCGCCGTCGGCGCCACCGTGCTCCAGTACACGGGCAGCCGAACCAGGTCCGGCTGAAGCGTCTTGAGCAGCTGCGCCAGCGCCTGCTCCGGATCACTGCCGGACGGCAGTGCCGCCGGGCTGAACGAGAATCCGACCAGCGGGGGGTTCAGCGGCGGCGGCGCGGGATCAACGGCGAGGGTCGGGAACGCGGCCGCCGGAACGATCACGGCCGCCGCGGCTGAGGCGACGATCGTCGCCAGCCTCAGGGGTTGCCGACGCCAGGTCAACCTCCGCCTCGTTTCCCCACGCGCGCCAATAATGCCGCAGTCAGATGAGAATTCGCTGAGCCCCGAACCCGGCTAGCTCCCGCCGACGTCGCGCCGCTGAAAGATCAGAAGGCTCAGGACCGTAAAGACCGCCAGATAGATCAGCAACGTGACCACCCCGCGGCCGGCACTGACAAGCTGCGCGGTGGCACCGGATTCACGGACCGTCAGAGTGAAGGCGGCGTCCATCGCGCTGCCGTTGATGCCGGGAAGGAGCTTGAGAATCTCTTTCACGACCGGCGTGTTACGAAGCAAACCGCCGAGCAGGGCCTCGACGACGAAGAGATAGACCAGGCCGCCGCCGATCGCCGCCGCGGCGCTCCGGAAGGCGATACCAAGAAACGCGCCGAGCGAGGTCCAGACCGCGAGTTGGAGCAGGAGCGCTCCAAAACCCTTCAGCGTCACGTCCCACGATGGCCACGCACTCGAGCTGCCATCGACCGTCGCCACCACATAAGCGGCGAGCGCCGTGACCGCAAACAGCGCGAGGCTGACGAGTACGATCGTGATCCCAATCGTGAGCAGCTTGCCCAAGAGCACGGCCGCGCGGGCGGGCTTCTGGATCAGGATCGTCTGCACCGTCATCCAGCCATACTCGCTGGCGGTGCTCAGCGCGCCAAAGATCAGCATGATCGCGGCTCCGATACTCTCGCCCGTGTTCAGGACGCTCGGCACGTAGTTCTCGGGGAAGAGGCGCCGCTTGAGGAGGCTCGCCGGCACGGGCCCCTGGATGCTTTGCGGGTTCAGCCTGATCACCAGGTAGAAGGTCAGGTAGACAAGCAGGATGATCCAGGCCAGGAGAATCGCGAACAGGATCCAGTTCGCCCAGCGCTTGCGAACTTTCAAGTTCTCGGCGCGGAGGCTGGCGATCACGATCCAGTCCCCGACGGCGGATTCTCCGTGAGTTCGAGAAAGACGGCCTCCAGCGATTGCTCGGAGACACGCAGCTCGCTGACGTCGACGCCGTCGGAGACGAGCCGCCGGTTGATCGACGCCGCCTGCGAGGGATCGACGGAGAGGACGAGAGCACCCTCCACGACCTTCACTTGGTCCGGTTTTAGGAGAGACGCGAGCAATCGCTGCGCCTGGTCCAGCGGCGTGGCGCGGATCAGGAGCGTGCGCCCGCCGCTGCGGGCCCGGAGCTCGTCCACGGTTCCCTCGGCGACCAGCTTTCCTTTGGCGATCACGCCGACGCGGTCGCAGGTGAGCTCCACCTCGTTGAGGAGGTGGCTGGAGAGGAGCACGGTCCGGCCTTCGCGACGGAGATCCCGGATCAGCGCGCGCATCTCAACGGTTCCCTGCGGATCCAGGCCGCTGGTCGGCTCGTCGAGGATCAACAGATCCGGATCCTTCAGCAAGGCGGCTGCGACGCCGAGCCGCTGCTTCATTCCCGTCGAGTAGGTCTTGAATTTGTGCCTGGCCCGGTCGGTCATGTCAACCTGCTTGAGAACGGGCTCGATTCGAGATTTCGAGACGCTGGCATAGCGCGCCGCCACCCGCAGGTTGTCGCGTCCCGAGAGGTATGGATAAAACGCGGGCGTCTCCACCATCGCGCCCAGCCGGGCCAGACTGGCGGGGCTGCCCGGCGCGCCGCCCGCGACGATGGCACTACCGGACGTCGGATGCAGCAGCCCTGACAACATGCGCAACGTGGTCGTCTTGCCCGCGCCGTTCGGCCCGAGGAAGCCGTAAACCTCTCCCGTTTTGACCAACAGGCTGAGGTCGTTGACAGCGAGCACGCCGGTCGAATATCGCTTTGTCAGACCGTGGGTCTCCACCGCAAGCGCCTGCGCCAAAATGCCAACCTCCTCGGCAGCCAATCTTAGCGGGAGCCCTGAAAGACCACGCGCCTGCGAGTTCATACTCATGCTGTGCGTGAACGCCCGCGCTCGAAGTTGTCGGACCTGTGGTGGTCGTTACCGCACCTCAGTCGCGCCGGTAAGGGGCGGGCGGTCGGGGTGCTCAGCGTGTGGATCGCGTGGGACCGCTTGCTGGAGTGGTTCTGGCGGCCGCGGGCGGTCCGGCCGGGTGGCATTTTGCGCTACCGGCGCGCGGATCACTGGGGCCGTCGCCTCACGCTGAAGGATCGCACCGTCGTCGCTCGTGGCGATCCGGTGCTCGAGCTGCATTTCGACACCGGCAAAGATCTTGGCGTCTGGAGCATCGCGAGCAGTCTGCCGGCGGTGCTCGCGCCGCTGGTCGGCAGCCTGGTCATCGGCGGTGGCACCGCCATCGGCATCAGCACGGAGGCGACCTACCGATCCGTCTTTGCTCTGGCCGGCGTCTTCCTGCTGCTCGGCGCGGCTTTCGTGCTCAGGGTCCGGGAAACGCATCCCGCTCGTCTTACAGCCGCCACCACCTGAAGGAGGCCACCACCATGAAATGGATCACGCGCGCCAATGCGAACGTCGACCGGATCGCGTGTCCCTGGCTGATCAAGCGATTCGTGGATCCGCAAGCGGAGTTCTTGTTCGTCCCCGCCGATCAGGTGACGGCGACGGCCCAGCGGGAAGGCGCGATTCCGTACGACGTACCGAACGCCGAGTTAGGCCACGTGGATGGACGATGCAGTTTCGAGTCGATCGTCCGCAAATATCAGCTGACTGATCCTGCGCTGATCCGGCTGGCGCGCATCGTTCACGGGGCCGACGTGGCCGAGGATATGGCCATCACGCCGCAGTCGGCTGGACTGAGTGCGGTCGCCCGTGGCTACCAGTTGCTGCATGGCGAGGCGGACCAGGAAAAGATCCGGCTCGAAAGTCCGATGTATGACGCGCTCTACGCCTGGTGCCAGAGCCAGGTGGCAGTGCCCGATTAATTCCCTCCCCCGCTCGCGCGGGAGGGTTCAGCGTGGGGCTTTTTGCTAGCGTTCGAGCGCTGATGGCCCGCGATCTCCGGCCGATGTCCTACGACTTCGCGCTCATTCTCGCCGCCCGTCTGCTCCGTGCTTTCGGTTTCGGCATGGCGACGGTGCTGGTGGGCCTCCATCTCGAGCGCCGAGGCCTGGGCGCCGGCGCCATCGGCCTCGTGCTCACGATCGGCCTCCTCAGCGCCGCGATCGCGGGCGTGATCGCGGCCACACTCTCGTCGCGCATCGGCCGCCGGTTCACGCTCGCCGGCGCGGGCCTGCTGATGGCGATCGCCGGGCTCGATCTCGCGCTCGCGAACTCGCCGCTCCTGCTCGGCGTCGCCGCCGCCACCGGCATGCTGGGTGCGGCGAGCGTTGACCTGGGACCATTCGCCTCGATTGAGCAAGCCGCGCTCGCCGAGTCCGTCGAACCACGCCGGCGCAACCTCGCCTTCGCGCGCTATTCGCTGACGGGCGGGCTCGCCGCCGCCGCCGGCGGCCTCTTGGCGGGGACCGCGACCGATCTCAATCGCGGCCGCCTCCTCTTCGCGGTTTATGCACTGATCGGCGTGATGACCGCCGTGCTCGCGCTCCTGCTCTCTCCTCGCGCCGAGGCGCCCGTTCGGACGGCGGCCCTTTCCTCGGCGCAGATCCGCGCGTTGGCGCCGCTGTCGGCGCTCTTTGCCATCGATGCGCTGGGCGGCGGGCTGGTGGTCAATGCCGTGATCGCCTACTGGCTGCATGTCCGCTTCGGCGCGCCGGCGAGCGTCCTGGGTCCGGCCTTTGCGGCGATTGCGCTGCTGCAGGCGGCCTCCTACGAAGCGTCGGGCCGGCTCGCCAACCGAATCGGCTTGATCCGCACCATGGTCTTCACCCACATCCCCAGCAACATCTTGTTGCTGCTGGTGCCGCTCAGTCCGTCACTGCCCTGGGCGATCGGCCTACTCCTGGCCCGCTTCAGCCTGTCGCAGATGGACGTCCCCGCTCGCCAGGCCTTCGTCGTGTCGATCGTGCCACCGGCTGAGCGGGCTGGCGCCGTTGCCTTCACCGGCCTGGTGCGCGGACTCGGCCAGGCCGGCGGCCCGCTCCTCTCGGGTGCCGCGATCCAGAGTGCGGCGCTCGGGCTGCCGTTTTACCTGGCCGGCGGCTTGAAGCTGGTCTACGACGTGAGCCTCTTCGCCGGCTTTCGGTCGCGGCGTGCCGAGCACGAAACCGTGCATTGACCCGTGATCATCACCCTCCCCCCTCTGGGGGAGGGCAGGGTGGGGGCCGCATCAGGTCATCCCCGTGCCGTTTTCCGGTCCTGAGCGATCCCGGAGTGGGCATGAATAGTAGTGATGAACACCATGCAGCGACCAGTCAAGTCCGCGGCGCCGACCGTTACGATTCGCCGCCTCCCCGCCAGCGGCAACACCGCACTCGCCGCGTCGGCGTTGATCCAGGCCGCCCTGGGCATCGAATTTTTTCTCTCCGGCCTCAACAAATTCGCTGATGCGAACTTCGTCCAGAACTTCAAACTCTTCATCCAGGCCAGCCCCGGAACGCAGAACGGCGTGCTGGCGCCACTGATCCGCACCCTGGTTCTGCCCAACATTGCCTTCTTCGCCAGCCTGACCAAGTACATGGAACTCGTGCTGGGCGTCGTATTGCTTCTGGGTGCCGTGGAAGTTGGGCGTCGCCGTCTGTCAGGACGGATTGCCGCCGAGCGCGGCTATGAAGCCCCGGTCGCCCTCGTCGCCGCCTTCGCCGGGTTGGCCGCGGCGGGTCTTTCCCTCTCCATTGCGCTCCTGATGGGTGAGCAACTACCCACCATCACCCCAGGCCGGGCCCTGACCACGGCGATCCCGATCGAGCTCTTGCTCGTCCCGATGGGTGTCGCCGTCGCCTGGATGGAAGCCGGCCGCTTCCGGGTCCTGTTCCGACGGCACTGATCGACTGACGACCGGCTATCCTCGATGCGCCATGAGCAAAGGGCGCGTCGAGGCGTTTAGCGACGGCGTTTTTGCGGTGGCGGCCACCCTCCTGATCTTCAACATCCAGATCGACAAGACTGCACCAGGCGGGCTGTTGGCGGCGCTGCTGGCCGCGTGGCCGAAGTATGCCGCCTACGTGGCGAGCTTTCTCACCATCGGGGTCATGTGGATGAACCATCACGGGCTGTTCGAGCGAATCGCCCGCCTGGATCGCGCCCTGCTGTTGATCAATTTGCTGCTGCTGATGGCGATCGTCTTCATCCCCTTCTCGACCGCCGAGCTCGGCGCCAATATCCTGGTGCCCCGTGATGCCAATACGGCCGCCAGCCTTTACGCGATCAACGCGTTCGTGATCGCGATCTTTTTTGGCGCGGTCTGGTCCTACGCGCTGCTGCACCCCAACCTACTGACGCCGGACGTCGACCGCCGGGCGGCGCTGCGAGCCTGGCCCCGCTTCTCCGTCGGTTCGGTGGTCTACCTGGCCTGCGTGCCGCTCGGCCAGCTCAGCCCGATCGCGGTCGTCTTCGTCTGCGCGGCCCTCGCCGTCTACTACGTGTTCGAGCGGCTGCCCGACATCACGCACCAGCCAGCAGCCGGCGCCCGCCGCCAACCCTGAGATGAGCCAGGCGCCCGACGCGGCGACGCGCTGGAAGGACGCGCTGGCGTCGTGGGCGATCCCGGATTGGATCCTCGCCCAGGCCCGCGAGGATCCCTGGGCTCTTCCGGTGGCGCTGTTCGAAAGCCGGCAGCCCGACATCTCCCCGTCGCATCGTCGTGCCCTCGAGCCACTGGCGGCGGGAGGCACGGTTCTCGACGTGGGTGCCGGCCGTTGCGCCATGTCGCTGCCGCTGCGTCCTCCGGCGCAGCGGCTGATCGCCGTCGACAGTGCGCCCGCCATGCTCGAAAACAGTCCGGCCGACATCACCATCCTTGGTCGCTGGCCCGACGTCGCGCCTCAGGCGGGACGGGCAAGCGCGGTCGTCTGCGGCCATGTCTTGTACAACGTCGCCGACCTCATGCCGTTCATCAGGGCACTCAATGCCGCGGCGACGCGGCGGGTGGTGATCGAGATCACGCGCTCCCATCCACGGAATCGACCGTTGGAGCGAGTGCTGTGGCGGCATTTCTGGAACCTCGAGCGGCCGGAAGGGCCAGCCTGGGAGGATGCGCTCGCGGTCATACGCGAGGCCGGCATCCAGCCGGACGTCGAACTGTGGGAATCGGAGCAGCGTGGCGGCTTTCGGAACCTGGAGGAGCTGGTTTCCTGGATGCGGCGAACGGTGTGCCTCGATCGCGCTCGGGAGGATGAGGTACGTGCCATTGTTCTTCAGCACGCGGCGGAGCGCGATGGACTGTGGCGTTTGTCGCCGGAGCCGCGTGCCCTGACGACCCTCTGGTGGGATGTTACGCAGTGAAGACCCAAGGAGGCGAGTATCCACCCCTCGCTTGGCTCGGAGCGGTCACCGACCGCTCGAGAAGCTCGGCAGGTCTCTCGGCCGAGGCGTCGTCGTCGAATGCCAAGGGAGCCGTGACATGGTGGCCCCAACCGCGATTGGTTCGGATTCAAGAATCTCGTTTCCGAACAAGCTTCCGGTATACTTACTCATCAGTCGTATGAGCGTCAACCGATGGCTCGAGCGGATCTATGCGGCAACAGGCCCGCGACCGCCGAGAAGATTGATTCGGGCTGCTGGAGCCATCCACTGCTTCGCCATCGTTAGCACCGGCGGCCGCCTCGGGACCGATCTCCTCGATCATCCGATTCTCCTGTTGAGCACAATTGGCCGCCGAAGCGGCCAGCAGCGGACTCAGCCGCTCATGTACCTGCGGGAGGCTGACTGTAACCTCGTCGCAGCCTCCTTCGGCGGTCACGACCAGGATCCGGCGTGGCTCACAAACATCCAGGCAAGTCCGCAGGCCACGATCGCTGTTGCGGGCCGAGAAATGCCTGTGCTCGCCACGATAACCACGCCGGACGAACGCGAGCGCTTATGGCCACGCTTCCTCTCGCTCTCCGCGGCGTACGAGAAGTACCAGCGCTCGACCAACAGACAAATCCCGATCGTGAAGCTTTGCCCGTAGGTGTTAGGGGGCTGGGTTCTGGGGCAGCAGGATGGCCAAAATCACAGGAGCCGCAACGATCAGCGCAGTAATCACCAACGGCCACGAGTTGGCCCGATCGCGCAGCGCCCGGGTGCAAGCGCGCGCGTAGAGCAGCGTCGCCACAGCCAGCCCCAACCCCAGAACAACGAGCGTTGCGCTCCGCTCGACAAAGAAGCCCTGACTCTCGACTAGGACGCGCGCAACCGTCGTCAGGGCGGCCGTGGCGAGGAGGGCAACCGCGAGCAGCGCGATAGGTCGAAGCCCTTTCGGCACGGTCATGGCCCCGCGCCCGGGCTCAGATCGGGACCGAGCGCCGTCTCGAAGAAACCCATCACTCGGCGAACGTACTCAACCGGAGCAGTCCGAAAGTCCTGAGCATGAGTCGCCTTCGGAACCAACCAGGAGGTGACCTCGGCGCCGGATCCGCGCCTGGCGGAAGTGGTGAGCAATGCCAGGCTCGATCGGCCCGTATATGTATCAGCCGTGCCGTCGATCAGGAACAGGGGACGTGGCGCGAGACGACCGACAGCGTCCACTGGTCGCACCGCCGCGTAGTCGATCCCATACAGGAGATGCGCCATCAGCAAGGCACCGGGGGTGAACGCAGGCGGGACATGGCCTTGGCGAGGGATCTCCCGCTCGAGCAGCGGGAGCACGTCGGCAGGGGTACTGTCAGCCACCACCGCCCGGACAGCCGGTTCTCGGGCGGCCGCGAGAATGAGCGAAGTCGCCCCCATCGAGACGCCCCAGCCACCAACGATGCGCGGCCGACTCAGCGGCGGATACGGCGGCGGTCCGGAACGGAGGAAATCGACCGCTCCCAGGACGTCCCGCTGCTCAAAGAATCCGAGCGAGTCCGGAGCGGGTGGCGATTCGCCCATTCCCCGCATGTCGAAGGCGAGCACCGCAAAACCTCGGCGAGCGAACGTCCCGCTGAGCTCGAGGATGCCGTCTTGCGGATCGGCTCGATTCTTGGCACGTCCGTGAACCACGATCACGGCTCGATCGGCCGTTAGTTTGCCAGTGGACAGCACGCCTGGAATGAACCAGCCGCGGATCAGGACATGGTCCTCGCGGGCGGGGAACGATACGTCGCGGTAATCGAGTCCCAGGCTGGCTGGCGTGGTCAGAACCTGTTTCGGCTTCTCATACGCGAGGGTGGCGGCGATGTCGATCGACACCCCAGCGTAGGCCAAGCTCACGAGGGCCGACACCCCCAGCAAGGCGGCAATGAGAAGCTGCCCGCCCGAAATCTTTTGGGCCCGTGGCCCCGCGCCCTGTTTATCCAAGTCCGTCCAGGCGTCCGCGCGCCTGTTGGTCTGGGTCATCTGCTGAGGTGCCCGAGCGGGGCACCCGAATCAGAAGTGTCATCACGAGGGCCAAGGCATCGGTGGCTAGCGCAGCGTAGAATCCACCGCTGGTCACAGCAAGGGTGAAGTCGAGTCCGCGCCGATCGAAAGGCGGGCTATCAGCCAGGGTGAATCCGACAGCGAATGCTGTGATGAAGCCTGCAACGATGATCGCGATAATCGCCGAAGCTAACAAGGATCGTGCGAGCATCAAGCGGCTACGCTGGGTAGAAGAGTCCTTGCGCCTCGAGTTGGCCAGAACAACCCCCGCCGTTAGGGGAAGGAGGGCGGATAGGAGCAGGCCGACCCCAGCTGGTAAGTCCCCGATCAGATCAGGTGCCACGAAATGCAGCGTGAGTACAATGCCCAGCGCAGCCACCGCCGCCAGAGCAGCACTGGCGAGGGCGACCAGCCCGGCGAGCAGGAGCCTCTGACGGACCGCCGCGGGTTGGGCATCAGACCGGATCACTCGCATCTCTGGATCTCTTTGGCTTGATTGCAAGGCGCTACCCATGCTAGGGCGAACGTTGGGTCGACACACCACGGGTAGCCCTGATTTCCTCGGTCTTTTCGCGTGCCAGAATGCGGACCATGCAAGCTTGGCTGCGAATTGGACTGCTTGCCGGCGCCGTCTCTGCCACTGCTACCTTGCTTCTCGGACTCCTCCGGGCGGCCGTGAAGTCCGACTACTGCCAGGCTGGCATCATCGGGGTCGGCCATCCCTCGGCTGTTGATGTCGCTCTCAATCTGAGCGGCCTCGCCCTCCTGTTGCTGCTTGCTGGCGCCGCTGGACGGCAAACCGTGAATGCGTGCGAGCAGGGGCAAAGCTGGGCTGGCTGGCCTTGTAACCGCGGCGACCTCGGACTTAGGAACGCTGGCGCTCAATCTCCTTCAGTTCGACCAGTACACCGTCTGTATGGTCCGCGGGGGCGTAGCGGGCTCCGGTACGAACATGCGTCCCGCCCTTCTGATATGGCCGTGGTCGCGATTGCCATCGGCGCAGGGCTGGCCGTGATCGCTGCTTCGGTGGGAGCCGCAATAACGCGACGAGCATGAGGGCTTTGCCTCTTCTGGGAACCACGGTTGCCCTCCTCGGCCTCTTCGCGGTGTCCGAGTTTGCTGGTCGACATGGCCTGCCGGCAGAAACCACCCGGCGGCTGGTTCACATCACGGGTGCCGGGACGACCGCCCTTTTCCCCTTCTATCTCCGCCTCCCTGAGGTCGTCGTGCTGGCCGTTGTGTTTACGCTGTTCCTCGGGTGGACCCGTGTGCGCGGCTCCTTGGCGAGCGTGCATGCAGTGGCCCGACCAACGCTGGGTGCCGTCGTCTTTCCCATCGGCTTGCTGCTGGCCGCGGTCGCGGTCTGGCCCCACCCCCTCGCGTTCTCGTACGCCGCGCTGATGCTGGCGTTCGCGGACCCGGCGGCCAGTGTCCTGGGCCAACGGTTTGCCAGCCCGGGTTGGCCGGTCGCAGGTGGCCGGAAAAGCGTACTCGGCAGTGTGACGTTCTTCGCCGTCGCCTTTGCCCTTGGAGCCGCCTTTGCCTTGGCCGCGGGCAACGGGGCGATCCTGGCCGTTGCCGGCACCGCCGCGGTGCTCACCGGCATTGAAGCGACGCTCGGCTATGGACTGGACAATCTCTTCATTCCGGTACTCGCCGGGCTGCTCGGCGAGCAGTGGCTCAGGCTTTAGCCGAGCGGGACTTGACGCCAATCGCGTAGATCAGCCGGTCGATGCCAATGTGAATTGTCATTCCCAGCGCGAAAGCGGTGAGCAGCTCGCCGCCATCCGAACGGTAGAGCAGGCGCAGCGGAATCAAGCAGCCCGCTACGGAGTCGGCTTGATCCACCACGTACTGAAGCCGGCCGGCTCTACTCGAGCGTGCGCCAGGCAAGATCCCGAGACGCCGCTTGGCGAAGCTGTTGGGCAGCTCGGCAAGGCAATACGTGAGGCCACAGACGGCACCCGCCGCCCAGGCATTGACCCGCGCGGATCGTTGCAGCTCCAACGCGCTCGTCCACCGGTTCCGTCGCGCAAAGGCCGCCTGCATTGCGCTCGCCAACGCCGTCAATCCGGTCATCACCGCGATGCCGCGCCACGTCTTGTTCGCGCCGAACACCGGCCGACCGTGCCACCGGGCCCCACCGTCGATGGGCACAGCCAGGGGGCCGAGGACATTGGTTTTCAAAACGGCCACGTGCCCCAACCCGCCAAGGACGACCGGAAGGATGAGCCAGGTCGCCCGGCGCACCATCCGCGCCGCTGCCGTCACCTGATCACGGTTCACGGTGCCATCGATCGAGTGTTTGCCGCAACTTCCACACCGCGCCGACAAAGAGCACAAACGCCAGCCAGCCGGCCACCTCGGCTGCCAATGGCGCTGGGAGCTCTTCGTGACGATTCACATTGGCCTCGAAGCGGCCATGATCTTCCGCCAGGACACGAATGCGAGACTGGCAAGCTGGCTAATGACGACGAGCGGTGTACCGATCCGCACCAGGAGGCGGGTTGCTCGTCCGCCAAACGGGGCGAGCGCGGCGATGAACAACGTCATCTGCGCCATGCCGATGTGGCGTGTCCAGAGTGGGTCCCCGGACACCAGCTGCCGGTAGGGAACGAATGGCCGCAGGCCAGCGATGCGTAGGTAGCGCAACGCAGGTGGGACTAAGACATAGGATGGCAAGCCGCCCCAGGTTACGGCGGCGGCGCTGCTGCAGAGCGTGAGCCAGGAGTCCGCCTCGATATCGAACATCGCGCCGACCTCGCTGGTTCCAAACCGGCGAGCGATCGGCCCGTCGAGCCAGTCACTCGCAATCGCTCCATAAACGAGTGCGATCCACGCCAGCCAGCCGGCCATGCCACGCCGATGCCTGACGCCCGAAACGATGAGGCCGGTCATGAGCGCGCCCGTGCCGCCCCGACTGAGCGTGATCACGTCGACGAGGCTGAGTCGATGGCGCATCGATCTGTGGCTCTCCGGAATGGGGCGCTTCAAGGCCAGACTGACGAGGGCCTGCTGACCGAGCAACGCCGTGCCCATACCGGCGCCAAAACGCCGAGCGGCCGCCGGACCATAGCGCCGGTTCACGATCCAGGTCAAGGGGATGGCGCCGCCCAGCAGGAACGCACTGGCCGCAGCGAAGCGGGCCTCGGGACTACTGCGCTTGCCTACAGACACAGGACGTCGGATATTCTGCCGGAGCATCCATAGAGAGACCAGGCGACGGCGCCTAGCAGCGGAACAAGCACGAAGATGCCGAGAACCACAAGAGTGCCGGGCACCAGCAAGCGACTCGAGAGGAGGGTCGCCGCCTCCTCGCCAAGCGACCTGCGAATGGGTTGATGACGGCGGTCGAGGAGAACTGCGTAGAGAGCAAAGCTCGAACCCGCAAGCAAGACGATGGCGAAGATCCCGAGGGCTTCCGGGAAAATGAACACCGGCACCAGAGCCAACACCACGAGCGCTGCCAAAACTCCAAGGGCACCCGCCGCGATCCCCGGGATCGTGGCCCAGGCCTTACGGGCGCCGATACCCAATGCCGCCAGCGCGAAGATTACGGAGGTCATGCGCAGCAAAACCCAAAGCGGCGCTGGTGCGCCAGGAGCCAGCGAAAGCAGGGCCGTGACCACTCCGAAGACGCCGAAGAAGACCGCGGACACTTTGAGCCCGACCTGGCCCGACCTCAAGCCTGCGTTCGCCTCCATGTCCTCCCTCCCTAGTCGGCTGGTAGCGCAACAACCATGACACCCGAACTCTAGACGCGAGCTCATGGGCGCACATCACGGCTGCCCGTGATGTATCGACTGCCCGCTATGCCAGAATGCGGCCATGTCGACGACGGTTCTGATCGTCGACGACCACGCCAGCTTCCGCTCCTTCGCAAGGTCGCTGCTGCAAGCGGAGGGATACACCGTGGTGGGAGAGGCTGGTGACGGAGTTTCTGCCCTCAGCGAGGCCCGACGGCTGCGTCCAGACTTGGTCCTCCTGGACATTCAGCTCCCCGACATCAGCGGATTCGAGGTGACCAGGCAGCTCACCGCCGAAGGGAACGGAGCGGCCGTCGTCCTCATCTCGAGCCGCGACGCCTCCGACTACCGCCGTCGCCTTGCCGGGAGTAGGGCCCGCGGGTTCATCGCCAAATCGGAGCTCTCCGCGGCCTCACTTGGGGCAATTCTGGGTGCCGGCAGGTGAGCCGCCGCCTTTTAACCGGCCTCACGGCGGCAGGCCTCGTCGGTCTCCTCATCACCTTGTCGGTCGCCGTGTTCATCCATGGTTACGGGCCTGTGCCCTGGTGGCGGCTTACCCTCGACCTGGGCGTCGGCTCCTCATTCCTTGGAGCCGGGCTGATCGCCTGGTGGCGACGGCCGAAAAACCATGTCGGCCGGCTTCTGGTGGCCGCTGGATTCGCCTTTCTCGTGGGCGCGGCGCCCAACTATGTGCAGTCACCCCTGACGTACACCGTTCGGTGGCTGGAGAGCAGTGTTTACCTGGCCATCCTGGTGCAGTTGCTCTTCGCCTTTCCCAGCGGCCGTATCTCCTCCCGCCTAGAGCGGTTCCTGAGCACCGCGGCCTACGCCGATGCGGTCCTTGGAAGTCTCTCAACCTTGATCTTTTTGGATCCGCGCTCCCGAGGGCTCCCTGCCGGCTTGAACCTCCTGCTCCTTTTTCCCAACCAGCGGCTCTTCAGCCTGGCCGACTCTGCCCTGACCTCGATTACGGTCGCGCTCACGCTGGTCATCATTGCGGTGTTCGTGCAGCGGTGGGGCCGAGCCAGTGCGCCGGCCCGCCGGATCATCGCTCCGGTTGGCTGGTCCCTGGCGCTGGCTGGACTGGCGTTTGTCGTCGACACCATCGTGAGCCGCCAGCCATCGGTCCCCTCGTGGGGCCATGTAGCCACAGCCGTCGCGCAAACCGGCGCCGTGATGCTGGTCCCGCTTGGCTTCCTCGTCGGCCTGCTGCGCAGCCAGCTAGCGCGTTCGGCCGTCGGAGACCTCGTGATCGATCTCGGCGAGACACCCCAGCCTGGCCAGCTACGAGAGATGCTCGCCCATACGCTACGTGATCCTTCGCTGAAGCTCGGCTACTGGATTGCGGAGATGGGGGCGTACGTGGATGCCGCGGGCACCCCGGTGAAACTGCCTGAGGAGGGCTCGAGTCAGGCGGTCGCCATGCTCCAGCACGAGGGAGAGCCGGTGGGGGTTCTCATCCACGACGCGGCGCTAATTGAAGAACCGCGGCTCGTGGAGGCGGTGGCAGCCGCCACCGGCCTCGCCCTCCAGAATGAGCGGCTTCAGGCCGCACTCCGAGCACAGTTGGAGGAGATCCGGGCCTCCCGTTCGCGCATTGTCGAGGCCGCCGACGCGGAGCGCCGCCGGATCGAGCGCGACCTCCACGATGGTGCCCAGCAGCGGCTGGTCGGGATTTCGCTGGCGCTTCAGCTCGCAAACTCCCGGCTGGCACCTGGGGCGGACCCGGAGGTCGTGGAGGCACTGAAGCAGGCTAGCCAAGAGTTGTCTTCGGCACTGTCCGAACTGCGCGAGCTAGGGCACGGCATCCACCCTGCCATCCTTACCGAAGAAGGTTTAGGCCCGGCGCTCGAGTCACTGGTCGAGCGCGCGAGCCTCCCTGTCACTCTAAAGACGGTGCCGACCCGTCGGTTGCCCGCCCCGGTCGAGGCGGCTGCCTACTTCGTGGTGTCTGAGGCGCTTGCCAACGTGGCCAAGTACTCGCGTGCCAGTTGCGCCACGATCATTGCCAGTGCCGTCGATGGGCGTCTCCTGGTGGAAGTCTCAGATGACGGGATTGGCGGCGCCGACGCAACGCGGGGCAGCGGTCTTCGTGGCTTGGCCGATCGTGTGGCCGCGCTCGACGGATCCATTCGAATCGAGAGCGTAGCCGGCAAGGGAACCACCATTCGCGCGGAAATCCCATGCGCGTCGTAGTTGCCGACGATTCAACGCTCCTGCGGGAGGGACTGGTCCGTTTGCTGCGGGAGGTTGGCTTCGACGTCGTCGGACAGGCAGCCAATGCGGAGGAGCTGCTTCGCCTCGTACGTAGCGAGCAACCCGACGTCGCGGTCGTGGACATCCGCATGCCCCCGACCCGCACCGATGAGGGTCTCAAGGCTGCCGAGCAGATTCGTGGCGGTTCTCCGGGCGTCGCCGTTCTTATTCTGTCTGAATATCTCGAGAGTCACTACGCGATCCGACTGATCCAGTCGGCCTCGGGCGGAATCGGCTACCTGCTGAAGGAGCGCGTTTCCGATGTCCAGACCTTTGCCGACGCCGTGCGTCGGGTGGCCGAGGGCGAGTTTGTGATCGACCCGGCAATCGTTACCCAATTGGTCGGGCGCCGCCGTCCTCCGAATCCTCTGGATGAGCTGACCCGCCGAGAGCTGGAAGTCCTCGGACTGATGGCCGAGGGGCGTACGAATCGATCGATCGGCGAGAAGCTGTTCCTCAGCGCCAATACGGTGGAGAGCCACGTCAGGAACATCTTGTCGAAGCTCGATCTGGAAGAGAGTCCCGGCGACAATCGCCGCGTCCTGGCGGTGATCACGTACCTTCGTCGGGGCGCCAATAGTGAGGCAGCGCCGCCGTAACGAGGCGTTGCTGCCGCAGAACAAGCCTGCCTGAAATGGGACCACGCCAACATTTCATTGGTTTCCGTGATGAGGTGACGTGTGGAGCTCGCTAGAGTCGGCCCATGGAGCTGATGAACTTGCGGCAAATTGGTGGTCTGAGAACCCTGGCGCTCGTGACGAGCCTGCTGATGACGGCCGCCGCCATCAACGAGGCGCTCGGCTACGCCCTCTTCACGCTGGACCACCCGGGTACCAGTTTTCAGCAATACCTGCCGATCACCCTGGTCGGCGCGGTGCCGTTCTTGTTGACGGCCACCCTCATCATCTTGGCCGCTCGGGGACCTCGCACCGCAGGAGGGCACCGTTCTCAGGCGTCCGTTATCCGACTCCGCGTGGTGTCCGGTTTTGGGCTGCTGCCAATCGCCATCGGTGGCTTTTGGTCGGGCATCGGGTTGGGGTTCCTCGGCATCGAGTCCAACTCGCGGACAGCGGTGGCTCTGTTCATCTACCAGTTCCTCTTCCTCGCAGCAGTCCTCGCTGACCTCGTGCTGTTGATCGTTGCATTTCGCGTCAGGTCAAGTAAGGAAGAACGACACGGCTAAATGGCTCGAACCGAGAATGCGCGCAGGAGAACTCGTATCTTCATGGCTCCCCTGCTGGTGCTCGCTGCCTTGCTCGCTGGCCTCGCGGCCAGCCTTTGCCTAGCACTCGTCACAAGTGTTGTCGCCTATTGGGGCCCCCATGGGGATAGCTATTTCCTTGGCGGAAACAGCGCCCTCCAATTTTCCTACGAACTGGCGCCCGCACTCGTGAGCGGCGGCTGGTGCATCCTCGGGCTGCGCTTCAGAGGCCATCAGCGCGCCGTGCTCCTAGGGGGAGCTGCCGGTCTTTTTGGTGCCGGTCTTATCAGCGCGTATTGGGCCATTGCGATCCTTACCGGCCACGAGTTCGGTCTGGCGGTGTTGGCTTTGCTGTGGGATGTGACGGCACCTGTCCTGGCGCTGAGTCTGCCATTGAAGGGCACCAGGGTCCCGGCTCGCAGAGACACCGGTCGAACCTGGTGGTACGTTGCCGCCGCGGCGGTCCTGCTCCTGGCGATCACGGTTCCCACGCTCAAGTTGGAGCAATGCGGTCCAGCGCTCGGTTCCCCAATGTCACCGCGGGAGTTCGTCGTTTGCGTGCCTTCCGGCCGCTGATCACACTCGGTGTTTTCCAGGCTGACCCGCGGGCTGTAGAACGTCGGTGTGGATACGGTCCGCAGTGATAAAGCCGCTCAAAACTACGAAACTGCTACAAACGAGCGTTCGTGGCTTCGAGCGCCTCTAACTCGAGCGGCCTTAGCCGTGTGTTGCCTCCACGAGTCTGTACCTGGGTACAGGACACAACTCGCGCGAGGAAAGTAGCGATAAGGGCTTGACATTGACCTAGGGGCAAGGTTGCAGCATGTGTCGCATGAACACCGTGATCAAGAATGCGACACGTAATGCGGTTTCCGTAAGCGGCCTGCGCAAGGCGTACGGCGAGAAGGTCGTACTCGACGGCGTCGACCTCAGCATCGGCGAGGGCGAGGTTTTTGGATTGCTCGGGCCGAACGGAGCGGGCAAGACCACCATCGTGCGGATCCTATCCACCCTCATCCCGGCGGACGCTGGCACGGCCAACGTCATGGGGCACGACCTGCGCAGCGAGGCCGGCGCGGTGCGCTCGGTGATCGGGGTCACCGGGCAGTTCTCCGCGGTCGACAATCTGCTGACCGGTGAAGAGAACCTGTTCCTGATGGGCCGCCTGCGCCATCTGCCAGCGACCGAGCGCCGGGCACGGACCGCCCAGCTCCTGGAGCGCTTCGACCTCGTCGATGCGGCGAAGCAGACCTCGGCTACCTACTCCGGCGGCATGAAGCGCCGCCTCGACATCGCGATGACCCTGATGGGACGGCCACGGCTGATCTTTCTCGATGAACCCACCACCGGCCTGGACCCGCGCGGCCGGCACACCATGTGGCAGCTCATCCGTGACCTTGGCGCAGAGGGCGTCACCATCCTGCTGACCACCCAGTACCTGGAGGAGGCTGACCAGCTCGCCGACCGCATCGCCGTGCTGGACCGTGGCCGCATCGTCGCCGGGGGCACGCCGGACCAGCTAAAACGGCGCATCCCCGGCGCCCACATCCGGCTGCGCTTCGTCGACGCCGCCTCGCTCGACGCTGCCGCCCGAGCACTGCGCGAGGGCTCGCGCGACGACAAGGATCTGGTGCTGCAGGTACCGAACGAGGGCGGCATTCGATCGTTGCGCGACGTGCTGGCCCGCCTCGGCGACGATGTCGCCGTTGAAGACCTATCCATCCATACGCCGGACCTCGACGACGTGTTCTTTGCCCTAACCGGCAACCCTTCGAAGGAGCAGACCCAATGACCGCAATGAACACGCTAACCATCGCTGCCCAGGACTCCGCGACCATGCTCGGGCGCGAGCTCAAGCACACCCTCCGGTTGTTCAAGTTGCTGTTCGTCGGCTCGATCCTGGTGCCGGTCGTGATGCTGCTGTTGTTCGACTACATCCTCGGCGGTGCGATCGGCAATGGGCTCGGTGACTCGGCGCGAGGCGCACCGTACATCGACTTCTTGGTGCCCGGCATCTTGATGATGACGGTGGCGGCGGGCTCCGCGGCCACGGCGATCAACGTGTGCACCGATATGACCGGGGGCATCGTCGACCGGTTCCGTACCATGGCGGTCAGCCGCGGCGCGCTGCTGGCCGGGCATGTTGGCGTCAGCGTCCTGCGCACGCTCGTAACCGCCACGGTCGTCACCGGGGTGGGGCTGCTGGTCGGCTTTCGACCCAAGGCCTCGGCCTGGGATTGGTTGGGTGTCGTAGGCATCGTCGCCGCTTTCTCCTTCGCGCTGGCGTGGCTGTCGGCCGCCGTCGGCATGGTCGCCAAGAGCGCTGCCAGCGCCAATGGCTTGACTCTCCCGATCCAATTCCTGCTTCCTTTCCTGGCCAGCACGTTCGTGCCGGCCAACACGATGCCCGCAGGGGTGCGCTGGTTCGCAGAGCACCAGCCGTTCACCCCGGTCGTGGACTGCCTGCGCGCGCTGCTGACCGGCGCGCCGGTCGGCAACACCGCCTACCTGGCTTTGGCCTGGTGCGGGGCGATCGCGCTGGCCGGTTACCTGTGGGCCCGGGCGGCGTTCGATCGGAGTACCCGGTGACATCATGAGAGTCTTGGACGGCGAGCTGATCAAAGGGAAACCGAAGCACATGATCACCATCGGCCAGCTCGCCGCCTACGCTGGCGTGACGATCAAGGCCGTCCGCCATTACCACCAGCGTGGCCTGCTCAAGGAGCCGCCGCGTGACTCGTCAGGCTACCGGCGGTACACCGCTCAGCACGCCATCGACCTGGTCAAGATCAAAACGCTCGCCGAGGCTGGCGTGCCGCTGGCCCGCATCAAGGAGCTTCTCGCCGCCGACCCCGACCGGTTCGCCGCGGCGATCGCCGAAATCGACCGCAACCTGCAGGAACGGGCCAAGGAACTCCGCCGCACCCGCGAGCGCATCGCCCGCCTCAGCGCCGGCGACCGGTTGTTCGTCTCCGCAGAGGTCGCCGACTTCCTTGACCGGCTGCACGAGTTCGGCGTAAGCCAGCGCTCGGTGCAGATGGAGCGCGACCTTTGGATCCTGGCGCAGTCAGTGTCGCCGAAGCAAGCCGCCGTCTGGCTCGCCGACAAGCGCGGCGCGATGGGCGATCCGGAGTTCCGTGCCATTTACCTCAAGTACGACGCGGCGTACGACTGGTCGCCGGACGACCCGCGCCTCTCCGCACTGGCCACTCGCACCGAGCGATGGATTGCCAACCGGCACGGCAGGCTCAAGGGCGGAGAGCGGTCGGTCCAGGACCCGACCATCGCCCAGCTGGTCGCGACATTGGTCGGCGCGTCGTCGCCGGCATGGGACCGGCTCAGAGAGATCGCCAAGGAGCGCAAGGCGGGCGGGTGAAGGGCATGGCCCCTCCCGCGCGGCTTTCATCGACCTACGGCCCGAAGCGCCGCAAGCAATTCGAAATGCGAACGTCTGTGTCCTAGGTTTCGCAGTGATGAGACCGCCGATAACCACGCTATGGATCCGGCCAGGTTATTGCATCGGAAACGGCAGCTGCCACCAGGTGGGCAACTCTTCGATCGTAATCGCGGACAGCCACTTCACCCACCAGAACCCGCGCCGGTCGGGCGCGATGAGCCGCACCGGAAAGCCGTGCCCCGGGTCGAGCGGCATCCCGCCAAGCCGGGTCGCAATCAGCAGCCTGCCGGCATCGCTGATCGCAAACCGGCGGTCGTAGCCGGTGAACGACTGAACATGCAGGCTGCTATCCCGAGCGCCGGCGGGCAGCAACCGGCTCAGCCAGACGCCAGACCAGTCCTGGGTCGAATAGAAGCCGCCGGTGCAGTCGAGCGTCGCCCGCACCCGGTCGTCGAAAGCGAGCAACTCGTCATAGGTCCATTCCCGTATCGCATGTCCCCCCCGCACCGTCAGCCGCCAGGTCGTCGGATCGAGGGCCGGCACCGCGTCGAAGAGCCACTGCGTCACCGGCAGCTGCGCCGGTTGCAGGGAGCCGTATTCATAGGAGCCGGTGAATCGGCGCGCCGAACCTGGCAGGCTGAGCAGCCGGACCGCAGCCTCACCCGCGCCGTAGGCGAGCCCCGCGCCCGCCAGCACGACACCGGCTCGGAGCAGGCTCCGGCGAGAGAAATCGATGGCGCGCACCGGAATGCGACGGGCGACCACATGCCAGGCGACGAAGGGGACCGCGACGAGCGCGGCGCCAACGTGCACCTCCATGGCGCTGACCGCGCCGACGGCGACCAGCAGCCCGGTCGAATGCAGGATGCCGGCGGCGACCGATGCGATCACCAGCCCGGTAAACACCAGGGAGGCCCACCAGCCCCGACGCCGACGCTGGATGCCGCGCGCGACGATCACCGCCTTCCACGGCGTGAGCGCGATGATCGCGTAACCGCTGACGGCATGGAGGATCAGTGATGCGCGCGACGGAGCCGTGCCGTAGAAGAACGCGACCCAGCCGGTGGTGAACGCCAGGCCCAGCAATACGAACAGCGCGAGGTTGGTCCAGCGCCTCATCGCGCCCGCCGCTCACTCACGGCTCTGGCCTCCGCTGCGCCTCGTTGAGCAGGTCGCGCAACGACATCGCCTCGAGCGATAGCAGGCTCAGGTCAGCCTCCGTGAGATCCAGGTCGGCGGTCAGCGGATTCGGCACCGCCACGCAGAAGAGCCCGGCCGCCTTCGCGGCCTGGATGCCATTGCTCGAGTCCTCGAGCGCGATCGCCTCGACCGGCCGCACCTCGAGCCGCTGCAGCGCCGTCCGGTACAGTCCCGGATCCGGCTTCGTCCGCTTCACGTCTTCTCGACAGACGATGGCACCGAAGCTGCCGCCAATGCCAAAGCGATCGAGATGCTCCATCACCCACTTGCGCGATGAACTGGACGCCACAGCGGTCTTGAGCCCGAGCTCGTCGGCGACCGCCAGGTAATCGGCGACCCCGGGAAGCAACTGCTGCATGGCGGTTGCCTCCTGATAGTAAAGGCGCTCGAGGGCCTTGAGCGCCCGCTGGTCGATCTTCTCGCCGGTCCGCACCCCAAGCTCCCGCGCGGGATCGAATGGAGCCGAGGCGGTGCCGATGGTGGTCAGCCACCGGTCGAGCGGCAGCTCCTGGCCGCGCTCCCGGTAGATTCGTTGCCAGACGCGGAAGATCGGGACTTCGGTGTCGACAATCAGGCCATCGAAGTCGAAGACCAGCGCCCTAATTCTGTTTCCCTTCCCCCCTCCGGTTGTCAGGGTCGCGGGATTTCCCGCGTGGGGAGGGTCAGGGTGGGGGGTCTGCATGACGCCTCAGAGATTGCGCTGGAAGAACTCGAGAATGCGCCGCTCCATATCGACGCGATCGCGCTCCGAGCGCGGCATATGACGCTCGTTCGGATAGAAAAGCGACTCGAACGGCTTGCCCGAATCGATCAGCGCCTGTATCAGACGCGCCGTATGGCGGAAGTGGACGTTCTCATCAATCATGCCGTGGATCAGAAGCAGCCGCCCGCGCAGCTGATCGACGTAGCTCAGCGGCGAGGAGCGCCGATAGCCCTCGGCGTTGTCCTTGGGCGTGCTCATGTACTTTTCCGTATAGGCGGTGTCGTAGCCCTCGTGGAAGGTGACCGGCGCGCCGCAGACCCCCGCCTTGAAAACGTCCGGGGCAGTGAAAAGCGCCATCAGCGTCATATAGCCGCCGTAGCTCCAGCCGTAGATGCCGACCCGGGAGGTATCGGCAAAGCCCAGCGTCCCAAGCCAGCGCACGCCCTCGACCTGGTCGCGAATTTCGATCTGACCCATGGCGCGCGCGATCGGCGCCTCGAACGCCAGACCGCGCCGCGCCGAGCCGCGGTTGTCCACCTTGAGCACGACGAATCCGTGCTGAGCCAGCAGCTGGGCACGCAGGTCGACCGTCTCGGCCCAGCTGTCATTGACCATCTGCGGCCCTGGGCCGCCGTAGACGGAGACGATCACCGGCGCCTTGCCGGAATCCGCCGGCCGGTAGACAGCCGCGTGCAGCTCGGCACCGTCGCTGGTTCGAAATCGGTGCAGCTCCGGTGCCGGCAGATCCAGGTCGACGCGGGCCGACTCCTGGATGACTTGCCGTGGCGCCCCGGTCATGCTCCGCACCGTGATGCTGGGCGGATGCTCCCGGCTATCCCAGACGTCGACGAAGCTCGAGAAGTCGGGTGCGATCGCGACGGCGTGCATCCCCGGCTCTGAGGTCAGACGCTCGGGGTCGCCCGAGTCCAGCGACACGCGAAAAAGGTGGCGCTCGAGCGGGCTCGCCTGCCAGCCGACGAAGTACAGCCGGCGGCCCTTCTCGTCCAACGCGACCGTTTCCTCCGCCAGCCAGTCGCCCCCGGTCAGCTGCCGGACCAGTTTCCCATTGGCTGCATATAGATATAGGTGTCGAAAACCGCTGCGCTCTGACGACCAGGTGAATTCACCGGTCGATTCGAGGACCCGTAGGTCGTCGTGCAGATTGATCCACGGGTCGAGCTTCTCCACCACGATCCCGCGCCCGCCACCGGTCCGGACGTCGTAGGCGAGGAGCTCGAACTGCCGCCAATCGCGCGACAGCCACTGCACCAGCAGGCGACCATCCTGATGCCAGTCGACCCGGGCGATGTAGCCATCCTCGATGCCGAGGTCCATGAAGGTCGTGATCCCGGATTCCACCGAGACCACGCCGAGCCTGACCCGGGCATTCTCAGCACCGGCAAAGGGATAGCGATGCTCCTCGATCTGCAGCACCGGCTTGCCTTGATGCACGATCGGAAAAATCGGAATATGCGACTCATCGACCTGCTCGAAGGCGACCAGGTCGCCGCGCGGTGAGGGCCAGTAGCCGCTGAACCGATCGAGCTCTTCCTGGGCGACGAATTCGGCCAGCCCATTGGTCGCGCCTGGCGGGTGCGAGGTGAGCCGCCGCTCGCCGGCGGCCTCGATCGTCCAGACGTCGCCGTCGCGTACGAAGAATATATGGCGGCCGTCATCGGTAACCTTGGGATCGATCACTCCGCCGCCGGTCAGCCGGCTGACCGTTCCCTCTGCCCAGCGGTAGAGCTCGCCGCGCAGCGGCAGCAACATGACGTTGGCTTTCTCGGCCCAGCTGTAATCTGTGATCCCGGTCTCGCGCAGCCGAAGGCGCTCCCGACGCAGGACCTCCTCGCGCGAGATGTTTTCCTCCGTCACCGCCTCACCCGGCGGTGACAGCCAGTGCTCCTTACGGCCGCTGGCCAGATCCAGCCGCCACAGGTCACGAACCAGATCGCCGCGCTCGCTGAACAGGTAGGTGACGAATTTTGCGTCCGGCGAATACCGAATCCTGCCGGGAATGGCCATCCCAGGGCGTGGGAAGCGAGCCACCAGCTCTGGGGTCAGCTGACTGCGTTCGGCGGTTTTCATGGCGTAAACCTGAGCTTAAACTGCGGCGATACTTGCCGATGACGCCTCGGGATCGAGGCGGGCCTCAGCTAATTCTTACTGGATGCGGCCCAGAGATTGATGCCGCTGTCCGTGGCGTAGCGATCGATTTCGCTGAGCTCGTCACCGGAAAACTCGAGCTTGTTCAGGGCCCCGACATTCTGTTCCAGCTGGGCAACGCTGCTGGCTCCGACCAGCGTCGACGTCACCCGCGGGTCGCGCAGAGTCCAGGCCAGGGCCATCTGGGCCAGCGTCTGGCCACGCCGTTGCGCGACCTCGTTCAGCGCCCGCACCTTCGCCAGCGTCGCGTCGGTCAGCAGGTCCGGCGAGAACGACCCTGACTGGGCCGCCCGGGAGCCCGCCGGGACGCCGTTCAGATAGCGGTCGGTCAGCAGGCCCTGCGCCAGCGGCGAGAAGACGATGGATCCGATCCCCTCTTGCCCCAGAACGTTCAGGAGATCCGGCTCGATCCATCGGTTGAGCAGCGAATAGGAGGGTTGATGAATCAGCAAGGGCGTTCCCATCCGGCGCAGGACGGCGGCCGCCTCCTTGGTCCGGCGCGCGGAATAGGACGAGACGCCCACATACAGCGCCTTGCCCTGGCGCACCGCGGTGTCGAGCGCGCCGATCGTTTCGTCCAGCGGAGTCTCGGGGTCGAACCGATGAGAATAGAAGATGTCGACGTACTCGAGCCCCATCCGGCGCAGGCTCTGATCCAGGCTGGCCAGCAGGTACTTGCGCGATCCCCAGATGCCGTACGGTCCTGGCCACATGTCGTAGCCCGCCTTGGTGGAGATCACGAGCTGGTCGCGGCGCCCGGCAAGGTCGGTCTGAAGGATACGGCCGAAGTTTTCCTCGGCGGAGCCGTATGGCGGGCCGTAGTTGTTCGCCAGGTCGAAGTGCGTGATGCCGAGGTCGAAGGCGCGGCGGATGATCGCCCGCTGCGTCTCGATCGGGCGGTCGCCCCCAAAGTTTTGCCAGAGGCCCAGCGACATGGCCGGTAGCATCAATCCGCTGCGGCCGGTACGCCGATACGGCATCCTGGCGTAGCGCTCGCCGTCCTGCATCATGCTCATAGCTTTCGTCATGGTAATCGTGTGCGGTGAGGCCCTCATCGACCGGATTTCTCTCCCTCCCGCCTTGCGGGGGCATTTTTCCTCCCCCTCTGGGGGAGGGCAGGGTGGGGGCGCGGTGGGAGGTGCTGACTCGCCCGGCGGCGGACCCTTCAATGCCGCGCGCGCCCTGGCCCGGCTGGGCGTTCCCACTCAGTTTCTCGGGCGCCTGTCGACCGACGCGCTCGGCCGGCAGCTCCGGGACCTGCTGGCGGCGGATGGGGGCGACCTCTCCCTCACCAGCCTCGGTCCCGAGCCCACCACGCTCGGCATCGCCGAAGTCGACCGGGACGGCCACGCCGCGTACCGGTTCGTAATCGACGGCACGTCGGCCCCGAACCTGACCCCCGAGATGCTTCCCGCGTCACTGGACCCAACGGTCGCCGCGCTGCACGTGGGCACCCTCGGCCTCGTGCTCGAACCGATCGCGACCACCATCGCGGCGCTCGTCGACCGCGAGCACACCGAGCGGCTCGTGATGGTCGACCCGAATATCCGTCTGCCGATGGTGAACGGCGCGGCCGGTTACCGAGCACGGTTGGATCGGATCATCGCCCAGAGCACCATCGTCAAGGCCAGCGATGCCGACGTCGACTGGCTGTTTCCGGAGCTCGACCGATTGGCGGCCGCCCGTGCCCTCTTGGCGCGCGGGCCCCGGCTGGTGGTCGTGACCCTGGGGGCTGAGGGCGCCTTTGCCATGAGCGCGAACACCGAAGTACGGGTCCCAGCGCCGGTGGTCCAGGTCGTCGACACGATCGGGGCCGGCGACGCGTTCGGCGCAGCGCTGTTGGCGTGGCTGCACGACCATGGCCGGCTTAGCCGGGATCTGCGGCTCGAGCGCGACGAGCTCCGTGCCGCTCTCGAGTTTGCCTGCCTGGTCGCATCCCTCACCTGCACCCGCGCGGGCGCCGACCCACCGTGGCGCAAGGAGCTCGCTTAGATCACCCCCGTGCTAAGGTCAGGCCGTGAATAAGAACGCCGCTAGCAACACCCCGACCAAACGCCCCGGTGGCATGAGTCGCTCGATGCTTCGCGCGGGCGGCGCGATCCACCGGTTCATGTATCGGCGTGGTCTGGCCCGCCGGATGGGAAAGCTGCAGGTGCTCTTGCTCACGACGACCGGTCGGAAGACGGGCCGGCCGCAGACGGTGCCAGTAAATGGCGTGCCGGAGGGCGATGGATTCTTCGTGATCGGTTCGGCGGGCGGGTCCGACTTCGACCCGGCCTGGTGGCTTAACCTGGTCGCGAATCCCAAGGCAAGCATCCAGGTCAACGACCGACTCATCAACGTCCGGATGGAGCCGGTCACGGATCCCGCCGAGCGTCGGCGGCTCTGGGACAAGGCCGTCGCCTCGATGCCCCGCTACGCCGGCTACGAAAAGAAGACCAAACGCGTCATCCCACTCGGCTTGCTCCGCCCCGTTTAGCGCGGACGACGAGCCGGGGCGCTCTTTTTCGCGACGGATTTCGTCGCGGTAGCTTTTTTCGTTCCCGCCTTCTTCGCGGTCCTTGACGCCTTTGCCGGTAAGGCGCGTGACCAGGACAGCGCCGTGATCACCCAGGCCCGGGTCGCATCCGGCTTCTTCTGCCAGCCGGCCGGCACCACCACGTAGCCTGTCATCGCCCGTCCCGGCATCGGCTCGAAGGCCCTGCCACCTTGCTTGCGGATCTTCGCCTGGTCGGCGTCGGACACGCGCACGAACAGGTCCTCGCCGAACAGACCGCAGAACATGTTGCCATTGACGAACGCGGCCAGGTTGCCGAACATCGGCCGGCTCGCGACCGCCGGGTCTGCCGGCACCAGTTTCTGGAAGGCGGCCTTGGCCTGCTCGCTGGGCTTGGGCATCGTCATCGGGCTCATTGCGTCAATCGTAGGCAATCGTTGGCCGGGCCGCGACCCGTCTGTTTCCTATAGCGAGTTGATTTTTGGAGTCACTAGTATTTTAATGTGACTAGGAGGTGACGCCATGACCGTCGACATCCGGAGAATCGATATCGAACCTTCCGCGCATGGGCGAGCCGGGCGCTGGTGGGCGCTCGCCGCTCTGGTCGTGAGCGGCCTCGTCATCGGCCTCGACTCGACCGTACTGATCACCGCCCTCCCTACCCTTTCGTCGAAGCTGGGCGCCACGACCAGCGATCTGCAGTGGATCGCGGCCTCCTACACACTGGCACTCGGCGGTCTGTTGCTTCCCGGCGGTGTCCTTGGCGACCGTTACGGCCGTAAGCGACTGCTGCTCGTCGGGCTCGCCATCTTCGGTATCTCGTCGGTGATCGCCAGCCAGGTGACAACCGCAACCAGCCTGATCGCGATGCGCGCCCTGATGGGCGTCGGCGCGGCGCTCATCCTCCCACTATCCCTCTCCATCCTGCCCAGCATGTTTACCGAAAAGGAACGTCCCCGCGCCGTCAGCGCCGCGGCCGCGGGCGCCTTCCTCGGCCTCCCGCTCGGCCCGCTGGTCGCCGGCTGGCTGCTGACCCACTACGCCTGGGGATCCGTCTTCCTGATCAACGCGCCGGTCGTCGTCATTGCGCTGGTCGGCGTCTGGTTGCTGGTGCCGGAGAGCAAGGACCCGCAGCCGCGGCCCTTCGACCTGGTCGGCGGGTTACTCGCCGTGATTGGTGTCACGGCGCTCGTCTACGGTGTCATCGAGCAACCGATCCATGGTTGGACCGACCCACAGGTCCTGGTCGGGATCGTCGGCGGCGCGCTGATCCTGGCCACGTTTATCGTCTGGGACCTGCGCCATCCGTCGCCCTTCGTCGACCTCCGCAACTTCCGGAACCGTGGCTTCACCTGGGCGACGATGGCCTTCGTCGTGACCGGCTTCGCCCTCTTCGGCGTGATGTTCATCCTCACGCCCTACATCCAGATCGTCCTGGGTAACGACGCGCAGGCGACCGGGATCAAACTGCTACCGCTGATCGCCGGCGTGATCGTCGGTGCCGTCATCGGCAACGTCCTGGCCGCCAGGCTGGGTGCCAGGATCGGCGTATCTGCCGGATTGGTCGTGACCGCCGCCGGGTTGCTGGGTTTCTCCCGGATCGGCGCCGACGCCGGGTATGGCCCGGTGGCAGCGGCGCTGGCGGTCATCGGCATTGGCCTGGGGATTGCCCTCCCAACGACGCTCGACATTATCCTCGGGACGCTGCCGCCCTCACAGACCGGCGCGGGCTCGGCGCTGACCAGGGCCCTGCAACAGATCGCCGCAACGTTCGGCGTCGCCATCCTCGGCAGCATCCTCAATAACGCCTACCAGGCACAGATCGGACCGCAGGTCGCGGCATTGCCGTCCGGTGCTCGTGAGGTGGCGCTGGGTAGCGTGGCCGGCGCTCATGCGGTCGCCGCGCATTTCCCGGCGCCGATCGGTGCCGCGCTGGCGCGTGCTGCCAACGAGGCCTACACGCAGGGGATGACGGAGGTGATGCTCGTTAGCGCCGCGTTGGTGCTGGCGGCAGCCATCGCGATCGCGGTCTTCCTCCCCGCCCGGGTCTCGCCCATCGATGCCGGAGACGTGTGACGATGGCCTCAGTTAAGCCTGCAAAACGGCCGCGGCCCGATGGTCAGCCGGCTGGGACCATCGGGCTGCGCGAGCGTAAGAAACAAAAGACGCGGGAGTTGATCCAGCGGACGGCGCTGCGGCTCTTCGAAAAGGAAGGCTACGAGCAGACGACGGTCGAGCAGATCGCCGCCGCCGTTGAGATCTCACCGAGCACGTTCTTCAATTATTTTCCGACCAAGGAGGACGTGGTCCTTTACGACGCCTATGACCCGATGGCGATCCGGATGTTCCTCGAGCGCCCCAAGGACGAACCGCTGAATGTCGGCCTCCGCCAGGTGCTCGAGGGCTTGGCGGCGGTGTTTCAGCGTGACGAGCACCTGATCCTCGCCCGTGGCCGGTTGTTCCTCGAGGTCCCGGAGCTGCGGGCACGACTTTGGGACGAAGCCGAGCGCACGCAGGTGCTGATCGCGCAGTTACTGGCTGAACGGACCGGCCGCCGCCCCGATGACTTCGAGTTGCGCGTCACGGCGCGCGTCGTGACTGGCGCGATGCTCGAGGCCAGTCTCGAGTGGATGCGAACCAACGGTCGCCACGGCCTCGTGGAGCTGGTCAACCGCGCGCTCGACGTGCTGGAGTCAGGCGCTCGCCTCAGTCTGCTCTCAGCGGGCGTCAGGCGGCCGGTCGCAGCCAGCGCCGCGCCACGCGGTGCGCACCCCCGACCACGCCCGTCACGAGCGCGAGCCCGGTCAGCCCGATGACGCCGCCACTCACGGACTGATGGCCCAGGCCTCGATTTCTACCTTCGCGCCGCCGGGCAGCGCGGCGACGGCCAGCGCGGTGCGGGCCGGGTAGGGCTCGCCGAAGAAGTCCGCATACGGTTGGTTGAGCCGTTTCCAGTCGGCGATGTCGGTCAGGTAGACGTTGACCTTGATGACGTCGCGGGGCGAGAGGCCGGCGCCGTCCAGCAAACGGCCGAGGTTCTCCAGGGCCTGCTGCAATTCGGCGAGAAAGCCGCCGCCGACCAATTCACCGTCACGCACACCGGTCTGTCCGGACAGGGCGACGACGTCGCCAATCCGACGGACGGGACTGAAGGGAGGCGTCATCCGGTTACCGCGAGCTCCGCCGTCATCACCGGGACCACCGAGCCACCCACCTCGATCTGGGTCGGGAGGTCGTCGGCGGGCCGATAGGCGAGCTTGATCTGCACGAAGCTCTGCCGGCCCATCTTGGTGCCCTGCTCGCTGACGATGGCGACGTCGGCGGCCCGCGGAATCAACCCGTAGCGAACCGCGAAGGCACCGAGGGGACCGCTGGCGGAGCCGGTGGCGGGGTCTTCAGCAAGGGGGGAGTCTGTGTGCGGTGCGAACATCCGGCTGTAGAGACGGTTCCCGCCGGTTGCGGCGAACAGGAAGACCGGCGGGCGGCTATGCGAGTCGAGGACGCTGGCGAGGGCTTCACCACGCGAGGCGGCGGCATCGACGGCGGCCGCATCCTTCAGCGCCACATACAGAAACGGGAGGCCGGTCGAAACCAGCTGCAGCGGGACGTTCGGACGGAGCTCGTCGACCGTGATCCGCAGGGCGGCGGCGACCTCGGCGCGCCCCTCGATCACCGCGCCGAACTTCACCGGCGGATGCGTCATCCACAGGACCAGTCGGGTGCCGTCGCGCTCGATCCGGACCGGCACTGGCCCCACGCCCTCTTCCAACGTTAGGGCCGGCGCATCGGCACTCACCAATCCCTCGGTCAGCAGCACCCAGCTGGTGCCGATCGTGGGGTGGCCCGCGAACGGTAGCTCGACGTGCGGCGTGAATATCCGCACCCTGGCGGCGTGACCGCGGGTCTGCGGCGGGAGCACGAAGGTCGTCTCAGACAGGTTCGTCTCCCGGGCGACCGCCTGCATCTGCTCGGTGGAGAGGCCGTCGGCCGACAGCACCACCGCCAGCGGGTTCCCCGCGAACGGCCGATCGGTGAAGACATCGACCCAGCGCATCCGGTAGGAGCGACTGCCTTGTGCCATGACTCTGGCACGAGCATAGGTCCAGCGATGGTGCGGGACAAGATCGCGAAGTCGATCAGCAGCCCGCCCCGACTATCCTGAGCTGGAATACGTGGAAACCGGATGGCAGGCTGCGCTCGGCGCGATCGCGTGGAGCAGTCTGGGGCTATTTCTGTTCGGCACCCTGAGCGGGATCCCGTTTCTCGAGGGGCGCTACCGTCGGGCGCTGGCGATTCTTTCTGTGGCGACGCTCGGCGGTTTTGTTTTTTCCTTCATCGCCGGGTTCTCCGTCGGCCGCTTCACGGCCTTCCTCCCCCTCGTTCTCACCGCGTTCGCCGTCACGTACGGCCGCTCCATACGACTCCAGCTGGCCGCGCATGCTACAGCCGTCGCGCTCTACATCCTCCTGGCCTGGCTCATCCCTGAGCGGGTCGGTTATTGGGGGATTCACATCGATCTCCCGTTATGCGCGATCGCCTACGGGATCGCGTTCCTCCGCCCTCCGCCGGCGGCCACTCGACCTAGCTCAGCAACGCGTGAAAGCGTGGGTCGTTCTTGAGCGGCGCGAGATCCGTGTCCGCAGCGGCGGTCGCACGCATCTCAGGGCGCATCGGCATCGCCTCCTCCAGCAAGCGCAGCGCCTCACCGAACCGGCGCTGGCCGACACGAGCGCAGGCCACGTTGTACAGTGCTGGCCCGAGGATGTGACCCGGGGCCTCGACCGTTCGAAGCTCTGCCGCCGATTCCTCGTACGTCCGATAGCCGCGCGCGGCATCTCCGCGCTCGATGAAATGCTCCGCCAGGTGATTCCGTGGATGAGCGTAACTGTTGCGGATCAGCGCCTCCCCGGTCGTCTTCGCGATGTACCAGCCGAAGGGCCGGTCTCCCAATGTCGCCCATAGATCGATCAGGTCACCGAGCAGCGCGTCTGCCCGGGTCGCCGCATCCGAAAGCGAGAATCCGGCACTCCTGGCCAGCTCTGCTGCGTTGAATGCGTCGACATCGGTCGGCGGCGCAGAAACCGGCTGCCCGCGACTGGCCTCGATCAACCCGCCGCGAAGCTGTTCACGCCAGCTGGAGACATGAGCCATGAGTAGCGCCGCCGGCCAGCCCCGAGGGTAATCGGGCTCGCCGGTGGCGTCGGCCACGAACCGGCGCTCGGTTTCCCGCTGAGACTCCAGCAAGCGAAGGACATCCTTCACGCCGCTAGCCTAAACCTAACCGGTCTGGTTTTCCTTCAATCTCGCCGGGAGAGTGCGAGATGGTTAAGCTCGGATTCCGTGAGAGTATCCGGCGGGTCGGCCCAGGTTGTCGAGCCGGAGGTCCACGTTTCGTCGCTCGAGCTGTTCTTCGACCTGGTCTTCGTCTTCGCGAAGCATCCCAGGGGCGGCGACCGTGGTTGGCCGTCCAGGCGTTCGGCTACATCTTCCTGCCCCTCCTCGGCGGTATCGTTGTGGTGGCCGCGGGAATGAAGCTGGCGGTCGCTGGGTACGACCGGCCGGCAACCGTATCGACGGCGCTCTTCCTCGCCTCAGGCGTTGCTGCCTATGCCCTTGGTCTGGTCCTCTTCCGCTGGCTCTTGCACAGCGGGCCGATCATTGTCCGGCTGAGCATCGCGATCCTCGCTCTGCCGACATCGCTGATCGGCATCGCCGTCACGCCGGTCGCCCAGCTTGCGGCGCTGGTCGCGGTCTTGATCGCCGGCGCGATCGTCGACAGTCTCGTGACCAAGCGACGCTTCGTCCGTTGAGTCCCTCGCGCGGTTCGGGAAGGGTGCTCAGCCAGCGGGCGCTGAACCGCGCCCTGCTCGAGCGCCAGCACTTACTTCGCCGCCGCAAGGCATCGGCCGCCGACGAGATCGAGCACCTGGTGGCGATGCAGGCCCAGGTGCCGAATTCCCCGTACGTTGGCCTGTGGACACGGCTCGAAGCATTCCGGCCGAACGAGCTGGCGGACCTGATCAGTCAGCGGCGTGCGGTTCGGCTCGGGATACTGCGCAACACCATCCACCTGGTGACCGCACCCGACTGCATCGCGCTGCGTCCGCTGTTCCAACCTGTCCTTGAGCGCTCACTGCAGGCCTCACCCTTCGGTCGGAACCTGGTGGGTATGGAGATGCAACCCCTGATTCGCCAGGCGACCAAGCTCATGAAAGAGAAGCCCCGCACGCTTACGGAGCTCGGCGCCCTCCTCCGCCGGCGTTGGCCGGACCGCGACGCCACGTCGCTTGCCTACGCCATTCGTCACCTGCTCGCATTGGTCCAGGTGCCGCCGCGGGGCGTCTGGGGAAAGAGCGCCCAGGCGACCTGTACCACGGCGGAGCTGTGGCTCGGCCGGCCGCTCGCCCGCAAGCCCTCGATTGACAAATTGATCTTGCGCTACCTGGCCGCCTTCGGTCCGGCCACCGTCTCCGACATCTCTGCCTGGTCTGGATTGACGGCGCTCCGCGACGGTGTCGAGCGACTCCGTCCCACGCTTCGAACCTTTCAGGACGAGCGCGGCCGCGAGCTGTTCGACGTGCTGGATGGCCCACTGCCCGATCCGCAGACCCCCGCCCCACCGCGCTTCCTCCCCGAGTACGACAACCTGCTGATCGGTCACGATGACCGCACCCGGGTCATCGACCACGCATACCGCTATGTGATTTTCACGGGCACGCTCCTGGTCGATGGCTTCGTCCACGGCACCTGGACAATCAAGCGAGCACGCGATGCCGCGACGTTGACGATCGAGCCCTTACGACGTCTCACGAAGACCGACCGGATAGCGGTGGCCGAGGAGGGCGACCGCCTGCTGAACTTCGCCGCCGCCGAGGCAGTGCGGCGCGACGTCCGGATCACCGCCGTCGCGACCTCCCCTCCACGCGCGCCGCAGCTTCGCCGCTAGGCGACCGAAACTGCGGCCGCTTCGACGGGCTCCGGCTGCACTGCTACCGCCGTGCGTCACCGGCCATTGACGCCACGGTGACGCGAACGCGCTGGAGCGGTTTGTTGGCCTTTTTGGCTTCCGCGGCCGCCCAGGCATGGTGGAGAAGCCCTCCAGCTCAGGCGGTTTCCGCCCGACGCTTTACGAAGCCAGGCGCGCGGCACGTAGCGCGGGATAGAGGCCGGCGACCGCCCCGGTAAGGACTTCCCACGGCTGCCTCTAGTTGAGTTCTCCGGCGCCATCGGCGACAATGGCGTCGCCTTATGAACCTGGTGGATATCGGAATCGTGGTGGTGATCGGTCTGGGCGTGCTGATCGGTTGGCGAAATGGGCTGATCGGGCCCCTCCTGGCCGAGGGGACCTTTCTCCTCAGCTACTGGATCGTCTCGACCCACCCGAGTCTGGCCGGACTGGTTCCCTCCAGCGTTCCGCGGCCGCTTGCGATCTTCCTTTTGCCGATCGCGCTGGCGTTGGTCGTCGGTTTCGCCGCCCGCACGCTATTTCAGTCGTTGTTCCGATTGCCGCTGACCAAGCAGCTCGACACACTCCTGGGCGCGGCGGCGAACGGCGCCCTCGCCTTCGTCATCGTCTATGTCGTCTTACTCGGCTTGGCCGGGGCCGGTCGCGTGCTCGACCCGCTTAGTCAGGTCAGGTCCATCCAGCCGACCCAGGTCGCGGCGATGCGGATGTTGCTGGCCGAGAATCCGCAGGCGGCCGGGCTGGTGCCGTCGAGTGAGTTGGGCCAGCTGGCGAACGTCGCCTCGACGCACCCGGTTCCGCTGACGCAGCTCGGCCAATACGCTCAGGTGATCAACTACTACGAACGAACGCTGCGTCCCCAGCTCGCCGCCAGCCAGCTTGCCCCCGTGGTGCTGCAGTACGGTGCACGCCTGCCGATCATCGGTCGGCACGTGACGCTCCCAAAGGCCTAGCAATTTCCCTCCCCCTCTGGGGGAGGTTAGGGTGGGGCCTACCCTGACAGGACCTCGAAGACCGGATGCTTGTCGGCTTCCGCCGCGAAGCGCTCGACCGGATCTCCTGCCTTTGCATCGAAGCGTCCGCCCCGAGGCTATCTTTTAGGGAAAGGCCATGGATAACGTCGTCCTCTCCCGGGCGATCATGGGCACTTCACTCGGGTTCCACATCGTCTTCGCCGTGCTGGGTGTGGGGATGCCGCTGTTGATGTCTGCGGCCGAAGCGATCGGACTCTGGCGGCACGACCCCGCCTGGATCGCGCTGGCCCGCCGCTGGACGAAGGCCTTCAGTCTGATCTTCGCGATCGGCGCGGTCTCCGGCACGGCGCTGTCCTTCGAGCTCGGGCTGCTCTGGCCCGGCTTCATGGCGTTCAGCGGCAGCATCGTCGGCCTCCCCTTTTCGGCGGAGGGCTTCGCCTTCTTCATCGAAGCGATCTTTCTCGGCCTCTACCTCTACGGATGGGACCGTCTCAGTCCGCTGGCGCACTGGCTCTGTTCGCTGCCGATCGCGATTTCTGGCGCGGCCTCATCCCTGTTCGTCGTCATGGTGAACGCCTGGATGAACTCGCCGACCGGCTACCAGGTGGCTGGCAATCGGATCATCCGCGTCGATCCCCTGGCCGCCGCCTTCAACCCGTCGACGCCCACCGAGGACCTGCATATGCTGGTTTCCGCCTACGTCGTCAGCGGCTTCGCGGTCGCGGCCGTCTATGCTGCCGGTTTTCTGCGCGGACACGGTGACGCGTTACACCGCCGCGCCCTGCCGCTGGCGATGGTCATGGCCGTGGTGGCCAGCGGGCTGGCCGGGATCACAGGCGACACGAGCGCGCGCTTCATCGCCGGCGACCAGCCGATCAAGTTTGCCTCGCAGGAGGGCCTGTTCCCCACCACATCAGGCGCGCCCCTCCATATTGGCGGTGTGCCGCTGCCCAGCCAGAACCGCATGGTGCTGGCGATCGAGATTCCCCGCCTGCTGAGCTGGCTGGTGAAAGGCGACCCGAATGCGACGATCAAAGGACTCGACGCCTATCCCCGCGACCTGTGGCCGAACGTGCTCGTCGTCCACCTCTCCTTCCAGATCATGGTCGGATTCGGGCTGGCGCTCGGCCTCTGTGGTCTGCTCTACTGGCTGCTTGCGGTGCGCCGGCGCGCGCCACCGACTGACCGCTGGCTGTTACTGGCGCTGATCCTCGCGGGGCCCGCCAGCGTGGTGACGATGGAAGGCGGTTGGTTCGTCACCGAATTCGGCCGGCAACCCTGGATCATCTACGGCGTCATGCGCACCTCGGCGGCCGCGACCTCCTCACCCGCCCTGGGCCCAACCTTCATCATCTTTCTCTTGCTCTACGTCGCCCTCGGCGTCACGCTGGCACGCCTGCTCCTCCTCCTGGCACAGCGCGAACGCCGGCGCGCTGCGATTGCCGACACGCGGGAATCCCGCGACCCTGACGACATGCGGGGAATCCCGCCACCCTAATGACGGGTTTGACGCTCGCCGACGGCGTCGCGGCAATCCTCTTGCTCGCGCTCACCATCTACGCCGTGCTGGCCGGCGCGGACTTCGGCGGCGGCGTCTGGGATCTCTTCGCATCCGGTCCACGGAAAAGAGCCCAGCGGACCGCGATCGCGGCCGCCATGGGTCCAGTGTGGGAAGCCAACCATGTTTGGCTGATCTTTCTGCTGACCGGTCTGTTCACGGCCTTCCCCACCGTCTTCGCCGCACTCAGCGTCGCCCTGTATCTGCCGTTCACGATCGCGTTACTGGGCATCATCCTGCGCGGCGCCGCGTTTACCTTTCAGGCTCACGGCCACGAGGCGATTGGCGAGCTCGCGCCCTGGGGCTACGTCTTCGGGGGGGCCAGCATCATCGCGCCGGCATTTCTCGGAGCCGCTCTCGCCGCCGTCGCCGTGGGATCGGTCCGTGCGGGCGGCGGGCAGGACGTGACCGCGGGCTGGATCAGCTGGCTGGCTGCCGACCTGGCCCTGCTCGCCGTCGCGCTTTGCGCCTACCTGGCCGCAACGTTCCTGATGGTCGAAACGGAGGGCGACCCGCCGTTGCAAGGCGATTTCCGCCGGCGCGCGTTCGGCGCCGCGATCGTCTCTGGCATTCTGGCCCTGGTCGGCCTCGTCCTCGCGTGGCGCCAGGCCCCGCTGTTGTGGTCCGAGCTCACGAGCCGGGGTTTCTGGCTATTGCTCATCGCGCTGGTGAACGGTCCGATCGCCGCGTTCGCGGTCTGGCGCGGGGAGCCGAGGATCGCCCGGATTGCGGTCGCGGCGCAGATCGTCTTCGTGCTGTGGGCCTGGGCAGTGGGCCAGTGGCCGGCACTGGTGCCGCCCGACTTCACCATTCACGGAAGTGCCGCGCCGGAGACGAGCTTGCTCGCGCTGGCGATCATCATCGTTCTGGGGATGGCCGTGCTCGCGCCCTCGCTCTGGCTGCTCTTCTACGTCTTCAAGGGCCGGAACCCCGCGGCCTAGCTTGCGGCGGCCGTCTTTGGCAAATGCCCCTCCACCCAATTCCGCAAGGCGGGGGCGCCGAGGGCGCCGGTGACGCGCGCCGCCTCCTTGCCGTGGTCGAAGAGGATCAGGGTGGGAATTCCGCGGATCCCAAAACGCTGAGACAGGTTCGGGGCGCTGTCGGTATTGACCTTGACAAGCTTGATCCGCCCGGGCAGCTCCGTGGCAATCTGCTCGACGATGGGCGAGACCATCCGGCACGGGCCACACCAGGGCGCCCAGAAATCGACGAGCACCGGCAGTCCGCTCTGCTCGACCACCGTTGGAAAATCGGCTTCGCCGCTTTCAGTCAGCCAGGGGAGCGTCGCTCCGCAGGCGCCGCAATGCGGCACCCCGCTCGCCGCCGGTCGTACCCGATTCTGCTTGCCGCAGCTCGGGCAACGGATCAATGTTAGTTCGTCGGCCATCGTTTCCATGATCTCATCGCAGGATGATCGCCGCCGCCGTCAGCTCGTAACGGCCACGGCGCGAAGTTCAGGTCCTGCCGGTGCATCCCTTCTTTTGATCTTAGGCCCGTCGGGATAGGATCAGGCAGGCAGGCCTTGCGGCGAGATCGGCTGGTGAGGACGCGGCTCCCGCGACCAAACGCCGACCAGCACGGCCAGGACCAGCGCGATCCCACCGGCCACCACCAGCGCAGACCGAACGCCGGCGGCGGAGGCGACGAAGCCGCCGATCAGCGGACCGAAGCCAAAGCCGAGCGCGATCGCGCTCGAGCCGACGCCGAAGATGGTCGCCTGGATGCTGGCCGGGGATTCAAGACCGATCATGGCTCCAAACGCCGGGATCAAGGAGCCGGTGACGAAGCTGCTGATCACGAACGCGCCGATGGTCAGCGCGGGCGTGCGGGCGGCGGCGGTGGCGAGCAAGGCGAGCCCCATGAGGACGGCCGCGCTCGTGGTCAGACTGCGGTAGTTGGTGCGGCGGAGCAGGCGCGAGTAGGTGACGGCGGCCAGAGCCGTCGCAACCCCGGCGGCCGCGAAGGTGATGCCGGTCAGCGATTGCGCATTATTTGCGCCGGTCAGCTCGAGCAGGCGCAGGACCACGAGTTGTTGGGCCGCGCCGTAGCTGGTTTGCTGCAGGGCTTGCGCCACCATCAGGACCGCCAGCGCCTGCACGGTTCCCGGACGCGCCCCCCGGAGCACCTGCATCGCCGGCGGGGCCGCGGCGCGAGCGAAGCGGCGAGGGCTTTCGCGGACGAAAAGCAGGACCGGGACCGTCGCCAGCAGGAGCAGGACGCCGCCGCCCAGGAAGATCGCGCGCAGCCCCAGGAGATTCGCTGCCAGCCCGCCGGCGGCGGGCCCCGCGGCATTCCCGAGCGAGATGGCCGAGCTCAAGATCCCGAGCGCCCAGGCCAGGTGCGCCGCCGGGGTTTCCGTTGCCACCAGCGCGGTTGCCGCCGCCACCGTTCCGGAGCTCGCCCCCTGAACGCCGCGCAACACGGTCAGCTGCAGCGCTGACTGGGCCAGTCCCATCAGCCCGACGGAAATACCGCCGCCGACCATGGCGCGCACCAGCATCGGCTTGCGTCCGTAGCGATCGGCCAGCCGCCCCCAGATGGGGCTGGTGAGCGCGAGCGCGAAGCCGGTTGTCCCCGCCGAGATGCCGCTCCAGAAGGCCAGCTCGGGACCGTTCGGGATGTGGAGCTCGCGGTGCAGAAAGAGCGGTAAGAATGGGAACGCAAAGGAGAAGCCCAGGATGGCCGTGAACTCGGCCAGCCAAAGGGCGGCCAGGTTGCGGCGCCAATCCAGGGGCACATAGTAAGGATGCGCCAAGCAAGCAACCGGGCGGGCCCCCGACCGCCTGAGAGGCGACGACCCGGCCCGCCGGACCTAAGACCAGCGGCTCGTCCCTCCCCCCTTGTGGGAGAGGGTCGGGTGGGGGTGGGGGCGTATGTAACTTTCTGCGGCCGGTCGGTGTTGATCAGGTAGGGATCAACCTCGGGAGGAAGGGAAGGCATGAATCGGTCAGTCGTACAGGCTGGCTTCGCCGTCGTTGTGTTTGTACTGCTCGCGGTGACCAGCGTGTTCCTGACGAACGCGCTCTTCAAGGCAACCGCCTCGGACCGGCCGACGGTGACGTTCTCAGTCGTCAGCTCGTCGCCGGCGGCGTCGCAACGGTAGCCGCAGCGTCAGCCGCCCGCACCGGTCATCGGGCAGCTTGGGTTGCGGTCAATGTCGGGTTCGGCGCCAGTCGTCGATAAACTTCGGCGACAAGTACGTCTGGGGCCGTTCCCTCCGGAATCCTCATGACCTGCGCCGCCTGTCCTGGATAGGCGAGGGCGGCCAGATTGCAGAGAACGATGAGGTCGGCATCCGACATCGGCGTGCCGAGGACATCGACGAAATTGGCCGCCTGACTGACTTCGTAGCCCACGAACTCGAGCACGCGACAGTAGATCTCGCCGGCTTTCGGGTCATCAGCGATCAGGAGCACACGGGTGGCTGGACTGCTGACGGTCACTGTGGTGCCATCATCCGCACCGGCCGGCCCCACAGACTAGGTCGTTCGGCCCACTTTGGGTGTCCGTTTAGCGTCACCAGGCCACGCGCAGCAGCTCGCGGACGTCGGCCTCGCTGACTGGCTTCGGGTTGGCCCGGACGGTGCTGTTGGCGGCGGCCTCCGCCGCGACCGAGTCGAGCACCGCTTCCGGCACGCCCGCAACGCGAAGCCGTTGCGGCACCGGGAGCGAGGCGACCAGCGCCGCCGTTGCCCTGGCCGCGGCCGTGGGGGGCGGAATCTCCCTGCCCCTTGGGCGGAGAGCAGGGTGGGGGCCCGCATCCATCACATCCGCGATCGCGGTCATCGCCTCGGGCGCGGCGAAGGCATTGAAGCGCATCACGTGCGGGAGCATGATGGCGTTGAGGACCCCGTGCGCCACGCCGGTGCGACCACCGAGCACATGGCAGAGGCCGTGATGGAGGGCCATCGTCGCATTGGCGATGCTGACGCCCGCCAGGTAAGCGCCACGCAGCAGATCCTCGCGAGCCTCGATGTCATCACCGGCCGCGACACACCGCGGCAGCGAACCGACGATCAGCCGGATACCCTCGAGTGCCACCGGCGGCACCACCGGATTGACGTCACGGGCGTAACAGGCCTCGACGCAATGGGCGAGCGCGTTGATGGCCGTCGCGGCAGTCAATTCCGCCGGAAGATCCAGGGTGACTTCCGGATCGTAGATCGCGAGTTTTGGGAGGACCGCCGGATCCCGCTGGACCCGTTTCTCTCCGGCTGCTCGATCGGTGATGCCGACGACGGGGGTCATTTCGGAGCCCGCGTAGGTGGTGGGGATCGCGATCAGCGTGGGCCGCGGTCCCTCTCCAAGTGCCACCCCCTTCCCCACCCCGATGGCACTGCCACCGCCCATTGCCACCACAACGTCGACCTGCTTCTCGGCGGCGAGCGTCCGCGCCGCGTCGACGGCATCGCGGGGAACATGCGGCGCGACATCGGTGAACTCGGCAACCATCAGCGCGCCGAGCGACGCCCGCACCCGATCAGCATGGGCGGAAGCTTTAAGGCTGGGTGTGCAGACGAAAAGGACGCGTTCACCGAGCGCCCCGGCCTCGGTGCCAACGCGAGCGATCGCCCCGCGGCCAAAGAGGACGCGGGGCGCGTGAAGTGTCCAGCCGTTACTGGGCGAGCGGACGGCCCTCCATCACTTCGAGCGGATCGGCCTCGATCTCCAGCAGTTCCCCATCCGGGCCTTTGAAGTAGAGGGAGTTCTCGACCCGCTCCGGGCCGAAGTATTCGATACCGCGCTTGTCGAGCTCGCCGCGGATGCGATCGAGCTGCTCACGAGGGACCGAAATCGAGACATGGTGCATCCCGCCGATCGATTCGCGAGTGGGCGGCATCGGATCCTCGGGAAAATCAAAGAAGGCGAGCAGGTTCCCGTGTCCGAGATCATGGAAGAAGTGGGTGGAACTCGCCAGGTCGCGGTTCTCGAACAGCTCGACCAGCGGGAAGCCGAGCACCTGACTGTAGAACTTGATCGTCCGTTCCATGTCCGAGCAGATCAGCGCCAGGTGGTGAATACCCCGAGCGCTGGTCGCCGGCCGCTTCGACTTCGGCTTCAGATAGGCTTGCTTCAGCGCCTCGCGCTTCGCCTGGTAATCGACCTTGGTGGTGGCCATCGTTCCTCCCGCCCTAGATTTTGAAGAATAGGCGCCGGATGCGATACGCCAGCGCACGGTCGCCGATGGCCGCGCCGCCCGGGAAGCGTTGGTAGGCGGTGAGCACCCAATCGTTGGGATCGAAATTGAACACGACCGGGCACGCGGCGACGCTCGCTTCTTCGTAAGTCAGCTTGCCATCCTTGAGTTGCAGCTTCCAGCTACCGCCCTGGTCGCCGCTGATCCGGACGCCCCAGGTCGCATCGAATCCTTTGGCCTGTTCCGCATCGACCGTGACCTGCAAGACGATGAACATGTATGGGATCAGGGTGTTCGCGGCATCATCGCTCAGCGGCTGCACCTGCCCGAGTCCCGCCCGAATATCCCAGCTGTGGACGGAGTAGTCGATGAGCTGGAACGCCGGGTAGATCATGGCGGGCAAGGGCCCCATGTAGACGTGGGGGATCAGCTCGCCCGTCCACTGCTCCGGCGTTAGCGCGTCGAAGATCTCGAACAGCTTGTTCGACGACTCCTTGAGCCGGGCGATCAGCTGGGCGCGTGACGACGTCCGAAAGCGCTTGGACCCCTCATCGAGCATCCCGGACATCCCGGGCAGCCCGAGACCGTCGGGGAACGGCTTCTTAGCCCGGGCCAGGGCGAACCGCTCGATATAGCCTTCGGTTACGTCGACAAGGTGCCCCACCTGGTCGCGGATTTCCCACTCGGTACAGGCGGTCGGCGTCTTCCAGGTCTCGTCGTCGGTGCTGTCGATCAGGTCGTAGAACTTCTGGCGCTCCCGGCGAACGACCCGCAGTAGGTGGTCCTTGCCTTCGGGGGCCATAGTGTTGACGCGAGCCGGACGGACTTCGACGCTCATGCAGCTTCCTCCTCTGACAGGCCCCTCGTACAACTCCCTCCCTCTCGTGAGGGCAGGCTGGAGGCCCTGGAACGTTCCTAGGATGCACCGGAAAGTGCCAAAAGACAAGACGGAAGAGCTCTCGAGGAGAGCCTATGAGAGGCCGTTAAGAGGACGTTCCCTGAGGGCAGTCAAGACGGGCTAGCGCCAAGTTCCCACGTTGTGCTCGATGTGGGAAATCGACTGACGTGTGGTATACTCCTGGCGTGGCCCACGCCGAAGCGTTCCCCGTTCAGCTCGGAGACCGCGGGCGGCTGGTCCTTCCTGCCGAGATCCGCAAGCAACTGAACCTCCGCGAGGGTGACGAACTACTTGTCACGGTGCAGCCGGACGGCTCGCTACGCCTGACGAGCCCACGCCTGGCCGTCAGGGAGACACGCGGGCTTTACCGGGCGCAGGCACGACACCGATCGCTTGTCGATGAGCTCATCGCCGACCGGCGAGCGGAAGCCAAGCGAGAGACATCGTCGCGCTGATTGGAAAACGCAAGCTGCGTCCTGGACGCCTCTGCCCTTCTCGCCTATCTCAGCGATGAAGCTGGCGCCCAGGTGGTCGAGGACGCGCTGGTTCGCGGCTCGGCGATCAGCGCAGTAAACCTGGCCGAAGTCCTCAGTAAGCTCGCCGAGATCGGCGAGGACCCGGACGAGGTCAAGGAGAACCTGCAACGCCGAGGGATATTAGGTGGCAAATTGGCCGTGTTTCCGTTGACCGCTGAGGACGCCGTCATGATCGCCAACTTGCACCGAAGGACCAAGGCTTTTGGGCTCTCCCTGGGTGATCGGGCCTGCCTCGGACTGGCCATTCGGCTCCACGTCCCAGCCGTAACAGCGGACCACGCCTGGTCACGGCTGAAAGTCGGCGTTAAGGTCGAGGCGATTCGTTAGGCGGTGGTCAGGCGGGGCGACGGCCGGTCGTCTGGCCGACTTCGATCAGATGGCCATCCGGATCACGGATGTAGGCGCGGATCTCGCGGCCGTGGTCTTTTGGCTCGGTGAGGAACGTCGCACCCCTGGCCGACCACTCCTTATAGACCTTCTGGATGTCGGCCACCCGGACATTGAGGAACGCGCTCGTGCGATTGGGGTCGGGCGGCGTCGTCAGCGTGACGGTCGGCTTGTCGTCCGTCGGCCCGCCGCCCTCGTTGAGGATCAGCCACGAGTTGGCGACCTTCATGATCACCGGGTCACGCTCGATGAGCACCGTGCCGTCGAAGATCTTCTGGTAGAAGTCGCGGGCGCGATCCTGGTCGGCGACGACCAGGAAGTGGGTGATAACGAAGCCGTCTTTTGGTGCCGGAAAGTCATCGGGGTTCATGTCGGACCTCCATTTGCCTTGCGCTGACGCGCAACTACGCCGCCACCGGAATAGTTCCATTGTGGTGCCCTGGCGGTGGCCGCCGACCGTGGCAATTGCAATCAGCCAGCCGGCGACTGTCGGCGGCGGGCGGTCACGTGATCGAAGATCTGGTCGGTGAGGGCCTCGGGCTGCTCGACGTTCGCCAGGTGGGCGGCGTCGGGGATCACCACAACCTCGGCTCCTGGAATCCGTCGGGCGATCTCCCGCGACTGCTCGGGTGGCGTCGATTGGTCCTTCGCGGCGGCGATCACGAGGGTTGACGCGGCGATCCGCGACAGATCGTCGCGCAGGTCCATCGCTGCCAGCGCCTCGCAGGTGGCGGCGTAGCCTTCGGGCGGGGTTGCCAGCAGCAGCGCTTTGATCCAGGCGACGACATCCGGCCGGCGGGCCAGGAACGCCGGCGTGAACCAGCGACCGATCACGCCGTCGGCGATCGCGGCCATCCCCTGCGCGCGCACGAGCCTGGCCCGAGCGGCATAGTCGTCGGGCCGCGGCATGCGCGCGGCCGTGCAGCAGACGACCAGTCGGTCGACGCGCTCGGGCGCGTTCGCAGCGAGCCACAGGCCGACCATCCCTCCGAGCGAGAGCCCGCAGAACGCCACCCGCTCGAGCGCGAGCCGGTCGAGCAGGTGCAGCAGGTCCCGGCCGAGGTCCTCGATCCGGTACGGGCCGGCCGGCACCGGCGATCCGCCGTGGCCGCGGTGGTCGTAGCGAACCACCCGCAACGCTCGGGAAAGGCGCGGCAGCTGCGGGTCCCACATCGCCATCGACAGCCCGAGGGCATGCGAGAGCACGAGCACCGGCGCGCCCGGCGGCCCCTCCAGCCGGTAGTGAAGGTCAATCGGCGCTGGCGGCGTGGCCATACTCCTTGCGCAAGCTGTCCTTCGCCACGCGATGTGTGGCGGTCGTCGGCAGCGAATCCCGAAAGTGGATGCGACTTGGCACCTTGTAGGCGGCGAGCCGGGTCGCCGCCCAGGCCTTGAGCGCGGCCTCGTCGGGACGCGCCCCGTCTTGAAGAACCACGACGGCGATAACCTCATCCTCCATCAACCCGGCCGGCACGCCGAAGACAGCGGCGGCGCGGACGGTTGAATGCGCAAGCAGGGCATCCTCCACCTCGGCCGGCGCAATGTTTTCGCCACGCCGCCGGATCATCTCCTTGTACCGCCCGGTCAGAAACACGTCGCCGTCCTGGTCGCGGAAGCCGGCATCGCCGGTGTACAGCCATCCGTCCTTGATGGTGGCCGCCGTGACGTCGGGCGCGTTCCAATACCCAGGCGTCATCACCGGGTTGCGGAAACAGAGCTCCCCCACCTCACCGAGTTCGGCATCGCCGCCTTCCTGCCGCACAATGCGCAGCTCGTTCTCGAAAGCACGCGACGCCGGCTGGCGTGGACGTCCGATGCTGCCGGCCTTCGTGCGCGAGGTCACGCTCTCGGCGCAGCCGAACGGGTTCTCGCTCATCCCGTAGCCGGTCACGATGCGGACCCGGAAGCGCGCCTCGAGCCGATTATGCTGCGCCGGTGGCGGCCCGGGCGCAGCGTAGATCGTGCGTAGCGACGATTCGACCCATGTGTTCTCCGGCTGTGCCGCCAGGAACTTCAGCATTGCGCCCACGACGTTGACCGTAGTCACCTCGAGCGCTCGCGCATCGCGCCAGAAGGTCGAGGCGTGGAACTTCGGCGTCAGCGCGAGACCGAAGCCATGGGCCAGCGCGGTCATCAGCGAGTAGGCCTGGGCGTTGATGTGAAACAGCGGCAAGCAGACCCACAGACGTTGAGGAGGTTTGAGGCCGATCCATCTCGGAAAGGACGCACCGGTTTCGGTGTAGGCGGCGTGTCTGACTATCACCCCTTTGGGGCGGCTGGTCGTTCCGGAGGTGTAGACGATGGCAGCCACCTCGAGCGGTTCGACGGCGAAGGCCGGCGTCTTCGACTCGATCAAGCTCGCATCCAGCGCACTGACCTCGTCACCGAGCAGCGTGACAGCAGGCTGCAGATCGTCGCGCAGGTAATCGAGTTCAGTCTGGCTCAGCTCGGGATTGACCGCCGCAGGGATGCCACCGGCCAAAATCGCCCCAAGCCAGGCATGCACCAGCGACGGGGAGTTGGGTGCCGCCATCAACACCCGGTCGCCCGGCTTGAGACCACGACGGCGCAGCGCCTCAGCCGCGGAGCGAGTCGACCGCGCCAGCTGGCGGAAGGATTCGGATCGCTCCGTCGTGATGATGGCGGGCCCGTCGCCGAAGCGGTGCTCGGCCGAAGCCAGAAGCTCCGGCACCGTGGCGAAGGTCACTCAGCTGGTTGCCCCTCACCACCTGGGGGAGGGTCAGGGTGGGGATCCAGCACTTCCTGGGCGATCCGAAATGCCGCGTTGGCGGCCGGCACGCCGCAGTAGACGGCTGTTTGCAGAAGAATTTCTTGCAATTCGCCGACCGTCACCCCGTTGCGGAGCGCGCTGCGAAGATGGATCGCCAGCTCGTCAGGTCGGTTGAGCGCCACCGTCATCGCGATCGTGATGCAGCTCCGGGTGCGACGGTCGAGGCCCGGACGAGCCCAAATCTCCCCCCATGCATACCGGGTGATCAGGTCCTGGAAGTCCTTCGTCAAGGGGGTGGTCGTGGCCTGCGCCCGATCGACGTGCTCGTCGCCGAGGACTTCGCGGCGAATTTTCATGCCGCGCTCCTGCCGCTCGTCGTCGTTCATCCCTCTCCCTTCTGTTGTGCACGATACGCGGCAAGCGCGCGATCGATCAGCAGGCCGGCGACGCCGAGATACCCAGCCGGGTCGAGTGCGACGGCCAGCTCGTCCGGCTTGAGATAGGTGGTGATCGCCGGATCCTGCCGAAGCACGTCCTTGAATGGCCGGCCGGTTGAAGTCGCGGTCGAAATGGCGGCGTCCACCAGCACTCGCGCCATGACCTGGTCAACCCGCTCCCCGAGCATCATCACCACGTGCTCCGCCATGATGCGGCCTCCGGACAGGTCAAGGTTCCGTCGCATCCGCCCGGGGTCGACCTGCAGTCCCGCCAGCAGCGACGCCAGCCTGAAGACGGCGCCCCCGGCGAGCCGCAGCGTCTCCGCGAATGCCGGCCACTCCGCCTGCCAGGCGCCGGCGGCCCGCTCGTGTTCCTGGACCATCGCCCCTTGCAGCCCGGCAACCTGGGCGTTGATGCCTCGCACCGCGGCAAGGATCTCGATCGCATCCACCGGGTTGTGCTTCTGCGGCAGCGTTGAAGAGGTACCGCGTCCCGCGACCGAGCGCTCGGAGATCTCGCCAACCTCGGTCTGCGCCAGGAGCACGACATCCAATGCAACTTTCCCGGCGACGCCGGTAGCGATCCCCAGGGCGGTCGCCACCTCGACGACCCGTGCTCGCGCGGTGTGCCATGGCAGCGTTGGTTCCGCCAGCGCGAGCTCGGCCGCGAGCTCGCGGGCGACATCGAGCCCGCGGTCCGACAGCGCGGCCATGGTGCCCGCCGCTCCACCAAACTGCACCGCCAGCCGGGTGCGCCTTACCCGGATGAGCTCCGATCGCGCCTCGACGATGGCGACGAGCCAGCCGGCCGCTTTCAGGCCGAAGGTGGTGGGGAGCGCTTGCTGCAGCAGCGTGCGCGCCGCCATCACGGTCGCTCGGTGCCGGTCGGCGAGCGCCGCCGCGGCGGCGGCCGCCTGCTCCAGGTCCGCGAGGATGAGGTCGAGGCCGCGCCGCGCGATCAGCATCATCGCCGTATCCAGAATGTCCTGACTGGTCGCGCCGCGATGCACATAGGGAGCGGCATCCTGCGGCACGGCTGCCCGCAGCGCATTGACCAGCGGAATCACCGGATTCGCGCTGCGGACGGCGGCCTTCCCGAGTTGAGCCACGTCGAACTCGTCAACCCGGCAGTGACTCGCGATGCCGTCGGCGGCCTTCGCTGGGATGAGGCCGATTCGCGACTCGGCTCGCGCCAGCGCCGCCTCGACGTCGAGCATCGCCTGCACCCAGGCGCGGTCCGACACCGTGACCAGCATCAAATCGGTGCTGAGGCTCGGCCCGAAGAGCGCGTCAGATGGCAAAGAACACCGTCTCCCGTTCGCCCTGCAGCCTGACGTCGAAATGCAGCACGCCACCGCAATTCTTCGCTATCAGCGTCTCTCGACGTGCCGGCTCGACGAGGTTCAGAACCGGATCGGTCGCGTTGGCCGCCGTCTCGTCAGGAAAATACATCCGCGTCACCAGGTGACGGAGAAGGCCGCGGGCAAAGACTGTGACATTGCAATGCGGCGCCTGCGTCTGTCCGTCCGGCGCGGGCGTTGGGCCCGGCTTGGCCGTGAGGAAGATGAATGCGCCCTCCGGATCCGTGCGACAGCGCCCGAATCCAGCCGCCTCGCCGTCGGCCATCGTGCGGTAGCGGCCGTGCCCGTCCGGCTGCCAGATTTCCAGCAGCGCGTCGGGGACGGCGTCGCCGTTGCCGTCGAGGACCTGGCCCTCGATTCGAATCAAGCCGGCCGACCCCGGCGCAGCGATCTGCTCCCCCCTCTCGAAGGGCAGCCCGACGCCGAAGAAGGGTCCGACGGTCTGGGACGGCGTCAGCGGCGCACTCATCCCTCGTCCTCGAAAGGCGTCGCGGCGCGGCCGCGCAGCACTACGTCCCATCGGTACCCGAGCGCCCATTCCGACTCGGTCGTCTCGGGATCGAAGTGCGACACCAGGCGCTCGCGGCCGGCCTGGTCCGGGATCGACTGGAGGATGGGATCGCGCGGCATCAAGGGGTCGCCGGGGAAATACATCTGGGTCACCAGCCGGCTGCGGAACTGGCTGCCGAAGAGCGAGAAGTGGATATGCGCCGGTCGCCACGCGTTGCGATGGTTCTTCCACGGATATGCGCCGGGCTTGATCGTGATGAAGCGATAGCGACCGTCGCCGTCGGTCAGGCAGCGACCCGCTCCACTGAAGTTGGGGTCGAGCGGCGCCGGGTGCTGGTCATCCTGGTCAAGGTAGCGGCCGGCTGCGTTCGCCTGCCAGACCTCCACGATCGTGTTCCGCAGCGGTCGCCCATCGCTGTCGAGCACGCGGCCGGTGACGATGATCCTTTCGCCGAGCGGCTCGCCTGAGTGCCGGCGGGTCAGGTCGTGATCGAGGTCCGCGATGGTCCGCGGAAACAGCGGCGCGGGGAAATCATGAAACCCCTCGGGAAGGTGGACCAGCGGCTTCGCCGGTGCGCGCAGTCGCGTCCCGACGTAATCGGGGTAGAGGTATGGGGGTTCGCGCTCGTCTTCGCTCATGATTTTTCCCTCCCCCTCTCGGGAAGGGCAGGGTGGGGGTTGTGCAGCCAGTAGCCGACTGGAAAGACTTGCAGATGCAGGCGGCTGCTGATCAGGCCCCAGATCCCTTTCGGCAAGAACATGGCGACGACCACGGCCAGCGACCCAAGCAAGATGAGGTACCAGGCGCCGAACTGGGCCAGCGTCTGTTGGATGACGGTGTAGATGGCGGTGCCGACGATCGGTCCCTCGATGCTGCCCACGCCTCCGATCAGCGCGATGAAGATCATCTTCGCCGACCATGAGACGCTGAAGATCGCGCTGGCCAGCACATTGAGCTGGCTGATGATCAGCAGCGCGCCGCCGGCGCCACAGCCGCCGGCGGACACGACGTAGACGATCCGCTGCGCCGACGTGACGCGGACACCGGCGCTGCGCGCTGCCACCTCGTTGTCTCGGATCGCCGTCAGGTCCAATCCCATCCGGCTGGAGAGGAGCAGGTAGGTGGCGAGCAGCGCCGCCGCGGCTACGGCGAGCGCGCTCCAGTAGGTCAACGCCTGACGAAACACCGGGTCGATCAGCGCCAGCCCCGGAAGGCTGGTCCCGGTGCCGCCGCCCAGCGAGCGAAACCGGATGAGGACAAGGAAAAACACCTCCGCCACCACCCAGGTGCCGATCGCGAAGTACTCCGCTCGAAGGCGGAAAACCAGGAAGGAGACCGGTACCGCAATCGCGGCCGCGACTACGACCGCGACCGGGATCCCCAGGAAGGGGTTGATGCCGTTTTGCCCCAGCAGCAGAACGGTGTAGGCGCCCACGCCGACATAGGCCTGCTGCCCGACCGAGATCAGCCCGCAGTAGCCGGCGAGCAAATTCCACATGCTGGCCAGGACCAGCAGGATGAAGGCGTTGACGAGGAGATCCGTCACATCCGCGTAGACGACGTAGGGAAAGGTCGCGAGCAGGATGACCGCGACCGCCGCGCCGATCAGCCCCCACAGCGCCGATCGGCGGGAGCGCGTCACCCGCACGGGCCCGGTCCCCGCCGCTGTGCCGGCCGCGATGGGCGCCATCATACGGCCAGCCGAGCCCGGATCAAACCCTGCGGGCGCAGCGCGAGCACCGCGAGGAACACGAGGTGGCCGGCGAGCACGCCACCGCTCGGATCGATCTGGGCGCCGATCGCCTGCGCCACGCCAAGGATGATGCCGCCGAGGAGGGTCCCCCAGAGCGAGCCCACGCCGCCGATGATGACCGCCTCGAAGGCGAAGATCAGTCGCGCTGGGCCGGCGCTCGGATCGAACGACGAAGAGCTTCCCAGCGCCAGGCCGGCGAGGGCGACGGTGGCAAAAGCAATCGCCGCGGCGATCCCGAAGACATGGCGCGTGTTCACGCCTGCGATCGACGACGCCTCCTGGTCATCGGCCGCCGCCCGGATCGCGCGGCCCATCGCAGTGCGCGAGAGAAAGAGTTGCAGACCGACGAGGACGACGATCGCCGTCAGGAAGATCATCAGGGGCACGTAGCCGATGGAGAGCTCGGGCGTCACGCGCAACGACGCCGAGATCAGGCTGCCGAGATCGAACGAGTGGCTGTCGGCGGATGCCGTGACCAGCAAGACGTTCTGGATGACAACGGAGAGCCCGAAGGTCACGAGCAAGGTCGTCAGCGGAGAGACGTCCAGGCTCTTCTGGATGATCAGCCGCTGGACGCCGTAGCCGAAGATGGCGAACAGCGGCGCCACGATGACAAAGGTGAGCAGCGCGGGCACGTGCGTTGTCGTGATCACGACCAGCGCCAGGTAGGCGGCCAGCACCGCAAAGTCGCCGTGGGCCAGGTTGACGACGCGGACGACGCCGAAGAGCAAGGACAACCCGCAGGCAAAGAGCGCGTAGAGGCCGCCGAGGAGGATCCCCTGGACGATGGCGTTGACCCAGTTCATGCGGCGCTCCCTGGGCCGGTACGGCCCGCCAAGCCGAAGTAGGCGGCTTCGATCTTTGCCGTCGTCGTATCCGCAGGTTTGCCCTCGAGTGTGGTGCGACCCTCGAGCAGGCATTGAAACCGATTGGCGACCCGCATCGCCTGGCCGACGTCCTGCTCGACCAGTAAGACCGCCATGCCCTGTTGGACCAGCTCCGGCAGGACCCCGTAGATGCGTCGCACCATGGTGGGCGCCAGGCCGAGCGACAGCTCGTCGAGAAGGAGCACGCGGGGGTTCGCCATCAGGGCGCGGCCAATGGCAACCGCCTGTTGCTCGCCGCCCGATAGGTGAACAGTCGGCTCGCGGCGCCGGTCGCCCATCCACGGAAAGAGTTGAAAGACCCGGTCCACGCTCCACGAACCGGGGCGTCCCGATGATCGGCCGACCAGCAGGTTCTCTTCGACGCTGAGCGACGGAAACAATCGGCGCCCTTCGGGAACGAGCGCGATCCCCTCGCGGACCCGGGCATGCGTCGGCAGCGCGGTGATGTCCCGGCCATCGAGCAGGATCGAGCCGGCGCTTGGCTGATGGAGGCCGACGACCGAGCGGAGCAGCGTCGACTTGCCCGCGCCGTTGGCGCCGATGATGGCGAGAGTCTCGCCCGGCGACACCGTGAGGCTGATATCCGTGAGCGCCTGCAGGTATCCATGCCGGACGGTCAGGTCGCGAACCTCAAGCATGGATGTCGACTCCCAGGTACACCTCCTTCACCTCCGGGTTGGCAAGCACCTCTTGCGGGTCGCCCTCCGCGATCAGCCGACCGCCGGCGAGGCAGATGATGCGGCTGACGGCGCGGGTCAGCGCGTGCACGACATGCTCTACCCAGACGATGCCCACCGATCGCTGCCGCACCTGCTCGACGATCTCGACCAGCTCCGCCACTTCCGGGTCCGTCAGGCCGCCGGCGACCTCATCGAGCAGCAGGATGCGCGGTTGTGTCGCCAGCCCGCGGGCCAGCTCGAGGCGTTTACGGTGCAGCAGGCCGAGGCGTCCGGCCGGACGGTTCGCATCCTGCGACAGTCCGGTCTCTTCGAGGATCTGCGCCGCCACCGTGTATCCCTGAAGTCGGGAAAGCTGGCCGCCGCGATAGGCCGCCACCAGCAGGTTCTCGAAGACGGTCATGTTCTCGAATGGACGTGGCACCTGGTAGGTCCGCGCGATCCCCATGCGACACCGAGTAGCGGGGTCGAGCTTAAGGACTGAGCGCCCATCGAAGCGCACGTCACCCGTATCCGGCTTCAGGTCGCCGGCGATCATCGCAAACAGCGTGCTCTTCCCGGCGCCGTTCGGCCCGACGATCCCGACCGTCTCCCCAGCCTTAAAGCGCAGCGACAGGCTGTCGGCGACCGTGATCCGGCCGAACCGCTTGCTGACGCTGGCCAGCTCGAGAAGGGCCGCCTCCGCGGTCATGGATTGGTTGGGACGAGGTCTCCGTTTACGGGAACGTTCTTGTTCGCGCTGTTGTCCACCACGACCATGCTGTATGGGAACTTGGTGCCCTTCTTCCATTGCACGCCGACCGGCTTCTGGATCGCCACACCCGGAACCGGCCCCTTGGTGAAGTCGAGCGGACCGCTGATTCCCGTGTAGTTCATGCTCTTGAGCTGCGTGGCGACCGCGGTGTGGTTGTGCGGATCGTCGACGGCGGTGAACGCCTTATGGGCGATCTCGAAGAGTGAGTGAACCGACCCGATGCTTTGCACCCATTGCTTGCCGGTGGATGACTCAAAGGCGTCAGCGAACTGTTTACAGGTCTGGCCGGTGAGCGACGAGGTGTAGGGATGGTATGGCGTCCACCAGGCATCGGTCGCGACGTTGTTGACCAGGTCGCCGATGGCTTCGGTATCCGCCGGAAACAACAGGACCTTGGCCACCGTCGCCAGCTTCGGCTTGAAACCGGCCACCGACGCCTGCTTCCACATCGTGTTGAAGTCGGGCGGGATGGGGGCGTTGGTGAAGAGCTGCGCGCCCTTGCTCTTGAAGTTGGCGATCATGCTGTTGTAGTCGGTGGTCCCGTCGGGGTAGGCCCCACCGTCGACATTGTGGTAGCTCGCTTGCGCCGAATAGAACTCGAGGCCCGTCTTATTGTCGCGGAAGGCGTTGCCGTCGGCATCATTGGGGTAGGTGAAGGCGACCACCTTGTTGGTGTTCATCCGATCCCACATCGGGATGAAGCACTCGCCGAACTGCTGCATGCCGAAGAAGAACATGGTCGTGAAGTTGAAGCTGGTCCCGGGCTTCCCGCCACGAGCGAAAAACCAGGCTTCCCACGGCACGATCGTGGAGACGCACGGGATGCCGTTCGCCTCGCACGCGTCGGCCACCGGGTTGGTGGTCTCCGGGGTCGAGGATGTGAGGACGAGGTCGGCTTTGTCCGTCAGGATCAGCTCGTGGGCCACCTGTGAGGCGCGATCGGGACTCGACTGCGTGTCCTTGACCACAAGCTTTACGTCGTAGGTCTTGCTGCCCAGCTTGAACCCATTCTTGTAGGTACTCGTGCCCCTCACCTGGCTGAGTACGTAGTTGTCGCCGGACGCAAATCCGGCCAGCGCGCCGGTCTGCGGGCTGACGTAGCCGATCACGATCGTGCCGCTGGTGGTCGTGCTCGAACCCTTGATCTCGCCGCACGCGGCCAGCAGGTCGGCCGAGCCGAGCATCAGGGCGCCCCCTCCGATCGTCTTTAAGACCTCCCGACGGCTGATTCGCCTCTCGAACGACAACCCTTGGTCGGCCATGTCCGCTTCTCCTCCCTGTAAGGGGTTCAAATTCGTCAGTACACGGACTATAGTTTTAGAACCGGCCCATGTCAACCTCGCATGAAGACCTGCGCCGCCATCCCGGTCACCTGATCCGTCGCGCCCAGCAGGTCCATTACTGGCTCTGGAACGCCGAGGTCTCGCCCGAGGTGACCTCGCCCCAGTTCGCGGTGCTGTACGCGCTCCGGGCGGAAAAGAACATCGACCAGAAGACGCTCGGCGAAAGGGTCTCGCTCGACCGCTCGACCACGGCCGAAGTCGCCGCCCGGCTCACCGCCCGCGGCCTGGTACAGCGCTTTCGCGATCCGCGGGACGCCCGACGCAACCTCCTCCGCCTGACACCGCTCGGCCTGCGCATCACCGACCGCCTGATTCCAAAGGCAGCTCGCATGAACCGGCTGCTCGTGTCGGTGCTATCGGAGTGCGAGCAGGCCGAATTGCTCCGCATGCTGAACCTGGTGGTGGACGCTGATGAAAGCCTGAGGAAGGAGCGCCAGGCAGATCCGGGCGGGCGCAACGTCGAACATGCCGACGCCGGATGACCCACGTCGGCATCATCGGGGCGGGCCCGGCCGGGCTCATGCTCTCCCATCTCCTGCACCGTCAGGGCATCGAATCCGTCGTGCTGGAAACGCGCAGCCGAGAGTACGTCGAGCGGCGGATCCGCGCCGGGGTGCTCGAACAGGGATCGGCAGATCTGCTGACATCGAGCGGCGTCGGTGGCCGCATGACCCGCGAGGGCCTCGTGCACGATGGCATCAAGCTTCGCTTCGCCGGGGAGGAGCACCGCATCGACTTCCGACAGCTGACCGGCAAGGGCATCACCGTCTACGGCCAGCAGGAGGTCGTCAAGGATCTGATCCAGCAACGCCTTGCGGACGGCGGTCAGATCTGGTTCGAGGCCGAGGCAACGGCCATCGAAGGTATCGAGGATGACCATCCCCGCATCGCCTACCGCCGCAACGGCGAACCGGCAACCCTCCAATGCGAGTTCGTGGCGGGCTGCGACGGCTCGCACGGCATCGCCCGCGCCGCTATTTCATTCCCTCCCCCGCTTGCGAGAGTGGGTCAGGGTGGAGGCCCACGCGTCTACGAGCGGACCTACCCCTTTGCGTGGCTCGGCATCCTGGCGAACACGCCGCCGGCTTCCGACGAGCTCGTATACGCGTACCACGAGCGCGGCTTCGCGCTGCACAGCATGCGATCGCCCGAGATCAGTCGCCTCTACCTCCAGGTCGACGCCGACGAGACGATGGACGCCTGGCCGGAACAGCGAATCTGGAACGAGCTCCGCCTTCGCCTCGCTGAGCCGAAGCTCCAACCCGGTGAGATCATCGAGGACGGCATCACGCCCATGCGAAGCATGGTCACAGAGCCGATGCAGCGCGGCCGCCTCTTCCTCGCCGGCGATGCCGCCCACATCGTCCCGGCGACTGGGGCCAAGGGCATGAACCTCGCGCTCGCCGACGTCAAGGTGCTCGCGGAGGCTCTAACGGCATGGTATCGATCGAAGTCGCATGACCTGCTCGACCGCTACTCGGGCCTGTGCCTGCGGCGGGTTTGGCGCGCCGAGCACTTCTCGGCGTGGATGACGGCGCTGCTCCATCGCGACCCGGCAGGCGATCCCTTCGAGCACAAGCTGCGACTCTCCTACCTGCGCTACATCACGACGTCTCAGGCGGCGGCGACGACCCTGGCGGAAAACTACGTCGGTTTCGAACGCGCCTAGCCGATGCTAGGCTGAACAATCGAGACGTTAGGGTCGCGGGATTTCCCGCGTGAGGAGGAGGCGCGATGAGCACAGTCGTATCCGACGAGAAGGCGACGGCGAAGACCGCTCCGAAGGAATACCGGCAGTTCATCGATGGCAAGTGGGTCTCGGCGTCCAACGGCTCCACCTATGCCGATCATGACCCATACACCGGGGAGACGATGGCGACCGTGCCCGCGTCCACACGCGAGGACGCGAAGCGCGCGGTGGAGGCGGCAGCGAAGGCCTTTCCCGCCTGGTGGAAGACGCCGCCCGGCGCCAAGCAGCGCCTGTTTCTGAAAGCGGCCGATATCCTCGAGCGCCGGCAGATGGAGGTCGTCGGCCTGTTGGCCTCGGAGACGGGCTGCACCTTCGGCTTCGGCATGTTCCAGACGATCTTCACGCCCAACCTGCTCCGCCAGGTTGCCGGCCTGGTCTATCAGCCGGTCGGCGAGATCATCCCGGCCGACCTGCCGGGCGCCTTTTACATGGGCATCCGCCAGCCCGTCGGCGTCGTCGCTGGGCTCGCGCCCTGGAACGCGCCGCTCATCCTCTCGCTACGCTCGATCGCCACGCCGCTCGCCTTCGGCAACACCGTCGTGCTGAAACCGTCGGAAGAGTCGCCGATCACCGGCGGCCTGCTCTACGCCGAGATCTTCGAGGAGGCCGGTTTCCCGCCCGGGGTCTTCAACGTCGTAACGCATGCGCCGGGCCAGGCGGAGCCCGTCGTCGATGAATTCATGGAAAGCCCAAAGGTCCGACGCATTAGCTTCACCGGGTCGACGAAGACGGGGCGCATCCTGGCGCAGAAAGCCGCCCGCTACCTGAAGCGGATGGTGCTCGAGCTCGGTGGCCAGAACCCATTGATCGTGCTCGCCGACGCCGATCTCGAGTACGCCGTCAATGCGACGGCCTTCGGCAGCTTCCTGCACCAGGGCCAGATCTGCATGTCCGCCCGCAAGATCATCGTCGAGCGCCCGATTGCGCAAGAGTTCATCGAGAAGCTCGTCGCCAAGACCAAGAGCCTCAAGGTCGGCAGCCCGAAGGAGATGGACACGATCATCGGTCCGCTGATCAACAAGCAAGCGCTGGAGCAAGTCCGCTCACGCGTCGACGAGGCGGTCAGTCATGGGGCCAGGGTATTGACCGGTGGTAATGCGCAGGGCGCCTGCTACGAGCCGACGCTGATCATCGATGTCCCGGCGGACGTCACCATGAGCAAGGAGGAGACTTTCGGGCCGGTCGCCACCATCACCATCGTCAACGACGCCGACGAGGCCGTTCGGGTGGCGAACCAGACCACCTATGGGTTGGCGGCGGGCATCCTGACGCGGGACGCGGATCGCGGGCTGGCCCTAGCGGAGCGAATCGAGGCCGGCATCGTCCACATCAATGACCAGCCGGTCAACGACGAACCGCAGGTCCCTTTCGGCGGCGTGAAGGACAGCGGCTACGGCCGCTTCGGCGGTGGCGAGGCGATGCACGAGTTCACCGAGATGCGCTGGGTGACGGTACAGAGCCAGGGGAGGCCGTTTCCCTTCTAGCGTCTTGCAAAGCGCCAGCCACCTCCTTCGCGGTGCTGACCCAGCCGAAGAAGGTCGTGACATTGTAGACCGTCGCCTGTTGGATCTCCGGCGGGCCGGCGGGTATGGTCGCGTCCTCGATCATGACAGGCCAGTACTCGTGGAAGTAGGCGTCGCGCAGCGTCGACTCGACGCAAACGTTCGACGCGATGCCGGCCATGAGCAGGTAACGGATGCCACGACCGCGCAGCACGGCGTCCAGCGGCGTGCCGACGAAGCCGCTATAGCGCGCTTTCGTGATCACCAGGTCACTGGGCGCGGGGAGCAGCGGCTCGACGATCTGGAAATCCCAGGTGCCATAGGTGAGCAATTTCCCCCGCAGCTCGGGACGCTCTCGCATCAGGCAGAGCGCGAGCTCCTTCTTTGGGTTCGGGGACTCATCGCCGCCCGCGGTCGATTGATCGGGCGGGTAACCGATGACGAGGTAAATGACCGGGATGCCTGCGTCACGCGCCGCGTCCGCCAGCAGCCGCGCCTTCGCGACGGCGTCCCGAGCCGGCCCCACGTCGATTCCCGCCAGGTCAAGCATGCCGCCCTTGCTGGCAAACGCGTTCTGCATATCAACCAGGAGGACGGCGGTCCGCTCCGGCGCGATCGCGATCGGCTCAGGTCTGGCCGGCAGAAGGACGGTCACGATGCGACGATAATCTCACGTCGATGGCGCTGAGCACCCGGCTCGCCGACATCCGCGCGGCGCAGATCGAACGGGTACGCGCCGGCATCGAGTCATTGCTGCAGAGCAATCGCTTCTATCAGGCTCGGCTCCATCGCGTCACCACCTGGGACGACTTCGAGCGGCTGCCGCTCACCACCAAACACGAGATCACGGCCGACCAGCAGGCGAATCCGCCGTTTGGCACCAACCTCACCTTCCCTATCGACCGCTACAGCCGGCTGCACCAGACGTCAGGCACGAGCGGCACGACGCCGCTGCGCTGGCTCGATACCCCCGAGTCCTGGGATTGGTGGGTCCGGATCTGGGCCGAGGACGTCTACCGGTCGGCTGGCGTCGGGGCGAGCGACCGCGTCTTCTTCGCCTTCTCATTTGGCCCCTTCATTGGGTTCTGGTCCGCATTCGACGGTGCCGATCGACTCGGGGCGCTCGTCATCCCCGGCGGCGCCATGACCACCGAGCAGCGGCTGCTGACCATGCTCGAGCTGCGCGCAACAGTCCTTTGCTCGACGCCGACCTATGCGATCCGGATGGCAGAGGTAGCGCAAGCCGCAGGCATCGATCTGGCGGCGAGCGACATCCGGATCACCGTGCACGCTGGGGAGCCTGGTGCGAGCATTCCAGCGACCCGCGACCTGATCGAGCGATCGTTCGGCGCGCAATGCTTCGACCATACGGGGATGACCGAGCTTGGTCCGACCGGTGTCTCGTGCGACGCCCGCGACGGCGTCCACCTGATCGAGTCGGAGTTCGTCTTCGAAGTACGCGACGATGCCGGCACGGTCCATTCGTTACCCGACACCGGAACGATTACCGGGGAGTTGGTGGCGACGAACCTCGGCCGCTGGGGATCGCCGCTGATCCGCTACCGGACCGGTGACCGGGTGGAGCTGACGCGGGAGCCGTGCTCCTGCGGCAGCCCCTTCGCGAAGATGCTCGGTGGCATCCGCGGGCGGGTCGACGACATGTTCACGGTCCGGGGTGTAAACCTCTACCCCTCGCAGGTCGAGGATCTGGTTCGCAGACATGCCGCCATCGGAGAGTTCTGCATCGAGGTCCGTCAGGTCCGTGGCATGGACGAGGTCACCATCCTGTGCGAGTGCCAGGGCGACGACGGCGAGGCAGCCGTCTCAGGGCTGGCGAACGACTTGCGCCTGGCGCTCGGTGCTCGCATCGAGTGCCGGCAGGTGGCGGCGGGCTCATTGCCCCGATCAGACCTTAAGTCCCGCCGCCTCCGCCGCGTCTAAGGTCGCCTACATGTTCGGGCAGTTCATGGTGCCCGAGCCACTGCCGGGGCTCGGCGTGGTCGACGGCGGCGTCGTGGTGGACGGTGATGCGCTAGTCGACGGCGACGCACTGGTCGACGGTGACGCGCCGACATCCGGGGTCACGGTGGGCGACGGTGACGTCGCCGCGTGCGCGACGACGAACGTGCCGAACCCGCCCGCAAGCCCAACACCGAGGCCCATCACCATCTTGGCCACCGGACCCCGAAACCATCCGAGGTTGCTCATTGCTTGATCACCTCCCTGGCGGCAATGCGATGGCCGATCACCACCCGGATCGAGCATGGGCAACCCTGCCTTTCAGAACCATGACGAATTGATGAGCGCATCCTTATATAAGGACGCGCTCAGGGTGCTTACCGGTGCGCCATGGTCGCCACGGCGGCTGATTCATCGAGCCAGGCGGAAAAACGGAGCACGACTCGTATCCGAGCGACCAGCTCAGCGGGTGGAAGCCAGGCGTCGAGGTAGTAGTCGGCGCCGGCGTTGAGCATTTTGATGCACTCCTTGCTGCTCGGTGACCCGCTCGCGGCGACGACCGCGCGGTGGCCCTGCCGGTGAAGGGACCAGCAGGTGGCCACCGGGTCGCGGTCCGGGATCCGAAGCAGCACGACGTCAGCCGGCATTGCGGCGGCCAGCGCGGCGGCCGAGGTCGTGCGAACGTTCAAGCCGGCATCGCGCAACACCTGGGCCATCCAGGGAGCGGCACCCTCCAAACCATCGCGGACCAGTAGTAGTTGCGCTTTCATACGTTCGAACCGCCTTCGAGCGATGACAGGACTTGTTTGACCTGGTTGATCGGGATCGCGAAGCCGACGCCAACGTTGCCGTCAACCGGGCTCTCGATCGAGTTATTGATGCCGATCACCTGGCCCTGGGCGTTGACCAGTGGCCCGCCGGAATTTCCTGGATTGATCGCGGCGTCGGTCTGAATGAGATCGGTGGCGGTGCCACCGGCGGACGCCGCCGCGCTCTGACTGAGGTTCGACACGATGCCTTCGGTCAGCGATCCGGAGAGGCCGAATGGTGAACCGATGGCGTACACGCTGTCACCCACCTGCGCCGTGGCGGAGTTGCCGAGCGTGAGCGGATGCAGCACAGACGCGGCGACCGAAACCCGAATCACCGCCAGGTCGGCACTCGTGTTGGAGCCAACCAGCGTCGCACTGACGGTTTGTCCAGTGCTGAAGGTGACCTGCATGTTCTGGGCTCCGGCGATCACGTGGGCGTTGGTCAGGATGTCACCCTTGGTATCGAGCACGATCCCGGAACCGGTCGCCTGACCGGCGCCCACCGCACTTGTAATGGTCACGACGCCGGGTGAATCCTGCTTGTAAACGGATTCCGCCGTTGTCGACGACGCTGTCGAGGTCGAGCTCGTCACCGTCGAGGTTGTCCCCGCAACGGTGCCGGCTGACGCGGTTGGCGTGCCGTGGTCGATGAGCGCGGCCGCCGCGGCACCTGAGCCGGCCCCGCCGGTGACGGCCAGAGCGACGACCGCGATCAGCAGCCCGCGCCGAAACCGTTTTGGCGGTGGCGAGGTCGGCGGTGCCGCGGGCGCTGCCGGTTGAAACTTGTTATCGAAATATTGATGAGCGACCATAACGATTCACCTCTGATGGTTCTTTGATGTGCGCTCATCATCGACCTGCGTACCTTGCGATTCCGTGACGGCGCGCGTCATGTTTTCGAAAGGTGATGACGCCCAGCATGGTTGACATGCGGTCCGGGTTTGCGACGAGACGACAGTTTCTGACCGTTGGCGGGGTGGCTCTTGCCGGCGCAGTGCTGAGTCGTACGGTGGCGGCCGAAATTCTCAGCTCCCCCTCCCCCTCTGGGGGAGGGCAGGGTGGGGGCTCTGCCGCAGCCACCGCCACCGCAACACCGACGGCGACACCAACACCTACTCCAACACCCACACCGACACCGACACCGGCGCCCACACCAGCCACGGTCACCATCCCGGTGCCGGTCTATCAGCAGAGCATGGTGCTCGACTGTGAGACCGCCGCGCTGCAACAGGGGCTCGCCTATTACGGGCACTTCGTCAGCCAGGCAGAATTGTTTGCCCTCGAGTACGCGGACACCCGGCTCCCCGTGATGGGCGCCAACCACACGGTGCTGCGCTGGGGCAATCCCTATACGAATTTCGTCGGCTACGTCAACGGAAGCGATTGGGCGCCCACCGGCTTCGGCGTCTACTGGCCGGTCATCCTGGGACTGGCCCGTACGCACGGCCTCCCCAACGCCACTGGTGGGGAGGGCTTCGCGCCCAGCCAGATCTACGCCGAACTCGCGGCGGGCCATCCCGTTCAAGTCTGGATCGAGACACGATTCGCTCGGGTTCCACTCGGCACCTGGACCGCCTGGGATGGGACCCAGGTCCGCTACTCATACGCCGAGCACTCGGTGACCCTGAGCGGGGTTTCACCAACCCAGGTGCGGGTCAACGATGTCCTCAATGCCAGTCAATACTGGGTCAGCAAGACGCTCTTCGAGGCGAACTTCGCCGACTTCAACAACATGGCCGTGATCTTTCAGTAGGTATGCTTCGCTGATGGCCGAGGCGGCCGCAGCGGCAATGGTTGTTCCCAGTTTCAACGACGTGCTCGCGGCGCGCGAGCGGATTAGCCGATACCTCCCACCGACCGCGCTGCACCGCTATCCGGCGCTCGATGAGCTGGTCGGGACGGAGACCTGGGTCAAGCACGAGAACCACCAGCCGATCTGTGCCTTCAAGATCCGCGGCGGGATCAACCTGCTAGCGCGGCTCTCCGACGCGGAGCGCCGACGCGGCGTCATCACCGCCTCCACCGGGAACCACGGTCAATCGATCGCCTACGCCGCCCGACTCTTCGGGGTGCGCGCCATCGTGTGCGTGCCCGAGGGGGCAAACCCGGTAAAGGTGAGCTCGATCCGCGGACTCAAAGCCGAGATCGTGACCCACGGCGTCGACTTCGATGAGGCTCGGGAGCACTGCGCCCGTCTGGCCAGCGAGCATGGCTACCGCTACATCCATTCCGGCAACGAGCCGGATCTGATCGCCGGTGTCGGGACCCAGGCGCTGGAGATCCTCGAGCGCCAGCCTGACATCGAGGTGATCATCGTGCCGATCGGCGGAGGGAGCGGCGCGGCGGGGACGTGCATCGTGGCCAAGGCGATCAATCCGAAGATCCAGGTGATCGGCGTCCAGTCGGCCGAGGCGCCAGCCGCCTATCGGTCGTGGAAGGCGCGTCGTTTGCTGGAGGACCGGATGGGCACGATCGCCGAGGGGCTGGCGACGCGCACCGCCTTCGAGCTGCCGCAGCGCATCCTCTGGGAGAAACTCGATGACTTTCTCCTCGTTCCGGATGCCGAGCTGGGCACCGCGGTGCGGCTGATGATTGAGACCACCCGAAACCTGGCGGAGCTCGCCGGCGCCGCGTCGCTGGCGGCGGCGCTTCGGCTGAAGGAGCACCTTCGGGGAAGACGGATCGCGTTGGTTCTCAGCGGCTCGAATATCACGCCGGCGCAGCTGACGGCGCTGCTCGTCGCCTAGCTCTTAGCACCATCCCCGGCGGGCGGACGCCACCCGCGCGGGGTGGGGACAACCGCCGCAAAAGAGTTCGGCCAGCATCATTTCGCGCTTCCCGGCGGGCGCGACAATACAGCCCATGGAGACAGCGGTTACCGCCAGGATGACCCGGACCGCGCCGCGACGCGAGTATGGCTGGTTCTGGCTGGTGCAGGTCGCGGCCGTCGTCGAAACGGGTCTGCTGGTGGCGGCCGGTGCGTACCTCCGCGACGCCGAGGCCCTGACGCTCGCCGTCGTCGTCCTGCTGACCCTCGGTTGGATCCTGCTCAGGCCGGGACGGGCCATCCCGGTGGCCGTCCGCGGCCTGGTGTTCGTCGACGTCGCCATTTGGATGGTCCCCGCCGCGCTCAGCAACGCGCTCAACCACGAGTCGCTCGGATCGATCCTGCTGCCCGGCGCCATGGGCACGACGGCGATCGTCGGCCTGGTGGCAACGGCCGGCTTCCTCCTCTCTCGCGGGAAGATGGCGGCCGGACGCGGCGTCGCGCGGGGGCTGGCGGCGGCCGCGTTCGCGGTGGTGCTGCTGATCGCCGGGGTCGCCGCCGTCACCGGCTCGGGCAACAACTCGGCTCGGGCGGGAGACCTGGTCATCGCCGCCACCAATGCCCGCTTCTCGACGACCACACTCAGCGGGGATCAGGGCACGGTGACGGTCGACTTCACGAACAACGACCTCTTCTGGCACACCTTCACCGTGCCAGGGCTGAACGTCGACATCCAGGCCCCGGTCAAGGGCCACCGCCGGGTCAGCTTCACCGCCGCGCCGGGGAGCTACGAGTTCTTCTGCGCCATCCCCGGCCACAAACAGATCGGCATGCGAGGCACACTCGTCATCCAATGAACCCACGCGTCGCGAAGGTGATCGCCTGGGGAAGCCTCATTCTCTCCGGGCTTTCCGTTCTTGTCACCCTCGTGCTTCTCCTCGGCTTTAAAGCGCCCGCGAACATTCAGATCGCCCCCCAGGAATACGTCTTCGCCCTGTCGTTTCTCGGCTTCTCCATCGTCGGCGCCCTAGTGACGCCGCGCCGGCCCGAGAACCCGCTCGGGTGGCTGTTCTGCGCGGCCGGCGTTTTTTCCACCCTCGCTGTCGCCACTTCTGAGTACGGCATCCAGACGCTGCACGGTGGGCTGAACAACTGGCCGGCTGGCGAATTCAGCATCTGGCTATCGACCTCGCTCGCCATTCTTGGCATCGGCGTGCTGACCCTCATCGTGCTCCTCTTTCCGAATGGCAAGCTTCTCTCTCCCCGGTGGCGACCCGTCGCCTGGCTGGCGGGCTTCCTGCCTCTCTTCGCGATCACGGCGGGGGCACTTGCCCCGGCGCCGATGACCGGTGGCCTTGGGAACGCGATCCTCCTCGACCACAATCCGTTCGGGGTGGATGCCCTCCGTTTTCTCGTCCCACTGGGTCCCTATTTCTTTCCCGCCTGGGCGGCGATCCTCGCGCTGGCGGCGGTCTCGATGGTCGTCCGCCTGCGTCGATCAGCCGGCGATGAGCGCCAGCAGCTCAGGTTGTTCGGTTTCGCCGCCATCATCCTGGCGAGCGCTGCCCTTTCGAGCGCCGTGTTGGATAGCGTTCCGGCCCTGGCCGGCGTCCGACCGTTGGACAGCGTGCTCGGGGCGATCGGGATGCTTTCGGTAGCCACCGCGACAGGGGTGGCGATCCTGCGTTACCGCCTCTACGAATTCGACGTGGTGATCAGCCGAACGGTCACCTATGCGGCGCTCGCCGCGCTCATCACGACGATTTACCTCGCCGTTGTCGTCGGAATTGGCTCGCTGGTGGGGCGCGGCAACAGCGCGAACGTCTTCCTCTCCGTGATCGCCACTGCTATCGTGGCCCTGGCGTTCCAACCCGTCCGTTCTCGCCTCCAACACCTCGCCGACCGACTCGTCTATGGCCGGCGTGCGTCACCCTACGAGGTGCTCAGCGGAATGAGTCGCCGCGTGGCGGAGGCCTATGGCGAAGACCTCCTACCACGGATGGCGCAGGTCCTGGCGCAGGGCACGGGAGCCGTGCGCGCCGAGGTCTGGCTTCGGCTCGGCGGGGACTTGCGACGCGCGGCAGCATGGCCAACGGCAACGGGCGAGACGCCCTCGCTCCCGATTAGCGGCATCGATCTTCCAACGATTCCGGGCTCCTCCCAGGTGGTCCCGGTGCGGCACGCTGACGAGCTGCTTGGCGCCCTGGCCCTGGTCAAGCGACCCGGTGACGCGCTGAGCCCAATCGAGGTCAAGCTGGTCGAAGATCTCGCCAATGAAGCCGGGCTGGTTCTACGCAACGTCGCCCTCACCGAGGAGTTGCGCCAGCACGTCGATGAGCTGCGGGCCTCGCGGCAGCGGCTTGTCACTGCCCAGGATGCCGAGCGCCGCCGGCTGGAGCGCAACCTCCATGACGGCGCCCAGCAGAACCTGGTCGCGCTGCGCGTGAAGCTCAGTCTGGCCCGATCGCTCAGCTTGAAGGATCCCGGGCAGGTGGCCATGCTGTTGGGTGACCTCGACAAGGACGCGAACGAGGCGATCGAGACGCTGCGCGACCTCGCCCGGGGGATCTATCCCCCGATGCTCGCCGACCAGGGGTTGGGTGCCGCACTGCAAACCCAGGCGCGCAAGGCCACCGTGCCGGTCCGGGTGCGGGCCGAGGGAGTCGGCCGCTACGCACCCGAGGTCGAGGCCACCGTCTACTTCTGCTGCCTCGAGGCGCTGCAGAATGTCCAGAAGTATGCCGGTGCCTCAGCCGTCACCGTCTCCCTCGCGCAGGACAACGGCCAGCTTCGATTCGCGGTCGAAGATGATGGAGGCGGCTTCGATCCCGGCAGCACGCCCAGGGGGACGGGACTGAGGAACCTGGCCGACCGCCTCGATGCCCTGGGCGGAACATTCGCCATCGACTCCCGGCCGGGCTCGGGCACGCGCTTGAGCGGAAGCCTCCCGGCAGCTCCGACTCGGGATTCGCCGGCCTAGTCGACCGCGCGATCGAGGACGACGATCGGGATCTCGCGCTTGGTCAGCGTCTGCTGCTGCACGATGTAGGGCACCAGGGGCGTGAGCTTCTCTCGCTCTTCAGCGCGAGCGGTCCGGGCGCGGACCTTGAACTTGTCTGGACCAAGCTCGACCGTCGCAATCGGCCGAGCAAGCAGATTCTGGTACCAGGCTGGGTGGGACGGGGCGCCGTTGCCCGAGGCGATCACCACGTAGCGATCACCATCCTTCCCAAAGCCGAGCACCGCCGTCCGCTCCTTCCCCGACTTTGCGCCCGTCGTCGTTAACAGGATCAGCGTGCGGCCCGCCAACGGGCCGCTCAGCTGCCCACCATTGGCGCGGAAATCCTCGATCACCTTCCGATTGAACGCGTTCATATCAGCCGGGATCTGCCCCGGCGGCGGTCGTCGCGGGGTCGACTGATCAGCGCTCATAACTCTTATTTGACCTGGATCATTCCGACGCAGTTCTTGCCCGGGTCGATGAACCAGGCCATCCAGGCGAAGCCGATATCGGCGATGCCGTCGACGGTCTTCAGACCGGGCATGTCGTAGTCCTCGATCTTGACTCCGCGGCGGCGGAGTTCGGCTACTTCAGCCCGGACATCCTTCACCCGGAACGCCGCTTGAGTCTGATCGTCTTTGGTCCCGACGGTGCTCTTCGTCACCGTGAACCGGCTGTCGCCCCCGGATTTGAAGGTCACCGCCCCGGGATTGTCGTTGAGGATCTTCAAGCCGATCTTGTTCGCGTAGAAATCCTTGGACGCCTCGAGATCGGGCGCCAGCAACACCACGTCAATCGGATAATCCCCAAGCATCTGCTTCCCTCCTCAGCGTCTGGTCTGCCTCGTCACAAACTCTTGCCACGAGTCTCGCTGCCGACGGCGCCAGTCTACCGACTTGCCGGGATCGACTGAGCTCGCCGCTCGCAGTGACTCCTGCAGCTCAATGAGCCCGCCAAAGACTCCCGCGCCGACCCCGGCCAGAGCCGCGGCCCCAAGCGCGGTCGCCTCGGTCGTCGACGGGCGCAGCACCGGGATGCCGAGTAGGTCGGCCTGGTACTGGACCAGGAAGGCATTCTTCGTCAGTCCGCCGTCGATCGACATCGAGGGAACGTCGAACCGCTCGCGGATCCGGTCGACGATGTCGGCGACGCGCTGCGCGATGCCCTCCAGCGCGGCGCGCACGATGTGCGCCTTGCGCGTCGAGGAGCGCAATCCCGCGATCACACCGGCTGCGTCGGCCCGCCACCAGGGCGCGCCGAGTCCGGCCAGCGCCGGCAGAAACTGCACCCCGCCCGCGTCCTCCACCGACATGGCGAGGGCACCGGTCTGCGCGGCATCGCCGAACAGCCCGAGCTCGTCACGAAGCCAGTCAACCATGGTCCCGGCGGTGAAGACGCCGCCGTCGAGCGCATAGGTCAGCTCGTCGCCGAGCCGCCAGGCGATCGTTGGAAGCAGGCCATCGATGGCCGGCACCTCCGGCCCCGCGTTCGTCAACACGAAGACGCCGGTGCCATAAGTGGCCTTGACCTGTCCCTTCTGGAAACAGCCATGACCGGCAAGCGCGGCTTGCTGGTCGACGAGGCTGGCGCGCAGGGGAATGCTGACCGGCCAGTCCGGGTGAGACAGGTTGCCCAGGTCGCCCGTGGTCGCGTGGATCGCGGGCATCGCCCGAGGATCAAGCTCGAACGCGCGCAGGAGCCGGTCGTCCCAGCGTCCCGATAGCAGGTCGAGGAGCTGCGTCCGGGAGGCGGTGCTTGGATCGGTGGCGACATCGGCTCCGAGCCGATAGCGCAGCCAGACGTCGGAGGTGCCGAGCACCAGGCTGCCGTTCCGGTGAGCGGCCTGGACTTCGGGCGCATTCTCCATCAACCAGCTGAACTTGCTTGCGGAGAAGTACGGGTCGAGGGGAAGGCGGCTGCGCTCGAAAATCTCCTTTCCTCGTGTCGATCCTTCGAGCCGGTCGACCATCTCGAGCGATCGCTTGTCCTGCCAGACAATGACCGGCGCGAGCGCCTTGCCGGACTCGCGATCCCACGCGACAATCGTCTCGCCCTGATTATCGAGCCCTGCCGCAATCACCTCGCCATCGCTCGGCAGCACCTTCCTGACCGTCAGGGCGATGCTCTCGATGAGCTGCTCGGGGTTCTGCTCCACCCATCCGGATCGAGGGTGCTCGACGCGAATCGCCTCATACGCCTCATCGACCACCTGAAGCTGGTCGTCGAAGAGGACCGCTTTGGTGCCGGTGGTCCCCTGGTCGATCCCCAGCAGGTAGCGCCGGCTCATGGCACCAAGGCCGTCGACTTGAAGACGCTGCGCAGGGGCAAGAATCGATCGACGGCATATTCGACTGGCTGCCCGCTGAAATCGATACTGAGCCGGTGAACCACCATCAGCGGGGCGCCGGGCTCGCACTCGAGCAGCGCGGCCACCTTGTCATCGGCAACCGACGCGTCAAACTCCTGCTCGGCGCGAAGGAGCTTGACGCCGTACTCGCGCTCGAGTACGTCATAGATCGATCGATGCTCGAGATCGAAGGCGTTGAGGTTGGGCGCGATCGATGCCGGGAACCAGGATCGTTCGAAGGCCACGATCCGGTCGTCTGCATAGCGGACGCGCTGGAAGTGCTGCAGCGGGGTCTGCGGCGCGACGGCGAACCGCGCCGCCAGCTGGCGCGTCGCCGGGATCACCTCGGAGGTGACGACCCGCGCGCCCGGCCTCATGCCCGACGCCACGATGCTGCGGGTCAGCGAGACCAGTACCCGCACATCGACAGCGACACGAGGCTCGGCGACGTAGGTTCCCGATCCCTGGCGCCGTTCGATCAGGCCGTCTTTCTCGAGCAGCTCGAGGGCCTGGCGGAGCGTGGGCCGCGAGACGCCGAGCGTTTCGGCTAGCTGGCGCTCGGTCGGGAGCCGCTGGCCCCGGGTCAGGCGCTCGGCGCTGATGAAGGCCACGATCTGGTCGCGGGCCTCTTCATAGCGAAAGCGGCTCTGCCCGTTGCCCTCTGCCATCACGCTGACGTCGATCGGCGCCGGCGCCCGACGAGGCTTGCTAGCGTAATGCCGGCAACGGCGAACGCCGGCCATGGAAGCAGGCGAGCAAGAGAAATGATGTCTTTCGGTTCCATCTCGACCCGGGCCGGCCAGGCGCCCATCGCCCCGTCGAGCACCATCCGACCATTCTTGATCGACAGCCGCTTCGCCTCGAACGGAAAATCGCCAACCGGAGAGCTCACCTTCATCCTGTTCCTCCTTTACCGGCGAGGACCCGGCCCGACGCCTCTCTCGCGAATGCCTCGACGCGCCGGGCCGTGGTGACCTCGGCGACCGCCTGCAGATAGATGACGTTTGGACCCTCGAACACCGCACCGTCGACGTTGCGTAGGGGCTTCAGGCGAGCGCCGAGCACGACGGCGTCGCAGGCGATACGCTGACGAAAGCCGTCCCTTGCCAGAAGCACATGGCTGACTCGAGCCGCCCCGTGGACCTCGAGCAGCCGCCACCCGCACCAGTGCCGCTCACCGAAGCGCGGTTCTTCCTGGTCGAGGACGACGGCGGCGTGGGTTCCCTGGCGGTCGAGGTGAAACGCGGCCCGCGCCGCCCAGTCGCTGGATCCCACGACGACAACCGAATTGCCAAGGCGGACGCCGGCCTCCATCAGATGAATCGCCACGCTGGCGGAGAACACCCCGGCCGGCCGGTCGCCGCCGATGCCGAGCTCGGCGGCGGTACTGGGGCGCGTTCCGCCACAAAACACAAGGCACCCTGCCGGAATCCATTCGATGCCTCGAGGGCCGGCGACCAACAGCCGGTTGTCGACCCAGCGAAGCGCCGTCGTTCCCAGCAGCAGCTCGACCTGTCGCGCAACGGTCACCTCATGCAGCTCGCGGACCAGGGGATCCTCGTATCCGAGCACCCCGCCGACCGCGGGAAGCCGATCGATGACGGTGACCGATGCCCGGCGCGCGACCTCGCCCGCGAGCGTCAGTCCGCTGACACCGGCGCCGACGACAACGACATCACGTCGCAGCATGACCGATCCCCAGCGTCGAGCCCGCGGTTGCGGTGAGCGGAATTTCTTCGGGCAGCAATCCCAGATGCAGTGAGCAGAGAAAGCTGACGCCGGCCATGCAGACCGCACCCTGGCAGCGGCCGCCGGTGGCGCGCGTCCGCTTGCGCACGCCGTCGATCGATCGCGCCGGCACGCGCGCCGAGAGGGCCGCGGCGATTTCCGCGGCCGTCACCTGCTCGCAGACGCAGACCACCTGCCGGTAGCGCGGATCGAGCGCCGGCAGAAACTCCGGTTTGTCGGCGAAGAGCAAGCGCGGGACCGGAGCAATCGAGGTCTTCGCCTCCGGGCGGTCGCGGGCGCTGAGCCCGGCCTCCTGCAGCAGGTCGAGGACCAGGTCGGCGACGGCCGGCGACGACGAGACGCCTGTGGAGCGGATGGCGGCCGCGTGGACCAGGTTCGCCACCTGCGGATCGCGTTTGATGCGATAGACCGGGTCGCTGGCCGGCCGCGCCCCGGCAAACGTCTTAATCGCGTAGTCGAGCGAAACCGATGGCACGAGCGCCTTCGCCTTCTCGAAGACGCGGTCGAGCGTCTCCGGCACCGTGGCCCGATCGTAACGATCCTGCAGGTCCTCGGCAGTCGGGCCGAGTAAGGCCGAGCCGTGGGTCGTCGGAACGACGAGCACGCCGCGCGTCATGGGCGTGGGGACCGCGACCACCAGGTGTTGCAGGCGGGAGCCGAATTCCCGGTCGAGGATCCAGAACTGGCCCTTACGCGGCCACATATGGAAGGTCTCGCCGCCGGCCAGCGCGCTGATGGTGTCGGACTGAACCCCCGCGGCGTTGACCACAAAACGCGTGGCGATGCTGCCACCCGGCGTCCGGACGGTCGTCAGCCGGCCATCGACTTTTTCGAAAGCGATCACCGGCGCGGAAAGCATGACGGAAGCGCCGTTGAGCGCCGCGAGCTCCGCGTACCCGAAGGTCAGCCGCAGCGGATCGATGATTCCTTCTTCTGGCAGGTAGAGGGCGCCTCGGCATTCGGGCGAGATCATCGGCTCGAGGCGGCGGGCGTCGTCGGCCGACACGATTTCGGCGCTGACGCCGTTGGCCTGCGCCCCCTCCAGCAGGTGCGGCAGGCGGGCAGCCTCCTCATCGGTGATCGCGACCGACAAGGAGCCCAGCCGTTTGAAGGGGACATCGAGTCGGCGACTCAGGTCCTCCCAGCACGGGCTCGACGCCCGGATCAGCCGCGTTTCGAGACTGCCGGGGGCGGTGTCATAGCCGCATTCGGCGATGCCGGAGTTGCCTTTGCTGGCGCCCTCCGCCAGGTCATCGGCGGCCTCGAGGAGGACCACGCGCGCGGTGGTCAGCGAGAGCCGCATCGCGATCGCGGTGCCGACCACGCCGCCGCCGATCACCGCCACGTCAAACGTTGTGGGAGGAGACATCTTGACCATTTGGGCCGCTTCTCTCTGAAAGAGAGCCTAATGGTAAAGGGTCGTCGCTGGCAATGGTATTGACAAGCCCAGCGCCCAGTGCTAGGTTCCGCTCCAGTTGGAGGAGCCAGCAGAGGAGGGATTCAGGTGGGAGTAGCGGGCACCGACCGATCCGATCAGGTCCTGCAGGGGTACGGCTATGAGCAGGAGTTCGGGCGAACCATCCGGCGTTTCGCGTCGTTCGCCATCGGCTTTTCCTTCATCTCGATCACGACTGGCATCTTCACGACCTACGGCTTCGTCCTGGCGAATTCCGGGCCGTTGGGCATCTGGACCTGGCCTCTTGTCATCGTCGGACAAACCTTCGTCGCCCTGGTTTTCGGCGCGCTGGCGGCCCGAATGCCGCTCGCCGGCTACACCTACCAGTGGGCTTCTCGGCTGGCCAATCCCAAGCTCGGCTGGCTGCTGGGCTGGTTTTCCTTCGCCTTCCTGATCGTCGACGTCGTCGCGGTCGACTACGCGGTCGCCTCCACCGTGCTGCCGGCCCTCTTTAACGCGACCTGGGGTACTGGCCAGGTCTGGATCGCTTGCGCGCTCGTCATCCTCCTGCAGGCCGCACTGATCGCGGCCTCAACGTTGTGGACCGCGAGGGTCAATAGCATCGCCGTCGGCACCGAAGTCGTTGGCATCCTGGGCCTCGTCATCCTCCTGGTAATCGTGGGGTTGGTCACCGGCTCACTGCACCCGGACCACGTCTTCAGCACCGGAACCGTGAGCAGCCAGGGATGGTTCGGCCTAGGTGGGCTGACGAGCGACTCGCCCTTCGTGTTTGCCTTCCTTCTTGGTGCGTTTACCATCGTCGGCTTCGAGGCGGCCGCCAACCTTGCTGAAGAGACTCGCGATTCGGAGAACGCCGTGCCGGCATCGATGTGGCAGGCGGTTGTCATCAGCGGCGTGATCGGCTTCCTCTTCCTCCTCGCCCTCAACCTGGCGAGCGGCGATCTCGGCGCGCTGACCAAGTCGGGCACCCCCGTCGCCGATATCGTGACCCAGATGCTGGGCGGCGCCATCGGCCGGCTCTTCCTGCTCTTCGTCACGTTCTCGATCTTCGCCTGTGGCCTGGTGATCTTCCTGACCGTCGTGCGGCTGGTCTGGGCCATGTCACGCGACAACCGATTCCCCGGGCACAGTGTCTTCCGCCAGGTCAACACCGGCTTGCGCACGCCGGTCATGGCCACGCTCCTCTGCTTCGTGCTGATCGAGGCCGTGCTAGCCATCTTCGCGAACCAGACCTCCACCCTCTTCAACCTTTTCAGCGCAGCGACGCTTATGCCGGCCATCATCTACCTGGCGACGGTGCTGCTCTATGTCGGGGTGCGAAAGCGGTTACCGGCGTCGCGCGGTTTCAGCCTAGGATCGTGGGAGTGGCCGGTGATCATCATCTCCCTGGTCTGGCTGGTCTGGGAGCTGTCGATCTTCCGTGACGCATCCTTCAAGCTTCCCTGGCTTTACGTGCTGGTGATGGTGGGCATCGGACTCATCTACTTCGCCTGGTTGCTGATCGCTCGGCCGGCCACGCTACAAACGACTGGCTCGGCGAGCGAACGGGAGATCGAACCAAGCCGCCTCTAGCACTCTCACGGATCCGGTGGCGCAGGCTCTCGTGAGGTGGCTGCGCCGGTCGGGCTGAGCGCCAGCGCCGCCCGGTTGACTCTCGCCAGCATTTTCCGGATCGGGTCATACCAGCCGTCTGTGACCGGGACCAGCCCCTTCACGAGGCCCTGACCAAGCCTGTCGCCGGCCAGGTTCAGCAACGTTGACCGAAGCTCCCGCCGGAGCTTGGCATCGAGCGCGCGCCGCGCCACCACGGGCTGAATCGGTGAAGGCCCCAAGCTGTCGATCACCCGCAACCGGTTTTGAAGCTCGGGCCTGTTCCTGAGCTCGACCGCGAGCACGTGCGAGTCCACCGCCGATGCGTCGACCCGCCCAGAGGCGACGAGCTCGATGGAAACCTGGTGCCAGCCGGAATCGACCACACGGCTGAAGAACTGTTCTGTCTCCGTAAGGTCGAGCAATCGGACCAGCGTGACCAAATACCCCGAATGGGAGTCCGGGTCGTTGAACGACCACGATGCGCCACGAAGGTCCGCAAAAGACTGGAAGCGGCTGTCGCGCGCCACGATCACATCCGAAAAGTAGTAAGGCTGGCCACGATACCGGTCGCCAGCCAGAACTGGTGCCGCGAGCGGCTCTACGTGCTTGGCTAACTGCACGTATGGCAGTCCGCAAAGAAACGCCACGTCTACTTCGCCGTTGATCAGCTGGCTGAACGCGGTTCCGACCTCCAGGCGCGTCTCGATCCCGAGGCGCTCGCCAACCGCGCCCGTGATGAAGCGATAGAGCGGAAGGACGTTGGGCGCCAGGAAGGTGGCGAAAACGAGCGGTCGTCCGTCTCCTATCGAATTGCGGGTGGCCCTTGCCGCGACCGCGGCCCTAGTGGCATTCACAAGAATGCCCCCGCGAAGGGGCGCCCTGTTGCCGCGTTGGAACAGGACGCCCCTGGGCTCGTGCTAGTCGTCAGCCGAGTAGAACACACCGTTTCGCTCTTGACCGACCTGGGCGAAATTCGTGCTCTGCGTTGACGGGGACGGATCGGAGCGGAAAGAGAATCCAGCCTCGTGAGCCGACCATTGAATGGTTGCCGTCGTCTGCCGACCCTCGAAGTGGAAATGGGTGCCATCATCGGCCCTCAGCCGCGTGCCTCCCCCAGCCCAACGAAGGCGGTAAGAGACCGTGGCATCGATCGAGGGGCCATCGCCGAGCGCATTGGTAACGCTGAAATAGTCGAAGAGGGCCAGGTTGTTGACGTGCCAGGACGCGCCGTTCTCGGACTCGTCGTCCTCGGCCTGAACGCTCGAGTTCGGAACGCGATTGGTCCAGAACAACCCGCCGGGGAACGGCCGGATGTCGAGATTGAAATCGTGGATTTGATTGTGACGAGACTCGTCACTGTAGACGTCCAGTCAGACAAACCCAAAGGTTGCGTGGTGCTTCCGGCCGTCGACACCAACGTAGGTGCCCTTCATGAATCGGTTGTCGGCTGCAGTAAACATGCGAGTCGTCTTACCGGTCTTTGTGTCCGTGCCCCAGCCTCTGCCAAGGAGGTCCGCGCCCCCAATCACCCCGCGAAAATCGGTGATGCTGGAGGGCTCAGTGGTTCGCCCAAGAAACTGGAAATGGAACGGACTATCGTCAAAGGTCTGCGGAATCGGCTTCGGCTCCACGGTTCCCGCGGCCTCGGCCAGCAGCGGGGCCCACAGCGGAGAGCTCAACGCCACGCCGCTCGCTGCGGCCGTGGTACCGATGAACTGGCGACGCGACATCGCCCGCTCCCAGAAATGGGAGTGCCCGACATAGCCCTCGGGCACGGGCATGACAAATCCGTCCGGGATACGCATCCACACCTCCTCTCCCCCCTGCGCCGACCCGTGAGAATGCCATAAGTACACTCGCAGTGACATCGGTTGTCAAGACGCACGCGACGAACGGTTGTTCGCGACCCAGACTGATCCTCGATTCAGGTGCGGCGGATCCGCAGGCGGGGGACGAGCCTCGCCAACAGCAGCGCGATCCCGGGGCTTCTTAGGGCTCGGCCTCGAGCTCCTCGCGAATCGTTCGAATGTAGGCAGCTTCGTCGGCCGCCGACGGTGACCCCGTTTGGCGGATGCGCTCGACTGCGACCCCGGCCATGAAGCAGGCGAGCGGGGCGAAGCGACGCTCCTTGCTATGAGCGGCGACGCGCGCGAGCTCGAGGACTTCGTCGGCAACCTGCGCTTCAAGCTCCGGTGGCGCGATCGTTGCGCCGCGGTCTCGGGCGGTTTCGCCGAACCGCCGCCCGAGCGCCTCGAACCACGCGTTCATGGAAAGCCCAAGCTATCACTAACGCGAGCTGGCCTGCCGTCGCTGCAGAACCAGTTGACACGACCTCAGACCGGCGCGTAGGCTACGTTCCGTCGACAGCGGCCGCGTTCACTGTGAGGGAGAACCGGGGTGCCTCAAGTCACACGTCGTGACTTTCTAAAGATCGGCGCCGCCGGGACGGGTGCGGCCGGCCTGACAGCCCTCGGGTTTGACATGGCGCAGGCCGCCCAGGTCCAGCAGAGCTTCCACATCGCCGGCGCGCAGGAAACCCATTCGGTCTGCCCCTACTGCGCGGTCGGGTGCTCGCTGGTCGCCTTCACCCAGCAGAACGCCAACGGGACGCGCCGCATCGTGCAGATCGAGGGCGACCCGGACAGCCCGGTCAACGAGGGCCGGCTCTGCCCCAAGGGCGCCACCGCGATGCAGCTCGCGACCAGCGCCCGGCGGGTCGAGAACCCGATGTACCGGGCGCCCGGCTCCGACCACTGGCAGCAGATCAGCTGGGACCAGATGCTGGACAAGCTGGCCACGCGCTTCAAGGACTCGCGCGACGCGACCTTCGTCGCGAAAGACGCCGCCGGGAATACGGTCAATCGCACGGAGGGGATCGCCTTCGCCGGAGGCGCCGCCTTCAGCAGCGAGGAAGGGTACCTCGCCACCAAGCTGATGCGAGGCCTCGGCCTGGTCCATCTGGAACAACAGGCCCGGGTTTGACACGGCCCCACGGTGGTCAGTTTGGCCGCCACATTCGGGAGGGGGGCAATGACCAACCACTGGCGCGACATCAAGAACGCCGACCTGATCCTGATCAACGGCGCCAACCCTGCCGAAGCGCACCCGGTCGGTTTCCAGTGGTTCGTTAAAGCCAAGCTCGATCCCAAGCGCGGGCCGGGCTCGGGTGGCGGCGCCAAGATCATTCACGCCGACCCACGCTTCACCCGTACCTCGTCGATGGCGGACATCTATGCCCGCATCCGGACGGGCACCGACGTCGCGTACTTCGGCGGCCTGATCAACTACGTGCTGCAGAACAACCTGTTCCACGACGAGTACGTGCGCAACTACACGAACGCCTCCTTCCTCGTCAAAGATGGCTACAGCTTCAAGGACGGCCTTTTTTCCGGCTATGACTCCACGGCCCGCAAGTACAACATCGCCACCTGGGCCTACCAGGCGGACGACGCGGCCAGCTCGGCCTTCAACGACGCGCATCCCGCCGCCGGCGGGGCGGTCGCGTTGCTGGCCAAGCGGGACATGACGCTGCAGGATCCGCTGACCGTTTTCCAGCTGATGAAGCAGCACTATTCGCGCTATACGCCGGAGATGGTGTCGCGGATCACGGGCATCCCACAGGACCAGTTCATGCGGATCGCGCAACTGGTTGGCGAGATGGGCCGTCCCGACAAGGTGATGACGATCGTCTATGCCGTCGGGCTGACCCACCACACGACCGGCTTTCAGCTGATCCGCTCCGGCGCGGTGCTGCAGCTGCTGCTCGGGAATATGGGACGGCCGGGCGGTGGGATGAACGCCGAGCGCGGCCACGCCAACATCCAGGGAAACACCGACCACGCCATCTCGTGGGAACTCCTGCCCGGCTACATGAAGATTCCCGCCCCAGGACAGAAGACGATCGCCGACTATGTGGCTCAGAGCGCCTCAAAGAAGAACGACCCACGCTCGTGGAACTTCTTCGGCACCAACTACCGCAAGTTCATGGTCAGCCTGCTGAAGGCCTGGTATGGCGATGCCGCGACGAAAGCCAACGAGTTCGCCTTCGACTTCATCCCCAAGCCCGGCAAGAACTCATCCTGGATGTCGATCTTCGACCAGGCGCTCAAGGGCCAGATGCAGGGCCTGATCCTCAGCGGGATGACGGCCACCAGCATCGGCCCGGATTCGAACCGGGTGATGGACGCGCTGGCCAACCTGAAGTGGCTGGTGGTCATGGATCCCCTCCCCACCACCAGCTCGGAGTTCTGGCGCCGGCCCGGCGCCGACCCGAAGTCGATCCAGACCGAAGTTTTTATGATGCCGACCACGCACTGGATCGAGAAGGACGGCAGCTTCACCAACAGCGGCCGCTGGGTGCAGTGGAAGGACCAGGTCATCCCGCCCCAGGGCAACGCCCGCCACGACCACTGGATCCTGGCCGACCTGTTCAATCGGGTCAAGACGCGATACCAGCAGCAGGGCGGCAAGTTCCCCGACCCGATCATGGCGGTGACGATGAAGTACGGCAATCCAACGCAACCGCTGCTGGATGAGATCGCCCAGGAGATCAACGGCTTCGACGTTTCCACGGGCAAGCGGTTGGCGTCGTTTGCACTTCTCAAGGATGACGGGACGACGACCTCCGGCGACTGGATCTACACGGGCAGCTACCCGGACGGCAGCAACCTGATGAAGCGCCGGCAGGGTGTCCAGTATCCGGTGGCGAACGATCCGACCGGGATGGGCTTCTTCCCGAACTGGGCCTGGTCCTGGCCGCTGAACCGCCGGGTGATGTACAACCGCGCGTCCGCCGACCTCACAGGCAAGCCGTGGGATGCCACGCGTCCCGGCATCGCGTGGGACGTGGTGCAGAAGAAGTGGGTGGGCGACGTGCCGGACTATCCGGCCACCGGCCCGACCGCGGACCCCAACAGCTCGACCTCTTGGCTGCCCTTCATCATGAACGGCGAGGGGGTCGGCCGGCTATTCTCCAGCGGTGCGCTCGACGGGCCGTTCCCGGAGCACTACGAGCCGATGGAGAGCCCGGTCAAAAACCCGCTGCACCCGAGCCAGTCCGAGGATCCGGTTGTCTTCCTCTACACCGGCGGCAGCGGCAGCCATGGCGCGGTCAAGCAGACATTTGGAACCCCGGACCAGTTTCCCTACATCGCGACCACCTACCGGCTAACCGAGCACGAGCATTACGTCACCCAGCATGTCCCCTTACTGGCCGGGCTACAACCGAAGCCCTTCGTGGAGATCCCCGAAAAGCTGGCGGCCCAGAAAGGCATCCAGAGCGGAGACCGGGTCCGGGTGCGCTCGAACCGGGGCAAGGTCGAGGTGCTGGCGCTCGTCACCAAGCGGCTGGCACCGTCCATGATCGATGGCCAGGAGGTCTTCACCGTCGGGCTACCGATTCACTGGGGCTTCGTCGGCGTCTCGGCTGAGTCCGACCCGAGCAAGGGCGCGAACTGGATCGCCAACGCGCTGACCCCGTTCGTTGGCGACGCCAACGCCTACACGCCCGAATTCAAAGCCTTCCTGGTGAACCTCGAGAAGATGTGATGCAGGTCCTGGATTCCTTGGCCGCGACCTACGATCCCTTCCCGCTCCGGCGGGAGCGGGCCGCGCAGCTGAGCGCGCGCTACCCGTTCGCGACCCAACTGCTCGACTTCTACGGCCGCCTCATCGAGGTGCAGGCGCGGGCGTTCGCAGCGGCGCGCGCCGCCCAGGTCGCGCCCGGCGAT
>DASYVR010000024.1:0-75303 GCA_035936995.1 Candidatus Dormiibacterota bacterium | reverse complement strand
GGCGGTGCTCGCACTAGGTCTCTTCATGACCCTGCTCGACCTGACCATCGTCAACGTCGCGATCCCAAGCATTGTCGATGACCTTCATGCATCGCTCGACCAGATCCTATGGGTGCTCAACGGCTACAGCCTGATGTACGCGGTGCTCTTGATCACCTCGGGACGCCTGGGCGACATCTTCGGTCCCCGAAACATGTTCATCGCCGGTGTGGTGGTGTTCACCGTGGCCTCAGCGCTCAGCGGTCTCGCCCAGGACCCAACGCAGCTGATCATTGCCCGGGGCGCGCAGGGTCTCGGGGCAGCCATCCTGGCGCCTCAGGGGTTGCCGATCATGACCACGATCTTTCCGCCGGAGCGGCGTGGCGGCGTCTTCGCCATCTATGGCGGGCTGGCCGGCCTGGCGGTGCTGGCCGGTCCGATCGTCGGCGGCTTCATCGTCACCAACTTCGGGTGGCGCTGGATCTTCTATGTCAACCTGCCCGTCGGCGTGCTGATCGTGGCTGCAGCGCTGGCGCTGGTGCCCGATCTGCGTCCGGGCCAGCGGCATCGCCTCGACCTCGTTGGTGTCGCGCTGGCAACCGCGGGCCTGTTCGGCGTCGTCTTCGGCCTGATCGAGGGACAACGCTACAACTGGGGGACCGTCTGGTCGGCGATCACGATCCCGGAGATCATCGCCGCCGGGGTCGTCGTCCTCGCGATCTTCTTGATCATCCAGTGGCGCCGGCAGGACCGCGAGCCGCTGCTGCCGTTCGCGGTCTTCAAGGATCGCAACTACACGATCATGACGCTCGTCCTGATGGCGATGGGGTTCGCCATGGTCGGCGTCTTCCTGCCGATCACCATCTACTTCCAGTCGGTGCTCGGGCTGAGCGCCTTCGACGCGGGCGTCTCAGTGGCGCCGATGGCGCTGACGATGATGCTGTTCTCGGGCGTGGTGGCTCCCCTGGCCGCGCGCTTCGGCAAATACATCCTGATGATCGGGCTCACCCTGTTCGCGATCGGGATGGCATACATCGCCTGGAGCGTGCAGGTGGACTCGAACCGCTGGAGCCTCGTCCCCGGACTGGTGCTCGGTGGCCTCGGCCTCGCGGGTGTTTGGACGCCCGTCTATAGCCTCGCCACGCGTGATCTCCAGCCCCGGCTGGCGGGTGTCGCGTCCGGCGTGCTGAGCACGATGCAGGAGCTCGGCACCGTGATCGGGAGCGCCGCGATCGGCGCAGTGCTGCAAAACCGGCTCGCCGCCGGTCTGCACGATCAGGCGGCGGCCCGCTCGTCGCAGCTCCCAGGCCAGCTTCGTCCTCAGTTCGTGGATGGCTTCAGCCAGGCGGCGAGCCACGGCCTTCAGATCGGGCGCGGCCAGACCGGTGGGAGCCTGCAACTGCCCGCCGGTGTCCCGGCGCAAATCGTGCACCAGCTGGAGCAGCTGGCTCGTGTGGTCTTCACCCAGGCGTTTGTTGACGCCATGCGGCCGAGCATGGCCCTGGCGATCGCGATCGTGCTGGTCGCCGCGCTTGGTGTCTTCGGCGTGCGCGCTCGTGTCGCGCAGGTCGACCGCCTGGCTGGAGCGCAGGCATACCAGGAAGCGGCGCCCGTGGCGTAACGACAAATGTCGTCGGGTGGCGCCGCCGGGCGGCGCCACCGCAACCGTTACCGGGCTGCCATCAATTGCGAGTTGCGCTTCTTCCTGAGTTATGGGATAGTGTGGCAGGTAAATATGAGCCCACTCACTTCTAAGGCCGATCCGGAAGCGACCGAGTACCAGACCGACGCGAACGGCTGCCTGTTCGATCCGCGGATGCGGGAGATCCTGGCGCGAAGTGGCCGGAGCCTCGACCCCGGGACCGAGGCACTGGCGGCCGTCCGCATCCTGGGAAAGAAGCTGCATACGACCATGGAGCGCTGGGCCGATCAGCACGGACTCAGCGAGGGGCGCTTTCAGATCCTCGTCCGCCTGCAGCACCAGCCCGACGGTCGGCTCACGATGGGCGAGCTGGCCGAGACGCTGGATGTCTCGCCTCGGACGGTGACTGGGCTAGTGGACAACCTGGAGCGCGACGGCCTGGTCAAGCGGGTCGATGATCCTGACGATCGCCGGTCCGTGTACGCGGAACTCACCGATCAGGGCCGCGAGCGCGTTCGGGCGCTGTGGCGGCAGGCCACGGCCGGCCAGGCTGAGCTGACTCGAGGCTTCGAGGAGCCCGAGCTGATTCAACTGCGCCATATGTGTTTGCGGCTCATCCAGGCGATGAGCGCCGAGGAGGGAAAGACGCATGCCACAAGCTGAACTATCGACTCGAATCAAGGTTCTCGCGACCATCGGCGTGATGCTCGCCCTGCTGCTTGCCGCGCTCGACCAGACCATCGTTGGCACAGCATTGCCGCGCATCGTTGCTGAGCTCAACGGCCTCGACCGTTACTCCTGGCTGATCACTGGTTACCTGGTTGCCTCGACGGTCGTGGTGCCGATCGCCGGAAAACTCGGTGACCTCTTCGGACGGAAGCCGTTCCTGATCGCCGGGATGATCGGTTTCGTCGCCGCTTCCGCGCTCTGCGGCGTCGCCCAGGACATGACGCAGTTGATCGTATTCCGCATCATTCAGGGCCTCTTCGGCGGCATGCTGTTCGCCTCCGCCTTCACCGTCCTCGGCGATATCTATCCTCCGGCCGAGCGAGCCCGCATCCAGGGCCTCTTTGGCGGCGTGTTCGGCCTCTCGTCGATCATCGGCCCGGTCGTGGGCGGTTTCCTGACCGACCACCTCGGCTGGCGATGGGTCTTCTACGTCAACCTGCCGGTCGGCTTGCTCGGCGTGATCGTCGTCGCGGCCTTCTTGCCCTTCATTCGCACCAAGGCATCGTGGCGCGACATCGACTTCGTCGGCTCCGCCGCCCTGGCTGCGGGCCTGGTTCCCATCCTGATCGCGCTCTCGGTGGCGAAGGACCAGGGCTGGACGTCGGTGGAAGTCCTCGGGCTGCTGGCCTTCGGCGCCGCCATGTTGGTCGCGTTCTTCATGATCGAGCAGCGGGTCAAGGAGCCGATCGTGCCCTTCAAGCTCTTCAAAAACCGCGCCTTCGCGGTCTCGATGGTCGTCGGCTTTTTCGCCGCCCTCGGGATGTTCGGCATGATCATCTTCGTGCCCCTCGAGACGCAGGGCGTGCTCGGGGTGAGTGTGACCAACTCCGGGCTGCTCCTGACCCCGATGATGTTCGGCTTGATCGTCTCCAGCGTGATCACTGGGAACCTGATCCCACGGATCAAGCATTACCACTATCTCGGCACGCTCGGGATCGCGCTGATGATGGTCGGCCTCTACTTGATGGCGCAGACAACGACCTCGACAACCCAGGGCTCGATCACGGTGGACATCGTCCTGGTCGGGCTGGGGCTCGGCATCACCATGCCGCTCTACATCAACGCGGTGCAGAGCGCCCTTCCGATGCGTTACCTGGGCGTGGGCACCAGCCAGGTCCAGTTTTGGCGCAATGTCGGCGGTACGGTCAGCTCGGCCATCCTCGGCAGCATCCTGGCGCAGCGACTACCCGGAGCCATCAGCACCCAGATGGCCAAGCTCAATCTTCCCCCGGCGTTCCAGACCCTGATCGGCTCGTCGGCAAGTAACCCGAACTCGTTGCTCGACCCCGCCAGGATCGCCGCGGCCAAGGCGAAGCTGCCGCCGCAGCTGGCACCGCTCTTCGACCAGGCCATGCATGCCGTCCGGAACGGGCTCGCCCTCACGCTGCACGACACCTTTCTGATTGCCTTCGTGTTGTCATCGATCGCACTGATCGCGTCGCTGTTCATGCCTGACGTGCCGCTGCGAGCGCGCCAACCGCAGCCGCAGCCCGCCTCCGGTGAAGCCCCGGCGTCGGCGGACGCGGCTGAGCCGAGTGCGGCGGTCGGCTGAGGCGCCTGCACCGCCCCGCATACACCGAGCTCCACACCGGCCGGATCGGCGTCCGTGGGAGAATGGAGCGACAGCTCGCCGGCGAAACAGGAGGGGATGGGGATGGCACGCACACACGTGACGCACCGCCGCTGGTTGGCGGCGCTGGCCGGATCGATCATCGTCGCGGCACTGTTTGCCTGGCTGCCGCTCGAGGCGGCGGCCGCCGACCTTCGTCAGGGCTCCGACGTTACGGTCGGTCCCGGTGAGACGGTCAACGACGATATCTACGCCGGTGGCGGGACGATCAGCATCCAGGGAACGGTCAACGGGAGCGTCTTCGCCGGCGGTGGGACGATCACGGTGTCCGGAAACGTCACCCGCGATCTGATCCTCGGCGGCGGGACCATCAATGTGACCGGTCGGGTGGGCGGCAGCATCATCGCGGGCGGCGGCAACCTGACGCTGAACGGGCCGGTCGCACAGGATATCGTGGTCACCGGAGGCATGATCGACGTGGGCGCCGGCGGCACCATCGGGCGTGACCTGGTGGTGGCCGGTGGAACCGCGACGGTCTCGGCGCCGGTCGCCCGTAACATCCGGATGGCAGCGGGCACCCTGACGCTCCGGAACCGCGTCGGTGGAGACGTCCTCGGCCGGGTCGACCATCTCAAGCTCGACGGCGCCCAGATCGGCGGCAACCTCGACTACACCAGCAACAACCCGGTCCAGCAGGTGAACGGCGCGCGTGTCGCCGGGACGACGACCCGCCACACCCCGACGGACGGCGGGGCCGCTCGGGCCGGCAATAACTTCGTCGGCTGGCTGCGGGCGCTGATCGGCATCTTCGCGCTCGGCCTGCTGCTGATCCTGCTGCTCCCTCGGTTCAGCACCCGCAGCATCGACGTCCTGCGATCGGAGCCGTGGCTCAGCCTGGGCATCGGGGCCGCCGTCCTGGTGGTCACGCCGATCGTGGCCCTGATCGTGTTCATTGTCGGGATCTTCATCGGCTTCTGGTGGCTCGGGCTCCTGCTTATCCCGCTCTGGATCCTGGCGCTGGCGGTCGGTTACGTCGTCTCGGGTTTCCTGCTCGGGCGCCTGATCTTCGCCCAGCTGGGCTGGGGTCGGTACCACGACGTCCTTGCGCTTCTGGGCGGGCTCTTCGTGCTCGCGGTCGTCGGCCTCATTCCGGTGCTCGGCGCGCTCGTTGGCCTGGCGGCGCTGGTCTTCGGCGCCGGGGCCCTGGCGGTGGCGGTGAGCCGGCGAGCACGAACGGGACCGGCAGCCGCGTAGCTCTTATTGCAAGACGTCGCGCCGCGCGGTCAGCACCATCGAAACCACCCAGGAAGACAACGGCGTAGATTCCGACAACGACCAGCGCGTGGGGAGTGCCGAAATTGTGTCGACCAGGCAGCGTGGCGTGCGGGTCGGTCCGTACCATAGTGCCGTGACCGAAGCGGAATCAGGGAGCGAAGTCTGCGTCACGTTTTGCTTCAGCCGGGCCGAATTTGACGCGGGCATGCACCGGATGTTCTGGGTGTTCTGGCAATGCAGCGGCCTGGTCGTCGTCGGCGTTCTCGCATGCGCCGCAGCTGTGGGTTTCACCCTTGCAGGCGACCCGAGCACGTCGCTTCCCACGTTTGCCCTGGCAGCACTCTGGCTTGGCTTTGCTGCCTGGATCTACTTCGTGAGCCCGGGCCGCCAGTTTCGTCAGCGGCCGCGGCTGAAGGGTGAGCAGACGCATTGTTTCGCGGATGGTGGCTGCACGGCCCGGTTCGTCGATGCCGAGACGCGACTGCAGTGGTCGGTCTACGGCGAAATCATCGAAACGAGAAACCTCTATCTGCTTCGGATGGACAGGCGTGGGGTCAATATCATTCCCAAGCGCGCATTCGCCGACGAGGACGAAAGCCGCTTCCGTCAACTGTCAGAACGGCACACGAAGGTCGAGTTCCGGCTCGGAGCGATTACGGCGTAGGCGGCCGCGGCAGCACGCCGAGTAGCTCGAACCCGTAATCAAGCACCTTCGGCATCTCCCCGTACGCGGTGCCGTTCGGGGCACCAAGCAACACCGCCAGTAACCGGTGGCCGCCGCGGCTCGACGTTGTGATCAAACAGCCGAGCGCCACCTCGGTCCAACCTGTTTTCAGTCCATACGTGCCGGGATAGGTGTGCAGCAGTTTGTTGAGGTTGACGAGCGAGAAAGCCTTGTGGGTCGCTGTTGCTGGGATCGTGATAGCGGGTGTGGCGGCGATGCCAACCAGGCCGGCGTAGTGGTATTCAAGGTAGGTGGCCGCGATGCCTAAGTCGTACGCCGACGAATAATGTCCGGCGGCCGGGAGGCCCGTCGGGTTGACGAAATGCGTGTTGCGCAACCCAAGGCGAGCCGCCTTGGCATTCAGAACCGCGATGAACGTTGAGCGCGACGTGACCGCCGAGGCGAGCGTTTCGGCTGCGTCATTTCCGGAGTTGAGGAAGACGCCATACAGCAGCTCTCGCACGGTAAGCCGTTCTCCGGATGTCAGTCCCATAAAGGTGGAGTCTGCCGGGAGCTGGGCAATCGAAGCCGGCACTGTGACCGTGGTGTTCATGCCCATCAGGTCGGCGGCAACCATGGCGGTGAAAACCTTGGTCAGGCTTGCCGGTGCCCAGGCGCTCCGCGCATTGGACTGCCAGAGAAAGCGCCCGGTGTCGAGGTTGACGAGCGCCACCTCCTGCGCATCGACCACGGGCGCGGGGATCGGTCGCAACGTGGCGGCGGGCCGCGCGGCCGCGGTCGCGACCCGAGCGGCCGCCGGTGTCGGCGACGGCGCGGGCGACGGCCTCGGCAGACGAATGCGCTCCGGCCGCGGGTCGATCTCGTACACCGGCAGCGAGGCGGTGACCAGGGTGGGAGTTTCGCTCGCCGCCGCCGGTTGGGGCGGGGACGCCGAGGCCAACATGCTGCCCAGCGCGCCGGTCGCGACAACGACGGCAGCCAGGCGAAGAGCGCGCCGTCCCATGCCGGTGAGGCAGCCTACCGCATGGCGCCGAAGAAAGCAAGAGGAGGCGGCCCTACAATGTTGCTCGCGCCGGGATGACGGAATAGGTAGACGTTGGCGACTTAAAATCGCCTGCCCGTAAGGGCGTCAGGGTTCGAGTCCCTGTCCCGGCACCAGCCTCGGTCGCAAGTAGTATGGCCTTCATGATCGAGACGATCGAGGTCATCCTCGGGATCGCCGTTGTTTTCTACATCCTCAACGATGTCTTTCAGAGCGTCGTCGTCCCGCGGCCGACCCCAGCGCGCTATCGCCTCACGCGTTGGGTCGTCCGTCCCGGATGGCGCAGCTGGCGCGCGATAGGGCTGCGGGCTGGCTCGTCCGGGGAGAGGGAGCGAATTCTCGGAGTCTTTGCCCCGCTTGTCGTGGTCGTGTTGCTGCTGCTGTGGTTGAGCGGGCTCGCCCTGGGGTACGGATTGATCTTCTATGGGCTGCGGGCCCAACTGCACCCCGTTGTGCAGGATTTCCCGACGGCGCTGTATTTTGCCGGCACCTCGGTGCTGACCATCGGCTTCGGCGACTTCGTCGCGACTTCCGGAGTGGCTCGGGCGCTGGCCTTGACAGCGGGCGGAACTGGACTCGGCACCATCGCTCTGGCCATTAGCTTCTTGTTTTCGCTCTACGGATCGTTCCAGCGTCGCGAAATCCTGATTGTCACGCTCGACGCAAGGGCCGGCGCGCCACCATCCGGCGTCAACCTGCTGGAGACGATGGGCAAGCTAGGCATGGTCGATGATCTGCCGCGCCTCTTTGGCGATTGGGAGAAATGGGCCGCCGAAGTCCTCGACAGCCATCTGGCCTATCCCGTACTCGCCTATTTCCGGTCCTCGCACGACAACGAATCGTGGGTCAGCGCACTGGGCGCGGTCCTAGACGCGACGACCCTCGTCTTGACCACTGTCCTCGACGGTCCTCGCGGCCCGGCCAAGATGATGTTCGCGATGGGGACGCACCTAGTGGAAGACCTGGCCCGCTTCTTCCGAGTCGGCAGCGATCACGATCCGGGCGTCGAGCGTTATGAGTTCGACCAGGCGAGGGAGCAATTGGCGGCGGCGGGCTGGTCGCTGCTGGGGCCGGAAGAGTCGTGGGTCGCGTTCTCGCGCCTGCGCGCGCAGTATGCCGTCGCCCTGAACAACATGGCGAAATGGTGGGCGGCGCCGCCAACGCAATGGATCGGTGACCGGTCCTATGTGCGCTTTACGGCGCCACGACACCAGGACATCCCGGCCCGCGCTGCTTCGCGCTAGCAGATCTCAGGCTGCCGAGGCATTCGGTGGCTTGCCACGCAGCCGCAGGTAAAACGCCGTCGCGAGCGCGTAGGGCAGCAGGAGCCGGACTTCGAAGTCCGGCGTTTGCCGAGCGATCCCCGCAAAGAGCTCGGGCAGCTGGCGCCGTTCCATCGCCTCGGTGATCCGCTGGATCGTGAACGAATCCGTCGCGCGGATCCGCGCGCTGGCGTCGTCCCAGATCGTCTGACCATCCTCCAGCTGGCGCCACTCGGCGAGCAGAACGCCCTGGACGGCGCTCAGGGCGAGCGCCTGGGTCAGGCGGGCCTGCCCTTCGGGGCGCAGCTGGACGCCGCGCGACCGCGCGAGCGCCAGGGTCTTTTGGACCGCGGCCTCGATGGCGGGCCACGTTTCGGCGTCGGCCGCGGCATGGGTCAGGAGGTCGGGCGCCTCGATGATCCGCCTCGCGCGGCCCAGGGCAAAGCCGTCGAGCTGGCCGCGAACAGTGGCGCTCAGCTGGAGATGCGCGAGCGGGGGCGTCCGGGAGGCAAAAAGCTCGACCGCCGGTTCGGCGAAGCTGATCAGCGGGTCGTCCGGGGGTGGGGGCAGCTCGCGGTGCTGGACCCGCGGCCGCCACATCGGTAGCTTCGGGACTTTCGTGCTGATCCTGAACCGGCCTGCCTGGTGGCGGCCGACAAGGATGGCGACGGTGACGCCCACGCACATGACCACGATCGTGAGCAAGACATTGAAGCGCAGGAGCGCGACCACCGAGGCGACCAGCGTGGCGGCCAGAATCACAGGTCGGCGAACAAATCGGCCCATGCCTCCGAATACAACGGGAAGCGCGCCGATCCCGTGCTTAGTTCAGGTTCCGGAAGAGGGTCGCGATCCCCTGGCCGCCGCCAATGCACATCGTGACGATGCCCCATTCGGCCTGCCGCCGTTTCAGCTCGTAGGCCAGCTTCACGGTCAGGATGGCCCCGGTCGCGCCGACCGGGTGGCCCAGGGCGATGGCGCCACCGTTCGGGTTGACCTTCTCGGGGTCGATCTCCAGCTCCCGGATTACGGCCACCGCCTGCGCGGCGAAGGCCTCGTTCAGTTCCATGAGATCGATGTCGTTGATCGTCATGCCGACTTTCTTGAGCAACTTCTGAACCGCGAAGATCGGGGCGACGCCCATGATCTCGGGCGCGATGCCCGCCACGGCATCGGCCACCCATTCGAGCTGGGGCCTGACACCGAGCTCGTGCGCCTTTGACTTCGTCATCAGGACGACGGCGGCGCCCGCATCGTTGATGCCCGATGAGTTGCCGGCGGTCACGCTGCCCCCTTCCCGAAAGGCCGGCTTGAGGCGGCCGAGAGACTCGACCGTCGTCGCTGGGCGCGGATGCTCATCGACATCGGCAATGATCGGGTCGCCTTTCTTCTGCGGGATGGCGACCGGCACGATCTGGTCCGTGAAGCGGCCCTCGGCGATGGCGGCGGCCGCGCGCCGCTGGCTCTCCGACGCGAAAGCATCCTGCGCCTCGCGGGAAACGCCGTAGCGATCGGCCACTTTCTCGGCGGTACAACCCATCTGGTAGCGGCCAAAGGGATCGGTGACCAGGGATAGCGTGCCGTCGATCAGCGAGGCTTCGCCCAGGCGCCACCCGACCTGAGAACGGGGCAGGAGGTAGGGCTGGATCGACATGTTCTCGTTGCCGCCGGCGACCACTACCTGGGCTTCGCCGGTGCGCAGCTCCTGCACCGCGCTGTTGATCGCCTGCAATCCCGAGCCGCACAACCGGTTGACGTTGAACGCGGTGGTCTTCTCGGGGAGGCCCGCCTTAAGCGTCGCGAGGCGGGCGTTGAAGGCATCCTCGCCGACCTGGCCGACACAGCCAAGGATGACTTCGTCCACGACATCGGGCAAGATCCCCGCGCGCTCGACGGCGGCGCGGATCGCCGTGGCGCCCAGGTCCGAGCTGGGCGTGTCCTTGAAGGCGCCGGCAAACTTGCCAATCGCGGTGCGAACGCCGCCCGCGACGACCATCCCCTCTCCGTTCAGCGCCACGCGATAATTCTAGGCGCCGAGGCGCTAAACGCCTGGGCTTGGGACGCTCGACTCGCCGCCGCGACGCGTGATCCGTTGGGCCTGCTGCTGGGCCTTTGAGATCCCCCGCTCGACCTGGGGCCGCGCCGAGTCGACGACGCCCTGCGCCTGATCGAGCACGGGCTGCATCTGGCCCCGGACCTGGTCGAGCCGATCGGAAAGCTCGGAGCGCATCTCGCGTCCCGGCTTGGGTGCGTAGAGGAGCGCAACCGCGCCGCCGATGATTAGTCCGTGTACGACGCCTCTCAAATACCCCATCGTGTCCTCCCTTGGTGGCGGGCGCGCCGCCCGCGGGTGTGCCGGTTGCTCATCTTACCATTCGGCGTCGCTTTCTTTATATCGACGCTATCACGATGGCACAATCGGGCGAATCTACGCGACGGACGGCTCCAGGCTGGCCGTCGCCGGCGCCGCTGGGCGGACCGTGCGGGCCGCCAGCACCGCTCCACGCACCAGCAGGTCGATGGCTGCCCGAAGGAGCACGGCGCCGACGCAGCAGGCGCTATAGAAAACGGTCTCCGGGATGCGCTCGCGCAGGAACGGCACGCCGATCGCCAGCCCGGCGATCAGGACGGCGGCGGTGCACAACGACGCCCCCAGCTCGACGAGACGGGCTTTCAGCCAGGCACCAGCGCTCATCTATGGGAAATGATATAGGACAACTGTCATGAAAAGTCAACGGCATCACGAATCCGGCTGCCTAGTCGGGTAGGTGCAGGCCGATCCCGCGGGCCTCCGCCATTTGCAGCACCGCCCCGCCGGCCGCGACGTCCTCGATCGCCAGCCCAACCGATTTGAAGAGGGTGACGTCGGACGGCTGGCGATGGCCCGTCGCGCCGGCGACGACCTCACGCAAGGAGTGGACGCGGCCCCAGCCCAGCTGGCCCTCGCGTTCCGCCAGGAGCAGGTCGCCGGCTTCGAGGCGGGCCGCCTCGGCGTCGTCGGCCACCACCAGGTCGGCCCGGGCGACCGTCCGGCCGTCGACCTCCCGGCGATCAGGAAAATTCGAGCCGCACACATTGAGGTGCTGGCCCGCTTGCAGCCACTCGCCGGGGAAGAGCGGCTGGGCCGCCGAGGTGATGGTGGTCAGGATGTCGGCCCCTTCGACCGCTTCCCGCATGCTTGCCATCGCGCGGATGCGGATTCCCTCAGCGAGTGCCCCACCCAGCTCGTCGACGAAGGCGGCCCGATGGGCGGCGTCGCGGCTGTAGATGAGCACTTCTCGAATGGGGCGCACAGCGGCGACCGCGAGCACCTGGGTGAGGGCCTGGCTACCGCTGCCAATGATGCTGAGAACTCCGGACTCAGGGCGGGCGAGGAACTTTGTCGCCAGCCCTGAGGCAGCGCCCGTTCGCATTCGACCCAGCCAATCCGCCTCCATCAGGGCTCGGGGGCGCCCGTCGGCGGCGTCGAAGAGAGCCACCCAAAACCGGGTGCCGGCCTTACTCATGCTGTAGGCCTTGAACCCCATCAGGCCGCCGGAGGGCAGGGCGGCCGACATCACGGCCAGAGCGGCGCCAGCCGACACCCGCCGACGCGGTTGGTTCGCCGCGCGCCCCGCGCCCCACTCGCGGAACGCCGCCTCGAGCGCCGCCAGGGTGACGTCCATCGTCAGCAGCGCTTTCACCTCGACTTCCCGCAGAAAGAGGGGCATCTAGCGGATTATCTAGCCATCGGCTTGATTGATGCGAGTTTGCGGCGGCGCATCGCGCGGGCGCGGGTCGGGCATTTTGCGACATCGGACGGGACCAGGCCCACGCTGGTGCCAGTGTGCTTCGTGCTGCTCGGCGAAACGCTCTATCATGCGATCGACGGCAAGCCGAAGTCGGTGGCGCCTGATCAGTTGCGCCGGGTGGTGAACATTCGTGCCAACCCGAACGCGACCCTACTGATCGATCACTACGTCGAGAATTGGCGCCGGCTGTGGTACGTGCAGTTTGCCGGCCGAGCCCGACTCATCGTCCGGGGCCCGGAGCACCGACGCGCGGTCACCGCGCTTCGACGGAAGTATCCGCAGTACCGCGCGACCGTGCCCCTGCCGGCGGATGCGCTAGTTATCGCGCTAGATGTTCAGCGCCTACGGCACTGGCAAGCCAGCTCACCCGGCCGTCCCGCGTAGTCGCGAAGGACCCACCGGTCCTGGGCGGTTTCGGGCGTGAAGGCTACGCGGCCTGCTTCTGCGGGGCGGCCCGGCGGGCTTTGGCGCGCTCGATGCGCTTCTCTTTCGCGGCCCGACCGCGCCGGACGTGCGGCTTCATCCCCGGTACAACCAGCCGGGATGCCGTGACTTGCAGTGTGCATCGGAACGCCGGGATCAATTCGGGGCCCGATTGTCATTGCGACCTGACTGCGATCCAATTGAATTAGGGATTGTTAAGATGGCTGCGAATGAGTGACCCGCGCCCGATCGGGGTTTTCGACTCGGGCGTCGGCGGGCTCACCGTTCTCCGCGAGCTGCAGCGGCAGCTTCCCATCGAGTCCACGATCTATTTCGCGGATCTCGGCCATTTCCCGTACGGGCCCCGCTACCAGGCGCAGGTCCGTCACTTTGCGCTGAATATCATTCGTTTTCTCGAGAAGCTGGACGTCAAGTTGGTCGTCATCGCCTGCAATACGGCAACGGCCGCGGCGCTCAACACCGCCCGTGAGGTGTTCGACATCCCGATCATCGGGGTGATCACGCCTGGGGCCGAGGCTGCCGTCGCGGCCACAAAGAACAAGCGCGTAGGCGTGATCTCGACGGAAGGCACCATGCAGAGCCAGGAGTACCTGCATGCGATCCGCGAGGCGAATCCGACGATCGGCGTGCTGCCGAAAGCTGCCCCTCAGCTGGTGGCGCTCGTCGAAGCCGGCAAGTCCGATGCTCCGGAGACCGAGGCGGTGCTCCGGGAGGCGCTACAGGACATCCTCCATTACCAGGCCGATACCCTGATCCTCGGCTGTACCCACTATCCACTGCTGAAACCGCTGATTCGCAAAATCACCGGCGACGTCGTCACGGTCGTGGATTCGGCCGAGACCACGGCCGCCCGGGTCAAGCGCGTGCTCGCCAAGAACGGACTCGAGTCGGCTGAGCGCGAAACCGCCCGGCACCAGATCTACGTCACCGGCTCGCCAGACCGGTTCACCGATACGGCGCGCATCCTGTTCGGGCAGGGCCTGCCGCCGATCACGACCGTCCGGCTGGAGCTGGTGGAAGCGATGAGCGGTCGTGAGGGGGCCGCGTGAGCGCCACCACGACGAGCACTGACTTTGTCGTTCCGATCCGGGCCGAACTCGAGGATTTCGAGAACCGGCTGCACGCGACGGTGGGTGCTGATCTCGGCCCCGTCGCTGAGGCCATGGAGCAGATCCTCGAGGCCGGCGGGAAACGTCTGCGGCCGGCGCTGGTCTTTCTCGCCGCCGGTCTCGGCCGTCCGACTCGGATGGATGACGTGCACCGGGCGGCGATGGCGATCGAGTTCATCCACAACGCCACCCTGATCCACGACGACCTGATCGATGGGGCACCAACCCGCCGGGGGTTGCGAACCATCCACGAGTCGCTCGGCGCGAACCCGGCGATCATCATCGGCGACTACTACTTCGCCAAAGGGGCGAACCTGATGTCCCAGATCGGCAACACCGATATCGACGCGGTGCTCTCGCAGACCGTGATGACGATCTGCTTCGGCGAGATGCTGCAGCTCACCAGCCAGCGTCGCTACGACCAATCACTGGAGGAGTACTGGGCGAAGATTGAACGGAAGACCGCCGTGCTGCTCGCGGCGTCCACCTACTGCGGTGCCGTGCTCGGAGGCCTCGAGGAACCCCAGGTCGAGGCGATCCGGCGGTTCGGTCGCCTGCTCGGGATGTCATTCCAGATCGCCGACGACGTGCTCGACTACCTGGCCACCGAGGAGGAGGTCGGTAAGCCGGTTGGTAACGACCTCAAGCAGGGCACCGTCACGCTGCCACTGATGCTCGCCCGCCATGACCCTTCGCTGGACGGCCGGTTGAACGCGGTCCTCGCCAAGCGGGTGCTGGAGGATGCCGACTATGCCGAGGTGGTGCGGATCGTCCGGGGCTCTCGTGGCATCGACGAGTCGTACGCTTACGCGAAGACGTTTGGTGACGAGGCCCGTGTCGAGCTGGAGGCGTTCTCGCCGTCAGCCTACCGCGACGCGCTCGAGTCGCTCACCTACTACGTGGTCCGGCGCCGCAACTAGCGCGGCGGCGCGATCCAGTTTGAGACCATCAGCAGGTGGCTGCTTTCCGCCTGGCGACGCGCGGTAGCGCGCTGGCCATGATCCAGGCAAAGCTGGCGGCGGACGCGCTGGCGCGCCGCTACCCGCAGCACGAGTTCGTGCTCACGCCGCTGACGACGCACGGCGATCGCCATCCGTCGATGCGCTTACGCGAGTCGCCTCGCGAGGGCGTGTTCGTCAAGGAGCTGGAGGAGGCGCTCCTCGATGGTCGGGCGGAGCTGGCGGTCCACTCGGCGAAGGACCTTCCGACGCTGCCGACGCCGGGGCTCACGCTGGCCGCCTTCCTCCCCCGGGCGGACGCCCGGGACGTGCTGATCTCCCGGCCGGCTGGCAACCTGTCGCAACTTCCAGCCGGCGCCCGGCTCGGCACCGGCAGCCCGCGACGGGCGGCGCAGATCGCGGCCGTCCGGCCCGATCTTAAGTCCGTCGAGATTCGCGGTAACGTCGACACCCGGCTGCGTCGCCTGGCCGAGGGTGAGGTCGACGCCCTGGTCCTCGCGGCCGCCGGGCTGGCACGCCTTGGCCGGCTGGAGGAGGCGCATCAGCTGCTGCCCTTCGACATCATGCTGCCGGCGCCCGGGCAGGGCGCGCTGGCCGTCCAGGCGATCGAGGGTAGTGAGGCGGCTCGGCTGGCGGCCGAGATCGACGACCCACAGACCAGCCGGGCGGTGCAGGCGGAACGGGCCCTGCTTCGGCGACTCGGCGGCGGATGCCTCTCGGCGTTGGGTGCGTACGCTCTCGTCGACGGCGAGGACCTGATCCTTCAGGCGGTCGTCCTCGAAGCGGACGGCACCACGGTCATCCGGGCGCAAGCCCGAGGCCGGCATGATGCCGAGGTCGTGCAGGCGGTCGCCGCCAACCTCGAGGCGCAGGGCGCCGCCCGTCTCCTGACGCGTCCGGGCGGCTCGCTGGCGGGACTGCGCATCATGGTCACCCGCGCCGATCGCCAGGCGGCGGCGCTGGCGGAGGCACTCAAGGCGCTGGGCGCGGAAGCGGTCAGCTGCCCGGTGATCGCGATCGAGCCGATCGCGGTTGACCCGGCGTCGCTCCATGATCTCGACCGCTACGACTGGCTGGTGCTGACCAGCGCCAATGGGGTGGACCGGCTGCGCGAGCTGCTGCGCGAGGCGAGTCGTGACCTCCCTGCCGGGATAAAGGTCGCCGCCATCGGCCCCGAAACGGCGGCGCGGGCCCAGGACGCGGGGATGACGCCGACGCTGGTGCCCCAGCGTTTCATCGCGGAAGAGCTGGCGGATGCGCTCGCGGCGGCGATGGCACCCGGCGCCCGCATCCTGCTGGCGCGGGCCGCCGGCGCCCGCGACGTCCTCCCGGATCAGCTTCGCGCTCGCGGCGCTCGGGTCGATGTCCTGGACACCTATCGGTCGGTCCCGCCCGCCGACGTGCGGCCACGGCTGGCCGCCTGTCTGCCGGGTGTGGACATCATCACCTTTACCAGCTCCTCGACGGTGCGCCATTTCGTCGACGCCATGGAGGGCGCGCTGCCCGACCGGGTCAGGATCGCCTGCATCGGTCCGATCACGGCGCAGACCGCGCGCGATCTTGGACTGCGGGTTGATATCATCGCGCAGGAGTACACGACGCGCGGACTGGTCGACGCCATCGTGCGCAGCCGCACTCCAATTCCAGCATGACGTTTCCAACTAAACGCCCCCGCCGCTTGCGGTCGAGGCCTGCGCTCCGCCGGCTCGCCCGGGAGACACGGATCGCGGCTGAGGATCTCATCTACCCGCTGTTCGTTCGTGACGCGATCGACGAGCCGCGGCCGATCGAGGCGATGCCCGGGCACCATCAGCACACGATCGACTCCTTGACGCGTGAGGCGGAAGCCGCGATCAAGGTCGGCGTGCGGAGCTTCCTGCTCTTCGGCATTCCGGCACACAAAGATGCGCAGGGCTCGCAGGCATGGGCCGACGACGGCATCGTCCAGCGGTCGCTTCGCCAGCTTCGGGATGCGTTTGGAGCGGACGCCCTGTTGATCGCGGACCTCTGTCTCTGCGAGTACACCGACCACGGCCATTGCGGGGTGCTCGAGGGGGACACCGTCGCCAATGACCAGACGCTGGAGCTCTACCAACGGATTGCCGTGGCGCAGGCCGCTGCGGGCGCCGACGTCATTGCCCCTTCCGGCATGATGGACGGCCAGGTCGGGGTCATCCGGTCGGCCCTCGATCGGGAGGGCTTTAGCGATCGGGCCATCCTCGCCTACGCCGCCAAGTACGCCTCGGCGTTTTATGGACCGTTCCGAGAAGCGGCCGGGTCGGCGCCTCGCTTCGGCGACCGGCGCGGCTATCAGATGGATCCGGCCAATGCGCGTGAGGCCATCCGGGAGGCGCGCCTGGACGTCGAAGAAGGTGCCGACATCGTCATGGTCAAGCCGGCGCTCGCTTACCTCGACGTCATCCGCGCGGTCGCGGACTCGATGGAGGTCCCGGTCGCGGCCTACAACGTCAGCGGCGAGTACGCCATGGTCAAGGCGGCCGCGGCGAACGGCTGGATCGACGAACGTCGGGTGCTGCGGGAGATCCTGCTCGGGATCCGGCGCGCGGGCGCCCAGATGATCCTCACCTACCACGCGAAGCAGGTCGCCGCCGATATCCCCTGCTGGGACGAGATGGGTTGAGGCAGCGGCCCCGGCGCGGTCCGCAGATTCTGGCCACGCTTGCCATCCTGGCGGTCGCTATGATTGCGTTCTCCGTTTATGTTGGACGAAATGCCGGCGGCAACCCGGGCACCGCGGCGACGCCAACGCCGAGTCCCATCGTGAGCACCAAAAGCTACAGCGCCCCGCCGCCGATGACGATCAACACCGCGCACCACTACCTCGTGACTATTAACACCAATAAGGGGACCATCACCCTTCGCCTCGATCCGAAGCTGGCGCCGATCACCGTGAACAATTTTGTCTTCCTCGCTCGCGACCATTTCTACGACGGGCTCAAGTTTCATCGCGTCGTCGCGGGTTTCGTCATTCAGGGCGGCGACCCGCTGGGCACCGGCGGGGGCGGGCCTGGCTACAAGTTCAACGACGAACCCGTGCTCGGCGAGTACACCGCCGGCGCGGTGGCGATGGCGAACTCCGGAGCCAACACCAACGGCAGCCAGTTCTTCATCTGCACCGTCGATGACACGAAGGCGCTTACCAAGAGCTACAACCTCTTCGGCTATGTCCAGACTGGCATGGACGTCGTCCTCAAGATCGCGCAGGGCGACGTCATGACGTCGGTGACGGTCCAGGAACAGATCACCTAGCGTCTCAACCGGCCTTAAGGAAGTGATTCCAAGCCGGGCGTATAATGGGCCCGCAAGAGGAGCCTGAATGCCATTTCTTGGTCACTGGTACGTCCTGGTCATCGTCCTCGCGATCGTGCTCATTGTGTATGGACCGGGGAAGCTTCCCGAGGTTGGCGGCGCCATCGGAAAGGCGATGCGGGAGTTCCGCAAGGCCTCCACCGATCTCACGGACGAAATCAAGCGGGGCACCGCCTCGGAGCCTCCGGCTGATGCCCACCCGGCGCCTGACCGGCCGGCCACCGACGTAAAGTCGCCGACCGACACCAAGGCCTCCTAAGCACCGGGCGCCGCCAGCGCCAGCCATGGCCAAGCCAAAGATCGTTCCTCCGGAAGAGGAGCGACGCATGACCGTCATCGAGCACCTCGAGGAGTTGCGTCGCGTACTGATCATCTCGCTGATTGCCTGGGGGGTTGCGACGGTGATCGGCTTTGCTGTATCCCAACCAGTTCTGGGCATTTTGGTCGGGCCCATTCACAAGGTGATCGGGAACCAGAAGTTGATCTACCCCGGTCCAATCGATGCCTTTCTTCTCTTCTTCAAGATCGGTATCTTCACCGGGTTCGTGCTCAGCAGCCCGGTGATCTTTTGGCAGGTATGGACCTTTGTCGCCCCTGGGCTCCACCGCAACGAGCGCCGATTCGCGATCGGCTTCGTGACCTCGGCTGTGCTGCTCTTCGCCTTGGGAATCGGCTTCGCGTTTTTTGCGATGCCGATCGCGCTCCGCTTTTTGACCGGAATCGGCAGCTCCAATCTGACCTACCTGCCATTCGCCGACAAGTACATCAACTTCATTCTGATCCTGATCGCGATATTCGGGGTCACCTTCGAGCTGCCGCTCGCGATGACGATGCTGGGCCTGGCGGGCATCGTCAGTGCCCGATTCCTTTCGCGTAACCGATTCAAGTTCTGGCTCGGGATCTTCACGGGCGCGAACATGGTGACGCCCGGCATCGATCCATTCACCCCGACGCTGCTGACGCTGCCGTTGATCATCCTGTTCGAGGCCAGCATCCTGGTGATCCGCGCTCTGCGAAGATAGTCGCGTTGGCTCAGACGCGACCAGACGGCCGGAAACCGGACCAGCTCCGGCCGGTAAAGATCGAAACCGCCGTCAATCTCTATGCCGAGGGCTCGGCCCTGATCAACATGGGCGACACGCGGGTGCTCTGCACCGCCAGCTGGGACGACAAGCCGCCGCCGCACAAGAAGGGCACCGGGGAAGGCTGGGTGACCGCGGAATACTCCATGCTGCCGCGGGCCACCCAGACGCGAACCGCGCGTGAGGCTCGCACCGGCCGGGTCGACGGCCGCAGCCAGGAAATCCAGCGGCTGATCGGCCGGGCGCTGCGTGCGGCGGTCGACATGCCGCTGATGGGGGAGCGGACCATCATGGTCGACTGCGATGTCTTGCAGGCGGACGGTGGCACGCGCACCGCCTCGATCACGGGCGGATTCGTGGCGCTGCACCTGGCCTTGCAGAGGGCTGTCGAGCGTAATCTCCTGCGGGTGCTGCCCATCCGGCACTTCGTCTCCGCCGTGAGTGTCGGCATCGTCCAGGGCCAGCCGCGCCTGGACCTCAACTACCTGGAGGACTTCGCCGCCCAGACCGACATGAATTGCGTGCTGGCAGAAGACGGTCGATTCATCGAGATCCAGGGCACCGCCGAGCAGGAACCGTTCAAGCCGGAGGAGATGGACCAGATGCTCAAGCTGGCGGTGAAGGGCGCGGCCGAGCTGGTCGAAGCGCAGAAGAAGGCGCTGAAGCTGCGCTGAACCGGCTGCTGCTCGCCACGTCGAACGAGGGCAAGCTCAAAGAACTCCGTTTGATCCTCGCTGACCTACCGATGGAGTTGGTGACGCCGGCCGACGCCGGCATCGAGTTGGACGTCGAAGAAGACGGCGCCACCTACCTGGAGAACGCGCGCAAGAAGGCCGAGGCCGGCCGGCGGCTGAGCGGACTGCCGACGCTGGCCGACGATTCCGGCCTGGAGGTGGCGCGCCTCGGTGGCAAGCCTGGCGTCCAGTCCGCCTACTTTGCCGGCGCGGACCACAAGGGCGACAGCCAGGCGCTCGTCCAGGCGCTCTTGCGCGCGCTGGGGGAGGCGGCTCACGACTCGCCGCCGGCGGTGTTTCGCTGCGCCGCCGTCCTGGCCCTGCCGGACGGTCGGATCTTCGAAGGCGAAGGCATCCTGAGCGGAACGATCGCCGCCGAGCCCCGTGGAACCGGCGGCTTCGGCTTCGATCCCATCTTCCGGCTGCCCGATCGCCGGATGCTGGCGGAGCTGTCGACCGAGGAAAAGAACCTGCTCAGCCACCGGGCTCGTGCGCTCAACGCCCTGGAGGTGCACGGCGCCTTCGATGCGGCGCTGTCGTCGGAGAGTTCTTTCTGACGTGCTGCGGGCATCGTTCCTCTACCTCTCGCATCGTCGCGGGCTGCAGCGGTTCGTGACCCGCCAGCGGATCACCTCCTCGCTCGCCTATCGCTTCGTCGCCGGTGATCGGCTGGATGATGCCGTCCGGGTGGTCACCGAGGTCAACCGCCGCGGCTGGTCGGCAAGCCTGGATCACCTCGGCGAGAATGTCGCGGAAGAGAAGGCGGCCCGCGCTGCCTCCGATGACTACCTGGCAGCCTTCGAGCGGATCGGGACGGAAAAGCTGAACGCGAATGTCTCGGTCAAACTGACGCAGCTCGGGCTCGATATCGCCCCCGGGCTTTGCCAGGAGCTGCTGACGAGGATCCTTGAGCGAGCTCAGCAGCTCGACAACTTCGTGCGCATCGACATGGAAGGCTCGGCCTATACGCAGCGGACGCTCGATCTGGTGCTCGGCCTGCACGAGCGCTTCCCGAATTGTGGGGTCGTCCTGCAGAGCTATCTCTACCGGACGCCGGACGACGTGGCATGTGTCAATGCGGCGAAGCTCCGGGTGCGGCTGGTCAAGGGAGCGTACGATGAGCCGCCCACCGTTGCCTTCCCGGAGAAAGCCGATGTCGATGCGAAGTTCGAAGCGGAGATGCAGCAGCTATTGCTCAACGGTGTGTACCCGGCAATCGCCACCCACGACGACCGGCTGATCGAGGCGACCCAACGATTCGCCCGCGAGCGCGAGATCAGCCCCGACCGGTTCGAGTTCCAGATGCTGTACGGGATCCGCCGCGATTTGCAGGATCGGCTGCTGCGGGAGGGCTATCGTGTCCGGATCTACGTCCCTTATGGGACCGAGTGGTATCCGTATCTGATGCGGCGGCTGGCCGAACGTCCGGCCAACCTACTCTTTATCGTGCGTAGCCTGATCCGGGAGCGCCGCGCCGCCTGAAGGCGGCAGCTCCGGCTCGGCGGCGCGGGTCGCAAATTCCACCTTCGCCTGTGGCGGTGGCGGGACCCGGTGGCCGAAGATGCCACCAAACCACACCAGGAAGCCAAAGGCAACGCCGCGAAACTCGCTCGTGCGCCAGGCATCGCTGTAACGGTAGCGCTCGAACCAGCGGAACGCGAACACGACCAGCACGCTGATCGCGACGATGATCACGAGGACCTGGAGCATTCGCTAATCCTTTCTGAAATCTGGTCGGGGCGGCGAGATTCGAACTCGCGGCCTCTTGCTCCCAAAGCAAGCGCGCTAACCAGGCTGCGCTACGCCCCGCGTGCTGGATTTTACGTCGCCCGCGGGGCTGCCGGGTGCCGGATCGCCGGATCGAGCGCGCTGAAGGTGCGGTAGAGCTGGTCGTATCGCGCCGCCCGTGCGGGATCGGGCTCGAGCACACTCTCGAGGCGCGCCACGGTCGCCGATGCGGCCGCCACATCGGAGAAGACTCCGGTCGCCACACCCGCGAGCAGCGCCGCGCCCACCGCCGGGTTCGGCGTCGAGGCCATGGCGGCGACCGGCACCGCGAAGATATCGGCCTGCATCTGCCGCCAGAGCCGGCTACGGGCCCCGCCGCCGGTGGCGCGAACCTGGCGCGGTTCGATGCCGAGCGCACGCATCACGTCGAGCCGGTCTCGCAGGCTGAAGACGACGCCTTCCATCACGGCCCGCGTCAGGTCCGCCTGCGTGTGATGCGCCCGCAGTCCAACGAAGGCACCGCGCGCGCCAGCGTCATGGAGCGGCGTGCCCTCGCCATTGGCGTGAGGCACGAAAAAGAGACTGTCTGCCCCGACAGCGACGGCGTCGGCCTGTGCGCAAAGCTCCTCATAGCCGAACCGCCGTCCGAGAATGTCCCGCCACCAGCGCAGCGATGCGCCCGCTGATGGGGTCGTCCCGGTCAGGTGATAGCGCTGCGGCACCGGATCACAGGCCGTCCGCAGACGACCGCCTGGATCGGCGACGGCGTCATTGATCGGCGCGAACAGAAGGCCGCCGCTGTCGATCGACGAGCCGATCAGCCCACTGGCAACGATGCCGGTGCTGACCGCCGCGGCGGCGGTCTCACCCGCCCCGGCAGCGACCGGCAGTCCCGCCGGGAGTCCGAGCTCGGCGGCGAGGGATGGGCGCAGGCCGCCCGCGATCTCGAGGCTCTCGTGGACCTGCGGCATCCACGCGACCGGGATCTCGAGCGCGTCGAGGATCTCGTCTGACCAGCTCCGTCGGCGGAGATCCAGCAGGAGTGTTGCCGCGGCGTCAACGACATCGGTCGCCGCCTCGCCCGTCAGCATCAACCGGACGTGATCCTTCGGCAGCAGCACGCGGCGCGTGTGCCGGAACTGGACCGGTTCGACGTCCCGCAGCCAGAGGATGGCCGGCGCCTCACAGCCGGGGAGCGCTGGGCCGCCGCTGATCTCGATCAGCCGCCGAGCCCCGATGCGTTCGCTGATGCGCTCCGCCTGCGAAGCCGCGCGCCGGTCGCTGCCGAGGATGGCGGGCCGAACCGGCGCACCTGCGGTATCGACAAACACGCCGCCGTGCTGGCCCGTCAAGCCGAGGCCACCGATCTCACCACGGACTTGCGCGGCGACGCCGGCCAGGACGTGCGCCGCGGCACGCCACCAAGCCTCAGGATCCTGTTCGACCCAGCCAGGCCGCGGGGAGTGCGTCGGATATCCGAGGAACGCCGAAGCCAGGACCGCCCCCGTCTCATCGATCGCGACGGCGCGGGCGCCGGCGCTCCCGAGGTCGAGACCGAGCAGCACTAGCCGGCCGAGGTTGGCACGACGGCCAGTTGTTGGGACCAGTGATAGCCGCCGTCGGCCGTCGCATCGATCACGTAGTCCCCGCCGGCGTTCCTGGTCAAGACCCAACCTGCCGTAACGCTGACGAATGCCGCGGCGAATGTTTCGGGCGCGTTGTCGATGCGGCCGGTGCGGCGAAGGGTCGCACCGCCATTGCTGGCGATGACGCATTGCGCGTAGTTGGTGGCCGGCCCATCACCGATGAACACCGCATCGGTGGGATCGACCACGCTGAAGCTGGGCGGGTACGTATCGGGGCCTGCTGGCACGCCAGGTTGATTCTCGGTCATGGGCTCGTTCAGCACGGCCCGCCAGCTGGATCCATCCGGTGTGGCATACGCGATATAGGGACTGTGGCTTGCCGCCGCGCCGCCGCCTACGAAAAGCACCCAGAGGGCACGTGGAGCGGCGCACTCGATCAGGGTGGCCAGTCCGTAGTCTGTCTGTGGCTGGTCTGGCCGTTGCAGCGCCTTCGTCCAGGTCTGGCCCTGATCGGTGCTCTTGTAGATAGCGCCATCCCTGGTGCCGAGCCAGCCCTGGCCGGCGTCGCTGAAGCACACCGCTTGCGGGTTGGCTGGGCTCGCCGCCGCCGCCCAGGTTTGCCCGCCATCCTGCGTGAATACCAGCGCGGCGGCGTCGTGTGGGATCAGCCAGCCGTGCATCATCTGCGGATCACTGCCGCCGGCGATGCCCCACCCATCGGAGGCAGTGACGAAATGGATCGAGCGGATTGGCGTCGACGGTTCTCCCAGGGGGCGCCAGGTGCGGCCGCCATCGCTGGTGCCGAGGAGGGTGCCAACGCCGACCGCCCATCCGGTGGTCGTGCTGATGAAGTCCACGCCGACAAACTCCTCCGTCGAAGCATATTGCTTCACCCAATGGCTGCCGTCGCCGGTCGTGAAGATCGCGTGGGAGCCGACCGCCCAACCGCGCCGCGGGCCAACCATTTGAATGGCCGCCAGGGCCGGCACAAATGCCGGGTCGACACCCGATGGGGTCGGCACCGGTGTGGACGTCGCCGTCGGTGTTGGCGTCGGCGACGGCGATATCGAGATGGCTGGAGATCGGGCGGCGCTGGTCGACGGCGAACTGTCAGGACTCACCGTCGGTGACGGTTTGACCGCCGATGCCTGAGTGCAGCCCGCGAGGACGACGGCGACGGCACTGGCCGCCGAGAGCATGGCTAACCGGCAAGGCACAGTCCTGCAACGCGTAAACACCCCGACCTCGTGCGGTTGGGCGGCGTGCTATCATGCGCTCAAGGCATATGTCATACGCTCACAGCGAAGACGCAAGTTCGATTCGAGTCGCGCTTGGCGCCGTGCTGCGCCGGCGGCGGATGGAGGCCGAGCGGTCGCTGACCGCGCTGGCGGAGGCCGCGGAGCTGTCTCCCGCCTACCTCTCCGAGGTGGAGCGGGGACTCAAGGACGTCTCCGCCGAGCGCCTTCTCGCCATTGCGCGAGCCCTGACGGTCCCGGTTGCCGACCTGTACCTGGACCTGGCGCGGTCGCTCGGAAGCCGCGAGGCGGTGGCGCAACAGCGCAGCTGGCCCGACGATCCACGCATGCAACTGCGGATCGCCACCGCGAATCTCCGGCCCCAGGCGCTCCGGAGCGTGGCGCATTTCAGCCTTTACCTTGCCGCGACCCAGGCGACGTCGCCCAGGCGGCGCATCGGATTCACCCTCGACCGGTAAGGAGGACATTCGTTATGGCACTTGTACCTAACGTCATCGAGACCACGGCGCGCGGCGAGCGCGCTTACGACATCTACTCTCGGTTGCTGCGAGACCGCATCATCTTCCTGGGCAGCGAGATCGACGACGACGTCGCGAACCTGGTGATCGCGCAGCTGCTCTTCCTCGATAGCGAGGACCCCGACAAGGAGATCAGCATCTACATCAACAGCCCAGGTGGCTCGCTCTCGGCCGGCCTCGCGATCTATGACACGATGCGCTACGTCCACCCAGCGGTCAGCACCCTCTGCACCGGGATGGCCGCCAGCGCCGCCTCACTGATCCTGGTTGGCGGAACGAAGGGCAAGCGATTCTCGTTGCCGCATTGCCAGATCGTGCTTCATCAGCCGAGCGGGGGCATGCGGACTTCGCAGGCCACCGACATCGAGATCCATGCCCGCGAGATCCTCCGGCTGCGGGAGATCATCGTCGGCATCTATGCGCAGCACACCGGCCGCTCGACGGAGCAGGTCGAGCGTGACATCGAGCGCGACTTCTTCATGACGCCGGACCAGGCGAAGGACTACGGGCTGATCGACGCCATCATCGAGCCGGCGGTGAAGACGCTGGCCGGCGGCTACTCGCCGAACGGGCACGCCACGACGCCGATCATCGCAAAGGATCGTCCTTAACCGCACCGCCGCGCAGCGCCAGCAGGCCGTGCCCTGCCGGTAGGATGGCCGGGAATGTCTTCCGGCGAATGGTGGCGCCATGGCGTCGTCTACCAGGTCTATCCGCGGTCGTTCCAGGATTCGAATGGCGACGGCATCGGTGACCTTCCTGGCATCATCGATCGCCTCGATTACCTGCAATGGCTTGGCGTCGACGCCGTCTGGCTGAACCCGATCACGCTCTCCCCGGATGCTGATGCGGGATACGACGTCGCCGATTACTGTGCCGTCCAGCCCGTCCTCGGCGATCTGAACACGGTCGATGAGCTGATCGCGGAAGCGGCGAAGCGCGACATCAAGATCGTGCTCGACATCGTGCCCAACCACAGCAGCGACCGGCACGCCTGGTTCGTCGATTCACGATCGTCCCGAACGGCCCGCCATCGGGACTGGTACGTCTGGGCCGATCCCAAGGCCGATGGCAGTCCGCCGAATAACTGGCTCAGCGCCTTCGGCGGCCCGGCGTGGACGCTCGACCAGCGCACGGGCCAGCACTACCTGCACAACTTCCTGCCCCAACAGCCAGATCTCAACTGGTGGAACCCCGCGGTTCGCGATGCCTTCGACGATATCTATCGCTTCTGGTTCGACCGCGGCGTGGCCGGCTTTCGCATCGATGTCGCCCACGGCATCGTCAAGGATCGCGAATTGCGCGACAACCCGGTCGCGACACCGGACGACCCGCCCCATGTGCGGGCGCATGGCCAGCGCACGATCTACAACGTCGAACGACCCGAGGTCCACGACGTCATTCGCCGCTGGCGCGCGCTTGCCAACAGGTACGACCCGCCGCGCATCCTGCTGGGCGAGACGTACGTCCGCGACGTGAAAACGATGGGCCGCTTCTACGGCAACGGTGACGAACTTCATCTGGCCTTCAACTTCACCTACCTGCATGCGTCGTTCACGCCCGGGATCCTGACAGACGTCGTCGCCGAGAGTGAGCTGGTGATCCCGGATGTCGGCTGACCCGTCTGGACCGTGTCCAACCACGATGTGTCCCGCGTGATGTCGCGCTGGTGCGGCGGTGACGAGCGAAAGCTGCGCAGCGCGCTGCTGAGTTTGCTCACGCTGCGTGGCACGCCTGTCCTCTACTACGGCGACGAGATCGGGATGCCCGACACGCCGATCGGCGAGCAGGAGCTGCAGGATCCGCTGGGCAAACGGTACTGGCCGCTGCCCCGCGGCCGCGATCCGGAGCGGACCCCAATGCTATGGACGGATGCGATCGGTGCCGGGTTTACCGACCCGCAGGTGCGGCCGTGGCTGCCGATTGGCAATGCCCGGATCCGTAACGTCGCCGACCAGCGGCATGATTCATCCTCGATCCTCTGCTTCGTTCGCGACGTCATCGCCCTGCGCCGGACATCCAGCGATCTGCAGGGCGGCGCCTACCGCCAGCTGCGGTCACCTGATGGCGTCTGGGCATGGCAGCGCGGCCAGGGTACAACCGTCGTGCTCAATCTCTCGGATCGGCGCATTCGCCTGCCGCAAACGACCGGCACCATCCTGATCGCCACCGCTCGTGAACGCGAGGCTCAGCGAGTCGACGGTGGGCTGGAGCTTGGTCCATGGGAAGGGGCGGTATGTTCCTCGGGATCGACCTAGGCACCAGCTCGCTCAAGGCGCTCGTGCTCGACGTCGACGGGTCGATCGTGGGCACCGGGTCTGCGGCGTATCCGCTGATGACGCCGCAGCCGGGCTGGGCCGAGGCTGAACCCGAAGCCTGGTGGCAGGCAGCCGCCATCGCCGTGCCGGAGGCCGCGGGCGCGCATGCCGCTGAAATCGCCGCGATCGGTGTTTCGGGCCAGATGCATGGCGTCGTGCTCAGCGATGACACGGGGCATGCGCTGCGGCCGGCGATCATCTGGGCCGACGGCCGAACGAGGCGGCAGCTGGAGGCTTACCGCGAGCTGAGCCCGGATCTTCGGCGCAAGCTCGCGAACCCGCTGGCCACCGGGATGGCCGGACCGACGTTGCTCTGGCTCCGCGACCACGAACGGCAACTGTATCGCCGGGCGCAATGGGCGCTGCAGCCAAAAGACTGGCTGCGATTACGACTCATCCACGAAGCTGCGACCGAGCCGAGCGACGCCTCCGGCACGCTGCTTTATGACATGACGACGGACTACTGGGCCAGGGACCTCCTCGATGCGCTCGACCTGCGCCTCGATTTCCTGGCGCCGATCCGGGAGTCGGTCGAGATCTGCGGCATCCTCACCGCTTCGGCTGCCGAGCATCTCGCGGTTCGTCCCAACCTGCCGGTGATAGCGGGTGCCGCCGACACGGCCGCGGCCGCGATCGCCGGCGGGTTGCTCGACCCCGGTCCGGTGCAGCTCACGATCGGCAGTGGGGCCCAGGTGCTGGCGCCGCGTGACCGGCTCGCCATGGATCCCACTGCCCGCACCCACCTGTATCGCGCGGCCGCGCCTGACCGCTGGTATGCGATGGCGGCGATGCAGAACGCCGGCACCGCGCTGGAATGGGTTCGGGCCACGCTGGGCGCGAGCTGGGACGAGGTCTACGCCGAGGCGTTCGCCGTCGCGCCGGGAGCGGACGGCCTGCTCTTCCTCCCGTACCTCACCGGCGAGCGCACGCCCTATTTCGATTCGAACGCGAGGGGCGCGTGGGTCGGGCTTCGGTTGATGCACACACGCGGCCACCTGTTGCGTGCCGCGCTGGAGGGCGTCGCGTTCGCGGTTCGGCAGGGGCTGGAGGCACTGCTGGCGACCGCGGTTCCCGCCACCGAGTTGCGGCTCGCCGGAGGTGGAACGCTCGATCCACGCTGGCGTCAGCTGCTCGCCGATGTTTTGGAGCAGCCGCTGCTCGCGACCGCAACCTCGGCCGCCTCGGCCCTCGGCGCCGCCCTGCTCGCAGGCGTCGGCTTCGGCGCCTGGCCCGATGCACGACGGGCGTCCGCCCTGGCCGCGCCGCCCACGCTGGTCGCGACGCCGGGCCCATCGAGCGAGGCGTACGTGGAGCCCTACCTTCGATACCGCCAGCTGTACCTGCCGATCGCGGCCGCCCTCTCCTGAGCGCGACCGTGCCGAACTCCTGCTGGTCTACGTCCAGCCAGTTCGGCGCACCAGCCATTCGACGGCGGGGACACCCTGATCACCCTGAAAGGCGCGCAGAGTGGGCAGGCCGGGCGGGGCGGGCAACCGCGATTGAACGACGAAGTAGCCGGCCATCGCCGCCAGCACCGCGGTGACAGCCCGGTTCGGAGTATTGCGGCCGAGCGGGTGCGCATCGAAGATCTCCCACGGCTTTGGTCCGCCCTGCATCGCGATGCTTGGCAGAATCTCGAGCAGCTCCATCCACCCCGCCCCCAACGATGCATGCGGCCAGTCGACGACCAGCACCCGGTTGGGCGTGATCAGGATGTTGTCGGCGCGGAGGTCGAAATGAAGCAGCGTCGGCCCGGTCGACGCCTCCGCCCACTCCGATTCGAGCGCCGCCAGCCGTCCCAGATGACGCCGCGCCCAGTCGGGCACGCCGCCAAGGTCGTCGGCACCTGTCCGAGCGGCCGCGTGGAGCGTTCGCCAGCCCTGGAAATGCTCGTGCAGGCGCTCCGCGATCGGTTCCACCCTGATGGGAGATGGCGTCAAGCTCTCGACCAGCTGCCTGATGACCTCGAGGACTCGGCTGAGCTCCTCCGGACGCCATGGGGTGGCCGGTGTCCGTCCCTCGATGTCTTCGAAGGCAGTCGCCACCCAGTCGCCATCGTCGTACGACCAAAGGAACCGTGGTGTCGGGACGGAGCCGGGAAGCGCGGCGGCGATCCGCGCTTCGCGCCGGTGCATGGCCGGCGACTCTGGATTCGGGCGCGATCCGACGACTTTGATGAACACGCGTGTCCCATTGGCGAGGCGAAGCCGGGCCGCCACACCAGGTGAGAAGCCGCCGGGTTGGGTCGCAGCCTCGACCACCCGTGACCCGAGCCGCTCCTCCAACCGGTCGCGGAGAGAGGCTGGGAGTTCGTCCCAGTGCAGCCGCTGTCCGGTGGCGGGCGTAAACGCAAGGTCGTCGATGGAGTTCGAGATGCGCCATAAGATAGTAGGCATGCGACTCGCCAATGTGAGCGGGGGTGCCGCTGGACGGGTGCGGCTGGCCCTGGTCCTCACCGGGGTCGTGCTGGTCGTCGAGGTCGCCGGCGGCGTCTGGGCGCACAGCCTCGCGCTGCTCAGCGACGCCGGTCACGTCGTGACCGACCTGCTGGTGCTGGCGCTCTCGACCTTCGCGCTGCGGCAGGTGCAGCGTCCGGCCAGCGCCCGGCGCACCTTCGGCTATCAGCGCGTGGGGATCCTGGTCGCGCTGGCGAATGCCCTGCTGCTCGGCGCGATCGTCGTGGCGATCGTGGTCGAGGCCGTTCGCCGGCTGCAGCATCCGGGAGCCGTGAGTGGCGGCCTCATGGCTGGGGCGGCGGTCGTCGGGCTGGTCATCTCCTTGGTGATCGCCCGCTCGCTCCAGCCTCTGGAGCGCGACCTGACGGTGCGTAGCGTGTTGATCCACATCTGGGGCGACGCCTGGGCGTCCGGCGGCATCATTGTCGCCGGGCTCCTGATCGCCGCCACCGGCTGGTTGGCGATCGACTCGCTGCTCAGCCTTGCCATCGCGGCGCTGATCGCCTGGAGCGTCTGGCGCGTCCTGGCCGCGGCCATCGACATCCTGCTCGAGTCGACACCGTCCGACCTGCGGACCGATGCGGTCGTGACCGCGGTCAAGCGGGTGCCGGGCGTGCGCGACCTCCATGACCTGCATATCTGGTCGCTCGGCGCGCAGAGCCGGGCGATGAGCGCGCACCTGCTGATCGACGACCAGCGGGTGGCGCAGGCGCAGGACATCCTGGCCGAGGTTCGTGAGGTGCTCGCCCACGAATTCGAGATCGAGCACACCACCATCCAGTTCGAAAGCCTGGTGTGCCGGCCGGGCGACGTCTTCTGCGTGCAGCCTGACGGCCATCCGCACCTCGACGATGCCCACGAGCGCATGACCCGCCGAGCTACGGGCTGATGGCATGAGCGGCGCCGAACGGCGCCGGGCGCTCTTCGTCGTCAACCCGGCGCTGCTGCGAACCGGTAGCGATTTCGGCGGGCGACTCATCGAGCTCGCGGGTCAGTCGGGCTGGGAGGCGACGGTTCTGGAGACCAGTGCCGGGCTGAACGTCGAGGCGATCGGTGCGGCCCTCAGCCGCCGCGACTTTCAGCTGGTGTTGGCGGCCGGAGGCGATGGCACGGTGGCCGAGGTGATGGCGGCGGCCCACCAGCGGGGCATGCCGATGGGGATTGTGCCTCGAGGGACCGCGAACATCGTGGCCCGCGAATTGGGGCTACCCTCCGGCTGGCGTCGGGCGACTCGTCGAGCCCTGGAACACTTTCCGGCCACCCGCGCCGTCGACCTGGTCAGGGTGAACGACGGCTACTCGGCGCTGGCTGCCGGCATTGGCTTCGACGCCACCGTGATGCGATACACGCCTCGCGCCCTCAAGTACTGGCTTGGTCGCGCGGCTTATTTGGTGGCGGGTGCCTGGTGGCTCCCGCGGGCGCCGCTCTTCGAGTTCACCATCCGAGCGGATGGCGAGGTGACGCAACTGACCGCGGTCGTCGTGCTGGTGGTGAACGCGGGCATGCTGGGCGCCGCCCCCTTCCGCTTCGGGCCGAACATCGCGATCGACGACGGCTGGCTAGACGTCTGCGTCTACATGCCGCGCACCGCGCGCGAACGTGCCGGCGTGCTCTGGCGGTTGTTCCGGCAGCGCGCCGACGGCAGCAGCATGCTCCAGCGCAAGGCGCGGTCGGTGGAGATCAAAGCTCCGGACGTCCAATGGCACGAGGTCGACGGCGAGGTCCACCGCGGCAACGTCCTTCGCGCCGAGATCGTCCCCGGCGCCGTCAACGTGGTGGCATGACCGTCTCGTCGCCTCCGGCGATCGTCGTCGTCAACGCCCGGATGCCCTGGGCGCTCTTTCTGCCGCTGGCGACGGTGACCGAGGTCGGCGGCATCGTCCTCCTGCTCGCCGGTCGCGGCATCGGGTGGGCCGCGGTGGTTGCGCCGGTGATCGGCTTCCTCGCGATGCGCGGCCCGGTCCGGCCCCGCTTCGAATTCATGGGGGACGGCGTCATCTTTCGACGCTCCGGAAAGAGCCCATTACTGCCCTGGGATGAGATTGCCGCGGTCGCGCTGGTGAAGGCCGGCGGCCGGACGGTGCTCGCCTACCGACTCAAGCCCGGGGTCATGGTGATGAAGCGCCATCCCGGGGCGGGCTTTCTGCGGGCCAAAGGCCTCGACTTCGACGGTGGCTATTTCGTCGACCAAATGACCGCCACGCCGAACGAGATCCTCAGGATGTTCGAGCGTCACGTGCTGGCCCGATGACGACGATCCGGCAGAGCGGCCGTTACGCGGCGCGCGCCGTCCCCGCCTCGCGGAGCGCGGTTCGCACCGAGCGGGCGGACACCGGGGAGGCCATCGGGGCGAGTTTCTTCAGGCTGAAGATCATCTCGGAGCCGCCGACGTACTCGACGCTCTCGATCTCATAGCCTTTGCCCTGCAGATAGGGGCCGAGATTTGCACGGCTGTAGTGCGTGATGTGTTCGTCGGCGTAGCCGCCAGGCGATAGCCGCCCGTAGAGCCACTCCAGCGCGCGCCAACGCCAGCGGTCATAATCCGGGGTGCCCACGATCAGCCGGCCGCCGGTCTTGAGCACGCGCGTCAATTCGTCGAACGGCTTCTCCTGCGCGGGGATGTGTTCGATTACCTCGGAACACACGACGCAATCAAAGGTGTCATCACTGAACGGCAGCTCGAAGATCGAACCCTGGACGAGCTCGTTGCCATAGCGGCGCGCGTAGCGCAGCTTGTGGAGCTGGATGTCGAGGCCGATCATTCCGGGAATCGCGCCGAGGATTCGGCTCGAGCCGCAGCCGACGTCGAGCACCTGCGTGAAGCCGCCGGCCAGCCGCGTGATGGCCTGGTAGCGCCGCCGCTGCCAGTAGCGCTGCAGCGGGATCACGCTGTCGTAGGCGCGGGCATCATAGTCCGACGAGGCGATGGAGTTGCGGAGCCGCCACATCGCCACGAAGGTTCGCAGGTAGGAAATCGCGAATTTGAAGAGACGGGCATGGCTGTGCCCGGCGACCCGCGCCCGGTAACGGAACGGGACCTCGCGGACGCGGTAGCCGGCGGCCAGCGCCCGGATCAGGATCTCCTCCAGCACGTCGAAGTCGGTGGCCGTTAGCTGGAGGTCCAGCAGCACCGCCCGGCGATAGAGCCGAAAGCCGCTGGAGATGTCGTGGACGGGAAGCGATAGGCCTCGGCCGAAGGTGGTATTCAGCACCCGGCTGAGCAGTCGGCGCCAGGTCGGCATCTCCGCCGTTCCGCCAGGGACGTAGCGGGAGGCGATCACGACGTCACCCTCGCCGCGGGCGGCCCACAGGTCGGCCAGGAACGCGGGATCGTGCGACCCGTCGGCATCGAGCGTGACCACGTACTCGCCACGCGCCTGCTCGAAGCCGGCGCGGTACGCGCCGCCAAACCCAGGCAGCTTCTGGCTGACCAGGCGGACGGCGTGCTTGCGCACCACCTCCTGGGTGCCGTCGCTCGAACCACCATCGACCACGATGATCTCCTGGGTGGGACCCAGCTTCGCCAGCGCCTTCTTGAGCTCGGGGAGGATCCGATCCAGGTTCTGGGCTTCATTCAGGGCGGGGAGGAGCAGGCTCAGGGCGCACCCGGGTAGCGCAATCGGCTCGCTGCCGGGCATCATGAACAACGGGATGCCATCGACGATCGGGTACCGGGTTCCGTCCCGCACGCAGCGGAGCTCGCGATCAGGCTCGCCAGTTAACGGACCGTGGCATTTTGGGCAGACCAAGCTGGCGAGAATCGGCATGGACTACCGGATGAACGGAAAAGTGACATCCGAGCTTGCCCTGTCGAGGGGGGCGGCCGATTGAGCCGGCCACGGATCCTGGCGATCGACGTCGGCACCGGCACTCAGGACATCCTGGTGTTCGAAGCCGGCACGCTGATCGAGAACGCCGTCCAGCTGATCATGCCGTCCCCGACGGCGTTGCTGGCAGAGCGGGTCAAGCAGGCCACCGCGGACAAGGCCGACGTGCTCCTGACCGGCGTCACGATGGGCGGCGGGCCGGACCAATGGGCGGTGGAGGCCCATTTGCGGGCGGGGCTGAACGTTTACGCCACGTCCGAGGCGGCCCGGACGTTCGATGATGACCTCGAGCGCGTGGCGGCGATGGGCATCCGGATTGTCGATGCGCCGAATGGCGCCGGTGCCGCCCGGCGGCTCGAGCTGCGCGACGTCTACGCCCCCGAGTTGATGGCGGCGCTGCGGGCCTTCGGCGTGAGCACCACGTTCGACGCCATCGCGGTGGCTGTCTTCGACCACGGCGCCGCGCCGCCGGAGGTCAGCGACCGCCGCTTTCGGTTCGATTACCTGCGGGACCAGGTCGAGCGCGGCATCGAGCTTACGGGCTTTGGTTTCCTCGCCGCGGAAATCCCCGAGCGAATGACTCGAATGCGCGCGGTGGCGAGCAGCTGGACGGGTTCGGAGCCGCTCTTCGTGATGGATACCGGGCCGGCGGCGATCCTCGGCGCGCTGGACGACGCCCGGGTGGGGTCGACGCAGCGGCTCATCATCGCCAACCTGGGCAACTTCCATACCATCGCGGCGGTCCTGGACCGGCGCCAGATTCGTAGCTTGCTCGAGCACCATACCGGGGAGCTCAACGCCGCCAAGCTCGAAGGCTACCTCGAGGCACTGGCCGCGGGAACGCTCTCCAACCAGGCGGTTTTCGATGACATGGGTCACGGGGCGCTGCAGGTGGGGAGGCCCTCGGCACCGCCGGAGCTGCTGGCCGTGATCGGGCCCCGGCGCGCGCTACTCGAGCGCTCGCGCCTGCACCCGCACCTGGCCGTCCCTCACGGCGACATGATGCTGGCGGGGTGCTTTGGGCTGCTGCGGGCCCTGGCGGCGCGGGTTCCTGCGTTCGCTCCGGCGATCGAGGAGCAGCTGGGGGCCCCTTAACCCGAACGAGAAGGCGGGCGTCGTAAACGGCGCCTCGTAGAATCTGGGACAGGCGTCACCCACCATCCCATAGAGGTTCTTCCTTGGCCCATCCCCTGACGATTGCCCAGCTGCGACAGAGCGAGTACCGCGTCCTTTCCGTCAAGGAGGAGATGCGCAAGAACCTGGTGCGTAAGATCAAGGTGGGCGAGGAGCTCTTCCCCGGCATCATCGGCTTCGAGGGATCGGTCATTCCCCAGGTGGAGAACGCGATCCTCTCCGGCCAGGACATCGTCTTTTTGGGTGAACGCGGCCAGGCCAAGAGCCGGCTGATCCGATCGCTGGTTGCCCTGTTGGACGAGCAGGTTCCGGTGATCGAGGGCTGCGAGATCAACGACAATCCGTACGCCCCCATTTGCCGGGCGTGCCGTGACCGGGTGACGTCCGAGGGCGACCGGGTGACGGTCCGTTGGATCGCCCCGGACGAGCGCTATAGCGAAAAGCTGGCCACGCCGGATACCTCGATCGCCGACCTGATTGGCGAGGTCGACCCGATCCGGGTCGCGGAGGGCAAGTATCTCGCCGATGAGCTGACCATCCATTACGGTCTCGTGCCGCGCACCAACCGCGGCATCTTCGCGATCAACGAACTCCCCGATCTGGCCGAGCGGATCCAGGTCGGGCTGCTGAACCTGATCGAGGAGCGCGACGTCCAGATCCGCGGATTCAAGCTCCGCCTCCCGATCGATGTCTACGTCGTTGCCAGCGCCAACCCCGAGGACTACACCAACCGGGGGCGCATCATCACCCCGCTGAAGGACCGCTTCGGAGCGCAGATTCGCACCCATTACCCGCGCAATGTCGACGACGAGATCCGGATCGTCGAGCAGGAGCGCACCGATTTCCAGGACCATGAGCTCGCCGTCACCATGCCCGACTTTATGAAGGAGATCGTCGCCGAGGTGACGCAACTGGCGCGGCGAAGCCCCAAAATCAACCAGCGCTCCGGGGTAAGCGTTCGGATCTCGATCACGAATTACGAGAACCTCGTATCGAACGCCTCGCGGCGGGCGCTCCGAACCGGCGAGACGGAGGCGGTGCCGCGGATCAGCGACCTGCCGTCCATCATCCCCTCGAGCGCCGGCAAGCTGGAGATGGAGACCTGGGAGGAGGGCGACGACCAGACGGTGCTGGAGAAGATCATCAAGACCGCCGTGCTGAACGTCTTCCGGCGGCACTTCGAGGCCAGCCAGTTCCACGAGCTGGTCCAGCGCTTCGACGCCGGCCTGACGTTCGAGGTTTCGGAGCTGCAGGCTGCCGAGCGCTACGCGGCGATGCTGCGCGAGCTGCCCGGGATGGAGAAGGCGCTCAAGAGCCTGGGACTGGACAAGCGGCCGGCGCTGGCCGCCTCTGGGGTGGAGTTCGTCCTCGAGGGGCTGCACCTCAGCAAACGCATCAACAAGACCGAGCTCGACGGGGCGGCTGTCTACGCCGGCTAAATGATCTCTCGATCGAACCGGTATGAGCGCTGGGACGGTTCGCAGGAGCCGTTTGGCCGCGACGCGGAGGACCTGTTCGACCGCCTGGCCGAAGACCTCTTCCAGGGCGGCGACTTCGACTACGCGCTGCACCGGTTGATGAGCCGGGGCTGGCGTGACCGGCAGGGCCGCAAACTTCCGGGCTTCGACGAGATGCTGGAACGACTGCGCCAGAAGCGGCTACAGCAGCTGAAACGCTACAACCTGAGCGATGTGTTCGGCGATATCCGCGAGCGCCTGAACGACATTCTGCGGCGCGAGCGTCAGGGGATTAACGATCGGATCGAGCAGGCGCCCGAGGCGGCCAAGCGGGTGCTGCAGAAGATCACGAAGAAAAAGTTGCAGGAGCTGGATCAGCTCCCCGAGGACGTGGGTGGCTCCATCCGAAAGCTGAACGACTATGAGTTCATGGACGAAGGCGCCTCGCAGGCCTTCCAGAAGCTGATGGAGGAGCTCAAGCAGCAGGTTTCGCAGACCTACTTCAAGAACATGACGCAGACTATGCAGCAGATGCGCCCCGAGCACCTCGGGGAAATCAAGGAGATGATGCGGGCGCTCAACCAGATGCTGCGTGATCGACTGGAGGGCAAGCCACCCAAGTTCGAGCAGTTCATGCAGCGCTTCGGCCATTTCTTCGGCCCGAATCCGCCGAAGACGCTCGACGAGCTGATTCAGCACCTGGAGCGCCAGATGGCGCAGATGGAGTCGCTGATGCAGTCGCTCTCGCCGGAGATGCGTCAGCAGATGCAAGACTTACTCGCCTCAACACTGAACGACCCCGAGCTGCAGGAACAGATGGCGGAACTGGCGGCGCAGCTCGAGCTCCTGTCACCCCGCCCTGGGCTGGGCAGCCGATATGCCTTCTACGGCTCAGAGTCGCTGCCGCTGCAGGAGGCTCTCTCGCTGATGGAGCGGCTGCAGAGCATCGAGGACCTCGAAGCGGCCCTGCGTGAGGGCTACCAGGGGCGCCAGCTGACGCCGGAGCAGTCCCAACAACTCCAGCAGCTGCTCGGGCCGGATTCCCGTATGGCGGCCGACCAGATGAGCGAGTTGGCCTCGCAACTGGAGAAGAAGGGATACGTGCAGCGCGGCCGGCGCGGCATGGAGCTGACGCCGCGCGGCATGCGCCGCATCGGCCAGAAGGCGCTGCGTGATCTGTACACGCGCTTGAAGCGAGACCGCTTTGGCGACCACCCCATCAGCGTTCGCGGCCTCGGCTCGGAGCGCTCGGATGAGACGAAGGTCTACGAGTTCGGCGACGCCTTCAGCCTGCATGTCGAGCGGACCTTGATGAACGCCCTCCGGCGCGACGGATCGCAGCAGCCGATCCGCCTCAAGACCGACGACTTCGAGGTCTACCGCTCGGAATTCAGCGCCCAGTCGGCGACCGTGTTGATGATCGACATGAGCCGGTCGATGCCGCTGCGCGGCTACTTCTATGCGGCCAAAAAGGTCGCGCTCGCGCTCGACGCGCTGATCCGCAGCCAGTTCCCGCTCGATTTCCTCCAGGTGATCGCCTTCAGTGACTATGCCCGTCCGGTCAAGTCTCATCAGCTGGCCGAGCTGACCTACAACGAATCGATCTACGGCACCAACATCCAGCACGGCTTGATGCTGGCCCGGCAGTTCCTGAACCGGCATAAGACCGGCAACAAGCAAGTGATCATCGTCACCGATGGGGAGCCGACCGCTCATATGGAGGGCCAGCAAGCGGTCTTCTTCTATCCACCCCTGCCGGAGACATTCCAGAAAACCCTCTTAGAGGTGCAACGCTGCACGCGGGAGCACATCGTGATCAATACCTTCATGCTCGACAACGACTATCACCTGGTGTCGTTCGTCAAGCAGATGACCCGCATGAACGGCGGCCGCGCCTTCTTCGCCAGCGCCGACCGGCTCGGAGATTACGTCCTGCTCGACTACGTCGACCGCAAACGCAAGGCAAGTCGCTGACCAAGCAGACGAGATGACCCGAGCCATGCGATTCGGCATCCAGACCGGGCCGCAGCACGTGACCTGGCCGGAACTGGTCAACATCTGGCAGGTCGCCGACAACCTGAAATTCGATACCGCCTGGACCTTCGACCATTTCTTCCCGATCATGTCGGACCCGAAGGGTTCGCAGCTCGAGGGATGGATCACATTGACCGCGCTCGCGATGAAGACTGCGCACGTCCGGGTCGGTACCCTGGTCACGGGCATCACCTATCGGGAGCCGGCGGTGCTGGCCAAGATGGGCGCGACGCTTGACGTGATTACGGGCGGGCGGCTCGAGATGGGCGTCGGCGCGGCCTGGTTCCAGCAGGAGCACGAAGCGCTCGGGATTACGTTCCCACCGGTCGCCGAGCGGATCCGTCGACTCGGCGAGGCCTGCGAAATCATGAAGCGCATGTGGACGGAAGATGCCGCGACCTGGAAAGGCCGCTACTACGAGATCAACGACGCATATTGCAATCCCAAGCCGGTGCAGAAGCCCCATCCGCCGATCCTGATCGGCGGTGGCGGTGAACAGCTGACGCTGAAGATGGTCGCGCGCTACGCGGACACCTGGAACGCGTTCGGAACGCCGGACATCTTCAAGCACAAGATCGAGGTGCTGCAGCGGCACTGCGAGGCGATCGGCCGCGATCCGAACACGATCGAAAAGTCGGTCAGCATGCCGCCGGTTCTCTCCAAGGACCGGTCGAAGCTCGAGGCCATGCTTTCCGACATGGCGTCGCGCCGAGCGATGCCCATCGAGGAGGCGAAGGCGACCATGCTCTGGGGTTCACCCGACGACGCGATCAAGAAGATCAAGGCCTACCGTGACATGGGCGTGACGCACATCATCCTGTCGCTACGCGTGCCATACGATCCGGCTCAGCTGGAGTTGTTCGCCCACGAGGTCATCCCGGCGCTGCGCGAAACCGCGCCGATCTCACGATAGGCCGAGCGGCGGATCGACGCGCCGACTAGGCTCGCTGGCCTCGGGTCACTTCAGAATCGAGCGGGCCGCCGACAGCAGCACAGCATCGATGCTGGCAAAGAGCAGCCCCAGCAGGTACCCGACCAGAAACGCGATCGCCACGCCTGGCGTCGCAAATACCAGACCGCCGAACAGAACGGGGAGAATGTCGCCGTTGAGCACGGCTGGTACCGCGAGGATGACGGCCAGGAACGGCAGGAACACGACACCATTAATGCCGCCTCTTCGCGACGCACGCGCGATAACTTTGCCGAGGGGCAACGCTATCTGGAGCGTTTCGCCGAATACTCCGTGAAGCATACGGTGCGCGGACCAGATTGTCGTGAACCACAATGCGCTGAAGAGCGCTAGCCCGGCGGCGGTACTCAGGCTGGTCAAGACAGACGCGAGCCCGCCCGTGAGAAGCAAGACGAGCAACAAGATGATGATCAACGTCGCAGCGTGGAAGGTACCCAACACCCAAGCCACAAGGAGATCCCGTTCGCTGGTTGGTGGCGCGGCAACGTCAGCCATGCGCGAGCCAGACAGCAAGGCCGAGGATGCCCACAACGTAGGCGGTCGTGCCGGCGTAAAGCACCGGCAGCACACGGGGCAACGGTCTGCCCTTTACCGCCATCACCGCGACGATGAGCGTGCGCGGCACCGAAAGGACCGCTAAGGCCAGGACGGCGAGCAGCTTTACGACGAGCTTCGTGCCCCACGCCGATCCGGCCGCAGGTAAAGCATCACCGAAGGCGCCAAGGTTGCCAACGCCGGTCATTACCTGGAGACCGATCGCCCCCCAGAAGATCCATTCGTACCGCTCGGCAACCTGGACCACGATCCCATCCTCGACGCGAGAACGCCGGGCGGTCAGCCACCAGACCAGGAGGGCGCCCCCGAGGATCGCCGCCATCCCGGCCACGTGGGCCCAGCGGACGAAGAGACTCAGTGGGTGGAGAGGAGGCATGATCGGTTCCGGTCGCGCGACATCGTCGCCGTAAGCTCAGCCGTCGAGGCCATGGTCTTGGAAATGCTCGCGGATGCTGCGGGGCTGGAACCCAAACGTGCGAAACACCGCATCCAGATCGGTCGTGTTGTCGAACTCGAAGAGCTCGAGCGTGGCAGGCACCAGTGGCGGATTGGGCAGCACGCTCATGATCCGGGCCGCGATTCGGGCGACGGGCAAGGGAAGGGGCAGCTTGAGACGGCGGACCTTGATGGTGGCCAGGATCAGGTCGTCAATCTGGGCAAATGTCATCTGCTCCGGACCCCCCAGGTCGATGGCCCGGCCGTCCCAGCGAGGGTCGGCCGTACATTGCATCAGGCAGGTGACCAGGTCCTCGACCCACAACGGCTGCAGTTTGCGCCCGCCACCGAGAACCGGCAGCACCGGAAGCTGTCGAGCCAGGTGCGCGATTGCCGCCGGGAACGATGCGCCGTCGCCGAACAGGATCGAGGGCTGCAGCGCGATCCAGGCCAGGCCGCTCGAGCGCACCGTCTCGGCCATCTCCCATCGCGTCCGCATGTAGCTCCCGTCTTTCCCCGGCCGGGTGCCGAGGCCATTCACGAGGACGATCCGCTTCACGCCGCCCAGGCGGGCAGCCGCGACGAGGTTGCGCGTCCCTTCGCCGTTCACGCGACGGTACTGGCCGGAATTGGCTTCCTTACGGTCCGCGGTGACGGCGGCGCAGTGGATGACCGTCTCCACGCCACGCAACGCGGTTTGCAGGGATTCGGGCTGCAGCAGGTCGGCGCTAACCGCGTCGACTCCGGAGACGTTGGCGGCGGGTTTTCGAGCAACCGCGCGCACCGAGGCACCGCTCGAAGCCAGCCGGGGAACCAGATGACGCCCGACGAACCCGGTCGCGCCAACGACGGCGATCACGACGCACCCCGGGCACGAGCCGTCCGGCCTGCTCCCGGTCGCGCTTCCCGTCGGATCGCTGTGGCCGGCCGATAGTGGCGCTCGATTTCGGACGCGTAGCCGAGCCCGATCTGATCGCGATTCGACGCCAGCCAGTCCGTGAGTCGCGTCGTTCCGTGCGGTGGCTCGTGCGAGAACAGGATGTCATGCATGAGGTCGTCGAGCTCATCCCGTGACAGCAGCATGTCGCCGACCAGCCGGCCCGCCACCGTAGCGCCGGCCATCGCCAGAGCCGGCGGCAGGTGCAGGACGAGGGTGCGGAGATTCATCACCCGGCGAAGCAGGTGAACCAGCTCGTCAAACGTAAAGATCTCGGGACCGGCCGAATCGATCACGACATCGGCCGGTTGTGTCCCAACCTCGACCACCAGGCTCGCGTGATCCTTCACGTACATTGGCTGGAGGCGATAGCGGCCATCGCCAGGGATCGCAAAGATGGGAAGGTGCCGCAGCAGCCAGGCGATGTTGTTGATCAGCACATCTCCTTCGCCGAAGAGGAGGGTGGGTCGCACGATCGCATAGGAGAGACTCGACGACCGCACCGCGTCTTCGAGCTCGGCCTTGCCCCGGTAATAACTGAGGCTCGACGCGGTCGGGTTGGCAATGCTGGTGTGGACGATGCGCCGCACGCCGGCTCGGCGGGCCGCGTCGATCAGCTGCTTCGTGTTCTCGACCGCGACCGCATGGGTCAGGCTCCCGTGCGGCGCGCGGACCCAGTAGGTGTTGTAGAGCGTATCGGCGCCCGTCAGCGCGCTGACCAGGGCGGCCCTGTCCGCGAAGTCCAGCGGGTAGGACGGGATGCGTGACGCCAGCGGGTCGCCCGTCCGCGGATGGTTGGTCAGGGTCCGCACGCTGCGGCCGCGCTCGAGCAACTGCGCGGCGATGAATCGGCCGCTGTAGCTGAAGCCGCCGGTCACGATATCGATGGATGCGTTCATGCTCTTTCTCCTGTCCAGCTCGCTGAAGTCAAAACAGCGTCGGCGATCGGCGCCAGCTGCTTGCCCGTGTCGAAGAGCGCCTCGGCCCGGCGGCGGTCGCCATCGAGGTGAGTCAGTGTCTCGATGCCGAAGTAGAGGGCGACGGCGGCATACGCGAAGTCCTTCGTCGGCAGCACGGACTCGAGAAACGTTCCTTTAAGCATCCGCGTGATGACCTCATCCGCGAACCGCACCCACGGCTCCATCCGCGCGACCACTTCCAGGCGTAGATCCGGGACGGAGGAGCCGCCGGCCACCATCTCCTGCACCGCGGCGACATGGCCGACCTCGACGTCTTCCGCGTACAGGCGCGACATGACGTCGATCATCTCGGTCATCGATCTCACGTCGGTCAGGACTGACTGGTACCGGGCAAGCCGCTGCCTGCTGGTCAGGTCGAGGGCCGCCAGCAGGAGCCGATCGAGGCTGCCGAAGTGGTAGAAGATCAGTGCCTGATTGAGTTTGCCGGTGCGCGCGATCGCGCGTGCCGTCGTTCCGGGGAATCCGTGGGTACGCAACGTTGTGAGGGCGGCTTCCACCAGCCGATCCCTGGTGGCGGACCCCGCCGACCCGTCCGACTGAGCCGCCCGCAGGCGCGGTCGCGCCACCTGGCGGCGCTTCGGCCGGGCGGCCCGCGTCGGTGTCGCCTTAAGCGGTGGCTTTGAGCGCATGCTCAAATTATGCACGTCGCTGGCGCCGGGCGCAAGCCGCCCTCCAAATCGTTACGCGCTTGCGCCGGAGCGGCGATTAGGTACGATGCCGAGTCGGTGAAGGATCGGATCGCCGAGCACAACCGGCAGATGTGGGAACGCCTGGCGAAGGCCGGGATGAACTACACCCGTCCCCTCGGCCGGCCGCCGAAAACGAGGGCCGGCATGCGCCGCTTCATGGATCCGCGTGCCCGGCTGAAAGGCGTGCGGCTTGACGGCGCGCGGGTCCTCGGTCTTGCAGCGGGTGGCGGCTGGGATCCCGTGATCTTTGCCCGGCTCGGCGCTCAGACGACAGTGTTCGACATCTCGCCGACGCAGCTGCGAACCGTGCGCGAGCTGGCGCGGCGCCAGCGGGTCAAGATTCGCCTGGTTCGCGGCAACATGAAAGACCTGTCCATCTTCAGAGATGCCTCCTTCGACGTCGTCTGGCACTGCCACTCGCTGGTCTTCGTCGACGACGCGACGCGCGTGCTCAAGGAGGTCGGTCGCGTCCTGGCGCCGGGAGGCACCTATCTCCTCTCCACGATGCACCCGACGACCCTTCGGCTCTACGGAACCTTCAAAGATGGCGGTTGGCGGCCGAAGATCACTTACTTCGAGGACAAGCGCGTGCCCTACACCGATGAGTGGGGAATGACCTGGACACTGGGCAACAAGAAACTGGTCGCGCCGACCATCGAGTTCGGCCACCGCTTCGAAACGATCGTCAACGGGATGGCGGCCGCCGGAATGGTAGTTGACGGGATCTGGGAGTTCTCGCCCGGAGATGACGACGAAGAAGCGGAGTCGGGCAGCGATGCCCATCTGGACACGCTGTTCCCCGCCTTTATCGAGGTCCGCGGCCGGAAGCTCCTCCCTGGCGCTTTGCCGACTGATAGGCGGCGAGCACCTCGGCGCGCTGTTGCGGCGAAAGGTACTTCACGGCCTCGCGCACGGTGACACCGGAAGCGGCGGCGCAGCGGGGGAGGAGCCAGGCGTACACGAGCTCGGGTCGTTTCTTACCGGTCTCGCGCAAGACTCAGCCGATGGCTTTCCGAATGAAGAACTCGCGTTCCGTGAGCATGGCCTCGGCATAGCGCGCGAATCGCGGGAAGTCGCCACCGCCTCGGCGCAAGGGCCGCAGCAACGTCAGCATGGCGGAGCGGCGCACCCAGAAGTCGCCATCCTCTGCCCAGCGGTCGAGGACCCTGAGCAGTTGCGGGGAGCGCTCCACCAGCGGCCCGGTGATGGCGATGGCCAGCTCGTCGACAAAGGCCCAGGTCTTCGATTGACGGATCAAATGCTCCAGGAGCGTGATATCCGCCGGGCGGAGAAGCGGCTCGAAGGCTTCCAGTAGCAGGACCGCCATCATCCGGCGCTCGAACACGGGCCGGCTCCAGAGGATGCCGACCAGCGCGGCCAGCCCGTGACGGTCGAGTTCGCCATGCTCCCGCTTGACCGCCCCGACTGCCTGACGCATCGCCGGGAGTCCGACCCCCAGGAACTCGAGGTCGCTCTTCAGGTACGCCTTCTCGGCCGGGGCTCGAGCCGGGTTGCGATGATGGCGCAGCTCGAGGTCGATCGCCGTGGCGATGGCCGCCGGGCGAGTCGCCCGCGCCCTAGTGGAGCTTGGGGAGGACCTGCCGGCCGAAGACGTCAATCCACTCGAGCTGGTTCCGGCCGACGTTGTGGAGGTAGACACGATCGAACCCGAGGTCGATGAACTTCTGGATCTCGCGACAATGCGCATCCGGATCGGCCGAGATCAGCATGCGGCCCTGGAAGTCTTCGGGCCGAACGAGCTTGGCCATCTGGGCGAAGTCATTCGGCGACCGAATGTCGGCCTTCGGGAACTTCATCCCGCCATTGGGCCATTCCGTGAGGGCATTCCGCATCGCTTCCTCGTCGGTGCGCGCCCACGACAGGTGAAGTTGGAGGATTTTGGGCAGGCTCGATGGATCCTTCCCGGCATCGCGGGCGCCCTTCTCGAAGCGCTGGAAGATGCCATCGATCTTCTCCTCTGGAGCGCCGACGGTGATCAGTCCGTCGCAGAAACGGCCGGTCTTTTCGGCGGTCACCGGCCCCGCGGTCGCGATGTAGATTGGCGGAGGCTGCTCCGGCATGGTCCAGAGCCGCATCGTCTCCATCTTGTAGTACTCGCCCGCGTGCTTGACGTCCTTCCCGGTGAACAGCTTCCGGATGATCTCGATCGATTCGAACATCCGGTTGATGCGCTCCGCCACTTCTGGCCAGTAGCCGGCAACGAGGTGCTCGTTCAGCGCTTCCCCAGATCCCAATCCGAGCCAGAAACGGCCAGGGTACATGGCGGCCATCGTTGCCGCTGCCTGGGCGATGATCGCCGGATGCGAGCGAAAGGAAGGGCAGGTGACGCCCGGGCCGATATCACCGCGCGTGTGCTCGGCGGCCGCCGTCATGAACGACCACACGAACGACGCTTGCCCTTGCTGCGGGATCCAGGGCTGGACGTGGTCGGCCGCCATCACGCCGGAGAACCCGGAGGCTTCAGCTTTCTCGCAGAAGCCGATCAGGTCGCGCGGATGGAACTGCTCGAGCATGGCGGCGTAGCCGATTTGCGCCATGCGCTTATTTTCCGCCTAGCGGTTGTAGCGAGGTGTGCTCGACGCGGACGGGCTGCGCGGTCGGGCGAAGGACGCGATCACCACTCCCACGAGGGCGATCGCGAGCGCCAGGATGATGTGCTTCAGCCGCAGCGTTGGCCCCGGCAGGATCAGGCTTTCCTGGGCAGTCCTAACGAAAAGATAAAACACCGTCGCCAGCAGCCCGATGAAAAAGAGCACGACGCCGGCGAAGAACGCCATCGGGTTGTTTTGGATGGGGTTGTCTTGCATCTGTCCTCCTGAATGTCAGCGGCTCAGCAGGATCAGCGAAACGATCCCGAACGCCGCGCAGTAGATCGCAAATGGATCGAGCCGTCCCACCCGAAAGTATCTCATGAGGTAAGCCACGCTCAGGAAGGCGGCAACTCCCGCGGCCACGCCGCCGAGCAAATAGACGGGCAAATGCGGCCGGGCCACCGGCGTGAAGAGGTCCGGGATCTTGAGGACCCCGGCGCCGAAGATGATGGGCGTCGCCAACAGGAAAGCGAAGCGGGCGGCGGCCTCGTGGGTGAGGTTGGCGAGCAAGCCGGCCACCATGGTGCTGCCCGAGCGCGAAATTCCGGGGAGCAGCGCCAGGATCTGCGCCGAGCCGATACCGACCGCGGTGCGGACAGGGAGCCCGTCGAGCCGGGTGCGTCCGACGTCCGCGGCCACGGCGCGGCGCCGAATACGCTCGCCGCCGAACATGATGACGCCATTGACGATCAGGAAGGCCGCGGCCGCCCGCGGGTTGGCGAACAGGCTCTGCACCGGCTTCTGGAACAGGACGCCGACCACGCCGGCCGGAACAGTGCCGGCGATCAGCCGCCAGCCGAGCCGCTCGTTGGCGGTCCCGTGCATGCGGCCGTCGATGACGCTCCGGAGCACCGATCCGGCAATGGCGAGCCAGTCCCGCCAGAAGTAGATGAGGAGCGCGGTGGCGGTGCCGACGTGGAGTAGCACCACGTACGCCAGGAAGGTGGGGTCGGCTTGGTTGATGTTCCAGCCAAGCAGTTTCGGGAGGATTACCGTGTGGCCCAGACTGCTCACCGGAAAGAGTTCCGTGACGCCCTGCAGCAACGCCAATACGAGAGCCTGGAATACCGACATCGTTTCCTATGATGCTGGAATGAGTCTTGGGCCCGTCGTCGTCTTGGCCGGCGGCGTCGGCGCGGCGCGGTTTTTGCGCGGCCTGGTGCGCGTGGTGGCGCCGGAAGAGATCGTCGTCATCGGGAACACCGGGGACGACATGTGGTGGCACGGGCTGTACATCGCGCCCGATCTCGACACCGTGACCTACTGGCTCGCCGGCGTGGCCGATGAAGTGCGGGGCTGGGGGATTGCGGATGACACCTTCACTGCCCAGGCGGCCTTCGCCAGGCTGACCGAGGCATCCTGGTTCCAGCTCGGCGACCGTGACCTGGCGACCCACCTCTACCGAACCGGGCGGCTCACCGCGGGCGTTCCACTTCACGCCGTCACGGCAGAGCTCGCTGAGCGTCTGGGTGTGCGCAGCCGGGTGCTCCCGATGACCGACGCACCGATTGAGACCCGGCTCAAGACCGCCGCCGGCGACCTGCACTTCCAGGAGTACTTCGTTCGCGAACGCTGCCGTCCGGTGGTGCAAGAAATTTACTGGACCGGTCTGGAAAAGGCTCGCCCGGCGCCGGGCATCGCCGAGGTGCTGTCGGCGGCGCGCCTGGTGCTGATTGCGCCTAGCAATCCAAGCATCAGCATCGGACCGATCCTGGGGGTCCCCGGCATGCGCGCGTTGCTGGGCGCCACCCGAGGTCGAACCGTCGCCATCTCGCCCCTGATCGCCGGGCGCGCGGTCAAGGGCCCGACCGTCGAGCTGATGCGAGCTCAGGGAATGCGTCCGGATGCGCTCGGGGTCGCCGAGCTGTATCGGGATATCGCGACCGGATTCGTGCTGGACACGGCGGATGCCGCGCTGGCCGCGGCGATCGCCGGCCTCGGCTACCGGATCGCGGTCCGGCCGACGATCCTCGATGACAGCGATTCGGCGAGTCAGGTGGCCTCCACCGCATTGGATCTCTTGCGCCAGCCGGCGGCGGCGTGATGCTCGCCATCGTGGTCCCGGTCAAGGCGCCTCGGCGGGCGAAATATCGGCTGGAGTCGGTGCTCAGCGAAGCCGATCGGTTGCGCCTCGCCCTCACGATGGCCCGTGACGTCTTCGGCGCGGTTTCGCCGCTGGAGCCGTATGGGCGGTTCGTGATCTCCGATGACGCCGAGATGCTGGACGAGGCTCGGCGGTTTGGCCTCGAACCGCTGGTCGACCGGGTGAGTCAGGGGCAGAGCGCCGCGGTGCAGCAGGGCTTTGCCGCCGCATGGGAGCGCGGTTATACGGCCGCCTTAACCATTCCCGGGGACGTGCCCGCCGTGACGGCGGAAGAACTCCAGGAGCTCTGTCGCTACCGGCCGGAAATCGAAGTATTGATCTCTCCGGACCGTGAACGCACCGGCACCAATGGGCTGCGCCTGGTGCCGCCACATGCCATCACCCTGCGATTCGGGGAGGACAGCTTCATACTCCACCAGGCTGAGGCAAGGCGCGCGAACCGCAGCCTCGAGGTGAAGGACGTCGAGGGCCTGCGCTACGATCTGGACCGGCCCGATGACATCGTCGCCTTCATGCAGCTCAACCGTGAGACGGCGACCCGGCAACTTCTGGCGGAGCTCGAGGTCGCCGAGCGGGTTCTTGCTGCGACGCCGCCCCGCGGTTGAATCCGGTCTCGATCTATCCGGTTTCGGGCCTTCCCGAAATCGCCGCTGGGGCGCCGCTCGCACGCCTGATTGTCGAGGGTGTCCAGCGGATCGGACTATCACTCGAGTCGGGCGACGTCGTCGTCGTCACACAGAAGATCGTGTCGAAGGTCGAAGGCCGCGTCCGCTCTCTTGATGAGGTGGAGCCCTCGGCTCGGGCGACCGAAATCGGGCACCGGATCGGGTTCGACCCGCGGCACGTTGAAGTGATCCTTGCCGAGTCAGTGCGGGTCGTTCGCGAGGCGCCTCACGTGCTGATCACCGAGACCCGGCATGGCTTTGTCTGCGCCAACGCCGGTGTCGATCGGTCGAACACGGGCGGAAAGGAGATGGTGGTCTTGCTGCCGGAACGCCCGGATGAGTCTGCCCGGCGGTTGCGGGATGGTTTGGGGGAACTCACCGGAGCGGTGGTCGGGGTCGTGATCTCCGACAGTTTCGGGCGGCCATGGCGGGAAGGGCAGGTCAACGTCGCGATTGGTGCGGCCGGCGTCGTGGCGCTGCGCGACTACCGGGGGGAGCAGGATCCCGCCGGCTACGAGCTACAGGGGACCGAGCTCGGGGTGGCCGATGAGGTCGCTTCGGCCGCGGAGCTGGTCATGGGCAAGCTCGATCGGGTTCCCGTGGCGCTGATCCGCGGGGCGCATGTTGCCGGCGAGGGCACCGTTCGCGAATTGCTTCGGGATCCGTCGACCGACCTCTTTCGATGAAGATCGGCCTGATCGCGGACACCCAGGGCAACTTCGATGTCTCGGCACTCCTGGCCCACGTAGCCAGGGAATTCGCTGACGTTGACGAGATCTGGCACGCGGGTGACTGGGGCACTGAGGAGGTCCTCGCCGGGCTGCGCCGGCTCGGGCGCCTCGTGGTCGTGAACGGGAATGCGCCCAGCGACCCCCAATACCCGACGAAGATCGAGGGCAACATCGGGCGGTGGCGCCTCGGGATGGTGCACAACCTGGACAAGCGGTGGACGCGCTGGGCGGGAGGCTTCGACGTCGTGATCCACGGCCACACCCATCGCTGGCGGGATGAACGGATTGGGCGCACCCGCTTCATCAACCCGGGGACGGCGACCCGTCCGCAATTTGGCGGCACGGAGCGGACCATGGCCCGCCTGAACTTTGCGGCTGACCTGACCGTCGACAAGCTCATTGTGCCCAAGTTCGCCAGGGGGCCCGGGATATGATTTCGCCATGAAGGTGCGAGTGGTGCTCTTCGCCAAGCCACGCGAACTGGTCGGTCAGCCGAACGTCGAGCTGGCGCTCCCCGCCGGCGCCACCGCCGCGGATGCCTGGAGCCAGCTGAGCACGACCTATCACCTGGGGCCGCTGCCCCGTTCTTTCCGCTGCGCGGTGAACTCGGAATATGCCGGCTGGGACGACCCCCTGAAGGAGGGTGACGAGCTCGCCGTCATCCCGCCGGTGAGTGGGGGTGCGATCGGCGAGCGTCGCGGGCTGGTGGCGATCAGCGAGGAGCCGCTGGACTCGATGGGGATCGCCGGCCGGATCCGCAGCGACGCGGACGGCGCACTGGTCGTGTTCGAGGGCATCGTCCGCGAGCATTCGCGCGGCAAGCAGGTACGGGCGCTCGTCTACGAGGCCTACGGCTCGATGGCGCAAAAGCAGATCGAGCAGCTGGCCGAAGAGGCCCGCCGGCGCTGGCCGATCTCGGACCTGGCGGTCGTCCACCGTACGGGCACGCTCCAGGTTGGGGAGGTCAGCGTGGTGATCGCGGTCGCGGCCCCGCATCGGGGCGAGGCGTTTGACGCCTGCGAGTGGCTGATCGACGAACTGAAGCGCACCGTACCGATCTGGAAGAAAGAGATCTACACGGAAGGCGAGGCCTGGGTCGACGACCGGCCGTAGGGTCGCCGTCCGCGGGTTAGAATACGGCGCGGCGCGGGAGTAGCTCAGCTGGTAGAGCGTGTGCCTTCCAAGTACATGGTCGCGGGTTCGAGTCCCGTCTCCCGCTGTTTTCTCACCTCGATAAGTTCTGGCCAGCGGGACAAGCGGGCTTGGCCGGTGTTTTGCTTCACTGGTCGGCCGGTGGTTGTAGTAGTATGCAACTACAATGTTGACCGTGCCGAGCGCCGCTGACCGGGTCGGTCGCGACCCGGAAACGATTCGGCGCTGGATTCGTGCTGGCAAACTGCGTGCCGAACGAGTGGGAACCCAGCACATGATTGACGAGGCGGACCTCGATCGGGCAGCTGGTGACCCTGGTAGCTTGCCGATGCCAAGGGCATGGCGGAAGACCTGGACTGGCGAGCCGCAACCCGACTGGGTGCGGATGCTCAGGCGCTCCAGGCGGGGTCACTGAACACGATGCTGGTCGTCGATGCGAGCGTAGTGCTGCCTGCGTGTGCATCCCCGGATGGGTTCGATGTCTTCGGGACTGAAGAGCTTTTTGCGCCGCCTCTACTCTGGGCAGAGTCGCGATCGGCTCTCCACGAGGCGTTGTTTCGGCACGAAGTCTCCGAGGCCCAGGCTTTGCGAACGCTCGACGCACTCGACCTTGCGCCCATACGCGCTCGCACGCAGCGCCAGCTGAGCCGGCGAGCATGGAACCTCGCGAGTGAAATGGGATGGGCGAAGACCTACGACGCGGAGTATCTCGCCCTGGCCCAGCTACTGGATTGCCGCTTCGTGACGCTCGACGCGCGCCTCCACCGGGGCGCAGCAAGGCTGGGTTTCGTGGTCTCACCGACCGATCTTTAGGCTTTTGTTTACTCGGGCGTAGCGACCCGGATGCCTCGGAGACTGCAGCTGCAGATACCTGGTTTCCTCGCGGGTCCGGTTCCCGTGTCCCGCACTCCGATCAGCCGTTCTCTACACTGCCACCTCGTTGTTCCCGACGCTGGGTGGGGAATTTTCGTGGCGCGGCCGGGTGCCCATGTCGATCTGGTCGGAAGCCATTCGTGTAGAGGTGAGAAGACCAGCACTCGACATGAAGGAGTTTCAAATGAGCAAAGTCGTTGCATTCATGAGTCTGACGCTCGATGGGGTCATCCAGGCGCCGGGCCGGCCGGACGAGGATCGCCGCGGCGGCTTCGAGCACGGCGGCTGGGCGACGCCGTACGCCGATTCGGTCCTGGGCAGCGTGGTCGGCGAAAGCATGGCCTATACCGGTGCCCTGCTGTTTGGGCGACGGACCTACGAGGACTTCTACGCCGTCTGGCCCAACCGAACCGACAACCCCTTCACGGCGGTGCTCAACAACACGCAGAAGTACGTTGCCTCAACTACGCTGAAGGAGCCGCTGCCGTGGAGCAACTCCACGCTTCTCAAGGGCGACGCCGCCGAGGCCGTGGCCAGGCTCAAGGCGCAAGCGGCCAAGGATCTCGTGGTGCTCGGCAGCGCAGCGCTGCTCCAGACGCTGATGCGGCGCAACCTCGTCGACGAGTACGTGCTCCTGATCCACCCACTGGTTCTGGGAACGGGCCGCCGTCTCTTCACCGACGGTGGTTCATTCGCTCTCCGGCTCGTCAACACCAAGATGACGACTACCGGCGTGGTGATCGCGACCTACCAGCCAACCGAACCGACGACCGGGGAAGACCGCCTCGGTCCGGCACGCAGCACCGTGTCGGCGGTAACGTCAAGGAGGAACATCAGATGAAGCAGTACGTGCTCAGTATCAATCAGCCCGACGGACCTCCCCCGCCGTCCTTAGACCTGGAGAAGGTGACGCGGGACGCCGACGCCGTGATTCGCGAGATGAAGGCCGCCGGCGTATGGGTCTTCAATGGGGGCCTGCACCCCGCGAGTACGGCCACCGTGGTACGGCTCGAAGCCGGCGAAATGCTGACGACGGACGGCCCGTACGCCGAGGGGAAGGAGCACATCGGCGGACTCGCCATCATCAAAGTGCCCGATCTCGACGCGGCGCTCGAGTGGGGTCGCAAACTTGCCCAGGCGGTCCCCCTCCCAATCGAGGTACGGCCGTTTCAGGACGAGGCCGAGGACTGATACCGGGCGGAACGGCCCTCGCGGCCTCGGAGATTGAACGTGTCTTCCGCGAAGAGTACGGACGCGCGGTGGCCGTCCTGGTCCGGGTCTTCGGTGACATCGACGTTGCCGAAGAGGCGGTCCAGGACGCCTTCACGGCGGCGGTGCAACGGTGGCCATCGACCGGGCTGCCTCCAAGCCCGGCCGGGTGGATCATCACCACCGCCCGCAATAAGGCGCTCGATCGCCTCCGGCGGGAGGCGTCCCGCGAGGACCGGCATGCACAGGCTGCTCTGATGCACGCGGGCGACCAACCGGCCGAGGAGGGCCCTGTGCGAGACGACCAGCTGCGTCTGATGTTCACCTGCTGTCACCCCGCGCTCGCGCCCGGCGTCCAGGTCGCGCTGACGCTCCGGCTGCTGGGAGGGCTGACCACCGCGGAGATCGCACGCGCCTTCCTCGTACCCGAGCCGACCATGGCCCAGCGACTGGTCCGGGCCAAAGGCAAGATCCGCGACGCGAGGATCCCGTACTGGGTCCCGAACGAGACCGACCTCCCAGGCCGCCTTCGGGCGGTGCTGGCCGTCGTCTACCTCATCTTCAACGAGGGCTACACCGCGAGCTCGGGCGACCGGCTTCGGCGCGAGGAGCTCTGCGGCGAGGCCATCCGCCTCGTACGGCTGCTTGCCGAGCTCATGCCCGACGAGCCGGAGGTCATGGGGCTGCTCGCCCTGATGTTGCTCGTCGAGTCGCGTCGGGCCGCCCGCACGACAGCCGACGGCGACCTCGTGCTGCTGGCCGACCAGGACCGCGGCCTCTGGGATGGCGGCCTCATCGCCGAAGGCCAGGCCATCGTCCGGCAATGCCTCGAGCGCAACCAGCCCGGCCCGTACCAGATCCAGGCGGCGATCAACGCCGTCCACAGCGACGCGCCGGCCGCGTCCGCTACGGACTGGTGGCAGATCCTGCAGCTCTACAACCAGCTCCTCTCGCTCGCCCCGAGCCCGGTCGTGGCCCTCAACCGCGCGGTCGCGGTGGCCGAGGTCGAGGGACCGGATGCGGCGCTCACCCTCGTCGACGGCCTCGACCTCGGTAGCTACCACATGTTCCACGCCATCCGCGCCGACCTGCTCCGACGCCTGGGCCGCAACGCCGAGGCGGCGCTCGCATACGAGGCGGCGATCGCCCGCACCGAGAACGCCACCGAGCGCGACTTCCTACAGCGGAGCCGTCAGACTCTTACCCTAGCTTGATGAGGCTGTGCATCGGGCCGAAGGACCGATCCGGGAGGCGGCAACCATGAACTCCATTGTCCGAGAGATCTTCCCCGTTACAACCCATACCGGACTGGCCCAATCTTTGGCACCGTTCTTCACCGATTATCAGGCGCTCCGTGCCCAGCTCATGGAGATCCTCTCGGACGATGATCTTGGTTACCGGGTCGACGGCGCGAATCCGAGCCTCGGTGCGCTCTGTCGTGAGATCGGCGAGATAGAACGCTCCTACATCGAGTCGTTCAAGACCTTCAGGCAGGACTTCGGATATCGCAACGTCGATCCGTGCCTCGAGAGAAGCGTCGCGGCGTTGGCATCCTGGTACGCGGAGCTCGACAGCGAGTTGAGGGCGGCGATCGAAAGCCTCTCCGAGGACGACATCGCGAACCGCACGATCGACCGTCGCGATTTCCCGGATTTCAAGCCGCTGGTCCGGGTCCAGCTGGACATCTACAGGGAGGCTCTGCTGATCTTCTCCACCAAGGTCAGCGTGTACTTGCGGGCGATGGGGAAGGCCCTCCCCAAGCAGTGGCAGGAGTGGATCGGCTGAGGGGGTGGTCGCGTGCATCCAGCCGATTCGCGAGCCAAAAGGTAAACGCCATATCCGGCACTTATTGCCGGGAGGCGACCGGCTCCGCCATAGTTCTCGAATGCGTCGAAAAGTCCGGATGGAGCACGCCAGGCGGCTCGCGGTGGCCCGCCAGCGGCTGAGCGGATCACGCCCGAAACCGGTTGCGACTGACGACATCCACGAGCTGGTGCGTGCGATCGGCTGTCTGCAACTCGACCCGACCGCCGTCGTGGCCCGCAACCATCTGCTGGTCCTGTTCAGCCGCCTCGGTCCTTTCGACCCGAAGCTTGTCGACACCCTGCTTTGGGACGAGCGCCGTCTTTACGAGTACTGGGCCCACCAGGCCTCGATCGTCCCGACCGAGGACCGGCCGTTGCATGCCGCGCTGCCGCCGCCGTGGGGCGAGCCAAGACGAACGGAGTCCTGGATGACAACGCGGGCCCGGTTCAGCAAACTCGTTCTCGAGCGTCTCGCCGCCAACGGCTCGGTACGCGCCGCGGACTTTGAGGAACATGCGGAGAAATACGAATCCGGCTGGGGAGAGCGCAGTCCGATTGCCGATGCGCTCGCGCTCCTCTGGCTCCAGGGCTGGATCGTACCGGCCGGCCGTGTCGGGAGTGGGCGACGTTGGGCGCTGGCGGACGCCTGGTTCGGAACGCCTCTCGGTCAGATTCCAGAGCATCCGCTCGCTCTTCGCGAGGCCGCGGTCCGCTCGTTGCGTGCGCTGGGCATCGCCACGCAGCAGCAGGTAAAGAACCATTTCATCCGAGACCGCTACCAGGGGCTCGCGAGGGCGTGGAAGCACCTCGAAGCGGATGGACTGATTGTTCCAGTGGAGCTCGGACCCAAAGGCGATTGGTACGTGCATGCAGAAGACGTCGAGTTGCTGGAGCAGATCGAGGCCGGAGCGTTCGAGCCACGGACAACCCTGCTGTCGCCATTCGACAATCTGATCTGCGATCGCAACCGGACGCTGGCTCTCTGGGGTTTCGACTTCAGGCTCGAGATCTACGTGCCCAAGACCAAGCGCTGGGGTTACTTCGTGATGCCGTTGCTGCACGGCGACCGGATCATCGCCAGGTTCGACCTCGCCGTCGACCGGAACGCCGGAGTCCTCAACCTGATCGGCGAGCGATGGGAGCCGGGGTGGGAGGGCGCCCGGCCGGTTCGCGCGACCAAGCGAGCCCTGGACGAACTCGCATCGTTCCTCAGAGTTGGCGTCGCGCGTCGGCGCTAAGTCAGCACGTCCTCTTCCGAGGGACGCGGGGCAGACATATATTGTTGACAAGACATATGTCGCGAGAGTAATATGTCGGCATGGCCGACGTGTTTCAGATCCTCGCGGACCCAACCCGCCGCCGCCTCGTCGACGCGCTTCGGGCCGGCGAGCGCTCGGTTAGCGAACTGGTCGACGTGGTCGACATTGGTCAGCCCGGGGTCTCCCGGCAGCTTGCCATCCTGCAGGATGCCCGGTTTGTGGTCGTCCGCCCTGAGGGCCGGCGGAGACTCTACGCATTGCGCCCGGAGCCGTTTCGCGAGTTGGACGACTGGATGATGGGCTACCGCGGGATGTGGGAGGCCCGCCTCGACAGGTTTGCCGCCGAACTCGACCGACGGGGCAGGACCCGGACGAAAAACAGGGAGGAAAAAAAGTGACGCAAGTGAGTACGCAGACGACGGCGGTGGCCGGCAAGATCCAGGTGCACAGTGTCAGACCGTGTTTGACGTTCAAGGACCGCGCCGAAGAGGCAGTGAATTTCTACGTCTCGCTGTTTCCGAATTCAAGAGTCGTCAGCCTGCTGCGCAGTGAGGGGAACGGTCCTCTCCCGGAAGGCAGCGTCTTGCACGCCAGCTTCCTGCTCGACGGACAGGAATACACAGCCTTCGACGGCGGACCGTCCTTTTCGTTTACCGAAGCCTTCTCATTTGTCGCGACCTGCGAGACGCAGGACGAGCTCGATGAGACATGGTCGCGGCTCTCGGATGGCGGAGAAGAAGGACCGTGTGGCTGGCTGAAAGATCGATTTGGCGTCTCCTGGCAGGTCGTCCCGGCGGCCCTGGGACGGATGATGTCAGACCCCGCATCCGGGAACCCGGGAAAAATGATGGAAGCGCTGCTCAAGATGCGCAAGCTCGACATCGCCAGCCTGGAGCAGGCGTATCGGAGCGGCTCCTAGCTTGGCTCCGCAGACCCAGCCGGCGCGCCGGAGTGTCAGCATTGAGCGCACATTCAACGCCGCCGTCCAGGAGGCTTGGGAGCTCTGGACGACTAAAGAAGGCATTGAGTCGTGGTGGGGGCCCGAAGGGTTTGCGGTGGAAGTCCACAAACTCGACTTCCGCCAGGGTGGCGAGCTGCTGTACGCGATGACCGCGACCGCGCCCGACCAGATCGAGTTCCTGAAAAAGGCGGGGATGCCGCTCACGACCGAAACTCACGCCACCTACACCGAGGTCGTGCCCCTGAAGCGGCTCGCCTTCACCCAGCTCGCCAACTTCATTCCGAATGTCAAGCCTTACGACGTGGCGACCACGGTTGAGTTCGAGCCGACTCCGCAGGGCGTTCGGATGGTCCTGACCCTCGATGCGATGCACGACGAGCAGTGGACGAAGATGGCGGTCATGGGCTGGGAGCAGGAGCTCGGCAAACTTGGCCGGCTCCTCGAGCCAGCCTGAGGCCATCGCCTCGGCGACGATTATCAAGGCCCGTATAGAGAGTCGTATGCGTCACGGGCCGTGTCTGATTGCTTGCTTCCATGAATCACCGCGTACGAACGCGTGGCTCGATCAACGGCGATCGTGGTCCAGCCCCTCCCATCCTCGTCGCTCAAATGGATGAGCAGCGTGTATGAATCGTGCTCGACGCGCAGGCGGTGGGAGGGGTTCGCCTCCTCGTAAAGCCCGCGGGCGACCCTGCCCGGGAAGGAATCGTCGGCCACAAAGGAAGTCCAACGCCTTCCGCGCTTAGGAGGACGCGAAGGCTTGCGGCGCGTTTGAGCCTTTTTCGGCAACTTTATCTGGACCAGATTGCCATAAGTGTCGTCGTGGAGTGAGCAGGACCAGCGCGATCATCGCCACGGACCAGGCGAGGTGGATGATGCCGATGATGCCAGGATTCTGGAACCACCAGAGCGAGAGGCCGGTACTGGTCGCGAGACGGTGCTCATAGCCGACGGCCCAGGGCTGCCACAAGACCAGGACGGTCGCGAGCGTCGCCCACGGGATGGTCCAGCGAGTCGCAACAAGGTCGAAGATGACCGCGGCCAATGCCGCCCCGCCGATGTAGTAGGGGTTGTCCTTCGGGTCCATCGCCAGGCGGACGGCGACCGCCACCAGGAGGACCCCAGGCCACCGTCCGCGGAGCACGGGTGCGAGCGCGGCGAGGGGCTCGAGGACGAATTGTGCGACGCGGTCCCAGGCGGGAACGACGTCGCCCCGGTACCCCAGAGCGTGCAGGCCGGAGGAGGGGGCCACGCCGACCGGCGGGCGCAGCGCGGCCAGCGTGGCGGGGTTCGCGATCATGAATGGGGCCCAGGCCGCAATCACGACGGCAAGCGCCCTGGCAAGGGCCGCGATTCGCTGCTGGTCTAGGACGAGAAGTAGGGGGATAAATCCCAGCGCCCACGGCTTGGCGGCGACCGCACCGCCCAGCGCCAATCCGGCGAATGCCGACCGATTCGCCGCGACGGCCCGTAGCGCAGCGACCGCCAGCACGAGGGCGACAACGTCGTCGAGATGTCCGAAGCGCACGGAAAGCACCGCCCAGGCGGGCATCACCGCCGCGGCCGCGAGGAACACCCGGAGCCGACGATGGGGTGGCGGGACGAGCGGAGCGATCCAGGCTAGGCAGAGAGGGCCGGCGACGGTCATGAGCATCAGGGCGACCGGTTGCGCGGCATCCCCAAGGAGTGTCAACGGTGCCGCAACCAGGAACGCCAGCGGGCCGATCTGCAGCTCGGGATGCTCGGCGTAGAGATTGAGCCCGGGTCCGTGGAACAGCAGCTGGCTGCCGGCGGCGAAGAAATGCCAGGACAGCCCCGATGGGTTGGCCTGCGCCCAGGCCCAGAGCGCCGTCCACGCACCCACGCCGGTCCACTGGGCGAGGCCGCTCCACGCATGGCGCTGCGCCGGAACTTGTGTCTGCTGAAGAGCTCGCTGATCTGCAAATGCCATCTGCTGAAGAGCTCGCTGATCCTGCCCACGCTCTTCACAAGCACAACGCGTCCAGCCGATTCTTCGGGACAGCTGCGTGTGCCAATCCTGCGAACGGTTGTGATGCCACTTCTCCGCCGCGTCTCATCCACGTCGCGAAAGATCGCGCTCGCATTGCGGACAGCGACCGATGATGACCCGTTACACCTCAGTGGCCAAACGATGTCGGGGTGCGCAACACGCCTGTTGTAAACCGGAGGTGGTCGACCACCTGGAGGGGGGCGACTGCGACGAGGAGGTGTCTCGTGCTAACAGCACCCATCGCTGTCAACTCGCGTGGGGTCGAAGGACCGGCTAAGTCGGGAGGCCGCCGCTTCAAACGAGCCGTCGGCATCGCCATCGGGACGATGGCGCTGGGGGCGGTCGCGGCATTGTTCGCCGGCTTGTACGAGGATCATCCGTTGACGCCTACGGGGGTGCCCGGCGCGTCCGCTCGAGTGCAGTTGCCTGGCGACCTCTTTGCGCCACCGCGCGCGCCCAACCCTCGGGTCGTTGTGCGGTACACAGCGCCGCGGTATATGCCACCGGCTCCGGTCGCGGCCGCGGCCGCGCCGATGGCACGCCCGACCGCGGCAGCGCCGATGGCACGCCCGACCGCGGCAGCGCCGACGGCGAGCCCGACCGCGACCGAACACCACCACCATCCGTCACCGTCGCCTTCACCCAGCGGCGGAGGAGACGACTGAGTCCATCATGGGCACACAAAACCAGATCGGCGAACGCGATCGTGACCGTGCACTCATGAAGCTGCGCTGGCTCAGCGCCGCCAGCGGCATCGCCTCGCTCGCGGCTGCCGCCCTGGGAACGTCCGCTGCGGCACAGGCCTCAACGCCCGCGGTCCACGCATCGGGGACCGGGCAGGCCAGGGCCAATCCCGCGAGAGGATCGCTGAGCCCGGAGCAGTTGGCGGCGCTCAATTTCGCGTTGCCCAAGCCGACCACCGTTGTGATTTGGAAGACTCAGGGCCAGGCGCCGCCGGCGGGCCGCAGTCAGGTCCCGGCGCCGGCACCTGGCGCGGCACCGGCACCTGCACCGGCACCGGGCGCGGCACCGGCACCTGCACCGCCACCGCGCCCCGCGCCGTCGCCTCCACCCCCACCGGCCGCGACCTCCGGGACGTCGTGAGGTCGGGCCCGGCCAGAGCGGAGCTGCGAGTCATGGGGACGGGGGTCACCATTGCCGCGGCGGAGCGTGAAGCACTCCCGCCTGCCGTCCTCGCCGCTGAGATCGAACTGTCCAATATCGACAGGGCATGCAGCCGGTTTCGCCCGGATTCCGATCTGAGCCGCATCAACGACGCGGCCGGCGAGTGGGTGAGGGTGAGTCCGCTGTGTATCGAGGCGATCGACGTCGCGCTCCGAGCCGCCGAGATGACGGATGGGCTGGTCGACCCAACCGTGGGCGGAGCGCTCGAGGCGTCCGGTTACACAGAGGACTTCGACATCCTCGCCAAGGACGGCCCCCCGCTCCGCCTGACGGTGAAGGCCATCCCGGGCTGGCACAAGGTTCAGATCAACCGGAAAATCGGGGCGGTCCGCGTCCCGCACTCGGTCCGCCTCGACCTGGGTGCCACCGCCAAGAGCCTCGCGTCCGATCGGGCTGCCGCCGCGGCCCTGGCCGCCACCAATGTCGGCGTGCTGATCAGTTGTGGGGGAGATCTGGCCGCGGTGGGAGACGCGCCGCTTGGTGGCTGGAGCGTCCGGGTATGCGAGCACCATGCCGACCCTTCGGACGCGCCGGGCCAGACCATCCTCTGGGAGCACGGTGGCCTTGCGACCTCAGGAGTGACAGCCCGCCACTGGCGGCGTGGTGGCCAATCCTTCCACCACATCATCGATCCCGCGACGAGTCTTCCGGCGACCACGCCATGGCGCGTGGTGACGGTCGCCGCGGCGACCTGCGTCGACGCCAATATCGCCTCGACGGCTGCCGTGATCCTCGGCGACGGCGCACCCGCATGGCTACAGGTGCGGGGGTTGGCGGCGCGGTTGGTACGAACCGACAGGTCGGTCCTTCGCGTTGGGGGCTGGCCGGCGGAGATGGCGGCATGATGGCGGCGGCGGCGCCAAGCCCGCTCTGGTTTGCCACTCGCGGCGCGGGGACCGCTACCCTCCTGCTGCTGACGGCGGTGGTGGCGCTCGGGATCCTGACGGCCGGCAGCGCAGCGCGCTCGCGAGTGTGGCCGCGGTTTGTCAGCGCCGAGCTCCACCGCAATCTCAGTCTCTTCGCCGTCGCCTTCCTGGTGGCCCATGTCGCCACGGCGGTGGCTGACCCTTATGCAAAGCTGGGCTGGCGGGATGCGGCCATCCCGTTCGTCTCGGCCTATCGTCCATTCTGGCTCGGGCTCGGGGTTGTCGCGGGCGAACTCGTGCTGGCGCTCGTGGTCACCAGCGCGCTCCGACCGCTGCTCGGTTTCCGTGCATGGAAAACGGTGCACTGGCTGGCCTACGCATCGTGGCCAGTCGCCATCTTCCACTCCCTCGGGACCGGCACCGACGCTCCGGCAACGTGGTCGCTGGCAATCGCGGGTGGCTGCACCCTGACCGTGCTGGCAGCGGTGGCATGGCGGATTGGACCCGGAACGGGCCAGACCGCGACGCTCCGGTCGGCACTTCCGATCGCCATGGCGTTGGCGGTGGTGGCGACGGCCGTCTGGGCGGCCGATGGCCCGCTGCGACCGGGTTGGGCACGGCGCGCCGGGACTCCGCCCTCGCTGATCGGTGGGACGGCAGTGGCGGCACAGACAACCGCGCAGGCCCGACCCTCAGCGGGGACTGATCTTGGCATCACTCAGGACCCGGTTGCCGGAGCCTATGTGCGCCTCCCATCCGGTCAGACACGGTTGCTTCTGACCGACCAACGCGACCCTTCGGTGCAGTTCGTGATCCGCCCGGCCGGCCCCGGCGATCCGGGGCCGATGCTAGCCGTCATCCACGGTGGACGCGTCGGTTGCATTGCGCCAACCGTCGACGACACGACCTCATTGATTTCCGCGGTATGCGGGACGACGCGGTTGCAGATTGTGATCACGGAACAGGGCAAGGACAACGGCGTCACGGGCCGCGTTGTCATCCGGCCGGTCTGAGCGGTCGCATGCTGGCAACCCGTCCCACACACAATCCTCAAGGGCTCGATCCGCAATGGTTCGTGCCTCGGCCGGATACGGCCTGCTGGCGCTTGCTCTCCGGGCCCGCTGGCCCAGGCGCTGAGCCACTTCCTCAACACCTGACCCGCCTCGGCCGCCGACCCAGCGGTGGCACCTGGCTGATGGATGTGCTCGACGCCAGCAATTTGCGCGGCCGCGGCGGTGCCGGCTTTCCCACCGGCCGCAAATGGAGGTCGGTCGCAGCTGGGTCGAGGGGCGACGCCGTGGTCGTGGTCAATCTGGCGGAAGGGGAGCCTGCGAGCTTCAAGGACCGGACGCTGGGCGCGCTCCGTCCGCACCTCATCCTCGACGGCGCGGCACTCGCCGTGGAGTCCGTCGCGGCGTCGCGCGCCATCGTCTACGTAGGGAGGGAACATTCGGCGGCGCGCGAGGCGCTCCGCTTCGCCGCCGGGGAGCGACGTCGTCTCAACCGTGACGAATGCGGCTTCGAGATCGTTGACGCGCCGGCCCGCTACGTCGCTGGCGAAACCTCAGCGCTGGTCAACCGCCTGAATGGTGGACCTGCCAAGCCGACCATGACGCCGCCCCGGCCCCATCAGGTCGGGGTCCTCGGCCGACCAACGCTCATCCAGAATGCCGAGACACTGGCACACGTCGCTCTGATTGCGCGTTACGGAGCCGACTGGTTTCGCCAGGTGGGCACCGTGGAATCGCCGGGCACGGCCCTGGTCACAGTCCTCGGCGCCGTGGTCCGGCCAAGCGTCATCGAAGTTGACCGCGGGGCAACCGTGGGCGAGGTGATCGATGCGGCCGGGGGCCTGGTGAGGGCCGCTCAGGCTGTGCTGCTGGGCGGTTATTTCGGGACCTGGGTTCCGGCGAACGAGGCGTGGAGCCTCCGGCTGGAAGACCAGGAGCTGGCGAGCCATGGAACGTCGCTCGGTTGCGGCGTCGTGATGGTGCTCCCCACGACATCCTGCGGGGTGGCCGAGAGCGCCCGGATCCTGCGATATCTTGCGGGAGAAAGTGCCGGGCAGTGCGGCCCGTGCGTCTTCGGGCTGGACTGGATTGCCTCGGCGATGGAACGGGCGGCGCTCGGCCGCACCGACCGATCGGATCGCGACCGTCTCGTCCGATGGGCCGGCCAAGTATCCCACCGTGGCGCCTGTCACCACCCGGACGGTGCGGTTCGCCTGCTCAACAGTGCCCTGCGGGTGTTCGAGGGTGACCTCGCCCTCCACCTGGTCAGGCAACCCTGCCGATCTTCACGCGTTGCCTCGACCATCCTGCCACCCGCGCCCGGGAGAACCGAATGGCACTGAGTTGGCACATCCGCTGGGACCCGATTCGCTGTGGCGCCCACGGTTACTGTGCCGAGATCCTCCCAGAACGCATCACGCTCGACGATTGGGGTTTTCCAATTGTCAGCTCCGAGCCGGTTGGCTCCGAGCTCGAAGAGCTTGCACGGCGGGCCGTCGCGCAATGCCCGCTGCTTGCGCTAAAGCTGGAGCGTCGCTCCGATGGAGGCCATTGAGGCGGCGGCGCGATGGAGGCGGCTTCGCGCGCTCATCCCTGAGAAACGCGCAGCTCGACAGCGTCACACAGTCGCAGTCACGGCTCTCGCGAAGGATGCGTTTGACCCCTTGGGCCGCCGTGATCAAGCCATCAATCTCGTCCAGCTTGCCATCGACCAGCCGACGCCAGTAGTCCTTTGCGCGACTCCCCCGGGGGGTGGCCAGCAGCCCACGTACGTCGGTCAGGCGCATCCCGAGGCGGCTACAAAATCGAATCATCAGGAGACGATCGACCGTGTCCGAGTTATAGCGGCGCTTGCCGCTCACCCGATCCGGCTTTGGCAAGATGCCGACATCTTCGTAATAGCGAATGGCGGAGGTGCGAAGGCCGCTGGCGGCCGCAACATCCCCGATGCTCAGCGACGCGCTCACGAAAGTCCCATACCGTCCGATTTCGTATTCATCCTTGACTTCAAGTCTACTTGAAGTGCGAACGTAGTCAGCATGCAAAACAGGAATCTCGACCAAAACAGTGATCGACTGCAGATCCCGGCGTCGGACAACCTCCTCGTCTGCACCCTGACGGCCGCTGACTATCGGGACAGAGAGCGCGCATGGCTCAAGCTCGGGACGTACGTCAGAGCCTCCGCAGCCATACCGGGAGGCCTCACCTTTACCTTCGTCCAAGCGCTCGGTCTCCACGACTCGCTGGCGCAGCTTGTCCGGCTGGAGGCTGACTGCTGCGCCTGGATGGCCTTTGCGATGGAGGATTCGCTCGATGGCATCCGGCTGTCGATCACCGCTAACGGTGAGGATGGAGAGCGCGGTGTCCGCCAGGCGTTTGCTCCCCTGGCTCGCAGCGAGAGCCTCTAGCTCCCTAACCCGGCGTGCCGGTGAGCGGTGGTCGCGGGGTGGACCGGCAGAAGCAGCGGTGCCCTTGGCTTTGCGTTGAAGTCGAAAGCGGCCGTGAGGTTCCCGAGAATCTTGACGTCTTCCCGGACGTTGGGCTGCGGATCCGGCCGGCCATCGGACTAGGGGTCGATGCGCTGACCGTTCAGGGTCACACCCCGGGGCGCTCAGCACAGTCGGTCCCAGGGCCGCCACGCCCGCTACCTGCAGGAACTGGCGCCTGGTGGCGAGACCGGGGAGGAGCGACGTTGAAGGCGCGTCCGTCATCTACTCTGCCGTCTGCCGGGCACGATCGCAGATCGTGGCTGGCGTCCACAGTGGCACATGCGGTGGTTTCCGGTCACCTCGAGTAAATGACGTATTTGTCACGATTACTGATTTTTTTGCGGGTCAGCCGCTAGGCTTCACCGACGAATGAACAAGAAGATGGTCACGGACGAGATGGCGACGGACATCGAGCGCCTGCCGACAGAGGACACCAGCACCAAAGACCCCGAGGAAGCCAAGTTCTGGCTGAAGGCCTATCGCGAGTTGTCGAGGCAGACCGACGAAATGGTCCGTGAGGTGGCGAGCCCGAGCGATACTGTTATCCGGGCAGCCAACCGCTTCCAGCGGCGCCTCCGGTTTTGGTCGTCGCGCTACCAGCAACTAACCGGCTAAGGGGGCTATTCGCCGCTACGTCGGGGTGACGATCGGAGTCGCAGCAGCCCGCGCCTCGAGATGTCGGCCCATATCGCTCGCGAAGCCCCGTAAGTTGCTCGCGATCTCTTTCATCCCGACGAGCCCGGGCTCTTCCGCGAGCTTCACCGAAACCTCGGCCAGGGTCTCCAGCCGCTCGCGCACGATCCTCCAGGCGGCGTCGCGGTGGGGGAGCACGAAGAAGGCCGGGCGCACGATCTCGAAGGCTGGGCCCGCTGTCCGGCCAGGGTGTTCGGGCCCGACCGGAAGGGCCGTCATGATCGGGCCGAGCTTTCGCATCACCCAGTTCATCGAATGCTTTGCCGTCAAGGCGAGCGTTTCGAGTTCCTCCGGCGTCTCGCCATGATGGACGAAATAGCGGCTCTGAACCTGGAGGACGACTTCATAGACGGCGTTGAACAGGTCGGCCACGCGCTTCGTCAGCGGATCTTTGATCAGTGTCACAAGGTCGACATCAGGTGGTTCCCTCAGGAAGGCGGGTATCACCGGACGCGCGGGCTCGAAGGTGGGGTCCGTCGCGCGCACCGCCAGATAGTCCTCGAGGATCCCGACGAATTTGCCGAAGTGTGAGTTCACCCAGTCGCCGCGGGCGCCCTCGCCCTGCTCGACGATGATCTCAATGGCTGAACTGGCTGACGCGAGGTTGGTCACGGCGGTCAATTGCGGCCACTCGAAGACCTGCGTTGTTGCCTGCACCTTCGCCGGACCGATGAAGACATTCGACTCTCCGTAGCGATCGACGAGGTGGGCGAGCCCCGTCTCGATGCCGCGATAGAGGTGGCCGACCGTGTGCCATTCCTCCGCACCGGCCGTGATTTGCGGATCATCGACCGTGAGTGGCCGGATCTGACCGACGGCGCCAAAGCCCTCGGCATCGCGGAGCGGCATACCTTCTGGACGCTCGAGGAACATGAAATGACGCAGTGCGCGCTCGCCGAAGGGCACCAGGGCGATCTGGACGTCCGGCGGATACCAGCGCGACAGGATCGGGAAGTTGGGCCGCTCGAAATGGGGCGCCGCCCCGATCGCGGTCAGGATATTGGTGGCCAGAGCCAGGTGCAGCATCTCCTGCTTGACGACGTCGATGATGGTCAGCTCCCAGGCCTGGATCCGCGCCAGTTGCTCCGGTGTGACGCCCTCACCAACGCTGCGCTTGAGGGAGAACTGAGCGTAGAGGTACTCGCAGAGCAGGCCGTGCTCGAGCTCGCAGGCCTCCCCTAACAGGTAAACGAGCTCCTCCCGGCTCTCGACCCGAAGCGGCGGCTCCGGCGCCGATCCGTTCCCCTCCCTGCCGGCGGCCATACGGCCATTTTGGGCGGACCGGTCGCCGATCGGCAACTCCCCCGGCCGAAGCCGGCGCCGCATGGCGGGTCGCTGGAAGCTGCCCGAATACACGTTGTATTTGGCGCCGCATGGCCCAAAACGAGCGAATTCCGGCCGACTTCCACCAGGCGATGTTCCGCATCGCCGCGATCGCCTTCCTGACCGCAGCCACGGTCAACGTCGGCAGCAGCTTCGTCGGGGCGCCCCACCTCGACTTCGCCGGCATCTGGATCGTCGGCATCCTTTCTTGTGTAGGGGCGGTCGTGAGCTGGTTTTTCCCCTGGCACCGCCTGCCGGTCGAGCGATTCCTGGTGGTGATCGTCGTGCCGGGCCTGGTCCTGCTCGGGTTCATGCTCATGTACACCGGCGGCATTCACTCGCATATCCTGCCGATCTTCATTGCGCCTGCCGTGTTCATGGCGGCGGCGTACGGATTCCGTACCGGAGCCGCGATTGCCCTGCTGACGGCGGCGACCGCGACGCTGCCGCTCTTCATCAATGGCTGGGACAACTTTTACGCCCGAACCCTGGTCGTGCTGGCCGTCGCGACCATGTTATGCGCCTACATTCCGGCCCGCGTGCGCCGCGCGTTGCTCAACGAGTACGAGGGCCGCCGCCGGCAGCAAGAAGAAAGCTACGTCGCGACGATCGGGGCCCTGGCCGCGGCGCTCGACGCGAAAGATCGGTACACGGAGGAGCACTCGCGGGAAACGGCGGAGCTCGCGGTCAACGTCGGGAAGCGGCTCGGTTTGCCGGCCGAGCAGCTGCGCCTGCTCGAATACGGTGCCCTGCTTCACGATATCGGCAAGATCGGCATCCCTGGCTATATCCTGCAGAAGCCAGGTCAGCTGACGCCCGAAGAATTCGCCATCATGCGCGAGCACCCGGTCATCGGCGAGCGCATCCTCGCCTCCGTGCCGTTTCTGGCTCCGCTGGGTCCCATCGTCCGTGCGGAGCACGAGCGATGGAACGGCACCGGATATCCCGATGGCCTCAAGGGGGAGGAAATTCCGATCGAGGCGCGCATCATCCACGCTTGCGACTCGTTCCACGCCATGGCCTCCGACCGTTCTTACCGGAAGGCGCTGCCGCTCGAGGAGATCGTGGCCGAATTCCGGAAGGAAACGAGCCAGCAGTTCGACCCGCGAGTGGTCGACGTGATGCTCGAGCTCATCGAGCACGACCCGCCCCACATCACGGCCGCAGCCGACGCGTCCGGCCAACCGACACCCGAAGCGGCGCTTTCAGGCCCGCGCGGGTGGGCGCAGCATATGCAGACCGTGGAGACCCTCGGCCAGCAGCTCGCCCGCGCAACCAGCATCGAGGACATCTGCAACCGCATCGGCGAGACCATTACCGCCCTGCTTCCACATGACCAGTGCCGGGTGCTGTTGATGAATGAGGACCACAGTCGCTTGCAGGTCGTCTACCTCCGAGGAACCGACCGAGAGGAATATCGGGAGGTGACGGCCGGCAATGCCGCGGTCGAGATGGGAGAGGGTATTGCCGGCTGGGTAGCCGAGTCACGCCGCGGGGTCGTGCTGGGTGATACCGAACACCACCCCAAGGCGGCGCATGTGCAGGGAACCGAGGTGATCGACGAGTCGATGCTGGCGGTCCCGGTCATGTTTGAAGACGAGATCCTGGCGGTCATCGTCGTTCTGAAGCTGGGGCTGAATCAGTACTCGCTCGATCAGTTGCGCCTGCTGACGATTCTGGCCAACCAGGCAGCCGTTTCGATGGCGAACGCTCGACTGATCGACCGGCTCGCCTCGGCCGCGACCGTGGATGCCTTGACCGGCTTGATGAACCGCGCGGCGTTCGAAGACGCGGTCAACAAGCGGATGCTGCGACCCCAGTCGTGGGGGACCTTGCTGATGCTCGACGTGGATAACCTTCGCGAGACCAACGCGGCGTACGGGCACCGCGCCGGTGACGCCGTCCTGAAGCGAATCGCCCGGGCGATTCGGACATCGATCCGCGGCGACGACCTGGCCTCGCGGTGGATCGGGGACGACTTCGCCATCCTGGCCCCTGGGATCGATGCCTCGCAGGCCGGCGTCCTGGCCGGGCGGATCGAAACGGCGCTGCAGTCGGACCGGATTTCGATCCGCTGGGGGACGGCCGAATACCACGGTGACGCGCTAACCGCCCAGGACCTACTCACGGCGGCGCTCAAATCGATGCCCGGCCGGCGGGACGATCTCGCCGCTCAGGCTTCCTGACAGGCCTTCTGCCACTTCTCTACCTGTTTGGCGGCTCGCGCCTGACCTTCGGGCAAAGGCCCGCGCCCGAATGGGCAGGATGCTCGGAGTTTCGCGCAGTTTGCTTGACGGTCCAAATCCGGTCGCCTAACGTCAAAACTCGCCGCTGATACTTCGACCGCCTGCGGGCGTAACGACCCATGCCGAGGGAGGGTGTGAGGCTAGAGGTACTTTACCGGCTTAAAAAGCCGGCTTCGCGCACGGACATGTTGGTCAGGACTGCCTGGAAACCGGCGCTGGGTCTTGCGATTCTTGCCCTCCTTATCAGCACGCGCAGCGTCAACCAGCCGCAGGCCATCCCGCACGTTGCCGGACGGAATGCGGCAGCCACGAGCGTTCCCTGTACGCCGCTGCCGTCCGGCGTCACCACCTGGGACGCGACTGGAAGCCCTTACATTCTGCCGACGAATGACACCAACATTGACCCCAGCGCATGTGTTGGCGGGATCGTGGTGCCATTTGACGCGACCCTGGTGATCGACGGCAGTAAGGGCCCCGTCCTGATCTCCTCGCACGGTGCCAGCATCAACGTCCAGGGCGGCGAGCTCAAGACAACTAACACGGATGCGACGAACACGGTCCGTTTTGTAGCTGAGCCCGACGTTGCGTCATGGGACGGCATCTCCATCACGGCCGACGCTCACCGAAAGGGCGACGCATCGCTGTCCTTCGTAAGCATCCAGAGCGCCCTCAACGCCATTCGCATCGATAGCGGCGCCACCTCATCACCGGACGGCAGCAGCTATGGCCTAACAGTCCGCAATAGTGGGATCGGGCCATCGTACTTCGATGGGATCGATGCGAAGAACACGCCGATCTCCGTGACGGGCCTTGGCGACGGAAAGTTCGGCACGCTCAACAACATCGGGTCGCAAGGCATCAATGTGACCTTCGATACGGCGCCGGTGCTGACCGGCAACGCTCTCGAAGTCAAGGGCATGAGCTTCGGCAGTTCTGTTCCGTTTGATCAGAGCACCTGTCCGCAACCGCCGAACTCGTGCGTGGTCACGGGCTCCATCGGTAACAACGCCATCCTGGCAACCTTTGTCGCGAATCAGACGCAGCCCGTCGTGGTGGACGGCAACAGTTTCTTCAGGGCCGGTTCCTTCGGCATTGACCTGGAGAACGCCAAACATCCGCAAATCACGAACAACACCTTTGACTGCAACGGTTCGGGCAACGCCAAGCCGGTCGTGAGCTGCGTGGGAGCTCTGCCGCGCTTCTCAGCCGTGTACCTGAACAATGTGACGGCCGATCTGCTGCTCGGCCAGCCAAACAGCGGCGTCAGTAACAACAAGGGCCACCAGAACGGCCTGGACGCGATCGTCGTGAACGGGACGATCACCTCGGACCTGACCTGGAAGACGCCCACCAACGACCCGTCTGTTACTGATCCGCCCCACGATCTTGGCTACATGGTTGCCAATGGGGATCTCAACCTCGTCAACAGCACGAAGCTGATCGTTGGCGATCAGGACGTGGTCAAGGTGAAGGGCGGATCGATCACGCTCACGGGCGGGACGCTGGACGCCCACAATTCCGACATCTCGAAGGTCAAGACGTTCACCAGCCTTCGAGACAAAACCGTCGGCCTGGATGCCTGCGGCTCGGTGTTCGCACCCGGCTGTCCCGTGCCCCTGCCCGCCGGGGAATGGGGTGGCATCGACCTGGTGGGTGCGGGCGCCAATGGCACCATCGAGAATGCGCAGATCCTCTACGCGACCAAAGGCGTCCAGATTGCGAACGGCGCGTCGCACACGTTGGCCGCGACCTACGGTCCGAACTTCGGGCTGGTGATCCGCAAAAGCCATATCGGACCCTCGTTCTCGGATAGCGTCTCAGCGGTCGGCACGCCAATCGCGCTGGTCGGCAACCACTTTGACTGTCCGGCCGGTGCCTGCACAGGACCGAGCGCCGGCGATCATGGTGTGCTCGCCGATTTCACCGGCAGCACGTCGGCGATTGGGGGCGGACTGCGGATCGACGCCAACACGTTCGTGGGCAGCGTCAACGAGGCCATTCGTGGTGTGGCCCTGGGATCGCAGACGGTTGTTGTCACTGGCAACACGGTCAAGGCCGCTGGAGCCTTCGGTATCAAGCTCGAGGCGGCAAAGAATCCGACCCTAACGGGCAATGCGGTCAGCAGCAGCGGAACGGGCAGCCCGACCTACTCGGCGATTTACCTGCCGGACGTGACCCAGGCCGACTTCAACAGCGGTATCAGTGGCAACACTGGATCCGGCAACGGCCTTGACGCGATCGCCTTCCACGGCACAACCGGCCAACCATTGACCTGGAAGACCATCGGCGCGAGCAGTGCGCTCGGCTATCTCGTCGACGGTAACCTGACGGTAAACGGGGCCCTCACGCTGGCCAGCGGCGACTACGCACCAGTGTTGGGTGGCAGCATCACCGTGAAGACGGGGGCGATGAAGGCTAATGGTGCTGTCCTGACGAGCCTTAAGGAGCAGGCCACGCACGTCCCCAGCTGCGGGTCAGTCTTCGTGCCCAAGGTCTCTGGAGTCTGCCCGGCAAAGACTGCCGGCGACTGGGGCGGACTTATCCTCGATCCAGGCCAGGCGAACCTGCTGACGGGCTCGGAGATTCGCTACGCGACCACCGGGATCAGCATGGATAAGCCCCCGGCGACTCCGGCGCCCACCAACCTGGTGCTCGTTCAGACGAATATCCGGAACACGTCAGCCGATGGCATCACGACTCGGTCGCCGCTATCGGTAACCCAGGGCGCGTTTACCAATCTGTTGGGTCACGGAATCGCGCTGGGCCTCAGCGCCGCCGGGAGCGGCGCTGCGCTGACGCTGGACCGCGTGGCCATTGGAACCACCGGCGCCGAGGGTGTACTTGCCACCGGATTGGCCGGCCAGTTGGTCAGCATCTCCGGTGTCACCGTGGACCGCGCCGGAGCCTTCGGCATCAATTTGAAGGATGCCGACGATCTGACGCTTACCAACAACACCGTCACGAATTCCGCCACTGGCGACTCGGCCATTTACCTCAATGGCTTCACCGGCGAGTTCGCCAAGATCAGCGGTAACAAGGGCGCCGGCAACGGCCTCGACGCACTCGCCTTCCACGGCACCGTGACAGATAACCTCATCTGGCGTACCGCTCGTCAGACGGGCGACCCCACCAAACCGCTTGGCTACGTGCTCGATAACACCCTGAACATGCAACCGGGCCACACGCTGACGGTCAACGCCGGTGACATCGTCAAGGTCGGCAACGGCGGAACTCTCAACCTGCAGGGCGTCAACTTGAAGGCCGACGACACCGGCTCGAGCAGTCAAAAAATCTTCACCAGCCTGGCGGACAACAGCGCCGGCGTGGCGGCCTGCCCTTCGGCGCTCCTGCCCGGGTGTGGGACGGCGGCCGCCGGCGATTGGGGTGGCATCAACCTGTGGGATGCCGGCGCCAACGGAACGCTGGTCAATAGCGCCGTGCGATATGCCGCGACCGGTATCAGCATCACGAGTGGAGCCACGTCGACCTACGGCTCTTCGAGCTTCGGTCTGGTCGTCTCGCGGAGCATGCTCGGTCCAACGAAAGCTGACGGTATCGCCTCGAGCAAGACGGCCATTTCGATCACCAACTCCACCATCAGCACTGCTGTCCACGGCATCAGCGTGGATCTCACAAGTGCTCCCGGAGGAACCGCTTTACGTCTCAGCGGCAACCGGTTCACGTCCACCAGCGCCGAAGCCATCCTCGGCCAGGCGCTGGGTGGACAACCGGTCTGGATTACGGACAACCATGTGCAGGGAGCGAGCACCTTTGGTATCCGCTTGCTCAACGCCAACGAGCTGGTCTTGCGCGACAACAATGTCAGCGCCAGCGGGGGCGGTCCAAATGCTGGCGCTGCTGGGTATCCGGCCATTTACCTGAATGGAGTTACGGCGGACTTCACACGCAACGTTCGGGGAAATGTTGGATCCGGGAACGGCCTGGACGTCATGGCCTTTCACGGAACGGCCAACGGCGACCTTTCATGGCGGACACCAACCGTAAATACATCGACGGGCGGTCTGGGTTATGTGTTGGACGGCTCTCTGACGGTCAATGCCGGAACGCTGACGGTGCATCCCGGCGACGTCGTGAAGTCGCTTGGAGGACCGATCACGATCAGCGGTGGCACACTCGACGCGAGCAATACCGATCCAGCGATAAAACTCTTCACAAGCCTGAAGGATCAAACCGCATATCCGCAGACGTGCCCATCCATCCTTACCGGTCAATGTGCCTCAGGACCTCAGCAGGGGGATTGGGGCGGGATTGTCATCACTAACGACACCTCCGGACAACGGGGCACCGCCAGCATTGCCAACGGTCAGCTCAGCTTTACGGCGACGGCCTTAAGTATCGATAGCGGCCCCGCGGCGAGTTTTGGCACGAGCAACTTCGGCCTCATCGTGAAAGGCTCGACGATATCGGACACCACCGGCGACGGCATTAACGCGCAGGACACGCCAATCTCGGTAACAACGACATCAATCCGACGAGTCGGCGTTCATGGAGTCGTCGCAACGTTCTTTGGCGGCACCCCCTGCATCAGCGCGTGCGGCACGAGTCTCGATCTGGAGCATGTCTCCGTCACAACTAGCTCGAAGGACGGCATCGTGGCCAGCGGGCTTGGCGGGCGCCCGACCATAGTTAGCGACAACATAATTTCCGGGGCTGGGACTTATGGCATTCGTTTAGCTGGTGCCGATCAGTTAACGATGAACCAAAATACAGTTAGCAACAGCGGCGGACCAGCAACGACGTTCCGCTACCCGGCCATCTATCTCAGCGGTGTTAAGGCAGATTTCGAGCTGAAGACCGGAACGTCGACTGTCGCCGGGAACCATGGCTCAGGCAACGGCATTGACGCGATGGTGATCCATGGAGAGGCGAGTCAACCGCTGACCTGGCTGACCACAGGCGTAACTGCGCAGGTTGTCGTGCCTCCCGTCCCTGCGGATCACTTTGGGTACATGCTTGATGGTGGCTTGACAGTCGATGGCATGCTGACAACCAACACCGGCGATGTTGTCAAGGTGCTTGGTGGAGCGATCCAGGTCAACGGCTCGCTGGTTGCGACGGGGACGACGTTTACCAGCCTCAAGGACGGGGGCATTCCGATCAAGGTCTGCGACGCAGGCTACGACTCCGTATTCATCCAGAGGGTATCTGGTTCGTGCCCCGCGGCGGCAAGCGGCGACTGGGCCGGCATCACTGCCAGCGGCGCGTCGACGCTGACGAGCACCACGATTGGCTTCGATGACGGGTTGACCGTGACGGGTGGCGCCCTGCAGTTCGCTGGCGGCGCGATGCACGACATTGCCCGCAACGCAATCGTCGTCAGCGGGTCGCCGCTCTCTGTTACGCACGTGGCATTCAGCAGGGTCGGCAATGACGGGATCGACAGTACGAATAGCGGATCGATGGACATCATCACCGACAACCAGTTCGATCATATTGGCGGGATCGCGATCAATCTGAAGAATTCCCCGGCCGATTTAGAGCGCAATGTCTTCACGAATGACGCCAACCCAACGGTGAAGACAACAGGCGCCGCGGTCAGCCTTCAGTGCTCGAGCATCCAGTCGGGCGGAATCACCGGTGATGCCGGGCTGATCGTCAAGGAGAGCGATTTCGCTGCCGGTGTCGGTGTGACGGCGCCCGCCGGCGCGAGCGTCGAGAACAACTGGTGGGGCCACGCCACGGGTCCGAGCGGCCAACTCTCTGGCGGCGTGACGGTCAGCACCTACTTCACGACGCAGAATCCCACTGCGACGATCGCCATCACCGGAAAGCCAAGCGCGACTCAGCCACTTGACCCCGTCAAATCGGATTTTTCGTTGGGTACCGGCTTGGTCCAGGGCACATTGACGTTCAGCCGCAACATGAATCCCGAGGCAAGCCTACCCTCGGTCAGCTACGCCAGCAGCCCGGTTAGCTTTACCGGTGCCTGGAAGCCCAACGATCCGCGGACCTGGATTGGCACCGCGCCTATCGACTCTTCGCTAGCGGCCAATGGGACGCACACGGTCTCAGCGAGCGGTGCGCACGATTGCGTCCCGGATCTGGCTCACAACCTGATGACGCCGGCGTCGAAGACGTTCGCTGCGGACACGACAACCCTGCCCACCGTGAGCGTGAGTGCGCCAGATCTGGTCGGGGCAAGCAGCGCCCGACTTCATGGACATATCGGTCCGGCCGGCTGGGCGACTGGGGCTGTGCAGTCGGGTCAATTCGTCGTTGCAAACCTCGTGTTCCCGTTCGACCAGCACAGTTACGCGACTCCTCCACTGGCTGATAAGACGACGCCGCTCGATTTCAGTCTTATCGTCACCGGACTGAACCAGTCGTCCACCTATGCGTATCAGCTCCAGGTTCCGAGCGTGAATGGCACCGCAACGGAGCCCACGTTCGACACCGTGACCACCACGGCACCGGCGTCGAAGGTGTTGTTCACATCGTCCCCGCCCGCTTCCGTCCGCGCAGGGACGCTTTTCTCGGCGGCGGCATCGACCGAAGATCCGTCGGGGAACGTGGTCAGCGACTTCGCCGGGACTGTGAGCGTCGCCCTGACAGCGGCGAACGGCGCAACTCTCTCCGGAACCATGACGCAGTCCGTGGTGCACGGCGTGGCAATGTTCAGCGACCTGAGCGTGAACAAGACCGGGATCTATACCCTAACCGCGACCAGCACGCCGTCACTGACGTCGGCTGTCAGCAACAGCTTCACGGTCACCCCCGGGGCGCTTGACCATTTCACCGTCGCATCGATCGCAACGCAGACGGCGGGAACTCCCTTCCAGGTGCAGGCGACGGCCTACGATGCTCTCTCGAACGTAAAGACCGACTACGCCGGGGGCGCCACGGTCGCCGGCTCGGCGGTCGGCGCGCCGAATACCGCGCCTGTTGGGTGTGGAGGGACGTGTCCTCCCAGTTATGGGGCCTTCGGCACCTGGACAAATGGGGTGGCCTCGGCGAACGTCACTCTTTACGTGGCTGAAATCAATCGCAGCCTCACGGTTGCTGACGGAACGCACGCCGGAACCAGCAATTCGTTCGGCATCGGGCCGCCGGCGGCGAGCACGCTTGTCGTGACGGGTTATCCGACGGCGACGGCCGCTGGCAGTTCACAGAACTTCACCGTCACCGCGCTCGATCCCTACAGCAACACGGCGACGGGTTACGGCGGGATGGTGGACTTCACGAGTAGCGACACCCTCGCGGCGCTACCTGGCGACAGCACCATGCCCGGCGGGACAAAAACGTTTGCCGCGACCCTCAACACCGGCGGCACCCAGAGCCTGACTGCGACTGACACGCTGAGTGTGGGCATCACCGGCACCGAGTCCGGTATCGCGGTGACTCCAAGGGCGCCGATGGGGCTCACCGCCACGACGAACGGGACGGCGGAGATCGATCTGAGCTGGACGGCTTCGCCGGGAGCGACGGGCTACAACCTGAAGCGCAGCACGACCTCAGGCGGCCCCTACAGCCAGGTGGGAGGTACGCCGACGACGGCAACCGCCAGTTACCACGACACCGGGTTGAGCGCGGGCACCAGCTACTACTACGTGGTGCAGGCGGTCGGCACGGCCGGAT
>DASYVR010000023.1:0-1529 GCA_035936995.1 Candidatus Dormiibacterota bacterium | reverse complement strand
GCAGGCTCGTGAAAGCGTACGCGAAGCGTCCGCTGGAGCTTCTGTAACGGCTCGTCCGGCTGAGCGAGCTTCGGCTCAGGTGGTGATGCCGAGCTTCTCCTGGACGTAGTCCCAGGCGGCTCCGACGGTTTGAATCTTTTCCGCGTCTTCGTCAGGTATCTCCATCCCGTATTCTTCCTCGAACGCCATGATCAGCTCGACCAGGTCGAGGGAATCGGCGTTGAGGTCGTCGACAAACGAGGCGTCGGGCGTGACCTGCTCGGGCTCCACTCCGAGCTGCTCGGCGATGATCCCCTTGAACTTCTCGTAACTGTTGGCGTCCATCCGACTCCCCTTTTGGCAGTGCGAGTGCGGTCAAATTCTAGACGAAGCCGGGCCCATCGTCCTAGATCGGGAGACCGCCGTCAATGCCTAAAACCTGGCCGGTGATATAGGCGGCCGCTCTCGAGGCCAGGAAGACAATCGCGGGGGCGACGTCCTCAGGGGTCCCGATCCGAGGGATGGCCGCTGCCTGGCGGGCGCGCTCCAGAAGGTCGGGCGGCAGGCTGCTGGTGAGTTCGGTCGTGATGAAGCCGGGAGCGACCGCGTTGACCGTGATGTTCCGTGATCCGACCTCTTTGGCCAGCGACTTGGTCAGTCCGATCAATCCGGCCTTGGAGGCACTGTAGTTGGCCTGCCCGGCATTGCCGGCGACCCCAGCGAGCGACGACACGTTGACAATGCGGCCGTACTTCTGCTTGAGCATTGGCCGCAGCGCCGCCTTACTGGCGAGAAAGGCGGCCTTCAGGTTGGTCTGGATCACGATGTCCCAGTCCGCCTCGCTCATGCGCATCACGAGCGTGTCCCGAGTCAAGCCGGCGTTGTTGACCAGAACGTCCAGCCTGCCCCACTGTTTGACGACCGCCTCGACAGCGAGACCGGGCGCGGCGCTGTCGGCGAAGTCGGCCTGCACCGCCATCGCCTGGTGGCCCGCGTGGGAGAGGTGCTCAACGAGCGAGTCGGCCTCGGCCTCCCGGCTCTTGTAGGTGATCGCTACCTTTGCCCCGGCCTCGCCAAAGAGCGCGGCGGTGGCGCGACCGATACCACGGCTCCCTCCGGTAACGAGGACGACCTGGTCCTCGAAGCCGTCAGCCACGCTTGCTCTCGACTAAGGCGTTCATGCTGGTCAGATCTTCGACATTGTGGACCACCGCGCCCGGGAGAATCTTCTTGACCAACCCGGTGAGCGTGCGCCGCGGACCTACCTCAATGTAGGTGTCGGCGCCGAGCTGTTGCAACCGCTGGATCGACTGCGTCCAGCGAACCGGGCCGGTGAGCTGGCCGACCATCAGGCGACGGACCTCAGCCGGATCCTGATGAACCTGGGCATCGGCATTGAAGACCTGGGGGCGACGCAACGCTTGGAGCGGGATCTTCTCCCAGGCGGCGGCAAACACCTGCGCGGCGTGCGCCATCAGTGGCGAGTGAAACGCCCCGCTGACGGGCAGCCGCACGAGGCGCTTTGCCCCCGCCGCCTCGAGCGGGGGGCT
>DASYVR010000022.1:0-1980 GCA_035936995.1 Candidatus Dormiibacterota bacterium | reverse complement strand
GGGCGCGGTGCTGGCGCCGCTGCAGAGGGACCTGCACGTCAGCCTGGGCGACGTGGCGTTCTACCCGAGCCTCTTCGCGGCCGGGCTGGTCGTGGTGGGCCTTACCGGTGGGGCGCTCGTGGCCCGGATCGGCCGGACGGCAGCACTTCGACTGGCCATCGCGGGGATGATGCTGGGCGGGCTGCTGCTCGCGACGCCAGCACGGGTCGCGACTCTACTCGGGGCGCTGCTTCTCGGCCTCGGCGGGGCGGTGCTGGTGCAGCTTTGCCCGTCGCTTCTCACCGCGCTTCATCCGCAGGCGCCGACCGCTGCCGTCGGCGAGGCTAACGCCCTGGCCAGCACTGCGTCGGTCATCGCGCCGCTGGCCGTCTCGGCAGCGCTCGTGTCAGGCCTGGGGTGGCGCGTCGGCTACCTCGGGCCTGCGCTGCTGGCGCTCGCCCTTCTCACCGTCCCTGCCTGGCGGCTGGCGATGCCGGAGGCCCCCGTTCTGGTGAAGGACTCGCGGGGCGCACCTTCGGTGCCGCTGTTCGGCGCATGGGTGGACGTGCTGGTGGCGGTGAGTGTCGAGTTCTGCTTCATCTTCTGGGCGCCGTCCGCACTCATCGATTGGGTTCACGCGTCGCTCGGCCAGGCGCCGGCGCTGGCGTCACTCTTCCTGGTCGGCATGGCGACGGCACGCGGCCTGGCGGTACCGATCACGCGCCGGCTGGGTGCGACGCGGGTGCTGATGCTGGCGTGCACCGGAGTCGCGGCGCTCGGGTTTACCCTGTTCTGGAGGGCGCCGAACATCGTGCTCGCGGCGGCCGGGCTCCTGATCGCCGGCCTGGGGTGCGCCCTGCTCTATCCAACCACTGTCAGCCGGGTCGTGGCTGCGTGGCCGCGCGCGCCGGATCGCGCCGCCGCCCGAGCTGCGCTGGCTTCGGGCCTGGCGATCGGGGTCGCGCCCTTTGTGCTGGCTCGGCTGTCGGACGTAACTGGGCTGCGGATCGCGTACCTCATCGTTCCGGCCTTGCTCCTTGTGCTCGCAGTGCGTGGGGTGTTGAGCAAAGCCTCGACCTGACGTTTCGGAGTTAGCCTCACGGGGCCTGTGCGTACCATGGCCAGGTGCCGGATTGGACCTACCATCCATTGCGAAGATAACTTGATGGTCACTGTCGCGGAAGTGCGGCAGTTCGCGATGACGTTGCCACGAACGACTGAGGCGTTGGTGGCTGGCCGGGTGAAGTTCCGCGTCGGCAGGATCGTCTATCTCGCCTTTTCTCGCGATGAGACCGTGATGGGTTTTGGATTTCCGAAGGAAGAGCGGGACTGGCTCGTCGGTGGTTCGCCGGACAAGTTCATGCAGCCGGATCGATCAGACCTTCGCTACCACTGGGTTCTTGTTCGCACGGCGGCGATCGACGAGACCGAGATGCGAGAGCTCGTGCTGGATGCGTGGCGAATGGTCGTACCCAAGCGCGTCGCCGCGGCCTATGTGGGTGGATGAGATGGTGGATCCGAGGGGATTCGAACCCCTTACCTCTTGAGTGCGATTCAAGCGCTCTCCCAATTGAGCTACGGACCCACGTGTTCGATAGCTGAGGGAAAGGCCAGTATACCGGGGCCCTGATCGGGTCCCGAGGCCGGAACATCCGGCGCCGACCGTCCGTTCCTATACTCGCCAGATGTCGTTTTTGTTCAAGGGTAAGCGACTCCCGGAGGGTGTCGATCCGGCGCGCATTCCGCCCGGCCAAACCCTCACGGCCCCCGATCGCTGGCCCCTACTGCACTTCGGTCCGGTGCCAACCACCGACATCGGGAAGTGGGACTTCAAGGTGTTCGGTGCGGTCGAGCATGAGGTGACGCTCGATTACGGAGAGCTTCGGGCGCTGCCTTCGAAAGACGTGGTAGCGGACATCCACTGCGTCACAGGTTGGAGCCGGCTGGGCGACAAATGGACCGGCGTGCCGATGCGGGAGATCCTGGATCGCGCCAAGCCGA
>DASYVR010000021.1:0-1914 GCA_035936995.1 Candidatus Dormiibacterota bacterium | reverse complement strand
CCAAGATCCTGCCGTCCGGTAAGACCGCGGCGGGGATCGAAGTTCCGGCGAAGGTGGTGGCCGCTCTCGGATCGAGCAAGCGGCCACCAGTCCGCGCCACCATCAACGGCTTCACGTATCGCAGCACGGTGGCGGTGATGGCCGGGAAGTTTATGGTCGGTGTGCCCCCGATGTTCCGGGAGGGCGCCCGAGTGGCCGTTGGTGACGTGGTCGATGTGGACCTCGAGCTGGACACCGCGCTGAGAGAGGTCGAGCTGCCGCCCGACTTCGCCGCCGCGCTCGGCCGCGATGCCAAGGCCAAGAAATTCTTCGAAGGATTGTCCTTCAGCGCCAAGACGCGGCTCGTCATTCCAATCAACGTCAAGGCTCCCGATGTCCGGAAGGAGCGCATCGCCAAAACTGTCGCGCAGTTGCGCGAGGGGAAGGCTTAGCCAGCCTCAGCCCGTCACCCTAGCCCTCTTGTTTGAAGGTGCGCCCTGCGCGCGCCCGGCCCCGATGGGGAGAGGGAAATACTGAACTAACCCTGGCGGGGGAGGGAATCTAGCGGCGGCGTCCGGCTTTCGCCAGGTCGGCGCGCAGCCGCTCCCCCATCGCAAGTAGGACCTTCACCAGCAAGCCATCGCTGGACTTGATGGTGTCGCGGAACTGCGAGTGGCTCATGACCAGCAATCGCGAGTCATTCGTGATCTTCACAGTCGCGGTGGCCGGGCCCCGATCCAGCATGCTGATCTCGCCGAAAAAGTCGCCCGCCTTCAGGGTGCGCCGCGGCTCGCCGTCGATCTCCACCACCGCCTCACCGTCGAGGATGACGTAAAAGGAGTCACCCGGCTTCCCCTGCGTCGTCAGCTTCGCACCAGCCTTTACATCGACTTCGTCGGCGTGGCCGGCAACGAAATCCAGCTCCTTCTTCGAAAGCTTCGAGAAGAGCGGAACGCCGCTGAGAGCGGTCGCTTTGGAATGGGCCATGCGCTGCAGCATATTCTGCTGGTCATGGTGTGTTCCGTGTGCGGTCGCCCGCTCCCCAGCGGCGCCCGCTTCTGCCCGAACTGTGGAGCGGCGGTAGGACCGCTCGTCGGCACCGAGGAGCGGAAGATGGTGACCGTCCTCTTTGCCGACATCGTCGACTCGACAGGCCTCGGCAGCCGGCTCGACCCCGAGCGATCCCGGGAGATCCTCGGCCAGTTCTTCAGCGCCGCGTCCGAGGAGCTGCTCGCCCTGCGCGGCAGGCCCGAGAAGTTCATCGGCGACGCCGTCATGGCGGTTTTCGGGCTGCCCACCGTGCACGAGGACGACGCGCTGCGTGCAGTTCGCGCCGGCCTTGCGATCCGTTCGCGCACGCGCCAGATTGGACAGGAGGCGGGGCTCGCCGAACCACTCGAGGTCCGGATCGGGATCGAGTCTGGAGAGGCGGCCACGGGTCGGAATCCGAGCGGTCAGCTGCTGGTCACGGGGCCGGTCGTAAACGCGGCGGAAAGGCTGCAGGCCGCGGCGCAGCCCGGCGAAATCCTCGCGGGCAGCACCACGCACGCCCTCACGGCCGACAAGGTGTCTTACGGACGGCGGCGCCGCATCCGCGCCAAAGGCTTCGATTCTGCGCTCGACGCCTTCACGGTCGAAGGGCTCACGATGCGCTCGGCGCGGCGCACGATCCCGTTCGTCGGGCGCACCAATGAGCAGGTCATCCTCGAGCAGAGCCTCGGCCTGGCGAGCTCGGTGGGCAGCCCAGTCCTCGTGACTGTTGTCGGCGAGGCCGGCGTCGGCAAATCGCGCCTCGTCGACGAGTTCGCAGCAGGCGTCGGCGCCCTGGTGACCGTACTCCGCGGGCAGCCTCGCTCCTACACCGACACCGGCGCGTTCTCCCCGGCAGCGGCCATCATCGGAGACCTGGCGGGAATCAATGCGGGCGACCCGCCG
>DASYVR010000020.1:0-29716 GCA_035936995.1 Candidatus Dormiibacterota bacterium | reverse complement strand
CCCAGGTCGCCGTTCGCGAACGCCGCCTCCGTCTTCGGCAGCTGCTCGAGCTGGCGGGCGATCCCGACCCTCTCGGCGGCCGCGCCACCCGACAACTTGCAGCTCCAGCGAAGCCAGGCGACGATGCTGAGCGCGCCGTCGGCCCGAAACTCGCCGGACCTGTCGAAACGCCGCACCCCTTCGGCAAACACCGCCTCGAGCGGATCGATGCCGGCTTCCCGGATCTGTATGAGCGCGCCGCGGAGGGCAGGGCCATCAGCCTTGCGAACCCAGGCCGCGATCTGGTCGACGGCCGCCTTCAGCGATGCCACCGGGGGCCCTGAGCGATCGCCTGACGCGGCCATGCTGCCATCGTGAGGCACGGTTGCGACAGCTGCCTGTCAAACCTTCGCGGTCTGCTTTTTTTGTTTAGGCTTGCCTTGAGATGGTCCACGAAGCTGCGGCCGAAAAGGCCAGGAGCCGGGCCGATCGGGAATCGGTTGCCAGCTACCACCAGGCTGCGCTGACCAAGCTTCTGGAGCATGTACGTACAGGCTTTGCCAGGTACGACGAGGGTCAGATTGACGCCTTCGAGCTGGACGAGTTGATCCACCGGTACAAGCGCGCAACCACTGAACTGTGGAAATTCTGCGGGGCCACGGGCTCTCAAGTCGCTGCGGCTGCCCGGGCGATCGATTGGAGGACGCGAGAAGGGCAGGCCATCGACTGGTGGGAGGAAGGCGGCTTACGCCGGCCCAGGACGTAGCCGGGCCATCGCAGCCGTTACCAGGCGATCAGGAGTCCTCGCTGATGTACTGCTCGACGAGCTTGCTGCCGATCCCAACGTCGTCGAGCGGTCCGTAGTTGTTCGTGACGTCGGACGTTCGGACGGTCTTGGGCCCGTCCCAGCGTTGGACCTTGCTGTTCATGTGGAGCACCCAGACCTCCAGCTTGCCGTCGGCGAGGACGTTGCCAACCCGCGCCAGTCGACGGCCGCGGGTTTTCAGGCGCACGACGTCCTTGACCGCGAATCGCTGTGGGCCGATCACCCGCCTGGGCCTGGCCTCCACCAATTCAGCTGTCGCCGGGGCACCCCAGAAAGGGTCGACTTTGCGGGCGATCCAGGCGACAGGGTCATAAACGTCCGTCGCCGTGCGTTCTTTCAAGGGGATGATCGCATTGTCCGTGATCTTGATGTGCTCGGGGCACACCTCCTGGCAGCACTTGGTGATGTTGCACATTCCGATCCCCGCCTTCCCATGCAGCAGGCCGGTGCGCTTCCGCGTGTCGAGTGGGTGCATCTCCAGGGCGGCGATCCGGACCATATACCGAGGCCCGTAGTAGGCGGACTTATCGTCGTGGTTGCGCAAGACGTGGCAGACGTCCTGGCATAGGAAGCACTCGATGCATTTGCGGTACTCGTAGATGCGTTCCGTGTCTTCGGGTAGCATCCGGTAGGGGACCGGCTCATTCGGCGACGGCGTGAACCCGGGAATCTGTTTGTTTACTTCGTAGTTCCACGAGACGTCCGTCACCAGGTCTTTGATCAACGGAAACGCGCGCATCGGCCCGACATGAATCTCTTCGTTCTTGAACTCGTCGACGCGCGTCTTGCACATGAGGCGCGGCCGGCCATTGATCTCGGCGCTGCACGAGCCGCACTTGGCGGCCTTGCAGTTCCAGCGGCAGGCCAGGTCGTTGGCAAAATTCGCCTGGATGTAGTGGACGGCGTCGAGCACCACCATGCCTTCGATCGAGGGCACCTCGAAGCGCTGCTCCTGGCCGCCGTCGGCGTCCCCACGGAAGATCTGAAGGACGATCGACCCGTTGGACGCGGTCCTCTGCGCTGCGGTTGGGGAGCTCATGTCCGGACTGGCTGGGGTTTCGGCGGCGTTGGCGCCGGCGGCTGCGTTGCAGGTGGGGGCGACGCGGTGTCGGCAAACAGCCTGGCCAGTTCGGCTGGCAGCTCCGGGACCGGCCGCGTCTTGAGTTTGACGTTCCCCCGGTCGTTGTAGGCAATGAAGTTCACGCGGCCCAACGCCGGGTCTTTCTCCAGGTAGTCGAGCCGCCAGTGCGCACCGCGGCTCTCTCGCCGCTCGATGGCGGCGCGCACAATCGCCTCGGCGATCGTCAGCATGAACCAGAGATCCCGAGCCGTATGCCAACCGGGGTTATAGCGCCGTGACCCGGGAACATGGACACGGGCTGAGCGCTGCCGCAGCTCCAGGACTCGATCGAGGCAGGTCTTGAGGCCTTTTTCCTCGCGCGCCAGGCCGGCGCCGTCCTGCATCGCCTGCTGAAGCTGCTGCTGCAGCAGGTAGGGATTCTCCTTGCCGTCGCGGCTGAGCGGCAGCAGCAGGATCTGTTGCTCGTCGGCGACCTGCCGCTCATCGATCTTGCCCAACCCCACCTCGCGCTGGTACGCGCCTGCCGCTGCGCCGGCGCGGCGGCCGAAGACGAGCAGATCAGACAGTGAGTTCCCGCCCAACCGGTTCGCCCCATGCAGCCCCGCGGCCGCCTCGCCCGCGGCGTAGAGCCCGGGAAGCGTGGTCGCCCCGGTTTCGGCCTCGACCCACAGGCCGCCCATCGCGTAATGGATCGTCGGCGCCACTTCCATCGGCGCTTTGGTGATATCGACGTCCGCGAGCCGAAGGAATTGCTCGTACATCGATGGCAGCTTCTTTTTGATCTTTTCCGCGCCGAGGTGCCGGACGTCCAGGTACGCGCCGCCGTGTTCCGTGCCACGCCCTGCCTCGACTTCCTTGTAGATCGCCCGCGCCACCACGTCGCGCGAGGAGAGCTCTTTCTTTTTGGGGTCGACCTCCACCATGAACCGATGGCCCTCGCTATTGGTCAAATAGCCGCCCTCGCCGCGGACGGCCTCGGTGACCAGGATGCCGCGGACGCCTGGCGGCCAGACCATGCCGGTCGGGTGGAACTGCACCATTTCCGGATCGAGGACCTCCGCGCCGGCGTCGAAACCCATCCCGACGCCGTCGCCGGTGCCCTCCCAGGAATTCGAGGTGACCTTATAGATGCGACCCCAGCCGCCGGTCGCCATGATCAGCGCCTTGCATTTGAAGGCAACGAAGCCGCCGTCAACCCGGTTGTAGCCGAAGGCGCCCACGACCCGATCGCCGTCTTTGAGCAGGCGGGTCAACGTGACCTCCATGTGCACCTCGATGCCGAGTTGGACGACGCGGTCCTGCAGGCTTCGAATCATCTCCAGCCCGGTGCGATCACCGACGTGGCAAAGCCGCCGGTACGTATGGGCACCAAAGGCCCGCTGCAGCACGCGGCCATCGGCTGTCCGGTCGAAGATTGCGCCGTAGGTCTCGAGCTCGTAGACGCGGTCCGGCGACTCGCGGGCATGAAGCTCCGCCATTCGCCAGTTGTTGATCATCTGACCGCCGCGCATCGTGTCCTGGAAGTGGACCTGCCAGCTGTCCTGCGGATCGACGTTGCCCAGGGCCGCGGCAATGCCGCCCTCGGCCATGACGGTGTGCGCTTTGCCCAGCAGCGACTTACAGATGATGTCCACGCGCGCGCCAGCCGCGGCCGCCTCGATCGCCGCGCGCATGCCCGCGCCGCCGGCGCCGATCACGAGGACGTCGGTCGTAAGGGTCTGGTAGGACTCGGTCAGAAGATTACCCTCGGCTCGTGAATGACGCCGGCCATCAGCAGCCGGATGTAGACGTCGGTGAGCGCGACGGAAAACATGCTGTACCAGGCCCAGGCCCCATGCTGCGGGTTCGCTCGGTTGAGCAGCATCACGATCCGCTGCCACAACCGGCCGGCCGGCACCCGCGAGAAGCGATCGATCCGGCCGCCCATCAGGTACCGGAACGAATGGCAGGTCAGGCTGTAAAGGCTCAACAGGATGACGTTGACCAGCATCACGAGCGAACCAAGGCCGACAAAAAAGTGTCCCTGATCGATGAAGGCGCGAATGACATCCGCCCACAGAAAGACCAGCACGATCAGGCTCAGTAGCAGGAAATAGCGGTGATAGTTATTCAGCACCCAGGGGAGACGGGTCTCACCGTGGTAGCGACCGCGCTTCAACTCCTGGACGGCGCAAGCCGGCGGGTCCCAGAAAAACGATCGGAAGTACGACTTTCGATAGTAGTAGCAGCTGCCGCGGAGACCAAGCGGGATGACCGCCAGGATCGGGATCAGGATCCCGATGATCGGGACTTTGATCAAGCCGAAGCCGAGCCAGGTCGAAAAGAACGGCGAGACGTACGGAGCGTAGACGACAACCGTGCCGGAGAAGACGGACCAGGTGGCGTAGATGACGAAGGCGCTGTAGCAGACGACCGTGAGCGCCGGCTCGATCCACCAGGCCCGGCCCGGTGAGGCCCCCCGGGCCGATGCCGGCCGCGGAGGGACGACAGCTTCAACGGCCACGGCACAATTTTAGTGTGCCGTCAGTCGGAGTTCGCGCTTCGCCGCCCGAGCAGGACGCCCACGATCGAGGCTCCGACCGCCATCAACAGCGCGGTCCGCGCCTTGACGCCTCGTTGAACGGGTCCCCCGGCACCGTTACTCGACGGCTCGAGTTGCGGCGCACCACGGCGCCGTGCTCCGCCGGCAGTTTTTGGCGCCCCGATACTGGTGTCTCCGCTGGCGGGCTGCTCGACGTCGAATGGGTAGAGCACGCTGTTGACCTCGACGCCGACCATCGTGATCAGGCCCAGGAAGAAGAAGAATGTCATCAGGACGAAGAAGAGTCCGAAGGTCTTGCCGTACTGGTTGATGCCCTTGTTCAACTCGAGGTAGAGCGGGAAGAGCAAGGTGACCGCCTCGAAGAGGATGCCGGCCACCAACGCGCCGGGGATGACTTTGCGGACCTGTTGCCTGCGGTTCGGAATGACGTAGTAAATGCTGCCGAACAGGAGGAACCCCGCGCTAATGCCAATGATCACCTGTAGGATGAACGCCGCCGCCCCCGAAGACAGGACTTCGGGAACATTGGGGATATTCTTGAGGGCCGGCAGTATCGCTGAGGTGGCGACCGCAATGCCCACGAGAACAGTGAACAGTAGGACCATGCCGAAGGCGATGAGCCGCTGGCGAATGAAATCCCGGGGCTTGGTGTGATAGATCATCGCGAAAGCCTGTTCCATGGCACCGAACAACGCCGATCCGCCCCAGAGCAGGCCGACCAGGCCGACGATCAACAAAATGCCGCTCTGGCTCTTCACGCCCCCGACGGCTTTGAGCAGGTCGGTCTGGGCAGCGCCGGGGACCGTGCTAAAGATCGTCTTGTAGACGGCATCGTTCGCCTCACCGAAAAATCGCAGGGCATAGCCAAGTAGTGAAGCGGCCAGAATCACGATCGGGAACATGGCAAAGAGCGCATTCCAGGCGATCAGCGCCGCCCAGTTCGGCGCCTGGTCCTCGAGAGACTTGCCGATGACGCGCCCCGGCAGGGTACCCAGCAGCCGCCCCATCCCTTCGATTCTACCTGACATCGGTTCTATCAAGTAAATGGCAACCGCCCAATCCGAAGTCGAGGCCCAGAAGCGAGCTGCTGCCGAGCGCGCCCTCGAACTGGTCAGGCCCGGGACGATCATCGGCCTGGGGACGGGGACCACCGCCCGCTACTTCATCGACGGGCTGGCCAGGAGAGTGCGAAACGGCCTCAAGGTGCAGGCGGTCGTGACGTCGCTGGAGAGCCGGACGCAGGCCGAGGCAGGTGGAATTTCGGTCACCGAGCGGATCGACGGGTGGCTCGACCTCACTGTCGACGGCGCCGACGAGATCGATCCCGCCGTCAACTGCGTCAAGGGGCGCGGTGGCGCGCTGCTGCGGGAGAAGATCGTGGCTCATGCCAGCCAGCGATTCATCCTGGTGGCGGACGAGAGCAAGCTGGTCGTCCACCTTGGACGCGGCCCGGTGCCGATCGAGATCCTGCCTTTCCTCTGGGAGGCGACCAGCCGGTCGATCGAATCGCTAGGGGGCCGGCCTGAGCTCCGGATGGCGGCTGGCGCGCCGTTCAGGACTGACAACGGCAACCTGATCCTCGACACCAGCTTCGCCAACGTCGATCCCGAGTTGAGCGTGGCGCTGAACGGGGTCCCCGGCGTGATCGAGCACGGCCTCTTCTTCGGGATGGCAAAGACCGCGATCATCGGCTCCGCCGCCGGGATCCGAATTCTGGGTGAGCTCGGCTGACCCGTTATGCTTAGGCGCTGAATGGCGTTCGAATACAAGGTTGTCAACACCGTCGAGGAAGCCACCCAGCTCTCCCAGGACGGCTTCGAGCTCTTTACCATCCTCCCGCCCGGGCCGACCGGCGGCGCCGATCGACTGTATCTACGGCGGGAGAAACGTCGCGGTCAGACGCCCGGCTTCTCCCGAGAGTCCAAATCCGAGTAGGGCGACGACCCGATTGACGCATTTTTGGCGGGAACTTATACTCAATTAGTCTGGATTCCGGCCAATGAGGGGCGGAAATTCCGCCCCCGTCGTGTTTATTAGGGTCAAGCACCGGGTACAAGTGACAGGCCCGGACGACGGGCGTTCACAGGAGTAACCAGTGGTTCAAGGAATGACAATGTCCACCCAGGCGGCGCCCCACTACGAATCGGCCGTGCGCGCGATGTCTCAGGCCGCCGCGGAGGCGGAGCTGGTGCACGCGCCGGTCCGGCTCGCCTACTGGCGGATCACGGCGCTGGACACCTTGCTCGACCGGCTGGAGGAGCTCCGGCTGGCCGGCGAGCGTCAGCTTCCCGAGGACATCCGCGACCTGGTCGTCGGGTATGCGGCGCGCCATGACGCTCAGCTCGCTGATCGGATCCAGCGGATCGACGCGGACGACCTCAACGCGGTCCACGACGCCGTATTCGAGGCGCAGGGCCGTGTCATGCTGGAGCTGGCCCAGCTGCGCCGGGTCCCCAACTGGCAGGATCTGGATCTGATCCTCGCGCCGGGGGACGACGAAGCCGCCTAGCCCGAGCCTCGACACGAGCGACGCCGCGGATCGGGAGCGGCCGCTCGACATCCTGGCGGACCGCGCCCGCCGGCTGCTGACGATCCAATGGGCCGACGGTCATCAGTCGGGCTACGACTTTGAGTTGCTTCGCTGGAACTGCCCCTGTGCCGAATGCGCCGGTGAAGGCGGGCTACCGGGAAAACTGGCTAGCACCAGTGAGCTCCAGGATGACCAGGTCGAGTTAGACCAGATGGAGCCGGTCGGCCTCTTCGGGATCCGCCCCTACTGGAAGGACGGCCACAACACCGGGATTTACGGCCTTAGCTTCCTTCGGAGGATCTGTCCCTGCGAGGAGTGCGCGGCCTTGCGGGCCGCGCGCTAGCAGGGCGGCGCCGGGCTGCCCCGGCGATATGAATTCCTAGGCCTGCTTCCCGTTGAGGCCCAGGTCGGCCTCGAGCGCTGCCTTGGGCTTGTAACCGATCACCTGCTGAGCCAGCTTGCCGTCGCGGAACATGGCCACGTAGGGGATCCCGCGGACCCGGTAGCGCTCGGCCAGGATCGGCTCCTCGTCGACGTTCACCTTGGTGATCTTCACATCGGTATGCTCGATGGCGAGCTGCTCCAGGACGGGGGAGAGCATCTTGCACGGGCCACACCAATCAGCGTAAAAGTCCACGATGACCGGCTGCTCCGAGAGCAGGACCTGCTCCTCGAAGGTGGCGGTCGTTACCTGAATTGCCTTACTCATTCTTCTCCCTTGACTCTGTCGATCCGTATCAAGAGTAACTCAGATTTGCCCCGAGAAATTCCCGACCTGCATTCAGATGGTCGACTGCCCCTTAGTTCGAGAAGACCTCCACGACCATGGTTTTGACGCCGTTGCTGGCGACCCCGATGCCAGCCTGGTGGTAGCCGCCGTTGAGGATGTTGGCGCGGTGCTCGGGCGAGTTCATGAACATGGTGTTGATCCCGGCCATCGACGGGTTGGTCGACCAGGCGATATTCTCCCCTGCGCTGCTGTAGGGGATGCCCCAGAGGTGCATCAGGGCAACAAACGCGAGTTGCCCGGTGGCCGGATCGTAGTGGGAGAAGTAATTCCGGTTCAGCATGTCCTGAGCCCGGTACTGGGCGACCCGCGCCAGGGCGCCGCTAAAGCGCAGTGATGCAGCCCCGTTCGCCACCCGGTCCTGGTTGGCCAGGCTGAACTCGACCCCGGCGGCGCCGCCGATCGGCGCGACGGGCGGAGCCGGTGGCCTCGGAAGTGCCGGTCGAACCGGGAACGGACGTGCCGGCACCGCGCCGGGACGGGCGCCCGAAGCCTCGCTGGCCGCCGGGGTCGGCGGTGCGTCCTCGACCATCCTCCGCAAGTCGTTTGGCTGCAGGGGGTGCAGGAGCGCCACGCTAAGGCCCGCGGTTGGCCGGCTGGCGCCGGCGGAACGGTTCGGGTGGGAGCCGACGATCGCGACGATCGCGACGGTCAGCAGCGGGACGCTGACGATCAGGGTGGTTCTCGTGACGGAACGTGACAATTAAAATCCCCCTTGTGATCTGCGTGGGCGTCGCAGGATTCTAGGCCGCAGCTCCCTGACGGGCCAAACCGCCAGGCGCCCGAGAAACCGGCCTCTCCGGCTATCGCCAAAGCCGCAGTCTCGCTATCAGGCGGAGGCGGCCACGAAGAAGAGCAGCTGGCCGAGCAGCTGCCCCGGGAGGATGGCGATCATCGCCAGATAGAGCAGACCGGTGGTGGACATGAACGAGCGGAGCCGGCAGGTCGGCAAGGCCAGGCCGGCCGCGACCAGCGGCAGGATGACCGCGCCGAGCGCCCAGAGGACGGAGAGTGCCGGGCTGAGGCTCAGCGGATGGAACAGCGAGCCGGAGCCGTGGGCGAGGCCCCGCAGGGTCAGTGGGAAGATCAGGGCCTGCAGCACCAGGCCGACCAGGAGCACGCCGATCGCCCGTAGCAGCGGGCGGTTCGTCAGCGCCGGCGTCACCAGATACCAGTGCCCAAGCAGCATGCCGGTGGTCGCCGCCCCCAGGACGGCGGCCGAGAGCACGACCGCGAGCGCGATCGCGGCACCGTCGAGCAGTGAGCCAGCCAGCGGCCAGAACGTAGCCGCGATACCGGCCAACAAGAGCACCGACGCCGAGAGTGTCAGCGCCCAGCTCATCGTGGACGAGTCCTTGCCCCGCCAGATCACGACCGTGTGCGCGATCAGGGCGACGACAAGGATTCCCTGAAGGAAGACCAGGGCATTGGCTGCCGGTTGATTGATGGACAGCAGGCGGTGATATGACCCGGGCGGAGCGGCCAGGACGACCAGGAACGCCAGGACGCCAAGAATGGCGTAGGTGACGGTGATGAATTTCAGGAAGCCCTGCGTCAGCCCCCCGGCCAGCCGAAGGTAAGCCACCGTGGCAATGCCGCCCGCGGCCGTCTCCGCCAGCACGAGGAAAAGCGTCAGCGGGAGGGTCAGCGTCGCCACGCACTCGTGGCAGCTGGTGATCGGAACCGCATCGAGCAGGACCATGCGCGCCGATATAGATTAGGCAAGTGATGGCAGCCAAACCGGGCAGCTCGCGCGGGTTCATCCCGGTGCGCTACGAAGACGGGACCTGGAAGACCCCGGACGGTGACGTGGTGCCATGGTACGAGGTGCAGACCGACCTGCTTCCCGAGGCCGAGGTGCAAGGCGCGCTCGAGCGGGTCTTGAGTGTCTACGGGGTCAGCGATGTCGTGGTCGACGCCTTCGACCAGTTCCGCAAGGAGCTCAAGCGACCGGCGCCGGCAGAGGGCTGACCGGCATGCTCTTTCGGCGTGATCGCGAGCAGGATCCACGCGTCGTCGAAGACCCGCATCGCCTTCCGCCCGGCCAGGTGCTGACGCTGAAGTGGCCTGTACTGTCGTACGGCAGCCCGCCGCGATATGACATGAGCCGCTGGCGTCTCCGCCTCTACGGCGAGGTCGACGGGCCGGCGACGCTGACCTGGGATGAGGTGCGTAAGCTTCCTTCCACCGCGGTCACTGCCGACATGCATTGCGTCACCACCTGGAGCCGGCTCGATAACAACTGGGAGGGCGTCGCCTTCAAGGAGCTGGTGGCGCTGGTAAAGCCGCGCGGCACGGCGAAGTACGTGATCGCGCATTGCGACGCCGACTACACCACGAGCCTGGCCGCCGAGCTCCTGGCCGACGACGACGTCATGATCGCCTACCGGCATGACGGCGCCGAGCTAACCTCCGAGCACGGAGGGCCGCTGCGGTTGGTCGTGCCCAAGCGCTACGCCTGGAAGAGCGCGAAGTGGCTCGAGGGGCTCGAATGGGTCGAGCATGACCGTCTCGGGTTCTGGGAGCGTAACGGCTACAACAACGCGGCCGACCCCTGGAAAGAAGAACGCTACTGGTAGTTATACTCGAGTAACGGGGTGCGTTTGGAACGCTGAGAGGTGGATCGCTCCACCAACCCTTCGAACCTGATCTGGGTAATGCCAGCGGAGGGATAGATGAGTATCGTCGACCGACCGGTGGTCGAGCGTTACGCTCCCACGGACGAATTTCTCAAAGTCGAGACGCATGGCATCGAGCCCATCCCGTCGAGCGAGCGCAAGGGCTTGCCGCGAGACGTCGCCTGGCTCTGGGTCGCCGCCTTTGCCAACTTCGTCTCGCTGATCACGGGCGCCCTGCTGGTGACGTTTGGCCTCGGAGTGGGGGAGGCGATCGTTGCCGTCGCGACCGGCTCCGTGCTGGCGGCAGCCCTCCACGGCCTGCTCAGCGTAGCCGGGCCGCGTTTCGGAACAACGCAGGTTGTCGCGGCTCGAAACACATTCGGGCTCCGCGGGGCGTATGGCGGTGCCTTCTTCACGCTCTTCCTGGCCGTCGGGTGGTTCGCCGTCGACTGCGTGATCGCGGCCCAGGCGTTGGTGCAGCTGGCCCGTCTCGCCGGCCTGGCGCAGGGCAACCTGCTCAACGCGGGCGCGCTGCTGGTGGTCGTCGTCCTCTCCGTGCTGGTCGCTGTCTACGGCCATCAGACGATTACCGTGTTCGAGAAATACGGCGCGATCGTGTTCGTGGTCTTTTGCGCCGTCCTCGGCCTCACACTCCTGCCAAAAGTCAACTGGGCACTCCAACCTACGGTCACCGGCGCCGACCACCTGGCAGGCTTCGTGCTGGGCACGAGCGTGATCTTTGCGCTCGTGGCGTCCTGGTTCAGCTTTGCCTCGGACTACTCGCGCTATCTGCCGCAGCGGCTGTCGGACCGTTCCGTCGCCGGTTGGATCGGGGCAGGCACGGCGATCTCGATGTTTGCGTTCGGTGCACTTGGCGTCCTGCTGGCGAGCATCGACCCGAAGGCTGGCGGCAACCTGCTCGGGTTGATCTCGGCGAATGCTCCGCTCGCGGTCGTGGTGCCCTTTTTGGTCTTCATCGCCGTCGGCGAGGTCTGGGCGAACTATCTGGACGTCTATACGGCGGGCTTGTCGGCGCTGGCGCTCAACCTACGGGTCCGGCGCTGGACCGCCGCGCTCGCCTTCGGCGCGATCGGCGGGGTCCTGGCTTACGTCGCGATGTTCATCTCGAACTTCAAGGATCAGTACACGAACTTCCTATTGATCACGTACCTCTGGGTCCCGTCCTGGGCCGCGGTGGTGCTGGTCGACATGTTCGTCTTCAAGCGTCGGCCCCCCCGCGTAGTCCCTTATAGCGGGCGCGCGGTGCTCGCCTGGCTGATCGGGCTGGCCGCGGCCATCCCATTCGTGGATTCGTCGTTATGGCAGAGCCCGCTCGCGGTGCACGTCCTGCACAACACGGATATCTCCGGATACGTCGGCGCCATCGTGGGCGGCGCCGCGTACCTGGGTTTGGGGCGGCGATGAGCCTACCGGTCGCCCTGACGATCGCCGGCTCGGACTCGGGCGGCGGTGCCGGCATCCAGGCGGACCTGAAGACCTTTGCCGCCCTGGGTGTCTACGGCGTGACTGTCATTACCGCGATCACCGCCCAGAACACCCTCGGCGTCCGCGCCATCCAGGAGGTCGATGCGAACGTCATCACGGCGCAGCTCGATGCGGTGGCAGAGGATTTCTCGATCGCGGCGCTTAAGACCGGCATGCTCTCCAGCACGGCGATCATCGAGATCGTCGCCGCTGGCGTCCGGCGCCACGGCCTGGGCCCTTTGGTCGTGGACCCGGTGATGATCGCCAAGAGCGGTGATCGCCTGCTTCGCGAAGACGCCGTCGACTCGCTCCGACGGCTGCTGCTCCCGCTGGCCCATGTCGTGACGCCGAACATTCCGGAAGCCGAGCTGCTGGCCGGTCGGCCCATCCGCAGTCATTCGGACCGGGCGGCGGCCGGACGCGCCATCATGGAGCTTGGTGCGAATGCGGTGGTGATCAAGGGCGGCCACTCGGATGAGGACCCCATCGTCGACCTGCTGGTCGACCATCAGGGCGTCCGTGAGTTTCGGGCTGCGCGGATCGCGACCAGCAGCAACCACGGCACGGGCTGTACGTTCTCAGCAGCGATTGCGTCAGCGCTCGCTCGCGGTCGGGACCTCCCAGACGCCGTGGGTGAGGCACGAGACTACCTCTCCCGCGCGCTCGCCGACGCGCCCGGCCTGGGCCACGGACACGGTCCGCTGAACCACTTTCCTTCGGCGGAGGTGGCCCATGCTCACCACTGACCGAGACCTCGAGTATCTGGAGGGCATCCATCCGCCGCTTGGGCCGGTCCTCGAGGAGATGCTCAAGGCCGGGCGGAGCGAGGGCGTACCGATTGTCAACCCGGCCGCCGGCCGCCTGCTGCGCGTTCTGGTCACGGCGCTCGCCCCCAAGCGCGTGCTCGAGATCGGAACGGCGATCGGGTTCTCGACCCTCTGGATGGCCAGTGTGCTGCCGGCAGGTGGCCGGATCGACACCATCGATCCGGACCGGTCGCGCACCGACCGGGCGCGCCGCTACTGGCTGCGCGCCGGCGTCACCGACCGCGTCCGCGTCATCAACGAGCCCGCGCTGCGGGTGCTGCCCCGGCTGGCGCCGGGCATCGAGTTCGCCTTCATCGACGCCATCAAGACCGAGTACGCCGCCTATCTCCAGGCGCTCGTACCGAAGATGGCACCGGGCGGAATGATCACCGTTGACAACGTGCTCTGGAACGGGCGGATCGCGGCCGGCGAGCACGATGAGGACACCGACGCGTTGCGTGCCTTCAACGAGCTCTTCCTGAGCCACGAGCAGCTCGAGGCGACGATCCTTCCGGTCGGTGACGGCCTGGGGGTCGCGGTCGTCCGTCCGCCAGCCCGTTAGAGTTTGTCCATCGATGCTGAACCCCTAACCCGGGAACGCGTCCTCGACGCCTATCGCACCGTGCTCCGGGCGCGCGCCCTGGACGATCGTCGTTTTGTGCTCAACCGCGCGGGCAAGCTCGCGTTCATCATCTCGCCGCGCGGTCACGAAGTCGCCCAGGTGGCAGCCATCGCGGCGCTCGAGCCAGGGCGCGATCGTTTCTGCCTCTACTATCGAAACTTTGCTGCCGCCCTCGCCTGCGGATTTACGGCTGAAGAGTTGATGCTGTCGGCGTTCGCCCGTGACGCCGATCCGTCGAGTGGCGGGCGGCAGACGCCGGGAAATTTCGGGAGCCGCCGGCGCGGCATCGTCATCGGCTCCAGTGCGGTCGGGCCGCAGATCCCGAAGGCGGCGGGCATCGGCCTGGCGTTGAAATGGAAAGGGGAGGGGGCGCTATGCTATGTCAGCTTTGGTGAGGGTGCGACCAGCCAGGGCGACTTTCACGAGGGGCTGAACTTCGCCGCCATCCATCACTGCCCGGTGATTTTCTTCTGCGAAAACAACCACTGGGCGATCTCCGTGCCGCAGCGGCTGCAGGTCGCCGGTCCCGGCGTCGCGGAACGGGCGGCCGCCTATGGCATCCCCGGCGTGCGGGTCCGAGGCGACGACTTTTTTGCGGTTCACGCGGTCGTGCGGGAGGCGGCGCGACGGGCACGGGCGGGGGAGGGGCCGACCTTGATCGAGGCCGAGGTCCTCCGGCTGCAGTCGCACTCCACCGATGACGACCAGCGCGCCTACCGCGATGCCGCCGAGCTCGCTGCCGAAGCCGCGCGCGACCCGATCCCGCGCATGCGCGATGCCTTGATCGACCGAGGCTGGCTCAGCGCGGACGACGACGCCGGATTGCGCGACCACGTCAATCGTGAGGTCGAGCGGGCCACCGAGGCGGCCGAGATGGCCCCCGATCCTGACCCGGCGTCGCTCGGCCGTCATGTGTATGCCGATGCCTGAGCGCACCCTGGTGCAGGCGGTGCGCGACGCGCTCTACGAAGAGATGGAGCGGGATGATCGTGTCTGTGTTCTGGGCGAGGACGTCGGCCTCAAGGGCGGAGTCTTCAAAGCGACGGAGGGTCTGCAGCAACGCTTTGGCGCGCAGCGGGTGCTCGATACGCCCCTCGCGGAGTCGAGCATCGCGGCCGTTGCCCAGGGTCTCGCCCTGGAGGGCTTTCTGCCGGTGGCCGAGATGCAGTTCGCCGACTACAGCTATCCGGCTTTCAACCAGATCGTGAACGAGATCGCCAAAGTCCGATACCGGTCGAATGGCGACTTTTCATGTCCGCTGGTGATCCGGGCACCGACCGGCGGCGGCGTTCGCGGCGCGCTCTATCACTCCCAATCGCCCGAGGCGTTTTACTGCCATGTCCCCGGACTCAAGGTCGTCCTGCCGTCGACGCCGGCCGATGCCAAGGGGCTGCTAAAGGCGGCGATCCGCGACCCGGACCCGGTGATCTTCCTGGAGCCAAAGAAGCTCTACCGCGCCGAGCGGCAGGAGGTGGCTGAGGGGGAGGCGGCGATGCGACCACTGGGGTCGGCCCTGGTCGTCCGAGGCGGCGTCGACGTGACGGCCGTCACCTACGGGTACATGCGGGCGGTCACGACCCAGGCGGCCGCCCGCTTGAGCCAGGACGGCATCGAGGTGGAGATCATCGACCTCCGAACGCTCCGCCCCTGGGACGTCGAGGCCTGTGTCCGCTCCATCGAGAAAACCGGCCGAGTCGCCGTGATCTATGAGGCCAATCGAACCGGCGGCTTCGGGGCCGAGGTTGCGGCTGAGCTCGCTGAGCGCTGCTTCGCCAGCCTCGATGCTCCGGTGAGCCGAATTGCCAGCCCGGATGTCCCGGCCATGCCATTCAGCCCCAGCCTCGAACACGCGTTCATGCTCAATCCGGACAAAGTGGCGGACGGATTACGGCGCGTCGCCCGCTACTGACCCTCCGTTCCAGGGTAAGAGGGGCGTGAGAAGTAGCTGGAAAACCGGGGGGCAGTTCCCTATACTTTCCGGTGGGGTTCTTGTTCCAAGCCCCCCGGAACCAGGACCCCACTTCCTTTTTTCGGGCTGAATGGCCCGCGGGCTCCAAACGTTTGCCGTCGGAGGCGCTCTGGGGAGCGTGCCTAGAATTGGAGGACTTTGGCTGCAGCGCGGCGCCGGCGCTCGTCCGAGCGCAACGGCGTCTTCATTTCGGTCGACATGGAGGGCATGGCCGGCATCGTCCACCTGCACCAGGTGATGCGAGGGATGCCGGAGTATGAGCACTCTTGCCGCTTGATGACCGCTGAGACGAACGCCGCGGTGGCCGGCGCACGCCGGGCCGGCGCCACTCGTTTTATCGTTAACGACTCGCACGGGGATATGCGCAACTTCCTGCTCGAGGAGCTCGACGACGGCGTCGAGGTGATCAGCGGTGCCGATAAGCCGTTCTCGATGGGTGCCGGCCTGGACCCAACGTTCGAAGTCGCATTCTTCGTTGGCTATCACGCCTCAGTAGGAAGCGAGCGAGCCATCATGGATCACACCTACGGCGGGCGGACGATCTACGCGCTGCGCATCAACGGCCGCGAGCAGAGTGAGGCGGCGCTGAACGCGGCGCTGGCGGGCAGCTTCGGCGTTCGGACCGCGCTGGTCACCGGCGATCGGGCCACCATCGAGGAGGCCGCGGCCGAGCTTCCCGGGATCGAGGGCGTCGTCGTCAAGGAGGCGCTGGGACGTCAGGCGGCAAAATCCCTGCACCCGGTCGAGGCCTGCCGGCGGATCGAAGCAGGCGCCTACCGCGCCTACGCCGAGCGGGCCGGGCGACCGCTTTACCGGCCGAAGGGCCCGTTCACGCTCGAGATCGACTGGATGAACGCCGGCATGGCCGACCTTTGCGTTCAAATTCCCGAGGTCGAGCGCGTGGGCGGGCGTACGGTCCGCTATCGGACGGCCGATTTCCCGACGTGCTACCGGATGCTCCTCGCGCTGCTGGTGATGGCGACGCCGGCCGCCTACCAGTACCCGCGGTCGTGACGCCGAGTGAGGCGATCGAGCAACTCCTCCAGGGGACGCCACTGGGCCGCGAACAGGCGCGCGACGTGATGGACCAGCTGATGGCCGGCGAGGCCACGCCGGCACAGATCGCCGGCCTGCTGATCGCGCTGCGGGCCAAAGGAGAAACAGTCGAAGAGATGACCGGCTTCGTCGAGTCGATGCGGGCGCATGCGACACCCCTCGAGCTGCCTCCGGGGACGATTGACACCTGCGGAACCGGTGGCGATCGCGCCGGGACCTTCAATATCTCGACGGCGGCCGCGCTGGTCGCCGCGGGGGCGGGCATTTATGTGGCCAAGCACGGGAACCGTGCCGCCTCCAGCCGCTGCGGCAGCGCCGACGTGCTCGAAGCCCTCGGCGTCGACATCACGCTTGGCGCGGAAGGCGTACGGCGCTGTATCGACGCGGCGGGCATGGGGTTCTGTTTCGCACCGACCTTTCATCCGGCGATGCGCCATGCGGGCCCGGCGCGGCGCGAGCTCGGCGTCCGCACCGTTTTCAATGTCCTGGGACCGCTCGCCAACCCCGGTCGCGTCCGCCGCCAGGCGCTTGGCGTCGGTGCCGCGTCGCTGGCGCCGCTGATGATCCGCGTGCTGCGGGACCTTGGCCATGAGCGGGCGCTCGTCTTCTACGGCGAAGACGGGCTTGATGAGCTGACGACCACGGGACCCTCGCGCGTCTTTGAGTTGAAGGAGGGGACGGTCACCCAGTACGAGCTCGATCCCGGGGCCCTCGGGCTTGGCCGGTCACGGGCCGAGGACCTGCGGGGCGGCACGCCGCCCGAAAACGCCGCCTTGCTGCGGCAGGTGTTGGAGGGCGAAATCGGGGCCCGACGGGACGTCGTCGTGCTGAATGCGGCCGCCGCGGTGCTGGCCGCCGGCAAGGCCGACGAGTGGGCCCAAGCGATCGCCGTGGCCCGCGAGTCACTGGACAGCGGACGCGCGAATCAGGCGCTCGGCCGGCTGATCGAGACATCAAAGACTACCTCACCCTCGGGGAAGGGTGGGGGTGCCTAGCCCGACGCCAGGCCCACGACGCCGCCGGCAAGCAGCAGGAGGCACACCACGCCGACAAATCCCCAGGCCGCCCAGTAGGTGAGCCGGGAGAGGCGGCGGATGCGACGCAGGCGGCGCATCTTGCCGAGCGCCCCACTCAGAGCCCTCTCCTCCGTCAGCACTATGTAGTGGTATCGGTCCAGCCGCCGGAATCTTTCTCCAGTCGGGGCCGATATGCTGTAGCCGATGCCGTTTCGGATCGCGCTCATCCCGGGCGACGGCATTGGCCCCGAGGTCATCGCCCAGGGGATTCGGGTGCTGCAGGCCGTCACCGCCGTTACCGGTACCCGGCTGGATTTCGTCAGCTATGACCTGGGGGCGGAGCGTTATCTGCGAACGGGGGAGATCTTGCCGGACTCGATCTTTAAGGAGCTCGAGAAGGTCGACGCCATTTACCTCGGCGCCGTCGGCGATCCTCGGGTCCAAAACCCGCAGTATGCCGCCGGACTCCTGCTCCGCATGCGGTTCGAACTGGACCTGTGGGTCAACCTGAGGCCGTCACGGCTGCTGGCCCCTGGGCTGACCCCGCTGCGCGACGCCGGCTCGATTGACCTGGTCGTGGTGCGCGAAAACACCGAAGGCGCCTACGTGGGGATCGGCGGCCAGTTCAAGCGGGGGACGCCTGACGAGATCGCGATCCAGGAGGACATCAACACCCGCAAGGGCGTGGAGCGCATCCAGCGGTACGCCTTCGAGCTGGCGCGGCAGCGTCGGCTGGCTGGCCATCGAGGACGCCTCACGATGGTCGACAAGAGCAACGCGCTCTATCATGCGCACGACCTGTGGCAGCGTGTCTTCAAGCTAGAACGGGAGCGCGCACCGGAGATCGAGGCGGAGCACCTGTTCGTCGACGCCGCCGCCATGCAGCTCGTGAAGGACCCTGGCCGCTTCGACGTGGTCGTCACCTCCAACATGTTCGGTGACATCCTGAGCGACCTCGCCTCGGAGCTGGTCGGTGGCCTTGGCCAGGCGCCCTCTGCGAACGTCAACCCTGACACCCGGCGCGGGCTGTTCGAGCCGGTGCACGGCTCCGCCCCGAAGCATGCCGGCAAAGGGATCGCGAATCCAGTCGGCGCGATCCTGGCGGGCGCGATGATGCTGCGGCACCTTGGCGACAACACGGGCGCCCTCCAGATCGAGGATGCGGTGATGTCGGCGGCGCGGGACCGCCGCACGACCAGGGACCTCGGCGGAACCCTGAGCACGACCGCCGCTGCCGATGCCGTGCTCGAGCGACTTGAGAGAATTGGATCATCACGCCCCTCGTGAACACGATCCAGCCCGCGCGTCATAAGTCGGGCGCCGCAACGCCCGCCAGGCCGGCGACCCAGCCGCTGGACAGGTCGCGCGGCAGCGACCACCTGGTTCGAGGTCGGACGCTGATCTTCTGGGATCCAAAGATTCCTGGGAAGAAGCTGGACGCCATCGACACCGACCAGATCACCCCCGCGGATGACTGCGTATCGGAGAGCCTCGACCGGCTCGACGAGCGCTGGAAGCTGGGCGCCTTCCGCTACCTGATGCCCGACTTCCGGCAGCGGGTGCATCGTGGAGAGACATTCGTGATCGCGGGCGAGCGCTTCGGCATCGGCTCGTCACGCGAGATGAGTCCGGCCGGTCTCAAGGCTGTCGCCGAGGAGGCCGGGCTCGAGCTCGTGATTGTCTGCGGTGACGGCGTCGGCGACATCTTCCGCCGCAACGCCCTCAATCTCGGCTTGCATGTGGCACAGAGCCGGTCCGCCTCGGAGGATGCGCAGGAAGGCGATGTCATGACCTTCGACCCGTCGACCCGCCGCCTGACGAACGAGACCCGCGGAAAAACCTACGACCCGGTTCCGCTCACGCCGATGGAGGACGACATCCGCCGCTCGGGCGGCATCATCAAGGTTGGACGGCGCGAGCTCGCCGATTCGATGGCGCACGCGCCCCGCGTCGACTGGCCCGATCCGCAGACGGCTCGCGGCCTCACCAGCACCGAGCAGATCGTCTGGGCGCATCGGGTCGATCAAGACGCCGAGGTGCGACCAGGCGGCACCCTCCGCGTCTGGTGCGACTTGCTACCGGCGTCCGACGGTACGGCGCCGTTTTCGATCCATACCTTCAACCAGATCACCGGAGGCGACGCCATCTTTCCGCGCCAGGCCGCGATCGCCAATGATCATTTCGTCTTCTCGGGTCGGAATGCCGACGACAAGCAGACCTCGATTGGCCGCGAGTTTGCTCAACTGCACGGTATCGGCAAGCCGTATTACGCGACGCCAGGCGACGGCATCTTTCACTTCTATTTCCCTGAGCAGGGCCTGATCGTGCCGGGTGCCTTCGTGCCCGGCGCCGACTCGCATAGCCGCGCCTACGGGGCGTATGGCGCGGTCGGCATTGGGGTGGGAAGTACTCAGCTTGGCTTCGGCTGGTCGACCGGTTACATCTATTTCACGCCGGCAAAGCGCCGGCGGGTGGTCTTCACCGGAAAGTTGCGGCCATGGGTCAGCGGTAAGGATGTTGTGCTGGCGCTGCTGCGCCGATGGGGCAAAACCCAGGCGCAAGGCATGAGCGTTGAATTCGTCGACGCGGCAGGGCAGCTGCCCATCCCATATCGAAACACGGTCGCGAACATGATGGCCGAGGCCGAGGCACAGAATGGCATCTTCGCGCCGGACGAGGTGACGCTCGATTGGTACCGGCGCCAGGGCATCAGCGATTTGCCCTATCCGCGATTCGCGCCGGGCGACCAGGTGGCCTGGGACCTCAACGAGACGCTGGATCTCTCCGAGCTGGTGCCCCTTATCGCCAAGCCGTTCGCACCCGGGAATGCCTTCCCAGCGGACGAGGTGGCCCTTGAGAAATTGACTTTCGACAAGGCGTTCATCGGCTCCTGTACCAACGGCGGCTACGACGACCTGCTCGAGGCGGCGCTGGTGATCCGCGCCGGTCGCGAGCACGGCTTTGAAAAGGCGCCGAAAGCCTTCGTCATCTTCCCGGGCTCGGGCGGCGTCAAGCGCGATATCGAAAATGCCGAGCCGCGCCTGGACGGCGAGTCGATCGCGTCGGTGCTGCGGTCGGTCGGCGGGGAGATCCGCGAGTCCTGGTGTGGCCCGTGTTTCGGCCAGGGGCCCGATGCGCTCAAGAAAGGCGAGATCGCGATCACGTCCTTCAACCGCAACTGGCAGAACCGCATGGGTGTTGGCGGACTGGGCTATCTGGCCAGTCCCGCCGTGGTCGCGTCATCGGCCCTGCTCGGTTACATGGCGGGGCCAGGCCAGCTCGGCATCGAGTGGGATCCGGAGCGCTTCGATGTCTCGACATGAGATTCATCCCGGCTTGAGCACGGTGCGGATCGAGCCCTGGGGCGCGGATGATCTTTCGCTCCTCCAGAAGCTGGTCGGCGACCGGGCGATGATGGAGCACCTCGGCGGACCCGAGAGTCCGGAGAAGATCGCCGAACGCCACACGCGCTATCAGCGAGTCGGCGCTGCTGGCACCGGCCGAATGTTCAAGATCGTCGATGAGGAGTCGGGCGAAGGCGCCGGGTCGGTTGGCTATTGGGACCGCAGCTGGCACAGCGAGCAGGTCTATGAGATCGGATGGGCGGTGATTCCGGCCTTCCAGGGGCGTGGGATGGCGGCAGCCGCAACCCTGCAGGCCATCGCGATGGCCAGGTCGGAGAAAACGCATCGCTTCGTCCATGCCTTCCCGTCGGTAGACAATCCGCCGTCAAATGCAATCTGCCGGAAACTGGGTTTCACGCTGATCGGGGAATGTGACTTCGAGTATCCGCCGGGCAGCGTCATGCGCTGTAATGACTGGCGTCTCGACCTGATGGCGAGCCGTTAGCGGCCGGGCTTACTGGTCGTAGGTCGGCTGACTCTTGGTGAAGCCCGACCCCGTCGCGACGACGTCCGTCGCGTAGTCGAGCACACGGGCGGAAACGTTGATGCCGATGAGGAAGGCATCGTCCGGCGCGAGACTAGATCACCCGGCGTTGCTCGGAGCAGCGGCCCAGTTGCTTCACATCTCCTGGTGGCGGCGCGCACTCGACGTGGCATCGCTACGCAATCGCGATCTCTCGGATGGGAACTTCGCAGTCAATCCCGTGTGCCAGCGTGCCGGCCTGGACATCGAAGCAGAGCAGCCGTGTATCAGCCCGATATTTGTCTGCGTGCCGCCGGGTGCACATCCAGAGTTGACCGCCAAGCGCAGCCATGTTGGTGATGAAGGGAATGTCGAAGGTGGTCAACTGCCGCGTGCCCATGTCGAGCCGGCCTAGGACACCGGGGTCGAAGGACGAGAACCACAGATCGCGCTCGATGACAACCAGGTTCACAGCATCGGGGACCGCGACCACCTCCTCGCGATCGCCACAGGCCAGATCGAGTCGCGAAATGACCGATGGTCGCGCCTCTCCCTCGTGGCTCATCCAAACCGAATCGCCAGCCACGGCAAAGCTGCTGATGTTCATGGCCGCAAAGCGGTCAACGGTGTGGCCTGTGGCACGATCGATTGCCGCCAGCGGCGAGAAGTCAAATCCGCGATGTTGGTAGAGCCAGAACTCCGAGCCGACCCGACCGGCGGGCCACCCGCGGTCCGGGTAAATTCGAACCTCATTCGATGCCGCATCAACATGGGCGAGCCCGGACTGGGGCTGCCCCATCTGGAGATCGACCCAGGCTCCGTCGCCGTCCAGGACCACCAGATTCGGCGAGTTGGGCAGCGGGATCCGCGCGGTAATTTCGAAGCGGGTGGCATCGACGCGTACGAGCATCTCGTCCTCATATGCCACAACCCAGACCGCCTCCGCCGTCGCCCCGAGCGAGCATGGGTTACGGCCCACGTTCAGCCGGCCCGTCACCTCGTCGCGCGCGGCGTCGACCTTGACCAGCTGGTTCTCTTCAGCGCTGATCGCCCAGATGCGCGCCACGCGCTAGCGGGTCGCAGCCCTCGGCGTCACCCGCTCGACGATGCGGAGGGTCTGAGCCTCTGACAGTAAGCCTGAACTCTGTTTCGCGGCGTCGAGCACAGCCTTGACGAGATCGGGACGTGGGTCGATGGCGCGCTGCTCGAGCCAGTAGACGACGTTCGACTCGCCGCTCATCGGACCGATCTCGATCACCTGCTCGCAGCCAAAGAGTTCCGCCGGGACGCCGGAGTAGATGCGATTGGCGAGCCAGTTATCGCCCTTGCGCTTGGCCTTGATCACCGCGGCCGCATGCACGCCGGTCGCGGTACGAAAGGCGTCGCGACCAAGGACGGGGTAGTTCGCCGGGATCGGCATCCCGGTGCCCTCGGCGATCACCTCGCCCATCTCACGAAGCTTGCTCAGATCGGTATCGATCCAACCCAGCAAGCGGAAGTTCACGAGCAGCAGGTCGAGGTGCGTGTTGCCGACGCGCTCGCCGAGACCGAGCGCGCAGCCGTGGATCCGGTCGGCGCCGGAAACGGCCGCCTCGATCGCATTGATGATGCCCAACCCGCGGTCGCTATGCCCGTGCCAATCCAGCCCCACGTCAGGGTTCATCTCGTCGAGCGTCCGGCGGACGTATCTGACGACGGCGCGGGCGCCGTCAGGCGTTGCGTGGCCAACCGTATCGCAGACAGCGACGCGCGCAGCGCCCTCCTCGATCGCGGTGCCGAAGAGGCGGCGAAGTGTCTCGGGCTGCGCCCGGGTGGTGTCCTCGGTAACGTAGAGCACCGGCAGCTCGTTCTGGCGGGCGAAGCGGACGGCCTTTTTAGTGTTATCGACCATCTGCTCGATCGTCCAGCCCTCGGCGTACTGGCGGATCGGGCTGGAGCCGATGAAGGCAGCGACCTCAATCGGGATGCCAACTCGCTGGGAAATCTCGACCACCGGCCGGATGTCGACCTCGAGCGTGCGCGCCGCGCAGAGCGGTTTGATCCGCAGGCGTTGGTCACGAATTTCCTGGGCCAACCGTTCCACGTCCGCGACCGCACGCGGACCGGAACCCGGAAGACCGAGATCGATCGATCCGACACCGAGCTCATCGGCCAGGTGCAGGAAGCGCAGCTTGTGTTCGATATCGGGGTCGCGCACGGACGGGCCCTGGATGCCATCGCGCAGGGTCTCGTCGTGAATGCTCACCGGCCGGGCTGGCCTGGGCGGGGCGTCGACAGTGTTCCAGTCGTAGATCAGCTGCAATTCGTCAGGCACTCACCTTCTCCAGGTCGCTTACCAGCGCGGTCAGAAATTCGGTCGCGAGCGCGCCATCGACGATCCGGTGATCGACCGAGATCGAGATCCAGGCGCCGCTGCGGGCCGTGACCTGCCCGTCGACCACCATCGCCCGCAACTTGATGGCGCCGAAGGCGACGACGCAGCACTCCGGCGGATTGATGATCGGGGTGCCGGTCTCCACCGGGCCACTGGCGCCGACGTTCGTGACGGTAATCGTGCCACCGCTCATGTCGCTGGGTGGAAGCGTCCCGGCTCGGGCGCCCTCGATTAGCCGGGCGCTTCGCTCCGCGATCGCGTTGAGCTCGAGCTGGTCTGCGCCTCGGAGGACCGGCACCAATAACCCCTGGCTGGTATTGACGGCGATCCCGACGTTGATCGGCTGCTTGACGATGATCTCGTCCCGCGCCTCATCCCATGAGCTGTTCATCAAGGGATAGGCCCGGACGGCCTTCACCACCGCGGCGATGAAGTAGGGGAGAGGGGTCATCGAGCGGCCCCGCGCTTTCCCCTGCTCGCGTGCCGCCATCAGGTTGGTGGCGTCGAATACCGCGAACTCGGTGAACTGCGGAATCGTGGAAACCGACCGCAGCATCTGGCGGGCGATCGCCTTGCGGATGCCCACCACGCTGATGCGCCGCTCGCCATCGGTCGACGGCGCGGTCGTCGATGTTGAAGACGCCCGGGCCGGCGAGGCGGCCGCCGCCGGCGTAACAGACGCGGCTTCGACATCGGCTCTCGTGACCCGGCCGCCGGGCCCACTGCCAGTCACCTGGGCCAGGTCGACGCCCTTCTCTTTCGCCAGCTGACGGACAAACGGCGCAGCTCTCACATCGCCGCTGCTCTCCGGGACGGAGGGCGCGGTTCGGGCTTTACGCCGAATGCCGGATTCGGGGCCGGCGCCGGGGCCGTAGCCCACGAGCGTTCCGGGCGTGACCTCGGCCGGCGCCCCCTCGGATGCCGTGATGGTGACGAGTGCCTCGCCGACGGCGACCGACTCGCCGGGGCGGGCGTGCAGCTTCTTGATGGTGCCGGCCCAAGGAGAAGGAATCACGACGACGGCCTTCGCCGTCTCCACATCGCAGAGCGGTGCGTTGACCTCCACCCGGGCGCCTTCCACGACCTGCCAGGCCACCAGTTGAGCCTCGGTCAGACCCTCGCCCAGGTCGGGGAGCCGGAAGGTCCGATCAGCCATAGGCCAGGGCAGCGTCGGCAGCCTGCAGGATGCGGTCGGCGTCCGGCAGGTAGAGCTTCTCGTAGCGCGATGGGGGATAGGGGACGTTCAACCCGCCGATGCGCGCCACTGGCGCCTCGAGCAGATCGAAGGCGTCGTGGCTGATGCGCGCCGCGACCTCCGCGCCGAAGCCACAAAAGACCGGCGCCTCGTGGACGACCACGGCGCGATGTGTTTTGCGCACGGAAGCCATCACCGTGTCCATGTCCAGAGGCGACAGACTGCGAAGGTCGATGACCTCGAGTGACATCTGCTCCGCCGCCGCCGTCTTTGCCGCCTGCAGTGCGATGCTGACCGTCGGCCCATAGGCGATCACGGAAACGCGCGAGCCCTCATGAGCCACCCGCGCCTTGCCGATCGGCACGCGAGCGGCCGGGTCGATCTCTTCTTTGAGGTAGTAGCGCGCCTTGGGCTCGAAGAAGATCACCGGGTCCGGATCATCGATCGCGGTCTGCAGCAAGGCGTAGGCATCGGCAGGCGTCGCCGGTGTGACGACTTTCAGCCCGGCGGTGTGGGCGAAGTAGGCCTCGGGACTCTCGGAGTGGTGCTCGACGGCGCCGATATTGCCGCCGAAGGGGACGCGGATCGTGATCGGCAACGAGATACCCGAACGATTCCGATACTTGGCCACGTGGCTGACGATCTGTTCGAACGCCGGATAGATGAAGCCGTCGAACTGGATCTCCGGCACCGGCCGGAAGCCGCGCAGCGCCAGGCCGACCGCGACCCCGATGATGGCCGACTCGGCCAGCGGCGTGTCGAAGACGCGCTCCTCGCCGAACGCTTGCTGCAGACCGTCCGTGATCCGAAAGACGCCGCCGAGTGCACCCACATCCTCCCCAAAGATGAGGACCTCAGGGTCGCGGGTCAGGGCATCGCGGAGCGAGAGGTTGATGGCCTTCGCCATCGTCACCGGCTCCATCAGGTGCCCTCCAACGAGGCTTCGAACTCGTCGCGCTCCTGAACGAACGACTCCGGCGGGTTCGAGTAGACGCGGCCGAAGATCGCCTCGCCGGGGGGCGGGGCGGGCAGGGTGGTCAGCCGAGCGCGCATCGCCTGGGCCGCCGACTCGGCCGCGTCCGCGATCGACGCGACGGCGTTGTCGTCGATGATGCCCTGCTGCTCGAGCCAGGCCCGGTAGCGGCCGATTGGATCTTTGGCGTTCCAGGCCTGGAGCTCGCTATCCGACCGGTAGCGCGTCGGGTCGTCGGAGCTGGTGTGCGCGCCCATCCGATAGGTGACCGCCTCGATCAGGTAGGGGCCGTCGCCGCGACGCGCACGGGCGGCCGCGGAGCGGACGGCGGCGTAAACCCCGAGAACGTCATTGCCATCGATCCGGATGCCGGGAAACCCATAGCCCTGGGCACGGTCGGCGATGGAGCCGGCGGTCTGCTTCGACAGGGGCACCGAGATCGCCCAGTAGTTGTTCTGACAGAGAAAAACGACAGGCGCCTTGAAGACGCCGGCGAAATTCATGGCCTCGTGCCAGTCGCCCTCTGAGGTGGCGCCATCCCCGAAGGTGGAGAGAACGACCTCGTCGCTGCGCTTGAGGCGGCAGCCCATCGCGAACCCGACGGCGTGGGGGACCTGGGTCGCCACCGGAATGGCGAGGGGGGCGAAGTGATATTTGCGTGGGTCCCACGGTCCATGCGAGAGGCCACGAAACAGGGTCAGCATGTCGGCGGGGTCCACGCCGCGGATCATCGCCATACCGAACTCGCGATAGCTGGGGAAGATCCAATCCTCGGTCCGAAGTGCCGTGACGGCGCCGACGTGGATCGCCTCCTGACCGAGGTATTGGCCCCAGAGGCCGAGCTCGCCCTGTCGCTGGAGATTGAGCGCCTCCTGGTCGGCGCGCCGGATGAGCACCATCTTTCGATAGAGGTCCCGGAGCGCGGCAGCGTCGAGTCCCAGGCGGCTTTTCGCTTCGGCGGTCAGCTCGCCGCCGGGCGAGAATAGTGCGCGCACCGGGTCGTCTGCTGCGACGACTCGAACCACGTCCGCCATTGCCGGGAATATCCTATACCGGAGTTATGCTGCCGGCCCTCTGGCGGAGAACGTGAACATCGCCAACCTGAATATCTTCCGAGGCTTCCACCTTCGAAAGAAGGTCGTCGCTGCCTACCAGGAGCACGTCGACTACCGCCGTGAGGCGGCACTGCGCATGTGGGTCGCCTTCATCGGCACGTTCCTGTTCTTGCGCTTGTTGACATACGGCATCCGCTACCACTTCCTGCCCGCGCAAAACATCGTGACCAGCGGCGGTCTGCACATCCATCATTTCGTGTGGGGCATCCTGATCCTGCTGATCGTCGGCTTTCTTGGCATCACGTTCTGGTCGCCGCGACTCCATGGATGGCTGGCGCCCCTATATGGGATCGGCGCGGCACTGGTGGTGGACGAGTTCGCGCTCTGGCTGAACCTCCGCGATGTCTATTGGGCTCGCGAAGGCCGGATCAGCGTCGACCTCGCGATTCTCATCGCCGCCCTGCTCGGACTCTATTACGCCGCCGATCGCTTCTGGGGTCAGATCGGCAAGGAATTGCGGGCGGGTTTGACGTTCTTGAGGAGCGAGGAAGCTCGTCGTCTACGCCGCGGATCGGCGACGAAATAAGCGGGTTGCCAGCGCGCGAAAGCCGGCCGACGACGACGTATGCGATTCCTCCGGTCGATCGCGAGCGGATTCACGAGCAGCTCCGTGGCATGGGCGGCATTGACGAGCCAGCCGGTCCATACGAAGCCTGGCGCATCAAGGTGTCGGACGCCGGCAGCCAGGCATTGGCGATCTTGTATCGGTCCGGAAAGCTCGTCGTTTCGGGACAGGCGCCGACCTTTGACAGGGCCGCCGTCGTGATCGATGCGGTGGGAAAGAAGGTGCCCCCGAAACGTGTGCCGGTCAGCGAGGGTGCGTCGCCCGGGGCGGCGGCGCCGCCGGAGAACGAGCCCCACATTGGGACCGACGAAGCCGGAAAGGGCGATTTCTTTGGTCCGCTGGTTACGGCCGGGGTGTATGTGGATGAAAAAGCCGCAAAGCTCCTGCGCGCCCTTGGGGTGCGCGACAGCAAGACCGTTGGCGATCGGGAATTACGGATCCTCGCGTCCAACATTCGGGACGTGGTGGAGGTGGAAAAACGTGCCGTGCTCGTCCTCGCCCCCAAGCGCTACAACGAGCTGTACCAGCAGATGCGAAGCGAGGGCAAAAACCTGAATTCCCTGCTGGCATGGACGCACACGCGGGTGATCGAAGACCTGATTCGTCACGGCCTTCGGCCGAAATTCATCCTCAGCGATCAATTTGGCGACAAGCGAATCATCGAGAACCGCTTGCTGACCGATACCCGCCTCAGCGGCATTCCCGTGATCCAAATGCATCGAGCGGAGGCCGACGTGGCGGTCGCCGCGGCGTCCATCCTTGCTCGCGACGCCTTCCTCCGATGGCTCGACCAAACAGGAAAAGCCCTCGGGCTCACCTTGCCAAAGGGGGCATCACCGAAGGTGATCGAGACCGGCCGATTGCTGGTCAGCCGGACGGGGGCTGACAGTCTGAAGGAGTACGCGAAGGTCTCCTTCAAGACGATGCACAAGGTCCTGGCCAAGGCGCCGTAGTCCCCTAAGCTTGACTGCCGTGCCGTCGTCGAATCACACGACCTATCGCGAGCTCTTTCAGATCCCGACGTTTCCCCGGCTCGCGACCGGCGTCCTGCTGGCGCGCACCGCCAGCCAGATGATGCTGCTCACCCTGGTGCTTTTCGTGTTGCAGCGGTTTCATTCGCCATCGCTGGCCGGCATCACGGTCTTCTTGTCGATCGCGCCGGGCGTCGCGTTGAGCCCGATCGCCGGCGCGTTGCTCGACCGCCACGGACGTGTGCGCTTGATCACCCTGGATTACCTCGTCGGCGCGGTGACGCTGTCGCTGATCGCCGGCCTCGACTTCGGTGGGCGGCTCACGCCATGGGTGCTGCTCCCCATCGTGGCGGTCAGCTCGCTGACTTATTCACTGAGCAACAGCGGCGCGCGCTCACTGCTGCCCTTGATTGTCCCCAAGCGGCTGTGGGATCGAGCCAACGCCCTTGACAGCATTGCCTACGCGCTCACCATGGGGGCTGGCCCCGCGTCGGCCGGTGCCTTGACGGCGTGGGCGGGTCCACGACTCGCGTTGACCGTCACTGCCGCCGTCTTTCTCGTCGCGGCGGTGGTGATCGTCCGTCTCCCGGAGCCGGTGGTTGGGAACGGGTCCCGGCCCGTCTTTGCCGAGGCGTGGGCCGGCCTCAAATACGTGCTGGTCCACAACACGGCGCTCCGGGGGATCGCCCTCGTAGTGTCGATCATGAATCTCGGGTTCGGCGTCCTGCTGGTGGCCTTACCCGTGATGGTGCTGCAGCGCCTTCACGGCGATCCCGCCCTGGTAGGCGTACTGTGGGCCGCCTTCGGCCTCGCATCGGTTCCATCCGCACTGATCGCCGGGCGTATCAACAGCGAAGGACGCGAGCGCCTGGTCATGATCGTTTGTGACCTCGTGGCCGGGCTCGCCGTCGCTGTCCTCGCCTTCGCCGGCAATGCCTGGATTGTGGCTGCCATGATGCTGATCGCAGGGCTGTCGAACGGCCCGTTCGATGTCAGCATGTTCTCGATGCGCCAACGGCGCACGGATCCGGCCTGGTATGGTCGCGCGTTTGCGGTCTCGATGGGACTCAATTGGGGCGGCCAGCCGATTGGCTCCGCAATTTCCGGTCCGCTGATCCACATCGGCCTGACTTCCGCCTTCCTGGTCGCCGCCGCCTTCATGCTGCTCGCGGCCGGAATGGTGCGCTGGGTTATTCCGGCCGAACACGCGGGTACAATAGCTCCCGAGTCCGCCAGGCAGTCGCGCCGGGATCGTCCCGTCGAGGAAAGTCCGAGCTCCGCAGAGCAGGGTGCCGGGTAACGCCCGGTCGGGGTGACCCGAAGGAGAGTGCCACAGAAA
>DASYVR010000019.1:0-97279 GCA_035936995.1 Candidatus Dormiibacterota bacterium | reverse complement strand
GACTGCGCCCAGGAGCTGCCCGTCCGGAATGGCATAGACGAACGACATACCGTAGAGGCCGAGCGTGACGAGGTTGACCGACCAGAATGCATATAAGAAGGCGTCGAACGTCGACCAGGCTTTGACGAGACCGGTGGCGTTACGTAAAAACAGCGTTTGCCGAGGCGTTTCCGTCGTAGTCGCCATTTACTCCTCCTTCGAAATTTGATAAGGCGAGGCGCCGTCGAACCTGTCTTGCTTCTAGCGCTTCACCTCCTAACCGTTGACCAACTGGTAGTTCTTGACGCCTTTCTTCTGGTCGAGGTTGATGATCGACGCGAGGAGGAGCCCTTCTTCGTAGGCGCTGCCGGGATTGATCGCGAGCGTCTTGCCCAAGCGCGTGATGCCCTTGCCTTCGTGAATGTGGCCGTGCAAGGAGAGCATCGGCTGGTACTTGTCGATCGCCTCGCGCACTGCGGTCGAACCGACGTGCCGAAGCGCCCGGCCGCCGTGCAGCGGCTTCAAATTTTCGTCCAGGGCGGGCGCCTCGTCGAGCGATGTGCCGTACGGCGGCGGGTGGAAATTGAAAATCGCGCGGCTCATGTCCTTGATGTCGCGGAGCATCGGCTCCATTCGCTTCGCCAGCTCTTCCTCGGGGGCCTCGCGATAGGTGTGCCACGGCGTGGGGTTGGCCCAGCCTGACGAGATCATTTCGTAGCCGCCGATGTCGATCATCCTGCCTTCGGCCAGCTCGACTCTCGGGGCGTTGGCGATCACCTCGTCGATCTCCATCTCGTCATCGTTGCCCGGGGCGACGAAGACGCGGACCTTGCTGTCCTTGAGTTTTTCCTCGGCCATGCGCATCCAGCGCTCGACGGTCTTGCACATCTGCTCGGTGAAGAGCGTCTGCACCTTTTGCGGATCCTTCTCCAGCTCGGCAACCTGGGCCGATGTCATCCGCACCGGGTAATAGCCTTTGCGTTGGACCTGGCTCTCGACCTCGGCGACCTGGTCGCGGCCGACCCGCTGCGAGACGCCCGAGAGCGTCAGCTCGTAACTGTCGCCGTCTTCGACGATCGGGATCATCGCCTTGCCGGTCATGTCGCCGCCGCAGATCAGGACGTCGGCGTCGTAAAACTTCGCGGCGTTGAGAAACTTCCGCCAGCACACCTCGGAGCCATGCAGGTCGGTCGCATAGAAGACTCTCACTCTTTCCCTCCTATAGAACCTTGCGAATGGCGTGCTCGAAGCCCATGACGTGTTGGCGCATGACGGATTCCGCCTTGTGGGCGTCGCGCGAAACGATCGCATCCAGCAGCTGGCGATGTTCTTCGACCGCCGGCTTGATCCGCACGCCACGCTCCAGGCCGAGGAACCAGATGCGCAGGCTGAGGTTGAAGCTCTCTTCCAGCATCGCCTGCAGAAACACGTTGCGGGTTACCTGGTAGACCAGCCGGTGGATGCGCTGATCGAGCCGCATCAACGTATGGAAGTCCGCCTCGGCGATAGTGTTGAGCTCCGCGATCAGCGCCTGCATTTGTCCGCGGTCGCTGCCGGTCGCGCGGTCGGCGGCGAGCCGGGCGGCATAGCCTTCCATCTCCGTCCGTACCTCGGTAAGCCGGTGGAGATCGGTCAGGTTGATGTCGGACACGAAGGTGCCTCGATGCGGGACGAAGGTGACGAGGTTCTCGTGAGCCAGGCGCTGCAGGGCCTCCCGGATCGGGGTCCGTCCCAGTCCGAGCTCCTGCCGGAGCCGGCCTTCCTCGATCACGGACCCGGGGGCCAGCTTCAGCGTCACGATCTGGTCCCTTATCAGTAGGTAGGCGCGCTCGCCCTGGGAGCGAGCGGACTTACCGTGGAGCACAACCGTGCGTAGGTCCGGCACCGGGGACGGCCGGCTCCGGATCGGACGAGCCGTCGACACGCCGCTCGCCAACGCTTCCCCTCCCGTATATCAGTCGTACACGAGCGATATATCGGCCTGCGGCGAACGCTAACACCCCGATCGGCCACCGTCAATCGGCAAATCAGGGCCCCGGAATGGAGTCGGCCAACCGCGCATGCGTGCCGAGCTCGTCACCGCATCGTGGTTCTCTCGTCACCCCCCCGGCAACACCGCAAGCTTGGGTGAAAGTCTGGCGCTATTCAATGTGTGATGCCGATGGTCCTCCAATTGGTATCCGCCGGCTGGCGGCGCCGCAGCACGCACGCCCAGCAGGCCCAGTCCATGGTCGAGTTCAGCCTGGTGGCCCCAGTGCTGATCGTGATGCTGTTCCTCATGGTCGATTTCGGACGCCTCGTCTACACTTTTGGCGCCATCTCCTGGGCGACCCGGGAGGGAGCGAGGATGATCTCGCTCGCCCCCCAGCAGGCCACCGATTGCGCGGCCCTGGCACGAGTCGAGTCTGTCGGGCGCGGCTTCCCTCTCACGCCGGACCCCAACTCACTGGTGGGGAACACCGATCCGAACAACCCGGGACCACCACTCGCACCCACCACGAACGACCTCATCCCACCGGGCACCGGCTACATCTACGTCTGGCCGGCCGTCGCCTCGAAAGTTCCCCAGGATACCTATTGCAACGGAAACCCGCGGAAAGTCTCGCAAACGGCGCGTGATGTGGCCGTGCAAATCAAGTACAAGTGGTTGCCGTTGATGCCGCTGGTTTCGAGCATTGTTCCCCCCATCACGATCACGACCATCAGCGTGGTCCACACGGAGTACTGATATGGCATTCACTGTCGCCGCGCTCGCTCGAAACCGCAAACGCACCCGCGGCCAGACGCTCGTGATCTTCGCCCTCATGGCGGTGGTCCTCTTTGGTTTTGCCGGGCTGGCGCTCGACGCCGGGCACGTCTACCTCGTGTACCGCTTGACGCAGAATGCCACCGACTCGGCAGCGCTCGCCGGTGGCAAGCGGCTGGGCGCGGCGATGCGTTACGCGCCGCTGGCCAGCTCGACTGATGCGAGCGGCGCTCCCCAGGCCATCCACGACTACGCCCAGGCCAACGGCTATACGACGAACTTCAACACCGGCTGCGATAGCGCCGTGGCCGGCTCGTTCACCACCAGCTGGGTTGACAAGGGAACCTGCGCCGGAGGATTCACGACCCGCGTCTCGATCACCTCGCCGCCCCCGACGCTGACACCTGACTGCTCGAACGTGCCGTACAACTGCATGCAGGTGACGATCACCTCGAATGTCCAGAACTTCCTGATGGGGGTGCTCGGCATTCCGACGACCACGGTCACGACATCGGCCACCGTCCTGGCCCTGCCGCCAGGAAACGTCGCCACCATGCCCGCGAGCTACGCGCTCTACCTCTACCAACCGATGTATAGCGGGCCTCCGGGGCTGTGTAGCAACGGCAGCGTGCAGTGCTTCAAGCCTGCGAGCGTGCCCCAGCGCAGCCAGCTGACCTGCCTCGCCGTCGTCGACAGCTGCCCCACCTTCTGGTCGCGGACCGGCTCCAACCCCATGATCGCCGGGATCGACGGCCACAACATCCCAGACGGCGACCTCGCGGCCATGCAGTCCAAGGGCCCCGTGGTGCTCCAGGATCGGACCACCTTCTGTGACCCGTATGGTGGGACCTGCGCGGCCAATACCGTCGTCGGCCTCAAGGGTTTCTCGCTGCAAGCCGGGAGCAGCCTCTACTGCAGCGCTCCGCCCGGTCAGACGCCGATCGCCTGCAACACCAGCGGCCCAGGGGGAGCACCGCTGAACCAGAACTACGGCAACGAAACGTCCTTCACGGCCATGACCTGGGCCCCGACGATTACCGCCCCCTCGAACGTCTGTGGCAGCCTGGTTCTGAATGGCGACACGGTCGCCAACAGCGGCGGCTCCGGATCTTGCAATCCTCCCGCGGCCGACCCCTACCTGATCCTGCCCGGCGTGTACGGTTCCATCGTCGTCAACCACGGTATCTATGAGTTCGGCCCGGGCGTCTTCACCATCACCGGGACCGCGCCCCAGAACACTAAGCCGGCCTGCCCGCCACAATGCCCTGCGCAACTGGCAAACGGCATCGACCACAGCCTCGAAGGCACGGCCAGCCCGGGTGCTGACTGGGATCTGTGTCCCTCTGGCCTGAGCCCCTGCACGGCAACCGCCGGCATCTGGATCACGCACGGCAGCTTGCGCTACGTCGCGGGGTCCTCCGGAAGTGGGGAAAGTTGCGGCGACGACAGCGGCGGCGCCCCGCCCCCCAACGCCGGGGGTGGCGACGCGACCTGGGTCAAGGGCGCCGGCGTGACCTTCCAGTTCGCTGGACCCTCGTCGGGCGGCTTCGTGTCGACCAATGAAGTCAGCTCCATCAGCCTTTCAGGGCCGGGACTCGGAACCCAGCCGGCGACGGGAGGCGTTCCCATCCTCTTCGACATGGAGAACAGCAGCTTCATCCACCTCGATGCGAACAACCCGGGCGGTGGCGGCGGCGGCGATGACGGCGAAGGGGCATCCACCATCAACAGCCAGTTCGTCGGCATCATCTACCAGACCACCAGCGCGACCGGCGGCGGCGTAGAGATCAACGCCGGGATCGGCGGGAGCGGCTCAGCCATCCGGGGCCAGGTCCTCGCCTACACCTTCACCACCTTTGGCATTCCGGGCACGGCGGTGAGCTTCACCTCCGGGTTCGGCGTGGGCAGCGGCCCACCGCCCACGTCGACGGGCGGACGCAACGAAACCGAAATGTACGCCACGCCGGCCGCGACGCTGACCGCGCCCGTTCCCGCCCAGGCAGGATTCGAAACGCTGACCTGGCACTACACCGACGAGTGGAAACTCGATGCCTATACGACCTACGTCAAGATCAACAACACCACGCCGGTGTACTTCTCGCAAGGGATCTGGAATCCGGCCCCAAACGCTGGCGTCCCGCTGCCGCCGGGCGGCAACACCCCAGGCGAAACCACTCCCGCGTACCCCAGCGCCGCACAGGACTCGGGGAACAAGTACACACATACCTCGACCAGCAACAACGCGTCCGACTGGACGATGAAATTCGCCGATGCGTCGGCGCTTGAGATCAACGGCGGCTGGGTCTGGGGACACGAGAACGCGATCTCCGGCGCAAATAGCGGAAGCAACGTGGACACGCTCAAGTACACCTTCCCGATCCCGGCCGGCCTGCAGTCGACCATCACCATCTTCATGAGCGACGGTGACCGCTGCGGCGACTGGGTGACGGTGACGGTGACGCTGAACAACGTCGGCACCTTCAACCCCGGCCTGCAAAGCGCGCCGACGGTGAGCCTGGAGCAGTAATGGTGGCCAGGCGGAAACGAACCCGTGGTCAAGCGCTGACCGAGCTCGCCCTCATCATGCCGGCACTCGCCCTGCTCATGCTGGGCGCCACCGACCTTGGCCGCGCCTTCTACCTCAGCATCGAGATCTCGGGCGCGAGCCGGTCCGGCCTGCGTCAGGGTGTGATCAACGGCAGCACCGACATCGGGAACGCGGCGCGAAGCGAGCCAAACTCGGCGATTGCCAACAACACGGCCACCTGGGGTGACACCGGCCCGGGCGGTCTCAACGATTGCGACAGCACTCAGCCAAGCCACAAATGCGGTGACTCGACCGGGTGCACGTCGGCCGCCTTCACCAGCCCGCCGGGCCGGCTGACCTGCTTCGCGGTCCGCACCTGTACCTCGTCAGGTGGCGTGGTAACCTGCCCGGCCGGCGGCTGGCAGACCCGACCCGCATCCGCCTCCGACGGCACCGGGAGCAACCAGGTGCTCGACGTCCGGGTGGTCTATAAATTCGTTCCGGCTACGCCGATTATCGCGACCTTCACAGGCAACGGGACAGCCTTCTACCTCACGGTCGATGAATACGGGCTCGAGCTCTACTGACCCGCGCCCCGGCATCGCCGTCGTCGTCTTCAACCGGATCCAGCGTCGGGCCCCCATGATTCGGCCGGCCGCAACGTCGTAAGGCCGCTGACGATATACGGAGGACGCCAGTGGCGAGAAAGCGACGTGTTCCCAGCGAGCTCATGATCCTCAGCGCCTCGGCGGTGGTGGGTGTATACGCCGTCGGCTACGTCATCACGGAACCGGCCGCCGGTCTGCTGCAACAGATCGCTACCACCGCGGCAACGCCCTCGGCGGTGAGCGGCCGCCTTCGCGACGGAACTTATCTCGGAGAGGGCCAGAGTCCATTCGGCAACGTCTTTATCACGGTCGCCGTCGAGCAGGGCCGGATCACCAAGGTCTGGATCAACGCCGTGACCACGACCTTTCCCGAACGGATGATCGACGGCCTTCGGGACGAGGTGGTCGCTCGGCAGTCGGCCACGATCGACCTCGTCAGCGGTGCGACCGCCAGCAGCTCGGCATTCGTCAAGGCGGTGCAGGTTGCGCTGCAGCAGGCGCAGAGCTGAGTGAAGACGGGGCGCGCGGCCTGCCGGCGGCGGCTGGGCGTGTCCATGGACACCGTGGTCTCGCTCGTGTGTGTCGACGCGTCGCGTGATGTGGATCATGTCATCGACCGCGCATTTGCCTGGTTTTCCAGGGTGGAATCGGTCTGCAGCCGGTTCGATCCATCGAGCGAGGTGATGCGGCTCTCCGTGACGGTCGGCACCCGCGTCCGGGTCAGTGCGCTCCTCTTCGAAGCCGTGCGCTTCGCGGTTGCGGTGGCGCGCCTGACCGATGGCGCGTTCGACCCATCGATTGGCGGGCTGATGCAGACGCGTGGCTTCGACCGAAACTACCGTACCGGGCTTCGCATCGTCTCCCGGCCGCCAGAGTCCCCTTCAGCGACCTATCGCGACATCGAGGTGGACAGCGCCGATCGAAGCATCACCCTTCACCGGCCGCTCGTCATCGACCTCGGGGCGGTGGCCAAGGGGCTCGCCATCGACCTGGCGGCGAAGGAGCTGGCCGCGGTTACGAACTACGCGATCGACGCCGGCGGCGACATCTACGTCAGCGGGCGCAACACCGATGGAGAGCCGTGGCGCGTCGCGATCCAGCATCCGCGGCAGACGGGAGCCATCTGGTGTGTTCTCCGGCTGTCTCACGGTGCAGTGTGCACATCGGGCGATTACGCTCGCCGGGGCAGCCGAGGTCAGCACCACCTGGTCGATCCGCGTCGGGGCCAATCGCCGCGAGAGCTGGCCAGCACGAGCGTTGTGGCGCCCACCGCCATGCTGGCGGATGCCCTCTCAACGGCCGCCTTCGTCCTGGGCGCGAAGCGCGGCCTTCGCCTGCTCGAGAGCCAGGGCGTCGACGGGATCACGCTAACGCGCAACCTTGGCTCGGCGGCCACTGGCGGATTCGGTCGCCTGGTTGCCGCTTCGGCCGCATGACCAACGAACTCCGCCGCTGGCTTCGTTCGCCGAAAGGGAACGTGATCATCGTCCTGTGTGTCCTCGCCGCTGTCGCCATCCCGTTCGAGGGGGTCGGACGAGTCGCGTTGCAGCTCCTCGCCGCCGTGGCGGTGTCGATCGGAATCGATCTCGCGGTGTCGGTAGTACGGCATGGAACCGTTTCGTTCCCGGATAGCGCGCTCATTACGGGCATGATGGTTGGCCTGATCCTCGTCCCTGGCGCTCCGCCTGCCGCGGTCCTCACGGCGAGCGGATTGGCAACGGCCTCGAAGCATGTCCTCCGGACGCCGCAATTCCACCTCTTCAACCCGGCCGCAGTCGGGCTGCTCGCCTCACTGGCCCTGGTTCCCACGGGCGAGAGCTGGTGGGGCGCGCTAAGCGACCTGCCGGCGCCGCTTCTCGCCGTCTTGCTGACCGGCGGCGGCTTTGTTGCGTGGCGCGTCAACAAGCTTCCAGCGGTCATCGCATTCTTCGGCGCTTACTTTGCTGCATTCACCCTGGCCGCTATGGTTGTTGGCGGATCGAGTGCCAGCCTGGCAGCGGTGTTCCGCCCGCCGTTCCTCGACGCCGGACTCTTCTTCGGGTTGCTGATGCTCACCGACCCGGCCACATCGCCGAATCGTCTCAATGATCAGGTGCCGTTCGGTGGCATCACCGGCATCGTCAGCGCCGCGGCGTTCGTCACCACGCACGGTCTGCATTACCTCTTCATCGGTCTTCTGGTCGCCAACGCCTGGTGGGCCTGGCGCCGCGCGGCGACCCGACCGTCCGGGCAGCTGGCGGCGGCCGGCTGGGAGAGCTAACCTTAGTCGTGCCAACCATTCGCTTTCACGTCGCCGTACCCGCGGCGCCCGATGCCGTGCTGCACGCGCTGACGGACTTCAGCGACAGCCGGCCGGACGTTTGGCCGAACATCGACCACTCGCACTTTCGCGTGCACAGCCTCGGACCGGGGTGGGCCGACGTGACCGAAGGCAACGTCCTTGCCTGGGAGCGCAACCGGTACGACTGGGACGCCAGCGCCGGACGGGTCGTCGTCAAGACCCTCGAGTCGGACAGCTGGGCGCCTGGCAGCAGCTGGGACTATCAGGTACGGCCGACCCCATCCGGCGGCACCCTGGTCAATGTCACGGTTATCCGCAGCGGCCGCGGGCTCCGCGGGCGGCTGATCGGGTTGGGAATGGCCTGGCTCGGCGTTCGGGTCCTCCGATCGCAGCTGGAGCAGGTGCTCGCCCGAGTTCGCTGACGAGACTCCGGCTTTCTCATCGCGTCGTCTTCCTCGGTATGCTGTGAACCGACGACGAAGACGAAGGAGGGATGCGCGTGACCAGCCTGCCCGCCCAGGCAAGGGTCGTCGTGATCGGCGCGGGGATCGTCGGCAACAGCATGGCCTACCACCTGGCTCGGCTCGGCTGGAAGGACATCGTCCTGATCGACCAGGGGCCGATGCCCAATCCCGGCGGCTCGACCGGCCACGCCTCGAACTTCATCTTCCTCACCGACCACTCCAAGGAGATGACGCTCTTCACGCTGGACAGTGTCCGGCAGTACAAGGAGCTGGGCGTCTTCACCCAGAGTGGGGGCATCGAGGTGGCCCGCACGACCGAGCGGGTGGAAGAGCTCAAACGCCGCATGGCCTCGAGCAAGGCCTGGGGCATCGACGCCGAGCTGGTTACGCCGGCTCAAGTCAAGGAGATGGTGCCGTACATCAACGAGCAGATCATCCTCAGCGGCTTCTCCACGCCCGGCATCGGCACCGTCGATTCCCTCCGCGGTGGCACGCTGATGCGGGAAAGGGCGCAGGCGCTGGGCGCGCTGAGCATCACGCCCAGCACCGAAGTCACCGGCATCGAGGTCGAGAACGGCCGGGTCCGGCGCGTGCGGACGGACAAGGGCGACATCGCGGCCGAGGTCGTCGTCATCACCAGCGGTATCTGGAGCCCGCGAATCGCCCGAATGGCCGGTGCCTCGATCCCGCTCAGCCCGGCGGTGCATCAGATGATCAGCGTCGGCCCGGTCCCGCTGTTCGCCGACACGGTCGGGGAGATCAAGTACCCGATCATCCGCGACATGGACACGAACGGCTACGAGCGGCAGCACGGCAGCGACATGGAAGTTGGCTCCTACGACCATCGCCCCATCCTCTGGGATCCCGACGATATCCCGTCGATTGGGCAGTCCAAGCTCTCCCCGACGGAACTGCCCTTCACCAAGGAAGACTTCGATGAGTCGCTGGAGCACGCTCTCGAGCTGATCCCGGACATCCTCGGTGACCCGAACGTCGGCATCCGGCATGCGATCAACGGCCTGCTGTCGCTGACGCCGGACGGCTTCCCCCTGCTGGGCGAAACGCCGGAGGTCAAGGGGCTGTGGTCGGTGGCGGCGATCTGGATCAAGGAGGCGCCCGGCATCGCCCGCTGCGTGGCGGAATGGATGACCTCCGGCGTGCCAGAGATCGATCCCTCGGGCTCGGACATCGCTCGCTTCTACGACCATCAGAAGACGAAGGCGCATATCCGCGGCCGAAGCGCGGAGGGCTTCAACAAGACCTACGGCATCGTCCACCCGCGGGAGCAGTGGGAGTCGAACCGGCGGGTGCGGGTCAGCCCCTTCTACGAGCGCGAGAAGGCGCTGGGCGCAGTCTTCTTCGAAACCGCCGGCTGGGAGCGGCCGAACTGGTACGAGTCGAACAAGCCGCTGCTCGCGGACTACGGCGAACGAGCCCTGCCGCGCCGCTACGAGTGGGAGGCGCGCTGGTGGTCGCCGATCATCAATGCCGAGCACCTGGCGATGCGCGACCGGGTCGGCATGGTCGACCTGTCGGCCTTCGCCGTCTTCGATATCGCCGGCAGCTGCGCCCTCGATTACATGCAGACCATGTGCGCGGTCCAGATGAACCTCCCGGTGGGGCGGGTCATCTACACCTCGCTGCTGAACCCGGCGGGCGGCATCAAGGCCGACCTGACCGTGATGCGCCTGGGGACCAACCATTTTCGGGTGGTGACCGGCGGCGCGGACGGGATGCGGGACCGCAAGTGGTTCGCTGATCACCTGCCGGAGGACGGGGCGGTCCAGCTGACCGACCTCACCTCGAGCTGGGGCACGATCGGCGTCTGGGGGCCGCGCGCCCGCGACCTGCTGCAATCGATCACCGACGCTGACGTCACGAACGAGGGCTTCCCCTTCGGGACCTGCCGCTTCGTCGACCTTGGCCCGGTCCGTGCGCTCGCCTCCCGCATCTCCTACGTCGGCGAGCTGGGCTGGGAAATCTACGTCCCTTTCGAGCAGGGGGCGCGGCTGTGGGATTCGATCTGGGAAGCGGGACAGCCGTTGCGCATCGCCCCGGTCGGGATCGGCGTCTATGGCACCACCGGACGGTTGGAGAAGTGCTACCGTGCCTACGGCAACGAGCTGGAGCAGGAGTTCACCCTGGTCGAAACCGGGCTTGCCCGGCCCCAGGTCAAGCCGCAGGACTTCATCGGGAAGGAGGCCTATCTCAAGCAGCGTGCCGAGCCGCCGGCGGTGGTCCTCTGCACGCTGACGATCGATGACAACACCTCGCAATCGGGTTTCAAGCGGTACATGATGGGGCGGGAGCCGGTCCTCTCCCAAAAGGGCGAGCGGCTGGTCGATCGGCACGGCCGCGGCTCCTACGTCACCAGCGCCGGATCCGGGCCATCGGTCGGCAAAACCATCCTGATGAGCTTCCTGCCGCCGGAGCAGGCCCGGGTTGGCACCAGGCTCGCCGTCGAGTATTTCGGCGAGCGATATCCCGCGACGGTGGCGGTCGTCGGTCCGACGCCGCTCTTCGACCCGCAGAACACTCGGGTGAGGAGCTGATCCCCGGCGGCGATGAACGTCCTCACCTGCATCAAGCGCGTCCCCGCCACCGCCGGCCACATCGCGCTGACGCCGGACGGCCAGGAGATCGACACGCGCTACCTTGGCTTCACGATCAGCCCCCACGAGGAATGCGCGGTCGAGGAAGCCGTCCGCCTGATCGAGAAGCACGGCGGGACGACGACGGTCCTGACGTTGGGCCCGGAGGCGGCGACCGACCAGTTGCGCGACGCCATGGCGCTGGGCATCGAGCGCGCCATCCTGCTCGAAACCGACGGTCGCGAGTGGGATCCCGCGGCCACCGCCGCCGCGATCGTCGAGGCGATCCAGGCGGAGCGGGCCGCGGGCCGGACCTACGACATCGTGATGTTCGGTAACGAGTCCGCTGACAGCGCCGGCTACCAGGTCGGGGTCCGGGTCTCCGAGGCGCTCGATCTCCCCTGCGTGACCGCGATCAAGGCGCTCGACGTCGCCGGTGGCACGGTGAATGTCCGTCGCCAGACCGAGTCGGGCTGGGAGACGGCGGAGGTGGCATTACCGGCGGTGCTGGCTGTCAAGGAAGGCATCAACTTGCCGCGCTACCCGTCGCTACCCGGCAGGCTCAAGGCCAAGAAGAAGGAAATCGAGCGGATCAAGCCGGAGTGGCGCGACGGCGGGCTGGAAAAAGTCCGTCTCAAGCTACCGGTGCAAGCCGCGCATAGCGTCGAGGTCCTCGGCAAGAACGGAGACGTGAGCGCGGAACTGGTGCAGCTGTTCCGGCGTCTGAGCTTGCTCTAAACATGATCCTCGCATTCGTCGACCACGTCGATGGAGCCCCGACCATCCTTTCGCTCGAGGTGCTCACCATGGCCAGGCGGCTCGCGCAGGAGATGGCCGCCCCACTCGACGCGGTCGTGATCGGGCCCAAGGGCGGTTCGGCGGCTGGGATCTTCACGTCGTACGGCGTCCGTGCGTTGCACGTCGCCGACGATGGCCGCCTGGCCGAGTACGCGCCTGCCGCCTGGGCCCAGAGCCTCGTGGAGCTTGTCGGGCGTGAACACCCCGAGCTCGTCATCGGGACGGCGAGCGATCGCGGCGCCGAGGTCATGGCGCACCTCGCCGCACGGATGGCGCTCCCTCTGGCGGCGAACTGCACCGAGGTCATGCCTGGCGATCCCTTCACGGTGACGCGCCAGCGCTGGGGTGGCAGCCTGCTCGAGGAGGCGCGCGTCAAGGGCGCGGTCAAGCTGTTGACGCTGGCGCCGCACGCGCTCACGGCGGAGGCGTCGCCCAGCCGCACCGACGTCGCCACTCGGCAATGGACGCCGAGGCTCGAGGACAAAGCCTTCCGGGTGCGGATCATCCCGCAGGTCGAGGCCGACACCGGGAAGATTTCGCTGGCGCAGGCTCGCGTCGTCGTCGGCGGCGGGCGCGGCGTCGGCAGCGCCGAAGGGTTCGCCTCGTTGGAAGAGCTCGCCCAGCACCTCGGGGGTGCCGTTGGCTGCTCGCGAGCGGTCACCAGCCTGGGGTGGCGACCGCACAGCGACCAGGTTGGCCAGACCGGCACCCGGATCGCCCCCGACCTCTATATCGCCTGCGGCATCAGCGGTGCCATCCAGCACATGGTCGGCTGCCGCGCCGCCAAGCACATCCTCGCCATCAACACCGATCCGGCTGCCCCGATCGTGCAGCAAGCCGACTATGCCGTCATCGGCGACGTCCAGAAGGTGCTTCGGGCGGTCAATACCCAGATCCGCAAAGTCAGAGGCCGCTGAGGGCGAGCTAGCTGCGGCGCGGCCGGGAGGTCTTGCCTCCAGAGCTCCGCAGGGGTATATTTGTTGTGCGATGAGCACCGGTTTTGCTACGCGCAACAGAGTGCAATCGCTTGACCGGGCCCTCGATATTCTCAAGCTCCTCGGCAGCGAGCCGGAGATGCGGGTTACCGATCTCGCCCGACGGCTCGAAGTCCACAAGTCGACCGCCTTCCGCCTGCTGTCGACGCTCCAGGAGCACGGTCTGGTCGAGCAGAATCCCAGCACCGAGAAATACCGGCTCGGCTATGGGCTGGTGCGGCTGGCGTCGGCGGTGGTTGGTGAGATCGACCTGGCTCGAGCGTCGCGACCGGTGCTCGAGGAGCTGGCCTCCCGCACGTCGGAGACGGTCAACCTCGCCATCCTGCAAGGGAGCCAGGTGGTGAACATCGACCAGATCGCGGCGCCGAACCTGGTCGTCAACGTCAACTGGGTCGGCAAACAGACGCCGCTGCACTGCACCTCCAATGGCAAGGTCCTGCTCGCGTTCCTGCCCGACGCGGAACGGCGGCGGCTGCTGGAGCAACCGCTGCAACGGTTCACGCCTCGCACGATCACCGACGTCAAGACGCTGGAGAAGCAGTTAGGGCGGGTGAGGGACGACGGCTGGGCCTTCACGCTCGAGGAACTGGAGGTCGGCTTGAACGCGGTGGCGGCGCCGGTGCGCGGCACCGACGGGTCGGTTCATGCCGCGGTGAGTGTCGCCGGTCCCTCCTATCGCGTCACCCCGCAGCGGCTGACCGAGCTGGGCGCCATGACCAAAGAGGCCGGCGAGGCGATCTCGCGGCGGATGGGCTACATCCCGGGAGGAGGCGAGGCATGAGTCGGGAAGAGGAAATTCGGCAGGAACTGTTCGATCACACGCTCAACGGGCACGCACCCGAGGTGAAGGTGCTGACCGAGGAAGGACTGAAGCTCGGCATGGATCCGATGGACATCCTGTTCAAGGCGCTGATCCCATCGCTCGAGGAGGTCGGTCGCCGGTTCGAAAAAGGTGACTTCTTCGTCCCCGAGATGCTGATCGCCGCTCGTGCCATGCAGGGGGCGCTGGTCATCCTGCGGCCGCTGATCGCCGAGACCGGCGCCAAGCCGATCGGAAAGGTCGTGATCGGCACCGTCAAGGGCGACATCCACGACATCGGCAAGAACCTGGTGATCATCATGATGGAAGGCGCCGGCTTCGAGGTGGTCGACCTCGGCGTCAACTGTCCTCCAGAGAAATTCGTCGAGGCCGTACGGACCAACGAGCCGCACATTGTCGGCTTCTCCGCCTTCCTCACCACCACGATGCCGATGTTCAAGGTCAATATCCAGGCGTTGGAGAAGGCCGGCCTACGAGACAAGGTGGCCGTCATGGTGGGCGGCGCCCCGGTTACCGAGGAATACGCCAAGCTCGCGGGCGCGGATCATTACTCACCCGATGCGTCGATCGCCACCCGCATGGCCAAGCAGATCGTCGGGGCGGCGCAGGCGGCGGAGAATGCGGCGCTGACCCAGGCCGTCGAGCTCATCGACAAGACGCTCAAGAAGGGGTAGCTGGATGCGCGCTGTCGAGCGCCTGGTGCTCGCCGTCGAAAAGCCGCTCAAGGAAGCGATCTGGGACTGCCGAATGTGCGGCCAGTGCATCCTGCACTCCACCGGCCTGAGCTGCCCGATGCGGTGTCCCAAGAATCTCCGAAACGGGCCGTGCGGTGGCGTGCGCGCGAATGGCAACTGCGAGGTGTACCCGGACACGCGCTGTGTCTGGGTGGATGCCTGGGAAGGCTCGCGACGGCTGCCCGTCTTCAAGGATCACATCCAGCACCTGCAGAAGCCGGTGGATTGGCAGCTGCAGGGCACCTCGTCGTGGATCAACCTGCTCAATGGCCGCGACCGGGTCGCGCCCGCCGGATGGCAGGAGCATGAGCACGCCTAGCCGGCTTGCCGGCTTGCTGCGCGAGGGCCATTTCGTGGTCACGGCCGAGCTTTCCTCGAGCAACAGCGCGGATCCGGAAGCGACCTGGCGACGGGCCGAGCTGCTGCGAGGATCGGTCGATGCCATCAACTGCACGGATAACACCGGCGCTCACGTGCACATGTCTTCGCTGGCGGCGGCCCACCTGTTGGTCGAGAAGGGGCTGGAGCCCATCATGCAGTTGACCGTCCGCGACCGGAACCGGCTGGCCCTGCAGGCGGACCTGCTCGGCGCCGCCGCCCTCGGCGTCCGCAACCTCGTGCTGATGAGCGGGGATGATGTGACCGCCGGCGATCATCCGGAGGCCCGTCGCATCTATGACATCGACTCGATGCAGCTGGTCGAGGTCGCTGCCATGATGCGCGATCGCGGCACCTACCTGAGCGGGCGAAAGCTGGAGCAGGCGCCGTCCTATTTCATCGGCGCCGTCGAGAACCCGTTCGCACCGCCGCTCGAGTTCCGTCCGCTGCGGCTGCAGAAGAAAGTCCGGGCGGGCGCCGACTTCATTCAGACCCAGCTGGTCTTTGACGTGCCGCGCTTCGCCCGGTTCATGGCCATGGTCGCGGATCTCGGTCTTACCGGCAAGGTCTTCATCATTCCCTCGATCGGGATCCCCCGCTCGGCTCGCGGTGCCCACTTCATGCGCGAGAAGGTCCCGGGGCTGCACGTGCCGGACGCGCTCGTGACTCGGCTCGAAAAGACGCCCCCCGCCCGGCAGGCTGAGGAGGGAATCCAGATCGCCGTCGAACTGGTCAGCGCCGTGCGGGACATCCCGGGCGTCAGCGGCGTTCACCTGATCGGGATCAAATGGGAAGAAGGCGTGGTCCAGGTTGCGGAGGCGGCGGGTTTGCTGCCCAGGCCCACCCTGAGCCCGCTGGCCACCGTCGGCGGGAGTGGCTGATGGAGACCACCGTCCGCTCGCGCTCCCGCGAGGTCGTCATCTCCCGTGACCGGCCCTTCGTCATGATCGGCGAGCGCATCAATCCCACCGGCCGCAAGGTGCTCGCCGCTGAGATGAAAGCGGGCGTGATGGATCGGGTCAAGGCCGACGCCATCGCCCAGGTCGAGGCCGGCGCCCAGATGCTCGACATCAACGCCGGCGTGCCCCTGGTGGACGAGCCGGCGCTGCTGGTGGCCGCGATCAAGGCCGTCAGCGAGGTCACCGACGTGCCGATCTGTATCGACTCCTCCGTGATCGAGGCGCTCGAGGCTGGGCTGGCCGCCTATGAAGGCAAGGCGTTGGTCAACTCGGTGACGGCCGAGGACGAGCGCATGGATCGGATCCTGCCGGTGGTCAAGAAGCACGGCGCGGCCGTCATCGGCATGAGCAACGACGAAACGGGGATCACGATGGTGCCGCAGGAGCGGGTGGAGATCGCCCGTCGCATCATCGAGCGCGCTGCCTACTACGGGATTCCGGCCGAGGACGTCATCATCGACCCGATCGCGATGACCGTCGCCGCCGATCCGCAGGCGGGGCTGATCACGCTCGAGACGATGCGGCTGATCAAAGAGCAGCTGGGCAACAACATGACCTGTGGCGCCTCCAACGTGTCCTTCGGCCTGCCCGACCGGCACATCCTCAACGCGGCCTTCTTCTCCGTCGCGATGCACGCCGGGCTCACCTGTGCCATCACCAACCCGCTGGTGGCGGAAGTGCGCAAGGCGGTGCGGGCCTCCGACCTCCTGCTCGGCCACGACGAGTACGCGATGCGCTGGATCTCCGCATTCCGAGCCGAGCAGAAGAAGGCGGTGCCGGCCTCGTGATCCAGAAGAAGCTGCAGGTCGTCTACAAGCCGTTCGACAAGGTGACGCGGGTGCCGCCCGGGACGACCCTGTTCAGCGCGGCGCACTGGATCGGCCTGCCGATCGATTCCACCTGCGGCGGCCGAGGCACCTGTGGCAAGTGCAAGGTGCAGCTGCTCGAGGGGGGCGCCGAGATCTCCAGCGCCGACCGCAAGCAACTGCAAGCCGCCGAGTTGGATGCCGGCTGGCGCCTCTCCTGCCAGGCGAAGGTCTACGAAGACCTCACCGTCAACGTCCCCGAGCTGATGCGTGTGCCGAAGGCCGCCACCATGGGTGTCAACCGGCTGGTCTTGCTCGACCCCAATGTCCGCAAGGTCTTCGTCGAGCTGACCGAGCCCAGCCTCGAAGACCAGCGCAGTGACGACGAGCGGCTTCGCGATGCGCTCACGGCCGAAGGCTTCGACATGAAGACCGATCTCCGGGTCCTGCGCACGCTGCCCACAGTCCTCCGAGCGGCGGACTTCAAGGTGACCGCCGTGCTGGGCGGCGACCAGCTGATCGCGGTCGAGCCAGGTGACACTCGTGACGAGAGCTATGGCATCGCCTTCGACCTCGGGACGACCACGGTCGTAGGCACGCTGATGAACCTGCGCACCGGGATGGCGGAAGCGGTGCGGTCGACGCTCAACGGCCAGGCGCCATTCGGGGCCGATGTCATCTCCCGGATCAGCCACGGCATGCAGGGGGACGAGGCCAAGGCTGAGCTGCGCGAGGCGATCCAGCGCACGATGAACACGATCCTTCAGGAGCTTTACGAATTAGCCGGTGTTGGGCGGGATCGCGTCTACGAGATGGTCATCGTCGGCAATGCGACCATGCTCCACCTCCTGCTCGGCATCGACGCCACGCCGATCTCGATGATGCCGTTCACGCCGGCCTTCCGTGATCCCCTTTACCTGCCCGCCCGCGAGGTTGGCCTCGACATCCACCCGGACGGGTACGTGCAGACGCTGCCGGTGATTGGGGCGTACGTTGGCGCCGACATCGTGGCGGGGGTGATCGCGACCGGCCTTGCCCGGGAGGACAAGCTGCGCGTCTTCGTCGATGTGGGAACTAACGGCGAGATCGTGCTAGGCTCCCTCAAACGCGTACTCTGCACCGCCGCACCCGCCGGGCCGGCCTTCGAAGGCAGCCAGATCCGCTGCGGGATGCGGGCCACGGATGGCGCGATCGAGGGCGTGACCATGAGCGACCGCCGCGTCGAGCTCCAGGTGATCGGCGGCGACGTGGTCCCGCGGGGCATCTGCGGCTCCGGCCTGGTCGATACCGTGGCCCAGCTCCGGCTGGTGGGCCTGCTCGACGCCAGCGGCAAGATGCGCAGCCGCGAGGAGGTTCCCGAGCATCCCCTGTCCGATCGCCTGATCACCATCGACGGCGTGCGCGCCTTCCTGCTGGCCGAGAACGTCTACCTCAGCCAGCGTGACGTTCGTGAGCTGCAGTTCGGGAAGGGATCGATCGCCACCGGCATCAAGGTGCTGATGGAAGTGATGGGGGTCAAGGCGGCCGACCTGGACCAAGTCCTGCTGGGCGGGTCTTTCGGCTCCTACCTGAACCCGGAGAGCGCGAAGATCATCGGACTCGTGCCGCCGGTGGACGTCGATCGCATCCTCTCGGTGGGGAACACCGCCGGCGAGGGCGCGAAGATGTCGCTGCTCTCCTTCCGCGAGCGGCAGGTGGCCTTCGAGCTGCCCGAGAAGATCGAGTACGTCGAACTCTCCGGCCGCGCCGACTTCAACGACTCCTTCATCTCCGTGCTGCAGTTCCCGGAATTGGAGACGCTGCAATGAAGGCCGTCGCCCTGCTCATATGCGGAGCGCTCGGTAAGGAGGTCAAGACGATCGTCGATGAGCACGGCTGGGACGTCGACATCTACGGCGTGCCCGCGATGCACCACTTCTACCCGAAGAAGATCGTGGAGGCGGTCGACCGCAAACTGGGCGAGCTGTCGGCCGGCTATCGCCAGGTCGTGGTCGTCTACGGCGACTGCGGCACCGCCGGTGCGCTGGAGCCGGTCCTCGAACGCCATGGCGCGGTCCGGGTGCGCGGACCCCACTGCTACGAGATGTTTGCGGGCGCGGACTTCGATCGGATTGCGGACGAGCGTCCGGCCACCTTCTTCTTGACTGATTGGCTAGTGCGGAACTTCGAGCGGGCCGTGGTTCGAGGGCTTGGCCTCGACCGCTACCCTGAGCTGAAGCCCGTGTACTTCAAGCACTACACGGACCTCTTGTACCTCGCGCAGTTCGCCGACACGCGGCTGGTCGAGAAGGCGCATCAGATCGGGGAATACCTCGGCCTTCCGCTCGAGGTCAGGCAGGTCGGGTTCGGCGAGCTCGAGACCCGGCTCGCTGAGTTGGTCGAGGCGGCGGCCTGATGGCGAAGTACCAGGTGATGTTCTGGAAACACATTCCGGCGCAGGTCAAAGCCTGGGACGAGCAGGGCGAGGTCAAGCGGATCTTGCCGGACCGTTTTCAGGCGGCGATCGATGCCTACGCGATGAAGGACGGGTCCACCGAGATGGATTCGTACCTCGGGGGCTGGCGCTGGGGCGAGGCCCAGGAGCGCGCCGGGACCGCAAACGAGGTCGCGGCCGCGCTCGTTCAGGAGCTTGATGCCGCCAATCCGCGATCCACGCTGATGAGTCCCGCGCAGGAGGAAGCATGAGCCAGATCGCGAGGGCCCTCGTGGTCCCGCCCCATCGTCTCCGACCGATCATGGACGTCGGCAAAGCATTCGGACTGCTCGAGTCCGAGATCATCTCGTATGGACCGTACAAAGCCAAGATCAGCCTCGACGCGGTCAAGCGGCTGAAGAACCGGCCAGACGGCCGCCTCGTCGTCGTCACCGCGATCACGCCGACCCGGGCGGGGGAGGGGAAGACCACCAGCGCGATCAGCCTCGCCCAGGGTCTGGGCCGGATCGGCACTAACGTCGCGCTCTGCCTGCGACAGCCATCGACCGGTCCGCTCTTCGGTATCAAGGGCGGGGGGACCGGCGGCGGCATGGCCCAGATCGTCCCGATGGAGGAGATCAACCTTCACTTCACCGGCGACATCCATGCCGTCGAGGCTGCACACAACCTGCTGGCCGCCGTGATCGACGCCGCGCTCTTCCACGGCCAGCTCGAGATCGGCCCGAGCTTCATCACCTGGCCGCGGACCCTGGACGTCAACGACCGCGCGCTGCGTCACATCGTCACCGGCCTTGGGGGTGACGAGCACGGGATACCTCGCGAGTCGAGTTTCATCATAGCGGCGGCCTCCGAGATCATGGCGATCCTGGCGCTGGCCAGCGACCTCCAAGACCTTCGGCAGCGGATCGGCCGGATCATCGTGGCGCAGAAGAAGGACGGCAGCTTCGTTACCGCCGAGGACCTGCGGGTCGCCGGCGCGATGACGGTGTTGCTCAAGGAGGCGCTGCTTCCCAACATCGTGCAGACGATGGAGGGCCAGCCGGCGCTGGTGCATGCCGGACCCTTCGGCAACATCGCGCACGGCAACAACTCCCTGCTCGCCGACCAGATCGCGCTCAAGCTCGCGGACGTGGTGGTGACTGAGGCCGGCTTCGGCGCCGACCTGGGCCTCGAGAAGTTCGCCCACATCGTGGCGCGTTACGGCCACCTGCGGCCGGCGGCCGCGCTGGTGGTCGCGACGGTGCGCGCCCTCAAGTCGCACGGCGGCGTGCCGCCGGCGAAGCTGGGCACGGAGGATCTGGATGCCTTGCGGCGTGGCGCCCAGAATCTCGCGGCGCATATCGATATCGTCAAGGCCTTTGGCATGCGCAGCGTGGTCGGCGTCAACCGATTCCCGACCGACACCGATCGAGAACTCGACCTGGTCACGCAGCTGGCTTTGCAGTTCGCCGCCGATGCGGCGGTCGTGAACGACGGGTTCACCCGTGGCGGCGAAGGGGCGGTCGAGCTGGCCGAGGCGGTGCTGAGCGCAACCCGGAGTGGCAGCAACTTCGCGCCGCTCTACTCACCCGACACGCCGATCCGCGAGCAGATCCAGACGCTCGCCCGCCGTCTCTACGGCGCGGCGGACGTCGAGTTCCTGCCCGAATGCCAGAAGCGGATCGACTGGCTGACCGAGCGCGGCATGGGGTCGCTGCCGGTTTGCATGTCGAAGACGCACCTTTCGCTCTCGCATGACCCGGCGTTGAAGGGCCGGCCGCGCGGCTTCATGCTGCCGATCCGCAACGTCTATCCATCCGCCGGCGCCGGCTTTGTCGTGGCGCTGGCGGGCGACATTCAGCTGATGCCCGGCCTTGGAAAGGAGCCAGCCTACACCCGGATCGAGATCGACGGGCATGGACGCATCAGCGGGCTGACTTGAGGTTCGGATTCGCCGCGGCGTCGAGGAGCCAGTCGGCAACGTAATAGGCGAACGACGACCGCACGTAAAGATGAAAGGCGGCCTCATCCCCTCGGCGCTCGATGATCAGCTGAGCTTTTCCGAGCAGCGTCTGGGCGCAGCGGCCGATCTTGAACGAGCGCGTATCGAGATCGATCGGGACGCCGTGCAGGAGCAGGTCGCGGGCTTCTACTCCGCGAATCTCGAGCACGGTGCGGCTGGCGGAGACGTCGACGATGGAGCCGAAGGCTCCAGCAAGGCCGTCGCGCATGGCTTGCTCCAGCGCGCCTTCCTGGTTCTGAGGGCCGACGATCAACCATTCATCCGGGCCGAGCCATAATGCCCGACGGTCCTCCGTCGCCGCGGTTGTATTCGCCGCAACCGGCAGGGCGAAGCCAAGGGACGACGCGAGCCGCTGCATGACGGCAGGGTCGTTGGGATCGGTCCGGAGGTTCACCTGGGCGAGGAACGGATGCTCGCGGAGGAACAGGTCGCCGGGTCTCGCCGCCGACAGCTCTGCGAACCGGAGGGCGTAGTCGGCGAGCGGGCTGCGCCGGACGGCCTCAACTATCACGTCGTCGGCTCTCCTTGTCGTAGAAGTTCGGCTCGGTCACCATTGCCGCGACCAGATGCCCGTTCAGCGCCGCATACACAGTGCCACCAAGCCGCTCCCGGCCCCTCTGCAGCAAGGCCAGCGCGAACGTCCGGCCAAGCGCGGCGCTTCGATAGCTGGAGGTCACATGGCCGACCATCTTCACCCCGGCTGCGCCGTTCGGCTCCAGCACCAGTTGTGCGCCTTCTTGGAGAAGCGCCTCGCCGTCGACAGGTAGCAGTCCGACCAGGTGCTTACGATCCGGCCGTGCGGTATCGCTCCGCCGGAGCGAGCGCTGGCCGATGAACGGCTTGTTTATCGACACGATCCAGCTCATCCCGAGATCCTGGGGCGTCACGGTGCCGTCGGTGTCCTGGCCGCAGATGATGTATCCCTTCTCGGCGCGGAGCAGGTGCAGCGTTTCCGTCCCATATGGCGTGATGCCGAGCGACTCACCGGCGGCCATGACCGCTTCCCAGAGCGCCAGGCCATACCAACTGGGCGTCCAGAGCTCGTAAGCGAGCTCGCCGGAGAAGGTGATCCGGTGCAGGCGCACCGGGATTCGGCCGGTCTCGCCCTCCCGAATCGCCATGAACGGGAAGCTCTCGGGCCCCAGCGGCACGTGTGGGAACAGGCTTCGGATGACGTTGCGAGATCGCGGACCGACGACCGCCACGGCGGCCCACTGATCAGTGACGGACGTTAGTCGCACCTTGAGGTCGGGCCATTCGGTCTGCAGCCATTCCTCCATCCAATCGAGAACGGTGGCCGCGCCGCCGGTGGTCGTCGTGGCGAGCCAGTGGTCATGTCCGAGGTGCATGACGACGCCGTCATCGAAGACCATCCCGTCGGCCTTGCACATCAGGGCGTACCGGCAAAACCCGACCTTCAAGGCGTCGAAAGAATTCGTGTACATCCGGTTGAGGAACTCGAGCGCGTCCGGTCCTTGGATGTCGATCTTGCCCAGCGTCGAGACATCGACGACGCCGACGTTTTCGCGGGCCGCCTGGCATTCGCGCCGAACCGCCGCCGCCAGGTCTTCGTCGTCGCGGGGGTAGTACCACGGGCGCTTCCACTGACCGACGTTCTCGAGGACGGCGCCGTGCCCGACGTGCCACGCGTGCAGCGGCGTCACCCGGATGGGATCGAAGAGGTCGCCCCCATTGCGACCAGCGATCAGTCCGAATGAGACCGGGACGTACGGCGGACGGAAGGTGGTCACCCCAACGGCGCCGACGGGCTGCCCGAGCTGCGCGGCAACGATTGCGCTCTCGTTGATGCCGGCGGTCTTCCCCTGGTCGCTGCCGGTGCCGATGGTCGTGAACCGTTTGACGTGCTCGACCGATCGCATGCCGGTGCCAAGCGCCCGCTGCACGTCGGCGACGGTAACGTCCCGCTCGAGGTCGACAAAATGCGAGGACCATTCCCTCCCGTCGCTGGGAACGACCCAGTAGGGCATGACCGCGCCCTGTCCGCATCCACCCAGGTCGCCGGCAGCCGCGCCGACGAGCTCGATGTTCGGAAGCGCGCCGTCCGCGACGAAGCACGCGAGGCCTTCGTCGTATCGGAGCCGCCCCTGCGCCTGGCTAAAGAGATGCAGCGCCGGATTGAAGCCGCCGGAGACGCAGAGCAGGTCACACTCCACCTCGCGGGATGGGCCATCCCCCGTTAAGGGCCCGATCATGACGCCCTCCAAACTGCCGCCACCCTGCCCTCCCCCGGAGGGGGAGGGTGGTGAAACGGTATCGATGACGGCCTCTCCGGCGCGAAGGTCGACGATCGCCTCGACGATGATGCCGGCCCTCTTTAGGTCAGCCGCGAGTGGCTGGGTGCTGTCGTTGTTTGTGAAGATGACGGCCCGCTTCCCGGGGGCCACGCCATAGCGGTTGACATAGGTGCGAGCGGCGCCGGCGAGCATCACGCCAGGCCGGTCGTTGTTCGCGAAGATGAGCGGCCGTTCGTGCGCCCCGGTCGCCAGCACCACCCGTTTTGCCCGGACCTGCCATAAGCGGCCGCCAGCATCACGGCGCTCGGCGATCAGCACCAGGTTCTGGTCGTAGACGCCGAAGGCGGTCGCGCGGGTAAGGACGCGGACGTCCGGCATTGATCTCAGCTCTGCGATGGCGGTCGCCAGCCAGTCATCCCAGCCGGCACTGAGCAGCCGGCCGCCCAGCTCAGCCTGCTCGTCAACCAGCCGCACCCGATCTCCGGTTCTGGCGGCGGCCAGCGCCGCCGTCAGCCCGGCCCGGCCCCCGCCGATGACGAGCACTTCGCAGTGCGCATACACCTTGTCGAAGCGCCCTGCGTCGGCATCCGCCGTCACGCGACCCTTGCCATTGAGGCCGACGGCATCCAGTCCCTCGACCAGCTCGACCTGGGTTGCGCGCACCATCGACTCCGGGCCGACCTGCACCAGCGCGTTCGGCTCCTCGATCCCGGCCGTGTAGACGCCGCGGGGCCGGCCGTAGGTGACGCTGCGGGCGACCACCCGGACGTCGTTTGCTAGCAGGGCGGAGGCGAGCGTGTCGCCGGCGTAACCGAGGTAGGGCCGCCCGTTGAAGGTGAAGCGAAGCGGTCGCGAGCGATCGATCCGACCGCCCGAGGGCAACCGACTCATGGAGGCGTGATCTCGTGGGTCATCGTGTCGCGGACCACGGTGAACCAGCGCCGGCAGCCGGCCGTGTGCACCCAGCGCTCGCTGAGGTGGCCTTTGATGTTCGGACGGAAGAAGAGGTACCGAGCCCAGGTCTCGTCGTCCACCGCCTCAGGATCCGGCGGATACCCATCCGGCACCGGGCCCCCGTACCGGAATTCGACCTCCTCGCGATCGCCGCACCAGGGACAGGGGATCAGCACGCTAGTGCACGACGGCGGCTGCGCCATGTTCGTCGATCAGCGCGCCGCTGGTGAAGCGCTCGAGCGTAAACGGCGCGTTGAGCGGGTGCGGCCGCCCGTTCGCGATCGTATGCGCGTAGACCGAGCCAGCCGCGGGGGTCGCCTTGAAACCGCCCGTGCCCCAGCCACAGTTGAGGAACAGGTTGTCGATCGGGGTGAGCCCCATGATCGGCGAGGCGTCGGGCGTCACGTCCACGATCCCGGCCCAGGTGCGCAGCACGTGCACCCGGCTGAAGATCGGAAACAGCTGGAGGGCGGCGCCCACCTGGTACTCGATGACGTGTGGCGAGCCGCGCTGAGCGTACGAGTTGTAGGCATCCATGCCGGCACCCATCACCAGCTCGCCCTTGTGCGCCTGGCTGACATAGATGTGGATGTCGTTCGACAGCACGACGCAGTTGAGAACGGGCTCGAGCAGCTCCGAGACGAGCGCCTGTAACGGGTAGCTCTGGATCGGCAACTCGAGACCTGCCATTGCCGCGAGGAGGCTGCTGTGGCCCGCCGCGCAGAGCGCCACCTTGCCGGCGGCGATCAGGCCACGATTGGTGTGCACGCCGATCACGCGTTCACCGTCCAGATCGAAACCGGTGACCTCGCAGTTCTGGATCAGGTCGACGCCCATCGAGTCAGCCTTGCGCGCGAACGCCCAGGCGACGTAGTCGTGCTTGGCGATCCCGCCACGGCGCTGAAGCGTGGCGCCCATCACCGGATAGCGGACGTCGGGCGCGATGTTGACGATCGGACAGAACGCCTTGACCTCCTCCGGCGTGAGCCACTCGGCGTCGATGCCGTTCAGCTGGTTGGCGCTGATCCGGCGCCGCGCCTCATGGATCTGGTGGCGGCTGTGCACCAGGCCGAGCACGCCGCGCTGGCTGAAGAGAAGGTCGTAGTCGAGTTCTGCCGAAAGCCCTTCCCACAGCTTGAGCGAGTACTCGTAGATCGCGGCGCTCTCGTCCCAGAGATAGTTGGAGCGAATCACGGTCGTGTTGCGCGCCATGTTGCCGCCCGCCAACCATCCGCGCTCGAGCACGGCGACATTGGTTATGCCGTGATTCTTTGCGAGGTAGTACGCCGTCGCCAGCCCGTGGCCGCCGCCCCCGACGATGACGACGTCGTATGAGCGCTTCGGCTCCGGGTTGCGCCAGAGATGGTCGGGGTGTGGGTGCGGCTCGCTCATCCCCCCTAGCGAATGACGAGCACCGGCCGATCGGCGTGTTGCAGAACCTTGTGGGTCACGCTGCCGAGGAGCAGGCCCTCCATATCCGATAGGCCACGCGAGCCCATAACGATGAGGCCCGCGTTCTCGTCTTTAGCTGTGTCGACGATCGCGTGCGCGATCTTCCCCGGCGTCGTTGTCACCACTTCGCCGCGAACCGGAATGCCGGCGCTCATGAGTTCTCGGACCACGGTCTCGGTGACCCGCTTCGCCTCCTCGGGTGCCTCCGCCCTTGCTACCGGTCCACGCGGATGCTCGTGCTCGATCGCGTGCATCACGACTACCTCGGCCTTACGGGTCTTCGCGATGTCGATCACCACCGATGTCGCTTTGTTCGCGTGGTCGGAACCATCGACGGCAACCAGGATTTTCTCGAACATCCCTCGTTCCTCCTTACGAGCCCGCTCTTACGACCCCATCGTACGCGCCCTAGTGCGATACCGCCGCCGCCGCCAGTTCGGAGACGAGGCGCCGATCCCAGAAGCGCGAGAGCGCGAACGGCTCGATCAGGGCTGGTGTCTTTCCGGTTGCCACCAGCTCCGCCATGCAAACGCCCGACACGGGCGCGGCTTTGAAGCCGTAGGTGCCCCAGCCGCCATCGATGAAGAACCCATCGACGTCGGTTTTGCCCATGATGGGGCTGTAGTCGGGCGTCACGTCGCAAAGTCCGGACCAGGATCGCAGCACCTTGACCTGGCTGAGCGCGGGCAGCAGGTCGAGGGTGTGCTGGGCGCTCGTCTCGAGGAAGCTCAGGGTCGACGCCTGGCTGTACGTGGAATAGGGCTCGATCTCGGCGCCGATCAGGACCTCGCCGCGATCGGTCTGACTCACATAGATGTGGAGCGTCGCGGACACCAAGATCACATGCAGGAAGGGCTTGAGCGGTTCGGTCACGAACGCCTGCAGGACATGCGTCGTGATCGGTAGCTCGATGCCGGCCATCCGGGCGACCTCCGTCGACCAGCCGGCGACGCAGGCGACCACCGCGGGCGCCGAAATGTCGCCCCGATTCGTCGTGACGCCGGTGATCCGATCGCCCTCTCGGACGATGCCGGTGACCTCGGTGTAGGGATGGATCTCCACGCCCAACCGCTCAGCAGCCCGGGCATAGCCCCAAACGACGGCGTCGTGGCGGATGACCGCGCCGGGCGGATGGTAGAGCGCGGCCTGGATCGGGTAGGGGGGATGCGAGGAGAGGTCGAGGTGCGGGCAGAGTTTGGCGATCTCTTCGGGGCCGATGACGCGGCTGTCCACGCCGAGGAGGGTGTTGACCGCCGCCCGCTCGACCATGATGTTGACGGCGCGGTCCGTGTGGGCGAGCGTGAGATGCCCTTGCTCCGAGTAGAGCAGGTTGTAATCGAGCTCCTGGGAAAGCCCCTGGTAGAGGCGCAGGCTCTCGCTATAGAACGCCACCCCTTCGGGCGTCCGGTAGTTGGCCCGGATGATCGTGGTGTTCCGGCCGCTGCCGCCGGAGCCGATGTAACTCTTTTCCAGCACGGCCACGTTGCGCACCCCACGCTTAGCGAGCTCGTAGGCGGTGGAGAGACCGTGCACGCCGCCGCCGATGATGACGACGTCGTAGCGGGACTTGAGGTCGTGATGCTGCCACATCCGCCAGGGCTTGAAGTACTTCAGCGGGTCCATCAACGCCAGCCTTCGGCGCGGAGCGCGTCCAGGCCGGCCGCCTCAGGCGCCAGCGGACGGGCTGCTTCGAAGATCGCCTCCCACGCGTATCGTGCGAATTCGGATGGCACATAGGTTTCAACCGCCATGACGGGAAGCTCACGCCGGAGCAGGATGGCGGGGAGGCGCAGCAGTTGGGTCGCGAGGCAATCACCTGGGAAGAGCCGCGAAGCATCCGCGGTGATCAGCCTTGACAGCAGGTCCGGGACCCGCGGCCCCAGTAGCACGATACCGGCGTAGATCGAGGTCGCGTCGGTCACCATGGTCTCCCGGTTCGCCAGGCTTTCGATGAGCGTCAGCGCACCGGCAAGGCCGGCGGGTGGCGTGAACACGAGTGCCCAGTTGCGGCTGATGCGCGCCAGCGCGGCGCCGCGGGTTTGCGGAAGGCTGGCGAGGGCCGAGTCAACGCTGCCGCGGACGTCGATCTTGCCCCGTGCCGTGATGTCCGCGATCGCGAGACCCTCTCGAATCGCCGCGCGCTCCCGCTCGACATCCTGGTACAGGCGCGGCACCTCCCAACCGTCCTCGACGGTGAGTTGCGCGCCTCGCTGCTGATGATGGTCGCTGATTGAAGAGCGCATCACCGGCGCAGGTCGGGAGAGCGTAGCCGCCGGACGGTCAGCGGTCAGAACCTCAGGCGTATCGCTCACGAGCGCAGCCTCGTTCCCTCGGGATCGTAGAACGGCCGGAGCACAACTCGGGCGCTCGCACGGTGACCGTTGTAGGCGATCTCGAACGTCTTGCCATCCTCCGCCAGTGGCGCCGGCACCCAAGCCATTCCGACGACCGTCTTCATCACGTCGCTGTGGCGGCTGGAACAGATGCGGCCGATCGGCCGTCCGGCGTCCACGACGGCGGCTCCCTCGGGTGGAGCCTCCGGTGCGTCCACGGTGAAGCCGACCAATCGCTCTGCCGAGCCATGGTCGCGCGTCTCCTCCAGGGAGCGTCGCCCGAGGAAATCGGCTTTCTCGAATTTCACCATCCACTCGAGACCGGCGCCGTACGGATCGGAGAGGGCGTCCGTGTCTTGGCCGACGATGATGTGCTGTTTTTCGAGCCGCAAGATGCGCTGGGCCTCGAGGCCGAAGGGCTCGATGCCGAGGTCCTGCCCGGCGGCCATGATCGCGTCCCAAACGTGCTGGCCGTACGCGCTTGGGACATGGATCTCGTAGCTCAGCTCGCCAACGAAGCCAATTCGGAGAATCAGGGCCGGCACGCCGGCCAGCTCACCGCGCGCCGACATCAGGTACGGCAGCGCGTCCTTCGAGACGTCCATGTCGGTGAGACGCTGCATCACCTCTCGCGAGCGTGGCCCCGCCAGGTTGACGGCAGCGTAGCCCCCACTCACATTGATGACGTGGGCCTCGAGCGCCCAATCGGCCAGCCACCACTTGATCCACTGATCCATCGCGGAGGTGCCGCCGGTGGTCGTGGTAACGAAGAACTCCTGGTCGTCGAGGCGGCAGACGGTCCCGTCATCGAGGATGACGCCCTGGTCGTTGAGCATGGCGCCGTAGCGGACCCGGCCGATCTTGAGGTCGGCGAACTTGCTGGGGTAAAGGCGCTCGAGCAACGTCACGGCCTGGGATCCGGTGATGCGGAACTTCCCGAGGCTGCTGACATCGATCAATCCCACCCGCTCGTGGACGGCCTCGCATTCCTGGCGCGGGTCCCGGTAGTGGTGCGGGCGTCGCCAGTCCCCGGCCCACATGAACTCGGCGCCGGCCTCGACGTGGCGCTGATGGATGGCGGTCTCCTTACGCGGCACGAGGTGGCCGGCAGCGAGGACGCCGAGCGGAATCGGCGTCCATGGCGGGCGCGCGGTCGGCCGGTCCACCTGCGGCAGGGGGCGGTCGGTGAGCTCCGCGCAGAGTCGAAGCGAGCTCATCAGGCACGCCTTTCCCTGGCAGGGCCCCATCGTCAGTGTGGTGTACCGCTTCAGCAGCTCGGTGGAGTCGAAGCCTTCCGTGACCGCCTGGCGCATCTCCTTGACCGTCACGTCCATGCACAGGCACACGAACTGCTTGCCCTCTGATGGGGCGGCCGCCGTGGGCATGATCGAGGCCTGGCCTCCCGTCACCGAACCCACGGCACGCATGCCATCGGGGAGTTCGTCCGGAAGATACGCCTCCAGCGAGGCGTCGTAGCGCAGTCGCGCCCCAGCCTGGGCGAGCAGGCTGGTCGCGGGCACCCGCGGGCCGGCGAGGACCAGCAGGTCGCAGTCGAGTCGCGCGGAACCGCCGGGCCCTCCAACAACCACGCCCTCTACGCGCCGTTGACCAACAGCTCGAAGCACCGGCTGGCGCGCCGGATCGACAACCGTCACCTGCGCACCGGCCTGCTCGAGCGCGGCCGCAGTCGCCCGTCCCTGCGACCCGTAGGCGACCACCAGCGCCTGTGCTCCGGGTCTGACCCCGTAGAGCGCCAGCAACCGATCGACCCCCTCGGAAAGCATGACGCCGGGCAGGTCGTTGTTGGTGAAGACCGCGCCCTGCTCGAGGCTGCCGGTCGCGAACACGATTTCGCCGGCGCGGATCCGCCAGAGGGTGTGCGGTCCGGCGGCCGCGACCAGCGGACCTTCGAAGACGCCGAAGGCCGGGGTAGAGCTCAGAACCTCGACGCCCGCGGCGCGGGCCGCGTCAACCAGCCGGTCCGCGGCCGCCGGGTCCGCCGTGCGCAAGCGCCCGCCAAGCTCGGCGCGCTGCTCCAGCACCATCGTGCGCCGACCTGCACCGGCGGCCTCCACCGCCGCCGTGAGGCCGGCGCGGCCGCCGCCGATGACGAGCACATCGGGGAAGACTGTGAGCCGATCGTTGCGCCGACCTCGGGCCGGTGGCTTAGGAAGCCTGCCGAGGCCGGCGACCCGCCGGACGATGGGCTCGACCAGCGGCCAGACGAAGCGCGGCTTGTGAAACGCTTTGTAGTAGAAGCCCGCCGGCAGAGCTCCGCTGACCCGGTCGAAGATGCGCAGCAGGTCGCGGTCTGCTCCTGGCCAGGCATTCTGTCGGGTCACGCGCAGGTCGCGCTCGACCTGGCGGGTGCACGCCCGCACGTTGGGTTCGCCGTTGACTCTCACGAGGCAGTTCCCGCACGCCCCGGTCATGCAGTAGAGGCCGCGCGGCCGATGATATTTGAATGAGCGACCGGTGATGGCGACGCTGGCGGCGGCCAGCGCGGACCCGATCGTGTCGCCTTCGAGCGCGGGGATCCGGCGGCCGTCGAGGGAGATCGACAGCGGTGCCGTGCGGTCGATCAGCGCTCCGCCCTGGGGGACCCGCGTCATGCGCGCGGGGCGGCCCGCTGCTCGGGCCAGTAGGTCTCCTCGATCTGGTTGGTGCGGGTATCGCGCCGGGCCAGGAACCATTGCTGGCAGCCGTCGCGGTGATACCACCATTCGACCTGAGAGCCGGCGAGGTTCTTACGGAAGAAGAGGTAGCGCGCCAGCTCGCTCGACGTACTTTCGGGCGCCGGGCGTTTGTTCGACTCGCCGCCGAAACTGAACTCGCCGACCTCCCGACGTCCGCAGTCCGGGCAGCACACGAGGAACGACATGCTCAGTGACGGGCCTTGCCGTTCGGATGCTTGCGGGCGCGGTCGTCCAATGCCTTGACGACGCGCGCGGCGATCGCGTCGGGCGTGAGGGCGGTCTCGGTTCCGGCAAGCGGGATGCCGGTGATCATCGAGGCCTCCAGCGTGAGGGCGCGCATGTCTTCGGCTTCGAGGTGATGGACATCGGACTTCCCGCACGCCCGGGCAAACATCTGCATCTCCATGGTCATCGACTGGATGAAATTGAAGACGCGATCCGCCGCCTCGTCCAGTTTCAGGCGCGACTCGAGCTCGGGGTCCTGGGTGGTGATGCCCACCGGGCAGCGGCCCGTGTGGCAGTGATGGCAGCTGCCCGGCTCGACGCCGAGCCGTTGATAGTCTTCGATGAAGAGGGGGGCGTTGCAGTTGAGGGCGATCAGGGCCGCCGTTCCAATCGAGACGGCGTCGGCGCCCAACGCCAGCGCCTTCGCCGCATCCACGCCGTTCTTGATCCCGCCGGAGACGATCAGTTGGACCTCGCCCAGGACGTGCATATCGTCGAGGGCGCGCACCGCTTCCATCAGGGCGCTCATCGTCGGGATCCCGGTGTGGTCGAGGAGGACGTCGGGCGAGGCGCCGGTTGCGCCCTCCATCCCGTCGAGCACGATGACGTCGGCCTTCGCCTTGACGGCCAGCTTGACGTCGTCGGAGACCCGGCTCGCACCCAGCTTGACGTAGATGGGCTTCTCCCAGTTGGTCGCCTCGCGCAGCTCCTCGATCTTGATCTGGAGGTCGTCCGGCCCGATGAAGTCGGGATGGCGCACAGGGCTGCGCTGATCGACGCCCTCGGGAAGGGTGCGCTGCTCCGCGATCACCTTTGAGACCTTCGACCCGAGCAGGACGCCACCGGTGCCGGGCTTCGCGCCCTGCCCGATGACGATCTCGATCGCGTCGGCCATCTTGAGGTGATCGGGGTTGAAGCCGTAGCGGCTGGGGAGCACCTGGTACACCATCAGGTGCGACGCCTGCCGCTCCTCCCACAGCATGCCGCCGTCGCCGGTCGTCGTCGAGATGCCGAGCCGTGTCGCCGCCGTCCCGAGCGCGGTCTTCGCGGTCTTGTTGAGCGCGCCGTACGACATGCCGGCGATCGTGATCGGCAGCTTGAGCTCGATGGGTTTCTTCGCGAAGCGACCGCCCAGTACCGTGCGGGTCTCGCAGCGCTCGCGGTAGCCCTCGAGCGGCACTCGTGACAGCGTGCAGGGAACGAAGGTCAGGTCGTCGAAGTTGGGAACGCGCCGGCGCGTCGAAAAGCCCTGCATGCGGTAGCGGCCAAGCTGGGCCTTGAGCTGGATGTCCTCGATGACCTCCTTGCTCCAGATCCGCGATTCGCGCAAGACCGGCTTATACGTTCTTCCGTTCGACTCGCTCACAGGGCCGACCTCCAGAGCTCGGGCTCTTTCTTGCTGAAGTTCCACAGCCGCCGTCCGCTCTCGACCTTCTTGAAGTCGAGCCGGTCGGCGTCGATGCGGAACTCCTTCAGTGTCGTGCGCAGGAAATGCCGATCCTCGTCAGTGGCCGACTTCTCGACCGCATCGGCGCCGTAGGCGGCAACCTTGCCGCCGACGTAGATCGTCCCTTCGTACATCGAGTCGCCCAGTCCATCCGCGGCGTCACCGCAGATGATGATGGTGCCCCGCTGCATCATGAAGCCGCTGAGGTAGCCGGCGCTGCCGCCGATGATCAGGGTGCCGCCCTTCATCGAGATGCCGGCCCTCGCCCCACAGTCACCGCGGATGAAGACCAGGCCACCGCGGATGGAGACCGAGGTCCCCGAGCCGGCGTTGCCGTGCACCTCGACGCGCCCACCCATCTGGCACTCCGCCAGGCCCCACCCGCAGTTACCGTCGATCACGATGTGGGCGCCGTCGTTCATCCCCGCGGCGTACCAGCCGACCGAACCCATGAAGTGAATTCGGGCCTCGGTCTTGAGTGCGACGGCAAGGCAGTGCTGCCCAACCGGGTTGCGCACCTCGATGTCGGTGGCGCCCCCCTGCAACAGGCGCGTCAGCGCCACGTTGATCTCGCGCGTGCTCAGCCCCTCCACGTCGACGACGGCGGTGCCGGTTACGACCTGAGCCACGAACGGACCTCCTTCGCCTGCAACTCGCGGGGAACGAGGTGCGGATCGCGGAGGACCTTGCGGATGGCGCACTCCTCGGAGGCCAGGATGACGAGCTCGTCATCCTCGGCGAAGAGCAGTGGCTTCATCGCGAACTGGTCGCGCGCGAGACCGATGCCCTCCCTGGTGGAGACGAGGTAGGCAAAGGTCCCGTCGAGATCGCTGACCGAGGCTTCCAGTGCGTCCTGCATCGAGTGGCCGTTCTCCAGCCGGTCGGCGATGTAGACGGCGATCACCTCGGAGTCGTTCTCGGTCGAAAATTGGTGACCCTTGAGCTCGAGACGCCGGCGCAGCTTGTGATAGTTGGTGATGTGCCCGTTGTGAACCACGGCGATGTCGGGAAACGGTCGCGCCCAGAATGGATGCGAGTGGGCGGTATCGACCCGGCTCTCGGTTGCCATCCGCGTATGCCCGATGCCGTGACTTCCTTCGATGCCGGTGACGTGGTAGACCTTGTCGATGTCGTCGGCGGCGCCCAGGTCCTTGATGATTTCCATCGAGCGACCGATGCTGAAGACGCGGGCGCCCTCGACGCGGTCCTCGATGCGATCGGCCAGCGTGCCGCCGGCATCGGAGTCGACCTCGAGCCGGACATTGTGGCCGGCCGATTTGAAGTCGGTGACCCGCACCAGCTCCTCGGCGGCGTCGGCGACGGCGTGGCCGTCACCCTCGGCGAAGCGCTGTGGATCCAGGTCGACGCGCACCAGGTAGGTGTCCGGCTTAGGCTCGGAGTAGATGGCGAAACCGGCCGAATCCGTACCACGGCGAAAGAGCTCCTGGCACATGTCCACCAGGGTCTTCCCCAGCGGACCATACGGGTCAGGTCCCTTGTAGAAGACGCCGGCGATGCCGCACATCCCATCCCTCCCACTGGCTGATCCGAAATGAAACTTTCACTCTACCGCCGGCGATCAAAAGTCACCAGATTCGTAATGGCCACCTTGTGAGCATCGAAGGTGTGAAGAAGTTACATAGAGACGTCGACCACGTACACAGGCACGGCCGAGCGGCGGAACAGGTTATCCGCTTCGTCCTGGCGAAGGAGCCGCCGCCAGCGAGCCTGCGGGACCGCGCCGATCACAATCGCCTCACACCCTTCGGCGACGGCGACCTTCCCGATGGTCTTCGATGCGTGGCGGCTCCCGACCACCCTACCGCTGGCGTCGAAGCCGCGACCTTTCAAGGCCTTCACGGCTTCGGCCACCAGGTCGACCTGGGCCTGCCACTCTTTGCGCGTCGGGTAGAGGCCGGGGTTCTGCAGCCCGAGCGCGGTGCCCCAGACCCGGGCGATCGACAGTACGTGCACCACCGGACGCGACGGCAGCTGACCGGCCAGTTCCACAGCCCGGTCGAGCACCCGTCGGTCGATGGCCTCCCCGGTCGAGGCAACCATGATCACGTAGGTCGAGGATGGGGCGCCGCGCGGTGTCGGTGTTGCGGCGTCCATCCTCGATTTCGTTTCGATCCTGCCTTCTAGCGCGGAGGCTCCTCCGAGACGCTGGCCGGCACCTTTGCCTCTGGTGCAGTGCCGGCTGCCGCCGTGGCAAGGCCGAGCCTGCGATCCTGAGCCTGCCGCCACAGGTAGAGCGGGATGTAGGCCAGCATCAGCGCGATCCCGATGAAGTAGGCCGGGAGCACGTTCCCGACGCCGCCCACAGCGCAGCCCGACAGTGCGCACCAGGGAAGGCTGACGGCCCAGACGAACAGGTAATAGATCCCGAGTGCCAGGGCTACGTACTTCATCCATTCGGGTAACCGGAATGGCCGCCGTAGCTCCGGCCGCCACCGCCGCAAGAAGTAGTAGCCGATCAGCACCGGGACGAACGATCCGACGTAGCCGACGTTGCTGAAGACATAGATGACGGCCGGGGCCCCGAACAGCATCACCGCCAGGCCAAGGATGACGTTGAATCCCATGGAGACGTCTGGCACCCCGTGCTTGTTCAGGTGGCTGAACAGCTTCGGTGACTGGCCATCGATGGACATCTGGTACAGCGACCGACCCACGCCCATGATCGCGTTCAGGCTCGACAGCAGCAGCGCGACGGTCAGGAACGCGGTCAGGATCACGTTCAGCCCAGGGATGTTGAAGACGTTCTGGGCAAAGGTACTGAACAGCGCCAGCGGATCGGCTTGGACCTTGCTGAGGCCGAGAACCGCGAGCATCGAGAACGGGATCAGGGTGTAAATGAATGCCCCATAGCCACCTTCGAGGTTCATGGCGATCGGGGCGTCTCGCTCTGGATTCTTGGTCTCGGCGATATAGCACGCTGCCGCCTCCATGGCGATCACGTTCCAGGTAAGTAACGCCCAGTACTGGATCGACAACGCGATCCCGTGCCCGCTAAAGAGGCCCTGGCCGTTCGGAGTGTTGAAGGGAAAGACGTTCGACAAGTGGATCGTCGAGGGATGGAAGAACGGCAGCACGGCCAGGATGGTCAGCGGGATCATCGAGGCCACGCCGAGCACCGTCGCGAATCCCGTTCCGAAGCGGATCCCAAGATAGGCCGGCACGAAGAGCGCGGCGGTGAGGGCGGCGCCGATGAGCAGGCTGGAGAGGGTCACCCCGACACCGCCCGGCGCCCTGATCGTGGGACCCGTCGGAATGTTGAAAAGTGTCTGAAGGTAGGACCCGATGAGCAGGTTGTTCACCGACATCACCGGCCACCAGCCCATCCAGTACATCCACAACGTCAGCCCGTTGAGGTGTTTCGCGAAACGCGGATAGCGATCTTTGAAGGCAAAGTACGCGTATGCCGGTGCCCCACCCGTCCGGTCTGGCAGCATGGCAGCGAGCTCCGCGAGGAAGACGCAGAGCAACCAGCCGGTGAGCGTCACGAAGAAGAAGTTGGGAATCGCCGCCGCACCCATGCCGGCCAGGACCGGCCCGGTGACGCCGGTAACCAGGATTGTTCCGGCCAGTCCGACAACGAACGCGCCCCACCAGTTCGTCTCCCGCTTGAGGTTCGACCCCGTGTAGGCCTCGACTTCGACGCCGCCGACATTGACACCCACGTCGTGTTCCCTCCTCTATTTGTAGGTCTAAGGTTCCGGCGTTGAGCGGGTCGATCGACGGATTGGGATCAAACGAGTGATAGGTATTTCTTCACCTCCCAGTCCGTGACCTGATCGTGGTAGGCCTTCCACTCACGCTGCTTGACGCGCACGAAGTAGTCGACGTACTCCTCGTTGACGGCGCGGCCAAGCGCATCGCGGAGAACCTCATCACGCTCGAGGTTGCGAGTGGCGTCGAGGAGGTTGGACGGCAGCAGGTCGATCCGCCGCCGCTTCAACTCCTCGGTCGGTACCTCATACATGTTCGAGAGGTTGGGCTCGCCCGGATCGAGCTTGTTCTCGATGCCGTCAAGGCCGGCCGCCAGGATCACGGTGGCTGTCAGGTATGGGTTGGTGGCGCCATCGACCGTACGGTCTTCGAATCGTCCGGGCGCCGGGACGCGGATCATCTGCGTCCGGTTGCTGCGCCCGTAGGTGATGAAGGCCGGTGCCCAGGTCGCACCCGAGCTTGGCGCACCCGTAATGAGCCGCTTGTACGAGTTGACGGTCGGGGCGCTCACCGCGATGTACGCCTTGGCGTGCTTGAGCAGGCCGGCCAGGAACTGATAGGCCAGCTCCGAGAGGCCCAGCCCCCGCGAGTCGTTCGGATCCTCGAACAGGTTCCGGTCGGTGTCCGCATCCCAGAGGCTCATGTGGAGGTGACAACCGTTGCCGGTCAGGTGCGTAAACGGCTTCGGCATAAAGGTCGCCTGCAAGCCCTGCCGCTGAGCCAGGGTGTGCACCATGTATCGGAAGAAAATCACGCGGTCTGAGGTCGTCAGCGCATCCGAGTAGACGAAGTTGGATTCAAACTGGCCGTTCGCATCCTCGTGATCGTTCGCGTAGTTGTCCCAGCCGAGCTTACTCTCGTACTTCGACAGCGTGGAGATGAAGTCGTACTGGCGGGTAAGCGGCCGCATGTCGTAACAGGGTCGGTCGGCGTCATCGAGCGGGTCCGCCAGCTGCACTTTGCCGTCCACCTGGCGGAGGAGGAAGAACTCACATTCGGCGCCGATCTTGAAGACGTAGCCTTTCGCCTTCGCCTTCGCCAGCTGCCGCCGCAGGATGGTGCGCGGATCATACGGCCACTCCTCGCCCTCGACCCGGATATCACAGGCAAACCGGGCCAGGTCAGGCTGCCACGGAAGCGGCGTGAAGCTGTTGGGATCGGGGATGGCCATCATGTCCGTGCTGTGCGGACCCTGCCCGATCTCCCCGGCGGCGAACCCGGCGAAGCCGGCGCCCTCGGTGAAAAGGTCGTCGAGGTGATTGGCCGGGACCAGCTTCCCGGACGGCCGAGCGTACATGTCGACGAACTGCGCGAAGAGGAAGTCGATCTTCCGCCGCTTGATCTCCTCGCGGACATCCTCGAGCGTCCTGCCACTTGTCGCCGCCTGCTTCGTCTCAATCACCGCCGCCATGCGTGTCCCTCCTTTCGGCTGCTGCCGCCGTGCGCATTGACCTGAGCTTGACCGCCTTTACCGCCATCGCCAACGAGAGCCAGTCTTCCTTGTCCAGGTCGAGCCCGGCGACGCGCTCGATCCGGACCAGCCGCTGTCGCAGGGTGTTCGGATGCATATAGAGCTTCCGCGCCGTCTGCGCGATGTTGCCCTGGTGTTCGAGATAGGCCTCGAGCGTCCCGAGCAGCTCGGTGCCCCGGCGCCGCTCGTACGCCACCAGGCGTTCGAGCCCGTCCTGGTAGCGGTCCCGGACCATCTGATCCGCGTTCAGCACATATCGGTAGGGGCCGAGGTCTTCGTAGCTGAAGACACCCGATGTCCCGCGAAGCAATGCGCCGACCTGCGCCGCGGACGCGGCCTCCTCGAAGCCACGCGCGAACGAGCTGGCACCCTGGCCGATATTCGAGATGCCGATGGCAAGTGGCCCGGTCGCCGTTCCGCCACTCAGCTCATAGGCACGGCGCACGAGTCCGGCGATATCGACGTCGTCGGCGGGCAACCGGAGCAGGGCGCGAACCGAGCCCTCGCGACGGTCGAAGATCGCGCTCGGCAGCTCGGCTCGAAGACGGGATTCCATGCGCATGGCGACCTGGCGCCAATCCGGCGGTGCCTCAGCCGGCTGGCGCGCCACGCGGCGTCCTGTCGGCGCGGGCCCTGCTGTCCAGGGAACCGCATGCATGACCACCTGCCGCGCGCCGAGGTCGCAGCGTAGCCGGGCGGCCTGGGCGCGGAGGTCGTCGCTCTCCGGGTTCTCCCGTTGGAGGGCTTCGAAGAAGTCTTTGACCAGGTTCTTTTCTTTGAGCCAGTCGATCAGCTGCAGACGCTTGATCGCCACCGCAGCCTGTGAGGCGATCGCCGCGAGAACGCTCGGCGCATCGCCGGGGCCGTCTGCGGTCAGGACACAGAGCACGCCCAAGCGCTCGTCGCCAACCAGCAGCGGCGCGAACAGCGGCGTCCCGCTGACGCCCTCGCCCCAGAGCGCCTCGGCCAGGGCGTGGGCCTCCTTTGCCCCTGGGCGGCCCGCATCGATCAGCCGGAACCACACGTGCTTCGCTTCCAGCGGCCGCGCCTGGGAGCGAGCCGGGCTTGACGCGTGGAGGATCAGGCGCTCGGCCGAATCGAAGAGATAGACCTCGCTCGACGTCGCCCGGAGCAGGCTGCGCGTACGGTCGGCGATCATTGGCAGCAGTTCGTCCAGGCCGGGCGACGAGGCGACCGCCTGGGCCAGCTCGGATAGCTGGGTCAGGAGCTCGACTCTCGCCGTTGCCTGGTCGTAGAGCGTGGCGTTCTCGACGGCGCCGGCGACCAGCGCCGCGGTGTGCTCGACGAACTCGAGATCCGGGCGTCCGAACTCGTGCGGCGCTTCGGCGTGCAGGGTGATGACGCCGATGAGCTCACTGTTGCGGGCGAAGATGGGAACTGAGACCAGTGACTGGAACTGCTCTTCCTCGAGCTCAGGGACGTAGTTCACTCGTGGGTCCTCGAGCGCCTTGTCCCTGATCACGGCTGACTGCCGGGTCTTGGCCACCCAGCCGGTCAGCCCACTGCCGACCGGGAAGCTCACTTGCCCCTCGAGGTGCGCGTAAATCCTCGAGGCAGCACGCAGTGTGAGCTGGCCATCGTGCACGAAATAGATGAAGCAGGCGTGGCAGCGGGTCGCCTCGGTGACCAGGCTAACGATCCGCCGCAGAATGCTCACCAGATCGGGACCGGCACCGATGGCCTCGATGACCTGGTACAGGTATGAAGGGTCCCGGTAATCGGGCCGGGTATCGGGCGGGTGTGCAGCCACACCCCCCCTCGACTCACGTGGCCGTGTCCGTTCGGCGAGCTTCAGCCGGCTTCCCCTCCTGGCGCTGTGGTGCCTATTGTCAACTTAGGCGAGCGCCTGTCAATAGCGGGCAAACGGGCGATTTGCGGATGGATCGCCGTGGGCGTGGTTCCCAATGTGGTCACTTCAGCCATGGTTCACGATGATAGCTCGATCGGAGTCGGGGTACGATATGTAGGGTATGAACTTGTTATTTCGAAACCAGGGAGGTGAGTGAGATGAGGATGGCCTTGACGACGAACATGGGCTGGCTGGCCGTGCCCCTGCTGGCCATCGTGGCGATGGGCTACATCTGGATCGTGAGCGCGCTCCTCGGCCGCGAGCAGAGCCCGAGAATCCGGGAATCCCAGGTGGACCGCGCCGCCTGACCTGAGCCAACGGTGCGCGGGTGACCCCGCACCGTTGCGCCGCCGGGGGACTTCCCTCCGGAGCTGCATATATAAAGAGGTATGCAAGGTCCCATGGCCGACTGGTGGCGCACCTGGTTCGGTACGGGCTACCTCGCGCTGTACGACGCGTACCTAGCGGAGCGCACGCCGGTTGAGATCGATCAGCTCGAAGCGCTCCTTCACCTACGACCGCCGTTGCGCATCCTCGATCTGCCGTGCGGCCAGGGCCGGCATGCGATCGAGCTCGGCCGGCGCGGGTACGACGTGACCGGTGTCGACCTGTCCTCGTATCTGCTTGGAGTTGCCAGGGATCGCGCTGAAACGAGCGGCATCAGAGTGCGCTGGCGCTCCGGCGACATGCGGGAGCCGGTGGCCGGTGAGACATTCGGCGTCGTGCTCAACCTCTTCACCAGCTTTGGGTACTTCGAGGATGATGCGGACGATCAGTTGGTCATCCAGGCGGCCGCGGCCATGCTCGAGCCCGGCGGGCGCTTCGTCCTCGAGGTGATCAACGGCGAGCGCATCATGGCCCGCTTTCAGGAGCGGGAGTGGTTCACCGTGGGGCAGGCCGCCGTAATGGAGGAGCGCACGCTCGACCGGTCCACCCGGCGGATGGTGGTGGAGCGGACGGTGACCACGCCAGGCGCGACCGAGGTCAACGTCCATGCCGTCCGGCTCTACGGCCAGCACGAGCTCGAGGGCATGCTGCGCGCGGCCGGTCTCGGCCGGATCGACCTCTACGGGGACTGGGACGGTGAGCCGCTTACGCCGGATAGCCTGCGGCTCATTGCCGTTGCGTCGCCCGGGTGACGCGCCGGCCTGATACTCAGGCGATGGCCAGCAGCACGTTTGTCGCTCCCGCGACCTGCAGCGGCCCAGGGCCAAGCTCCGCCTCGATGGCGCGCGTCGCCCGCACGAGGATCGCGGCTCTCTGGCCGGGGGAGACACGATCGAAGCGGACTGCCATCGACCACCAGCCGGTGGCCATCTCGATGAAGTGCTGCGGGCTCGTCCAGGTGGTCGACTCCTCGTAGCGCACGACGCGGGCCGCGCTGAAGCCAGCCCGGTTCGCGATCGTGGCGAAGACTCGTTCATCTTCAACCGCTTGCCGGGTATGAAGCTGATCGCGCGCCTTCGGCGCCGGCGGTAGTTCGCCGTCGACGGCACGCTCGAGGATGGCCTGCGCGACGTTGAGCCGCGGCGAATTGACGGGCACGCTTGCCGCCATCCGCGAGCCCGGCTTGAGGACCCGATGCGCCACGGCGAGGGCACGCTCGAGGTCGGGGACGAATTGGAGGCCGTGGCCGCAGGCCACCCCGTCGAAGCAATCATCCGGAAAGCGCAGATCCTCCATGTCCATCAGTTCGAACCGCAGCGGCAGCCCGGTCGGAGCGTTCCGCTGGGCAAGCTCGATCATGCCGGGCGCCAGATCGATCCCGACCACATCGCCGTCCGGCGATACGGCCTGGGCCATTCGGTAGCTCAGGGTCCCCGGCCCGCAAGCCAGGTCGAGAATTCGGCTGCCCGGCATCAGATCGAGCCACTCGATCAGGGCGGCCCGTCCACGCGCCTCGCCGCGGGCCATCACCTCGTCGAGCCGGCGCTTATAGGCGCCGGCGTGACGGCTAAAGATTGGCGGGAACAGTTCTTTGGCGGTCGGCTCTTCCAAATGAAAAGGGCGGGAGCCGAGCTCCCGCCCTTCAGCATATCCAGCCGTCAGTCGGTTTCTTTGTCAGATTTGCAGGCCGGAGGCGGCGTTGCCTGGATGATCGTGATCTGGATCGTCTCCGTGATCGTGATCAGCACCGTCTGGCAGGTCACGGTAACCGTGCCAGTCGAGTGACCATCACCCAGGGCGATGATCGCGATCGAGTTGAACTGCGCGAGCTCGTTCTCTTCGTCCTGCGGCGTCATGAACGTGAGGTGGGCGAACCGGTCCTCGTCACTCTTGATGGCGGCGACAAGCGGCGCGACGCTGCCATGGATCTCCGACTTGGCTTTGACCAGCTGCGTTTGCAGCTTGGCGGGCGCGACCTTGGACGCCGCTACGGTTTGCGTCACCTGCGTGCCGCAGCCGGTCTCGGCGGTATTGAGCTTGGTGATCAGGTCATCGCCGGCTTTCTTGACGGCGCTGACCAGCACGACCTTCGAGTGCGCATCTGCCGGTTGGATAACGGCCACGGTGTTGTGGTCGTCGTGCGAAACGATGATCAGGGTCGTGGGGACAGCCGCGACGGTCAGCACGCTTACCGCGGTGACGGTGATGATCCGTTCGCTGATCCACGTCGTCAGAAGCGTGAACATTACGGCGCCACCTCCTTGAGGATGGGGTCCTCTGGAAGGATGAACGCGCCATAAGAGCCCGCCATCGACCCGGAAGGTGGTTGTTACGGGGTCGTGCGAGAGGCGGCCGCCCGCGCGACGCCGCCGTGGGCAGGGCGTTACTTTCCGGTGGCCGGAAAGGGGCCGCCGTTGTGTTGACGCCTAAACTGGGGCGCGGCTATACTCTGCCCAAACATGGGCTCCGGGCAGAGGGGGTGCAATCCAGTTGTCGGAGATCAAGGTCCGCGATAACGAGACCTTCGAGAGCGCCCTGCGCCGCTTCAACAAGAAGATCAAGCAGAACGGCGTCCTCTCGGAAGTCCGCCGGCGTGAGCACTACGAAAAGCCCAGCGTGAAGCGCAAGAAGAAGATCGCCGCTGCGCGCAAACGGCGGGCTCGCACCACGTAATCCGACCCGCCGTGAGGCGAGGCGATCCCTGGTGAACAAATGAGGCAGCGTGGCTCCTCGGCGATCGAACAACTCCGGCGCCGCGGGCGTCTTTTCGCGCGCGACCTCCGGCTTGGACACATCGGCCCCGGCCGGCGCTGGCCGCCCTACATTCGCTCGGCGGCCATCACCCTGATCCTGGCGCTGGCCACGGCGCTCGTGGTTGCCCAGAACTTCCTCCCGAACCGGCTCAACCTTCGGGCGGGTGACGTCTCCAGTCAGGACGTGGTATCGCAACGCTCGGTCCGCTACGAGAGCCAGACCAAGCGCGATGAGGCGCGGGCGGTCGCCGCGGCGCAAGTCCCCGACCAGTTCGACGGGTCGATCAGCAGCCAGCAGCGACAAGCGATCGATCTGCTGGCCACCAAGGTTGCCGAGCTCCGCGCGTCCTCGAGCTCAGGGCCGGACCGGTCGTCACAGCTGAGCCTGCTGGAGCCACAGCTCAGCGATGCCCAGCGCCAGTACCTCTTGCAGGCGGACGAGGGAACCGTCGCCACCGTCTTCAAGAGTGCCGGCGATATCCTGCAGCAGCTGGAGAGCAACGGGATCAAGGCTGATACCCTCAAGAGCGCCCAGGACTCTGCCCAGACTCGCGCCTTGGCCCTCCACCTGGATGCAACCGCCGAGTCCGTCGTGACCACGCTGGTGCGCGCGCACTTGAAGGTCAACTACCTACAGGCCGAGACGGATCTCAAGCGGCAGCAGGCCAGCAACGCGGTGCTGCCAGTCTTCGTCACGGTCGCCCAGGGGCAGACCATCATCCGCTACGGCGACCTGATCACGCCGTTTCAGCTCGAAGAAGCGCAGGCGGTCGGCCTGCTGGCGCCCAACGCAGACTGGGCTCGCATCCTGGCCGTCTTCATGATGGTCATCATTCTGTTTGCCGTCGCGCTCGGCTACCTGATGCAGTTCCGGCCGGCGATCCTACGCGATCCGCGGCAACTCGGCACCCTCGGCGGGTTGATGCTGGTGTTGCTGCTGGTCGCCAAGGTGGTCGTCCCGATCAATCCCAACGCGCAGTACCTGGTGCCGATGGCCGCCGTGCCCTTGCTCGTCGCAGCATTGATGGACACGGGACTGGGCATCATCGTCGCCATGGCGGTCGGATTGCTGACCGGCATCATTGCCGACAATGTGCTGCCCCTGACGCTCGTCGGGTTCCTGGGCGGCGCGATCGGGTCGATCTACGTGCATCGCCTCGAGCGGCTCGGGCAGTGGGTGACCGCCGGCATCCTGGTGGCCGGGGCCCAGTTCGTGACCCTGGTATCGCTCTCGTTGATCGAGCGGCACCAATCGCTCGACGAGATCCTCTCGATCGGTGCGCTGGCACTGGTCAACGGTCTGCTCTCAGCCCTGATCGCGGCCGGATCGCTGACTTTCCTCGGGGAGATCACCCGTGTGATCACGCCCATGAAGCTGCTCGAATTGATGACCCCCAACAACCCGCTGCTCAAGCGGCTGATGGTGAGCGCGCCCGGCACCTACAACCATTCAATCGTTGCGGGCAACCTGGCGGAGGCGGCGGCCGAGGCCGTGGGAGCCAATCCGGTGCTGGCACGAGTCGGCTGCTACTTCCATGACATCGGCAAGATCCGCCGGCCGCACTTCTTCGTCGAGAACCAGGCGGATATCGGCAACATCCACGAGAACCTGTCGCCGACCACCAGTTCGGACATCCTCAATGCGCACGTCACCGAAGGGGTCGAACTGCTCAAGCAGTATCACTTCCCGACCGCGATCCGGGAGATCGTTGAGCAGCACCAGGGGACGACGGTCAAGCGCTACTTCTACCGACAGGCGCTCGAGCAGGGCCTCGACGTTCGCGAGGACGACTTCCGCTATCCGGGTCCGCGGCCGAGGTCCAAGGAGGCGGCCATCGTCATGATCGCCGACACCGTCGAGGCCTCGGCCCGCACCTTAAAGGATCGCAGCACCGAAGGGATCCGCGACCACGTGCACCGCATGGTCCAGGGATTCATCCGGGACGGGCAGCTCGACGAATGTGATCTATCTTTCCGCGACCTTCGTCTGGTGGAGGAGGCCATGACGAACATGGTCGTCAGCATCTACCATGCGCGAATCGAGTACCCCGCGGCGGTGGCCGAGACCGCGACGGCTGGCGCGGCGGTCGATACCACCGGGGGCGGGCACGACGGTACGCTCGACGCGGAGGACAAGACGATTCCCCTGCCCCGGCCGGCGACCCGGCCCCGCCCCTGAATTGGGGGCGTCTGCCCCTGAATACGCAGGCGCAATATTCGAAGCCGGCCCACGATACGTAACTAGTGCTGCTCTCCAGCTCGGTCATTGTGCTGGCCTACGTGGCGGCGGCTGCCGTGATCATTCCCGCCGTCACGATGATCGGCTTCGGCAAGGTTCCCCGCTTCCTTCGCCGTGGCATGGCCCCCGGCAAGACACATACTCGGATGGAGGGCGCCGGCCTGTTCTTGATCGGTGCCTTTATCCTCGCCGACGCGCTGGCGGCCGACCTTGGCCGGCGCTCAGCCGTCCCGCAGGACTGGATCTTGCTGGTCTGGGTGCTGTTGGCGGCCGGCCTCATCGGGATTCGCTTCCTCGCCGGCCGCGCCGACATCAGGTCGGGCAAACCGACCGCGTAGCCGCGCCGTCGCCCGGTTACGATTACTCGCGTGCTCATCCAGATGAGCCGTTGGGGTCCGGCAGCACTGGCTTCAGGCGTGGATCTGGATGGACTGAAGAACGTCCTGCAGTCGGGGGCTCGGATGCTCGACCTCCCAAAAGAGACGGTGACGGTGCTCACCCTCACGGGAGATGAGCATCTCCAGGAATACAATCGCCGCTACCGCGGACTCGATGAGCCGACCGACGTGCTCGCCTTCGCCGCGCAGGAGAAGCCGCTGGACCAGCGCTTCCAGCCACCGCCGGGGACCGAGACCTGGCTGGGTGACATCGTGATCTCCTTGCCGCGCGCCCGCCAGCAGGCACGCGATGCCGGTCACCCGATGAACGACGAGGTGCGACTGCTGGCGGTGCACGGCTTCCTCCACCTGCTGGGCTATGATCACGCCGAACCGGCCGACGAGACGGCAATGACCGCGCTCACCAACCGCATCCTGGCCTCCGCGCCATGACGCCGCGCTCCGACGCCGAGTTCGAAGCCGAGCGGATTGGCAGCCCCAGCCGAGCGCGCCGGGTCGACCTACGGCGGACCCTGTACAGCTTCCGTCACGCCGGTCGAGGCTTCGTCTGGGCGCTCACGTCGCAAGCGAACCTGCGCGTGCACTTCCTGGCGGCTGTGGTGGTGCTCATCGGCGCCTTATTGCTTCATTTTTCCGCGATCGAGTTTGTCGGCCTCGTCTTGTGCTTCGCCGTTGTGATCGCGGCGGAACTGTTCAATACGACGTTCGAAGTGCTGATCGACTACGCCTGGCCGGAACACCACCCGATGATCGGGCGGGCCAAGGACGTCGCGGCCGCCGCGGTCATGATGGCCGCGGCCGGTGCCGCGGTCGTCGGTATTCTGTTGTTTGCGCGCCACATCTTTCATCTGTCGTGACCTCCGCCGCGCACCTGGTCATGGGCGCGCTGGACGCAGTGAAGGCGCGCGACTGGGAAGGCTTCGCCCGCCGGCTTCATCCTGAGGTGGTGTCTCGGACCCGGTTCTTGGGCGCGATGCGTTCGTCCTGCTCAGCCGCCAGGCGGTGACGCGAGCGCCCGACGTGAGCTTCGAAGTCGAACGGCTGGTTTCGGAGGGTGAAACGGTGGTCGTGATCGGCGAGTGGACCTACACCGGCCCCGGAGGGAAAGTCCGCCAGCCCTCGGTCAGCGTCGTGGATCTGCGGGACGGCCTGATCTGGCGGGACCTCGAGTACCTCGGCCTCGCCATCTGACACGTGGGAAATCCCGCGACCCTGACGGTGAAATTCCCGGCGGTGATGCCAGCAACCGCAGGGTCCGGCTGCCACGCAGTTCAAGGAACTCCTGCGGGCGCTGATCGTGGTCTGAGCGCCGATCGTCAGTAAACTGAACAGCATTCGAGCCACTCCTCCTGCCGTCGCGCCGCGCTCTCGTGGCGTCGTGCAGCTCTCTGCCCTCCAGTACCCCGAATTCCGCCGCTATTTCGTCGGACAGGCGGTGTCCGTGGTGGGCACCTGGATGCAGTCGGTGGCGGCCGCCTGGCTCGTTCTCCAGCTCTCCCACAACTCGGCCGTTGCCTTCGCACTGTTTGGCGTCTGCAGCTACGGTCCGGTCCTCGTGTTCGGCCTCTACGCGGGCACGATCGTCGACCGATTCACGCATCGAGATATCCTCCTCCTGACCCAGGTGGTCTCCCTGGTGGGCGCCCTGGTCTACGCCGTGCTCACGGCGACGCATACCATCACGCTGCCGCTCGTCATGGTGCTGGCCGCGGCGCTGGGCGTGAACCAGGCGCTCTATTTCCCGGCGCGCCAGGCCACGGTACTCGAGATGGTGGGTCGTGGCGAGCTCGCCAGCGCGGTCGCCCTCAACTCGATCGCCTTCAATCTCGCCCGCATCGTTGGCCCGGCGCTGGGAGGCATCGCGATCGCGGGTTTCGGCGTTGCCGCCTGCTTCTGGCTCAATGCCATCAGTTACCCGGGCGTGATCGCGGCGCTGCTCACCATTCGCCGTCGCCCGCTGACCGCGGGCCCGCCGCAGACCGCGATCCAGCTGATCGGCGAGGCCTTGCGGTACGTGGTGCGCACCCCGACCCTCGCCGGCCTCTTCCTGCTGCTCTTTATCGCCGGCACCTTCGGCGCGAATTTCAACCTGGTGCTGCCGCTCTTCACCCGGGTGGTCCTGCACGCGAACGCGGACACGCTCGGCTACCTCTTTGCGGCGCAGGGTCTCGGGTCGTTGATCGGCGCGCTGACGATGACGCTCGCCGGCGGATTCCTGCTGGAGCCGAGGCGCATCGTCATGGGCGCCCTGCTCTTCGCGGCCACGGAGCTCGCTTTCTTGATCGTGCCGGGCTTCAGCCAGGCGATCGTGCTGCTGCTGGTGATCGGCTGGTCGTTTGCGGTCTATTCGATCGGGACCAACACCATCGTGCAGGTACGGGCGCCCGACCGGATGCAGGGCCGCATGGTCAGCCTCTACTCCGTGCTCTTCATCGGGGTGACGCCGATCGGCAACGTCTTCGCCGCCATTGTCGCGCACCTCTTCGGGCCGGCCGCAGCGGTCTGGCTCGGGGGCGCGCTGACCGCCGCCGGCGCCCTGGGCGTGCTCGCCTACTTCCTCAGGAGACCCGATTGAACTCGGTCATCGCGCGCTCGATACCGTGCTCGACGGTGAAGAGGACAGCGTCGGCGGCGCGGCCGACGATCGCCGAGACCTGGGTTTGCTCCTCGGGCGTAAACGGGCTCAAGACGTAGTCGACCCCGTCGCCCGATGGACGGCCGATGCCGACCCGGAATCGGAGGAAGTCCTTGGTGCCAAACGACTCGATCACCGAGTCGATGCCGTGGTTGCCCGCTGAGCTGCCACCCTCGCGGATGCGCAGGCGGCCGAAGGGGACGTCCAGGTCATCATGGACGATCAGCGTCCGCTCCAGGGGTACGTCGTATTTCGCCCGGAGCGCCTTGGCCGCCAGACCCGACAGGTTCATCATCGTCTGGGGCTGGGCCAGCACCAGCTCGCGCTCGCCGATCCGGATCCGCCCCGTGAGCGATTTTGCGGCCCGTTCAGAGACCCGGGCGCCGTGGCGGCGCGCCAGCTCGTCGACGACCAGGAAGCCCATGTTGTGCCGCGACCGTTCGTATTCGCGGCCGGGGTTGCCTAGCCCGATTACGAGCCAGCGGTCGGATGACGGCGGCGGTGCGGGTTTGCGGCGGAACATCGTCCCGTAGCGTAAAGCACCCAAAAGGGGATCCCCGTGGCGCCGTTGCATTCCTCGCCAGCCATGGACGCCCTGGATCGTCCGGTCAGCCCCCGATCGATTCGCGCCATGGTGTGGGTCGCGGGCCTGCTCGCGCTGCTGGTCGCCATCGCCGGCTGGGTGCTGCCGGCGCAGCCCTACCAGGCGCCCTGGGCCTGGATCAGCTTCATCGGCATGTGCGTCGTCGACGATTTCCTGCTGGGCTCCAGGGAAAAGGCCGGGTGGGGCGAACTCCCGAAGATCACGCTGCTGGCCGCGATCATCGTGTTCCGGCGCCATCCCGAGATCGCGGTGCTGGTCGCGCTGACCGCGGCACCGCTCGGCAGCCTGCTCAAGGGTCAGACCTGGATGACGCAGCTGACGGCCACCGCCCAGTGGGTGATCGCCGCGGTCATCGGGGCCGCGACCTTCCGGCTGGTCGGGTTCAGCGACACGCCGCACTTCCTCGCCGCGACCGCCGCCCTGATGGCGGTCTACTACGCGCTGGGGCCGGTCCTGAGCGCCTGGCTGGAGGCACGTCTGACCGCCATCGATTTCGCCCGCGCCTTTCAGCTTCATCGCCGGCTCGCCATCCCCCTGGAGGTGGCCGGTGCGCTGCTGGCGCTGGCCTGGCGCACCCCCTGGCTGGAGCCTGCCGCGTTGAAGGTGGCCGACGGCGCGCTGGTCACGGTCGCGGGCGTCTTCGCCGGCTTCCTCTTGGGCGGCCGATCGAGCCGAGTGTTTGCCCCAGGGGCGCCCATCCCGGCTCAACCACTTGTGGCGGCCGGAGCCGTGCTCCTGCTCAGCCAGCTGACGCCGGCGCCGCTCTCCTGGCTGCTTCCCCTCGGCCTGGCTGTCGTCGCCGGCATCTGGGCGGTCTGGCGACGGATCTACCCAGTCGCCTGCGGTGCCGCCGGCGCGTACTGCAACGAGATCGTTCGGGCGGCCAACGCTGGTCGTATGCCGGTGGACGGCCACGGGGTGCTGGCTGAGGTCGGCAGCCGCGCGGATAGCTACGTCCTTGCCGGCCCGCATACGAACTTCGCCTGGTTGGATGACCGGTTCCACCTGCCGGCGCCGTTTCCCGGCATCGCCAGCGCGGGCGACATCCTGATCGCGATCGCGATGGCGTGGTTGGTCGCGACCCTGATGCTGCGCCGTCGGCGCGCCCTCATCGCCGACGGCGCCACGAGCTCCGCGCAGACCGAGCCGGATGACGACGCGTCCACCGCCGCCGATGCCGCGGCCGCTTAACCTCGGGCACTGGTACACGTCGCGCCGCCGCTGATGGCAACAGATTCGTTGCGTTTCAATGAGCGCGGCCGATGGTAAGCTGACCTGCGCACGCCCCGGCACGGTGCCGCGGGCGCATTTTTGCATGGTTGGAAATCGATGACGGAGACTCTGCTCGAGTTGATCGACCGCCTCCCGGCCCGCGGCCGGCTCGAGGCCTGGTGGGACGCGCCCGTCGCCAGCCTGGACGCGCATGGGCTTCCCTCGAGCGCGCTCCCGGTTTTTGCCGCCTGGGTCGCGATGCGAGCCCGACGGCCGGTGCTCGCGCTGGTCACCGACCCGGAAGGGTCCTTCCAGGAGGCCGGCGCCTGGTTCCGCGAGGACGTGCGCACGGTCGTGTTCCCCGCTGTGGAGACGCTTCCCTTCGATCGCCTCGCGCCCGATGAGGAAACCGTTCGGCGGCGGCTGGAGGCGATCGATGCGCTCGGCCGCAGCGAGCCGGTGGTCTGCTTTACCTCGTGGGCGGCCATGACCCGGCCGACGTTGGCGCCGGAGGCGCTCCGACGCTGGAGCTTTACGCTGACGCCCGGGGAGACCTACTCGCTCGACGACCTGATGCGCCGGCTGACGACCCTCGGGTACCGGCGCGAGCCGCTGGTCCAGGGACGCGGCGAGTTCAGCCTGCGTGGCGGCATTCTCGATTGCTTCCCGCCGGACCGGCGACGCCCGCTCCGCGCCGAGCTCTTTGGCGATGAGCTCGAGTCCCTGCGCGAGTTCGACGTCGAGTCGCAGGGTTCGGTCGGCAGCATCGCACAAGCGCGCATTCTTCCCGCGGCGGAAGTCATCCTGACCCATGAGGCGCTCGCCGCCGCCGCGGAGCCGCTCGGAGAGCTCGACTTCGGTCGCACCCTGCCGGAAGTGCGGGACCAGTGGCTCGCGGACATCGAGCGGGTGCGATCGGGCGCCTACTTCGATGGGATCGAAGGTTTCCAGGCGTACCTCGACCCCTCGCAGCCGACGCTGTTGAGCCACTTGCCGTCCCACGCCTTGATCCTGTCCATGGATGGGCGGCGATCCCTGGCGCAGGCCGAACAGCGCGAGCAGGAACTACAGGAGCTGGTGGCGGTTGAGATCGACCGCGGCGAGCTGCCGAAGGGGTTGAGGCCGGGACTGGTTGCGATCGACAGCTTGCGCCAGGCGACCCGTGGATGGCGGAGGCTCGAGATCGCGAGGGGGGCCGATCTCGGTACGCTCGACCTGGGCTTTGAGCCGGTGGACGCCTACGCCGGCCGGATCGACGCCTTTTCTGACCGGGTGCGTTCTGACACGCGCGCCAAATCGCGCGTGCTGATCACGACCCAACAGGAACCACGGCTTCGAGAACTGCTCGAAGATCGGGACGTCTACCCGGCGGGTGGCGTCTTTCTGTGGTCACAAACGCCGCTGGCCGCGGGCCTGGTCGTCCTTGGAAACCAACCGGTGGCCCAAGGCTTCCGTATCCCATCTCAGCAGCTTGAGGTCTACGGCGACAGCGACCTCTTCGGCGGCTTGCGCCAGCGAGTCCGACGTGGGGTGGTGCGGGCCCGCTCGGCCACCTGGCAGTTGGAGTTCGAGCCCGGCGACCTGATCGTCCATATCGATCACGGGATTGGGCGCTTTACCGGCATGCGGCTGATGGGTGACGACGGCCAGGAGCGCGAGTACATGCAACTCGAGTACGCCGATGGCGACAAACTGTTCGTGCCCGTCGAGCACCTCGAGCGCGTCCAGAAGTATGTCGGCGGCGGGGATGCGGCGCCCCGGTTGCAGCGGCTCGGTTCGGGCGACTGGGACCGAGCGAAGCGCAAGGTGCGCGAGTCCGTGGAGGAAGTGGCGCGTGACCTTCTCGATCTTTATTCGAAGCGGCAGCTGGTCGAGGGCCACGCCTTTTCGGAAGACGGACCCTGGCAGCAGGAGCTCGAGCAGTCCTTCGCTTACGACGAGACGCCCGACCAGGTCCGCGTGATGCAGGAGATCAAGGCCGACATGGAGGAATCCCGACCGATGGACCGGCTCCTCTGCGGCGACGTCGGCTTTGGAAAGACGGAGCTGGCGGTGCGCGCCGCCTTCAAAGCCGTGATGGACGGCAAGCAGGTCGCGATCCTCGTGCCGACCACGGTGCTCGCCCAACAGCATTTCCTGACCTTTGGCGAGCGCTTTGAATCCTTCCCAGTCAAGGTAGACATGCTCTCCCGCTTCCGATCCGACGCGGAGGCGGCCGACATCCTGCGCCGGTTACAGACCGGCGAGGTCGACGTGGTGATCGGAACCCATCGTCTGCTGCAAAAAGACGTGCGGTTCAAGGATCTCGGCCTCGTGATCCTCGACGAGGAGCAACGATTCGGCGTGATGCAGAAGGAAAAGCTCAAGCAACTGCGCGCCTCGGTCGATGTGCTCTCGCTTTCGGCGACGCCGATCCCGCGCACGCTCCACATGGCGCTCGCCGGCATCCGTGATCTCTCCGTTATCCAGACGCCGCCGGAAGAGCGCCTGCCGATCAAGACCTTCGTCACCGCTGACGACGACGACCTGATCAAGGAAGTCATCCAGCGCGAACTGCAGCGCGGCGGCCAGGTCTTCTACGTCTACAACCGGGTGCAGACGATCAAGAAGGCCGAGGAGCGCGTCAAGCGACTCGTGCCGCAGGCGCGGGTCGTGGTCGGTCATGGGCAGATGCCGGAGACGACGCTCGGCGAGGTGATGATGAAGTTCATCAAGGGCGAGGCCGACGTGCTGGTTTGCTCGACCATCATCGAATCCGGGCTCGACATCCCCAACGCGAACACCATCGTGGTGGTCGATGCCCACCGGATGGGCCTGGCCCAGCTCTACCAGCTGCGTGGACGGGTCGGCCGGGCCGGCCAGCGCGCCTACGCCTATTTCCTTTACAACCCCTTGAAATCCCATTCCGAGAACGCGGACAAGCGGCTCGATGTCATCGCCGAGCTGCACGACCTCGGGTCAGGATTCAAGCTGGCGCTCAAGGACCTCGAGATTCGGGGCGCCGGGAACTTGCTTGGGGTCGAGCAGCATGGCGCGATCGCGGCGGTCGGGCTGGAACTCTACAACTCGATGCTTCGCGACGCGGTCGAGTCGCAGAAGACCGGGACGCCGGTCGAGATGCCCGCGGGACTCACCCTCGATCTGCCGATCGAACACTTTTTGCCGCGCGAGTATGTCCCCGATGAAAAGCTCCGCCTGCAGGTCTACCACGATCTCGCCGCGGTCGAGGACGAGGAGGGGCTCGCTGCGGCCGAGCGCAACCTGGTCGATCGCTTCGGCAAGCTCCCCTCGCCGGTACGCAACCTTCTTTATGCGTTGCGCGTCAAACGGCTGGCACGTGCCGCCGGGGTGGCGGCCGTCGACACCGACGGCGACTGGCTGGTGATGCGGCTGCCGGTTGGCTGGAACGGCGACGAGCGCCGGCTGGAGGCGCAGTTCCGGTCGATCCTCTATCTACGCTTCGGCAAGGTCCGGATCTCCCTCACCCAGGCCGGCCCCCAGTGGAAAGAGCGCCTGATCGACGTCCTGGGCGAAATCGAACGCCTGGGACGAGTCGCACTCGCCGTCTGACAACGTAGACTACGGCCACCGCTCGACGCTCACCGTACTTATCAAGGCGATTGGAGGGGTATATGGCGAAGGAGTTCAGGGCCTTCTTGCTTCGTGGAAACATGCTCGACCTTGCCGTCGCCGTGGTCCTGGGCGCCGCGTTTGGCGCCGTGATCTCCGCTCTCGTCAAGGATTTGATCACGCCACTGATCGCCGCGTTCGCTGGCAAGCCAGACTTTTCGAATCTGACTTTCACGGTCAACCACAGCGTCTTCCGCTACGGCGACTTCTTCAATGCCGTCCTGGCCTTCGTGCTGGTCGCCATCGCCGTCTTCTTCTTCGTGGTGCTGCCGCTCAATCGGTTGATCGCCCGGTTGCGCCAGGACCCGCCGGGGGACCCGACCACCCGCAAGTGTCCTGAATGCCTCAGCGTGATCCCGATCGCGGCACACCGCTGCGCGTTTTGCACGTCGCCCGTTCCGGCGTGAATCGCCAGGTCTTCACCACCGGGCGCAAATGGGAACGCATCGTAGGCTACGCGCGCGCGGTGCGGGTGGGTCCCGTGATCGAGATCTCCGGCTGCGCCCCGACCGCCGACGACGGTTCGACGGTGGCCGACGGCAACGTCTACGAGCAGACGAGGCAATGCTTGCGGGTCATCGGCGAGGCGCTTGCCGGTGTGGGCGCGGGCTTCGATGACGTGACGCGCACCCGTATCTTCACCACGGTGCCGCGCCGCTGGCGCGAGATCGGTCGCGCGCACGGCGAGGTCTTCGGCGCTATCAAGCCGGTCACCTCGCTGGTCGGGGTTAAGGGCTTGCTCGATCCCAAGTGGCTGGTGGAGGTCGAGGCCAGCGCCTATCGTGTCAACGACTAGTGGCTGAGGATATCGAGCGGCTCGCGGCGCTCGTCGACGTCGTGCGGCGCCTACGCTCGCCGGAGGGCTGTCCCTGGGACCGCGAGCAGACGCATGCGTCACTCCGCGCCACCATGCTGGAAGAGGCGTATGAGGTGCTCGAGGCGATCGATGAGCAGTCGATGCCGAAGCTTCGAGAAGAACTGGGCGACGTGCTGCTGCAGGTGCTGATGCAATCGGTGATTGCCGAAGAAACCGGTGCCTTCACCCTGGGCGAGGTGGCCGACGCCGTTCGCGAAAAGCTGGTCCGGCGCCACCCGCACGTATTCGGCTCCACCGTGGTCAGCGGCGCGGACGAAGTGCTTCGAAACTGGGAAGCGTTGAAGGCGAAGGAGTACGGACGAGAGTCCGCGCTCGACGGCGTGCAACGATCGCTGCCGGCCTTGCAGTGGGCCTGGTCGCTACAGCGGCGGGCGGCCAATGTTGGCTTCGATTGGCGCGACGTCGACGGCGCCCTCGACAAGGTCCGGGAGGAGCTCGAGGAGTTACGCCAGGCGTCGACCGTCGAAGCGCGGGAGGCGGAGTTCGGAGACCTCCTCTTCACCATGGTCAACGTCGCCCGCAAGCTGGGCATCAACGCGGAGGACGCCCTTCGCGGAACGACCGGGCGTTTCGAGGCGCGTTTTCGCATGATGGAGCAGGCAGCCCGCGTCGACGGCCGGGCGCTCAAGGATCTCCCGATCGAGGAATTGGACCAGTACTGGGAAGCCGCCAAGCGCAACGGATGACGCCAACGCGAGTTGCCGGCCTTGCCAAGCCTTCGGGGCGTCCCTATAATCTGTCCGTTTTCGGGCGGCCTTGATCATCCAACGATCCCAGATCACGTCTTGAGCACTTCCGAGCCCAAAGCCTCCCGCTGGAAGGTTCACATCGCCGCGCCCGATCGGTTGATCTGGGTCGTGGTCGCGGCGATCGTTGTATGGGGAGTGTTTGCGTTCGGATCGGAGTTGATGTTGAACCTGCGGCTGAACCACGAGGTGCAGGCCTTGCGCGACGGAAATGCGCAATTGGCCGCCTCCAACGATCAGACGCGAAAGGAACTCGCTGTCGGAGGTTCGCCCGCCGCCATGGAGGAGGCCGCCCGCAAAGCCGGCTTCGCTCGGCCCGGCGAGCAGGTTTATGTCATCGTTAAGCCAAGTGACTCGGCATCGCCCGCCGCCGTGGGGGAATCGGCATCACCAGGCGCAGCCCCGAGTCCGGCGGTTCGGCGACCAGTGGCGAAGCACGACGGCGGCGTGATCGGCGCGATCCAGCAATGGTGGAGGAATCTATGGCATTAGGAGGGTCTTCGGGTTAGGTGGCAGTGACGCCTGGGACGGTGGTGGAAGGGACGGTCGTCGGGATTACGAACTTCGGGGCATTCGTACAGATCGAAGGGGCAGGGACGGGGCTGGTTCATATTTCTGAGATCGCGAACGAATACGTTCGCGATGTCAACAACCACGTCAAGATGAACGACAAGGTCAAGGTCAAGGTCCTTAATGTGGACTCGACCAACGGGAAGATGGACCTTTCGCTCAAGCAGGCGGCCGTGCCGGATGGTCCGGCCGGGATGTCGGCCCCGGTGCTGCCGCGGTCCTACCGGCGTGGCGGCCGCGGAAAGCGCGAACTACCGGAGGGCGCCGACCCAGTCTTCGAGGAGAAGCTCTCGAAGTTTCTCAAGACCAGCGAGGAGCGCCTGCTCGACATCAAGCGCAACATCGAAGCGAAGCGGGGTGGCCGCTTCAAGTAGTAGAATGACACCCTCGCCTCGAACAGAGGCTGCACGCGGCGTGGAGCAGTGGAAGCTCGTCGGGCTCATAACCCGAAGGTCGCGAGTTCGAATCTCGCCGCCGCAACCAAGCAATCATTGAGAGGGGCCCGCGGGCTCCTCTCTCTTTATCTGCGAGCCGTGATGATCGCCCACTCCGAGCGCTGGGTCAGGGTGATCGAGCGGTCTTGCGCCAGCATCTCCTCCAATCGCTGCAACCCCAGTCGGTACTCCAGGGGCGGCAGCATGCTCAAGGTCGAGATGTAGCGTCCGCGTACGCGGTCGACCACCTCGGCAATGTCGATCCGGCGTGGCTCCTCGCGCAGGTCGAGCCGCACCGCGTCAAAGCCGGCACGGCGCAGTTCCGAGGCCAGCGCCTCAACCGAGGGAAAGCGCGGACGGTCGATCACCGCGATGCTGGGGAAGTAGGCGTTGAGATAGAACTCTTCGACGTGTCGCGGGGTGAAGGTCCAGACACTCAACCGTCCGCCCGGCCGCAACACCCGCCGCGTCTCGGAAAACGCCCGCACCCGCTGCCGCAGTAAGTGGACCACCATCACCATCATGACCAGCGCCGCCTCGCCATCGCCCACCGGCAGGCGGTAGGCGCTGCCGCGAACCCACTCCACCCGGCCGGCCGCGTCCTTGCTCCGCGCGACCTCCAGCATGCGTGCCTCCGAGTCGATGCCCATCACGCGAGCCCGCGTGATCGCCGCCAGCGGTAGGGTCAGCCGCCCGGTGCCGCATCCCACCTCGACGACCAGGTCCTCCGCTTGCGGCGCGGCCTCGCGCAGCATCGCCTCGAGGCGCGCGCGATCGTCGCTGGACAGCGGCCGCAGGGCGTCGTAGCGCGGTGCGATTTCAGCGAATGAGGGCGACATCCTTGCTAAACTAACCGATGCTCTGGGCGGAGTAGCTCAGTGGTAGAGCAACCGGCCCATACCCGGTATGTCGCAAGTTCGATCCTTGCCTCCGCCATTCCTGTGATGCTTCCCAGCCGCGTCGCCATCGCGATCAGCCTGCACCACGTCTTCGAACCGGGCGAGCGCGTCGTGGTCGCCGTCTCCGGCGGCCCCGATTCGCTGGCCTTACTTTCGACCCTGCGCGAGATCATTCCGGTCGTCCCTCTTCACCTCACGGTCGCGCATTTCGACCATGGCTGGCGTGCGGCGAGTCCAGCTGACCGCGACTTCGTGGCATCGATGGCCGCGAAGTGGGGATACGATTTTCGGACCGCCCGGGCGGCGGGCGACATCCCGCACACCGAAAACGCGGCGCGCAGCGCGCGCTACGCGTTCCTCCGCCAAACCGCTGCCGACACCAACAGCACCGCCATCGCGCTCGGTCACACGCAGGATGACCAGGTGGAAACGCTCCTCCTGCATCTCCTCCGGGGTAGCGGCTCAAAAGGCCTGGGCGCGATGCGACGCCGCGACGGCGACCTGGCGCGCCCGCTGCTCGACATTTCGCGGAGGGAGATCGAGGGTTACCTGGCGCGACTCCGCCTGACGCCGCTCCGCGATGAGACCAACGACGACCCGCGATTTACCCGCAATCGCCTGCGGCTGCAGGTCCTGCCGGCGATCGATGCCTTCGATCCGGCGGCGCGGGAGTTGCTGGCCCGCACCGCCGACATTCTCAGCGAGGAAGACCGCCTGCTCGAGGCACAGTTGGCGGACCTCCCGGACGATATCGCGACCGACCGCGAGGCGTTCGCGAAGCTGCCACCGGCGCTGCAGCGGCGCGTCATCCGCCGGCTGGTCCCCAGCGCGGGCTTTCTCGAAGTCGAAACCCGGCGCCGCGGCGACGCACTTGTGCAGCCGGAGGCCGGCACCGCGCCGTCAGCGCCGCACCTCGCTGTCAAAACCTGCCGCTGCGACCCGGCGACGTTCAGGGCCCGCGACCCGTTTGGTCACCTCGATGCCGACCTCGTCCGCCTCCCGCTTGCCGTCGCCACCCGCAAGCCGGGCGACCGCATGCGCCCGCTCGGGTTGGCCCAGCCCAAGCGCCTCCAGGACATCCTGGTCGATGCCCACGTTCCGCGACATCTTCGCGACATGCTCCCGCTGGTGTCGGACGGCGAAGAGATCGTCTGGATCCCGGGTGTAACGGTGGCCGAAAGCAAGCGGGTGACGGCGGCAACCAGGCGCCAGCTCCATCTCGAAATAGAGCGCCGTTGAATTCGTTCTACTTGATGTTGGCTAACAGGATTCCTAAAAACCCGGTGTTAAGATAACGTGGCCATGAGAGGCCGAAACCGCAACATCTTCTATTTCATCCTGCTCGCTGGTTTGCTGGCGATCATCTGGGCGAGCTACAAGAGCTTCAACACGATCGCGGCGCCAGCGGATAGGACGACCTCTGAGCTGATTACGGCGGCGGACGCTCACGAGATCAAGCAGGCCGTGATCAAGGGCAACGGAACGGAGGTCGATTGGACCGACAACGGCGGTCAGCGTTTCAAGACGACCTTCCGCGACACCTACCAGATCGAGACGAAGCTGCTCGCGGACAACGTCCCCTTCAGCACCGAGGCGCCCAGCTCATCCAACCTGCTGCTCTCGGTCATCCTGCCGAACGTCATCCTCTTCCTGGTGATCGGCGGCTTCATGTGGTACATGCTCCGCCAGACGCAGAGCGGCAACAACCAGGCCATCTCCTTCGGTCGCAGCCGCGCCCGGCTGCTCACCGGTGACAAGCCGGCCGTCACCTTCAATGATGTCGCCGGGGTGGAGGAGGCCAAGCAGGAGCTGACCGAAATTGTCGAGTTCCTCAAGTTCCCGGAGAAGTTCACCGCGCTCGGCGCCCGGATTCCGAAGGGCGTGCTGATGGTCGGACCGCCCGGCACCGGCAAGACGCTGCTGTCCAAGGCGGTCGCCGGCGAGGCCGGCGTCCCGTTCTTCAGCATCTCGGGATCGGAGTTCGTCGAGATGTTCGTCGGCGTGGGCGCCTCGCGCGTCCGTGACCTGTTCGACCAGGCAAAGAAGAACTCGCCCTGCATCGTGTTCGTGGACGAGATCGACGCCGTCGGCCGCCAGCGCGGCGCCGGCCTCGGCGGCGGCCACGACGAGCGCGAGCAGACTCTCAACCAGCTGCTGGTCGAGATGGACGGCTTCGAGACCAATACCCACGTGATCGTGATCGCGGCGACCAACCGGCCGGACGTGCTTGACCCGGCGCTGCTGCGGCCCGGCCGTTTCGACCGCCATGTGACGCTCGATCGACCCGACATCCGCGGCCGCCGCGCGATCCTCGAGGTCCATGCCCGCAACAAGCCGTTCGATGGGCAAGTCGACCTCGAAGTCCTCGCCCGCCAGACGCCGGGCTTCAGCGGCGCCGACCTGAGCAACCTTATTAATGAGGCGGCGATTCTTGCCGCCCGCAACAACAAGAAGGCCATCGGCCAGCTCGAGCTCGAGGAAGCGATCGCGCGCGTGATCGCGGGCCCCGAGCGGAAATCGCGCATGATCACCGAGCGGGAGAAGAACGTGATCGCCTATCACGAGATCGGCCACGCGCTGGTCGCGAAGTCACTGCCGAATGCTGACCCGGTGCACAAGGTCTCGATCATCTCGCGTGGCATGGCGCTCGGCTGGACAATGCAGCTGCCGACCGAGGACCGCTACCTGGTCTCCCGTAGCGAGCTCAACGATGACATGGCCGTCATCCTCGGCGGCCGCGTCGCGGAGGAGTTGATCTTCGGCGACATCACCTCGGGGGCGTCCGACGACATCGGCAAGGCCACCAAGCTGGCACGCCGCATGGTCACCGAGTGGGGCATGTCCGAGAAGCTCGGTCCGCTGACCTTCGGCCACAAGGAAGAGCTCGTCTTCCTCGGTCGCGACCTCGGCGAGCAGCGGAATTACAGCGAGGAGGTCGCCGGCGAGATCGACCAGGAAGTGCACCGCCTCGTCGATGCCGGCTACCAGCGTGCCAAAAAGATCCTGACGGAGCGTCGCGACAAGCTCGTCCAGCTGGCGGAGTATCTCAAGACCGAAGAAACGATCGAGGGCTGGCAGATGGATGCCGTCATCAACTCGCCCGACGGCAAGCTGCCGCCGGTGCCCGAGCGGCCTAAGGCCGAAGCCCCGCGCCCACCGCAGGCCCAGCCCAAGGCCGACGACCGCGGGCCCGAAATCCCGCCCGGCCGCCTGGAGCCGACGCCCGCGTAAAGGAAGGCAGGGGGTGCCGTTCCTCGGACACTGGTACGTCATCTTCGCTCTCGTAATCTATGGCGTCCTGATTGTGCTGGCGGTGTGGCTCGTGCTCTGGGCGATTCGAATCGCGCCGCGACGCATCCGGCCCGATAATGCGCTCAGCATCCTGAACGAGCGCTTCGCCCGCGGCGAGATCGACCAGCAGGAATACGAGCAGCGAAAGGCCGCTCTCCGCCGAAGCTAAGCCCGAACGCGGGCCGCGCCTCGACTGCACGGCCTGAGGTCAGATCGCGTTATAAGATAAAGACCGAGACGCCCGCTTGGATCCCTGGGACCGAGACGGAATCATGCAGAAACCGACCATCGCCATCATCGGACCCGGCCGAGCCGGATCGGCGCTGGGCCGCGCCCTCCACAGGTCCGGCTACACCATCGCCGCGATCGGCGGACGCAACCCGGACAACGTGCGCAACCTTGCCGCGGAGCTCGGCGCCCGCGCCTGCGAGAGCCCCGCGACCACGATCGACCTGGCCGACCTGACGATGCTCGCCGTTCCCGACGACGTCATCCTGCCGCTGGCGACCGACATGGTCGACTCGCTGTGCTCCGCGGCCGGCAAGGCCGCCGTGCATCTGAGCGGGGCCCAGGATCGTTCCGCCCTACGTCCCCTGGCGCAACAGGCCAGCCTACGAACCGGCGTCTTCCACCCGCTGCAGACATTCCGGCGCGGACCGGAGGCTGTCCAGAATGTGGCCGGCACGTACTTCGGCGTCGAAGCCGACGCGCCGCTTCGGGATCAGCTCATGCAGCTGGCCCGCGATCTTCGAGGCCATCCGTTTGACCTGACGGGCGTCGACCGCGCCCTCTACCACGCGGCGGCGGTCTTCGCCGCGAACTACCCGGTTACGCTGCTGGCGGAAGCCATCGCGCTCGCTGCGCAGGCGGGTCTTGCCGCCGAGACCGCGCGTCACGGCATGACCACCTTGCTCGCCGGCGCGGTCAACAACCTGCGAGACCTGGCCCCGGCGGAGGCGATCACCGGGCCCGCGGCGCGCGGCGACCAGGGCACCATCGAGCGACATCTCGAGGCGCTGAAAAACGATCCGGAGCTTCAGCGGCTCTATCAGCTCCTCGCCGACCGCACGAAAGAGCTCAACCCCGACAAGGAGGCCGCCGCATGACGACCAACGTCCGCGACCTGCGCAAATGGAAGACCGAGGGCAAGAAGTTCACCATGCTCACCGCCTACGACTACACGACGGCGCGCTGGCTGGATCGCGCCGGGATCCCGGTCCTGCTCGTTGGGGACAGTCTGGGCAATACGATGCTGGGGTATCTGGACACCCTCAGCGTGACGATGGACGACATGATCCGCTACGCCGGCGCCGTGGTCCGCGGAGCGACCAACGCGCTGGTGGTCGGCGACATGCCCTTCATGGCCTACCATGCCAGTGCGGAGGACGCGATCCGCAACGCCGGTCGCTTCCTGCAGGAAGCCCGCGTGCAGGCCGTGAAGATGGAAGGCGGCGGCCGCGTCATCGGCTATACGAAGCAGCTCACCTCGATGGGAATCCCGGTCATGGCGCACCTCGGGCTGACGCCGACCTTCGTTAATCAGTTCGGCGGGATGCGTGTGCAAGGTCGCAGTGACGAGGCGGCGGAGCAAATCCTCAACGATGCGACGGAGCTCGAAGAAGCCGGCGCGTTTGCGGTGGTGCTGGAGGGCATTCCGAGCCCGCTCGGGCAGCGCGTCACCGAAGCCCTGACGGTCCCCACGATCGGCATCGGCGCCGGCCCGCACTGCGATGCGCAGGTGCTCGTGATCCAGGATGTCCTCGGGCTGAATCCCGACCACGTCGCGAAGTTCGTTCGCCAGTACGCCAAAATCGGTGAGGCGATCGAAGCCGCCGCGCGCCAGTTCGACCAGGACGTGCGCAGCGGCGCCTTCCCCACCCCTGAGCACGAGTACTCCGCCCGCTAAGCCCACCGTCATCGAGTCGGCGATCGCCATGCAGGAGCAGGCGATCGCCTGGCGACACGCCGGCGATGAGATCGGCGTCGTGCCCACGATGGGGGCGCTGCATGCCGGCCATGACAGTCTGGTCACCCGCGCCCGCCGGGAAAACCAGCGCGTGATCGTGAGCGTTTTCGTCAACCCGGCGCAGTTCGCGCCCAACGAAGACTTCGAGACCTACCCGCGTCCCTTCGATCAGGACCGCGCCCGGCTCGAAGCGCTCGGGGTGGACGCCATCTTCCACCCACCCGTCGACCAGATCTACCCGCCGGCGTTCAAGACCCGGGTCGATCCCGGGCCGCTTGCCGACCTCCTTGAGGGAAAGAGCCGGCCCGGCCACTTCGGCGGCGTGCTCACCGTGGTACTCAAGCTCTTCAACCTGACCCAGCCGAAACGGGCGTACTTCGGCCAGAAAGACTTCCAGCAGGTGGTCCTCGTGCGGCAGCTGGTTCGCGACTTCGGGCTTCCGGTTCGGATCGTCGACGTGCCAACCGTCCGGCACCCCGACGGCCTGGCGATGAGTTCTCGAAACGCCTACCTCGAGCCGTCCCAGCGGGAGCTGGCCCCGGTCGTCCACCAGGCGACCACTGAGGCGGCACGGGCCTTCACTGGCGGTGAAACTAACCCCGACCGCCTGGAGGGACTGACTCGGGAGCGGCTGGCCGCCGTGAGCGCCCTGGTGGTCGATTACGTCGCACTGGTCGACGAGGCCACGCTCCGTCGCCCCCAGCGTGCCATTCCGGGCAGCGTTCTGCTGGTCGCTGTTAAACTTGGGTCAATCAGATTGATCGATAACGTCGTGTTGGGAGCGGAGCGCCTCTGAGTTTAGACCGGCGCTCGAAGGCGAAGGGGCGAGTAACAACTTCAAAGGTCAAGGCGAAGCCGACCGCCAATACGGCACGCCCAAAGCCGGCGTCCCCCGCCCACAAGGCGCCAGCAGTGGCCCGGAAAACGGTGGTCGCCACTCGGGCGGCCCCCAAGGCCTTGGTAGCCCCGCGGAACCAGCCTGACGGCCAGCCTGCGGCAGTGGTAACGACGTTGCCGGTTGTTCAGCCGGCCCCAGCTCAACCCCCGCTGGCGCCCGGCGTCCCCATCATGCCTTTCCCCCGGCCGACCATCCTCGGGCTGGGGTCGCCCTGGCGTACCGCAGGCCGCCCTCCCGGGATGCCGCCGCGCCCGCTCCCAGTGCCCCACCCGGCGCCCGCGCCGCAACCGCGGCCGGCCGCCATCCCGGTGGTGACCATGCGGTTCCCGATGAGCGCGGTCGACAAGTTGATCAAGGAGGCGCTCGCGGAGGATGTCGGCGACGGCGATTTGACCACCGAGTCGCTCTTCCCCGGCAAAGTCAAGGCTCGCGGCAAGCTGATCGCCAATGAGGAAGGCGTGCTGGCGGGCCTGCCCATCTTCAAGCGGGTTTTCGAGCTGGTCGACAAGAGCATCTCATTTGAGCCACGGGCGACGGACGGCATGGCGCTGGCCGGCGGCCAACTGGTGGCGCGCATTTCCGGCCCGGCGGTGAGCGTGCTCCGCGCGGAGCGGACGGCGCTCAACTTCTTGCAGCATCTGTCTGGGATTGCGAGCCAGACCGCCAAGTTCGCCAACGCGGTCAAGGGCACCAAGACCCGCATCCTCGACACCCGTCGGACGACGCCGGGGCTCCGCTTCCTCGAGAAATATGCCGTCGAGGTCGGCGGCGGCCTCAGTCTCCACAAGGGTCTCGCCGACCGCCTGATCGTCACCGAATCCCACCTGGCGCTGAGCGAGGGCGTGCCCAGTGTCGTCCGCCAGCTGCGCAAGGCCCACCCCGGCAAGCGCATCGAGCTGACGGTCACCAACATGCAGGAGCTCGACCAGGCGCTGACGGCGAAGGTGAACGTCCTATTACTCGCGAACTTCCCGCCGGGCCAGGTCCGCCAGGCGATCGCCCAGGTGCAGGGCCGCGCCAAGGTGGAGGTCACCGGCAAGGTCGGCCTGGATAACGCCCGAGCCTATGCCCTGGCCGGGGTGGACTACATCTCCGTCAGCCAGCTGACCCAGTCCGTTAAAGCGTTCGACTTCAGTTTCCGCGTCTCCCGCTAACTGGGCCACGTTTCCCCTCCCTCACGGAGGGTGGGGAGGGGGTTGTTATGGACTTTGACGACATCCTGAAAAAGCGCCGGATGGTTCGTCGTTTCTCGACCGATCCGATTCCAAAGGACGCCCTCGAGCGGATCGTTCTGGCCGCCAAGCGTGCGCCGAGCGCAGGCTTCAGCCAGGGCCAGCGGCTCGTGGTCGTGACGGACCCAGAAATGAAGCTGCTGGTGGCGGAGGGCGCCGCCGAGAAAGAGTACGTCCAGTTCGGCTACGAACGGTGGGTCAGCCAGTGCGGCGCCCAGTTCGTGCCCTGCGTCAGCGAGCAGCTGTACCACGAGCGCTACCAGCAACCGGACAAGCTCGAGGGCGGCAAAGAGATGACCTGGCCCGTCCCCTACTGGTGGATGGACATCGGCTGCACGGTCATGCTGATCATCCTGGCCGCGATCAACGAGGGATTGGCCGCCGGCTTCGCCGGTCCATTCCCGCACCCAAAAGGGATGGACCTCGTGCGGTCGGCGCTGCGCATTCCTGAGCACTACACCCCGGTCGGGATCATGCCGGTCGGCTACCCGCTGCCCGACCCGCCGTCGCCCTCGCTCAAAGAGCGAGCGGTGAAACCCAAAGAATTCGCCCGCTGGAACAGCTGGTAAGCCGCTCGACGCGACGCCCTGGAGGACTACCGGTGCGCGGGCGCAGCGATCGGTGCCAGGTCGGGCATCTGGCCCAGTTTACGCCGGACGTCCAATGCCTCCGAGGCGAAGCGATAGCCTTCCCGCAGGTAGAACTCCGTGGCACCGAAATCCATCGAGTGACGAAGGAAGCCCGCGTCCGGCCGCAGGTGGATGATCTCGACCGAACGCCCCATGTGCTTGATGGTCCCGCGGGTGCGGTGTTGGGCAGCGATCTGGAAGGTGTGGTCGACGATCGCGTTCATCGAGCCTAACGGCGCCGGCAGCCGGCCTGCATAGCCGGAATCCAGCACGTAGACGCGTCGAGCCCCGAGCTCGATGGCCGTCTCCAGCCCGGTCGGGTCGACCAGGCCGCCATCCACGTACTGCCGCCCCTCGATCAGGACCGGCGGGAAGACGCCCGGGATGGCCGACGAGGCGAGCACGGCCGGCCCGAGCGGGCCGTGAGAGAAAACAGCCTTCGTCCCCATCGTCAGGTCGATGGCGACCGTGTGGAGGGGCACGGCCAGGTCCTCGAAGTTGGACACCTGCAGATTGCGGGCGATGAAGCGAGATAGCCCGCCACCCTCGTAGAGGGACGGCTTCCGCCGCACCATGTTCCGGGCGGCCCGCCACCAGACCATGTCCAGCGTGCGCCGGCTGACCTGGCGCCAGACGTCCTCCAGCGCCTTCACCCACTCCAGGTCAGGTCGATAGGCGAGCCAGGCGCCATTCCACGCCCCGATCGAGACTCCCACGATCAAATCCGGGGTGATATCGCGCTCGATGAGGGCGCGCAGCATGCCCGCCTGAGCGGCCCCCCGAGCCCCACCGCCGGAAATCGCGAACGCCGTCGTGTCGCGCCCCCCGTGCCCCATGACAGTTTCAGTTTAGGCACGCGCCGTGGTGGCGTCCACGTCGGAGTTCGTTTTCGAAGTGACGCCAAGGCCTGCTTGCTATACTGCAAAGTGACTCGCGCCCTTGCCTACAACCTGACGACCAACGAGTTCCAATAACACAAGGTGGTGGCCTACTGGTTTGTCTGATTTCGAGCTTTCTCAGGACTCGTCCGACTCGCAGAACGGAAGCGCCGCGACGATGGAGGAGTTCCTCAACCAGGAGGAGGCTTCCACTAAGCGTTTAGCCCACGGCGACATTATCGACGGCGTCGTCGTCCGGGTCGATCCCGATGAGGTTCTGGTCGATGTCGGCTCGAAATCCGAAGGCGTGATCTCCAGCCGCGAGCTGGGCCCCCGCGAAGCCGGGACACCCGACATCCATTCCGGCGACCACATCAAGGTCTTTGTCCTGCAGCCCGAAAACGAGGATGGCAATGTCGTGCTGTCCCTCCGCCGGGCCCGCGCCGAATCAGTCTGGTTGAAGGCGCAGGAGCAGCAGGCCACCGGCGAGATGATGGACGCCGAGGTCCGTGAGCAGAACAAGGGCGGCCTGATCGTCAACATCCTAGGCCTGCGCGGTTTCCTGCCGACCTCCCAGGTTTCCCGTACCTACAGCTCGAACCTGCAGGAGCTGGTCGGTCAGCGGATCGGGGTCAAGATCCTCGAGGTCAACCGCAAGCGCAACCGGCTGATCGTGAGCCAGAAGGCCGCCTTCGATGAGGACCGGGCGCGCCAGCGGGGCGAGCTCTTCGAGAAGCTGAAGATCGGCGACGAGATCGAGGGCAAAGTCTCCGGCCTGACCACCTACGGCGCCTTCGTCAACCTGGGCGCTGCCGACGGCCTGATCCACATCTCCGAACTCTCCTGGGACCGGGTGGCGAACGTCGCCGACGTCCTCCAGGTGGGCCAGGACGTGCGGGTCAAAGTTATCAAGCTCGATCCGGACACGTCGCGGATCTCCCTCAGCCTGCGCCAGCTCGGCCAGGATCCCTGGGACCACATCGAGAAGCGGTTCCCCCCAGGCGCGATCGTCGAGGGCGAGGTCACCAAGATCAAAAAGTACGGCGCCTTCCTCCAGATCGGCGACGGCATCGAGGGGCTGCTGCATATCTCGGAACTGGCCTGGGAGCACGTCGAGCACACCGAGGACGTCGTCCAGGTCGGCCAGACGCTGCGAGTGCGCGTCCTGCAGGCTGATCGGAGCCGGCGCCGGATCAGCCTCTCGCTCAAGCAGGCGGAGGATCCGTCCGGCCGGCCGGAAGAGTCCGAGGTCTCGGACTACCCAGGCGAAATCGAGCGGGTACCGGACGCCGAGCGCGAACGCGTCTACGCTGAGGTGAGCGCCTCCCCGCAAGAATAGGGGCGTTCCGGCGTTCGGTGCAGCTAAGCGATTATTAGAGTTGGCGCGTATTCAAACCGAATTTGCGCTATGCTTCCGAGAACGATTGTTTAGACCCACCCGAGCAGTGGTAACTCCCTAACGTCTCAGCAGGCGGCAAGCCGCAGATTCAGACGGGAAGTCATTTGAGAATTCCGGGTATCGTAATAGTAGGAAGTCAAGTCAGTCGGAGGATTTTGGTTGTACCCCTTTGAACGGTTTACGGAGCGAGCGAAGAAGGTCCTGACGCTGGCCCAGGAAGAGGCTGAGCGCTCGCACCATTCTTATATCGGCACCGAGCATCTGCTCCTTGGGTTGCTCCGCGAAGGCGAGGGCCTGGCGGCCAAGGTGCTGAACAACCTTGGGGTCGAGATCAACAAGGTCCGCGCGACCATTGAGTCGGTGCTGGGCCGGAACGAGCGCATCATCATCCAGCAGATCATCCCCACCTCCCGGGTGAAGAAGGTCATCGAGATCTCCTTCGAGGAGGCGCGCCGGATGGGTAACAACTACGTCGGCACCGAGCACCTGCTGCTCGGTCTCCTGATCGAAGGTGAGGGAATCGCCGCCCACGTCCTCGAAGATCTCGGCGCCAACCTGGAGAAGGTCCGCGGCGAGATCGATCGCCTCCTCCACGAGAGCGGGCTCGACGAGGAAGCCGCGACGACCAAGAAGCCCTCGAAGACCCCACTGCTGGACCAGTTCTGCCGGGACCTCACTGACCTCGCCGCGAAGAACACCCTCGACCCCGTGATCGGCCGCGAGACCGAGATCGAGCGGGTGGTGCAGATCCTGTCCCGCCGGACAAAGAACAACCCCGCCCTGATCGGCGAGCCGGGCGTCGGCAAGACCGCGATCGCCGAGGGCCTGGCGCAGCAGATCGTTCTCGGCAACATCCCCGAGTCGCTGCGCGGCAAGCGGGTGCTGACGCTCGATATGGGCGCGCTGGTCGCCGGCACCAAGTACCGCGGCGAGTTCGAGGAGCGCCTCAAGAAGATCCTGGACGAGATCCGTTCCAGCCGGGAGGTCGTCCTGTTCATCGATGAGCTCCACACGCTGGTCGGCGCCGGCGCCGCCGAAGGCGCGATCGACGCCGCCAACATCCTCAAGCCGGCGCTGGCTCGCGGCGAGATCCAGTGCATCGGCGCCACGACCCTCAATGAGTACCGCAAATACATCGAGAAGGACGCCGCGCTCGAGCGCCGTTTCCAGCCGGTTTTCGTCGACGAGCCGTCGCTGATCGAGACGATCTCCATCCTGCACGGGGTCAAGAGCCTGTACGAGAAGCACCACCGGGTGCTGGTCACGGACAAGGCGATCAAGGCGGCGGCCGAGCTGTCGGTCCGCTACGTATCCGATCGCTCCTTACCCGACAAAGCCATCGACCTGATGGATGAGGCGTCAGCCCGGGTGCGCATGAAGCTGACCACCACGCCGCCGGACCTCAAGACGATGCAGAAGGAGATCCGCGACCTCCAGATCAAGAAGGAAGAGGCGATCGCGAACCAGGATTACGAGACCGCCGCCTCCTTCCGCGACAAGGAGAAGAAGCTCAAGGACAAGTACGTCAAGGAAGAGATGGAGTGGCGCGACAAGCTCGGTGCCACCGTCCCCGAGGTCAACGAGGAGCACATCGCGGAGATCGTGAGTTCCTGGACGGGCGTGCCGGTGTCGCGCCTGGTCGAGGAGGAGACCACCCGCCTGCTCCGCATGGAAGAGGATATCCACGCCCGCCTGATCGGCCAGGACGACGCGGTCAAGGTCATCTCCCAGGCCGTGCGCCGCGCGCGCGCGGGTCTCAAGGATGCCCGGCGTCCGATCGGGTCGTTCATCTTCCTCGGACCGACCGGCGTCGGCAAGACAGAGCTGGCTCGGCAGCTCGCCCGCTTCCTGTTCGACAACGAGGATGCGATCGTCCGGCTGGACATGTCGGAGTTCATGGAGCGCCACAGCACGGCCCGGCTGGTCGGCTCACCGCCCGGCTACGTCGGCTACGACGAGGGCGGCCAGCTGACCGAGGCGATCCGCCGCCGTCCCTACTCGGTGGTGCTGTTCGACGAGATCGAGAAGGCGCATCCCGAAGTCTTCAACATGCTGCTCCAGATCCTGGAGGATGGCCGGCTCCGACGCCAAAGGGAAGCAGGTCAACTTCGCGAACACGATCGTGATCATGACCTCGAACATCGGCGTGATGAACCTGCAGCAGGCGACGACCTCGATGGGCTTCCAGCCGTCGATGCCGAGTACCAGCCAGGAAGAGAAAGAGCACGGCAAGATGCGCGAGAAGATCATGGACGAGCTGAAGAAGACGTTTCGTCCCGAGTTCCTCAACCGGGTCGACGCGGTCGTCGTCTTCAAGGCCCTGACGCCGGAAGAAATGCGAAAGATCGTCGACCTGCTCGTGTTCAAGGTCGCGCAGCGCCTCGAGGAGCACGAAATGAAGCTCGAGGTCACCACCGAGGCCAAGGACTACCTGGCCAAGGAAGGCTACGACAAGCTCTACGGCGCCCGGCCACTGCGGCGCGTCATCCAGCGGCTCATCGAGGACCCGCTCTCCGAAACGCTGCTGACCACGAAGTTCAGCGCCGGCGACTCGGTGATCGTGGAGATGGCCGATGGCCAGATCAAGCTGACGCCAGTCATCCAGAAGCCGCGCGAGCCCAAGGCGGAAAAGCCGGAGAAGCCCGAGAAGCCCGAGAAGCCACCGAAGGAACCCGTCGCCGGCAAGGGCAAGGGCGAAAGCTAAGCATCGAATTCGGTCGTAAGAGAGCCGCTGGCATCGAGCCGGCGGCTTTTCATATCGTCGCCATGTTGGCCGAACGTCGACATCGAAACGACGCTGTCTTGACAGCGCTGCGGGCCAGTCTCATAGTCGGGCCTTAGGAGTGGTCATCCCGGCCCTAGGCCGGGTCGAGCCCGATTGGGCTTAAAGGAGGTCCGACATGGCAGAAACCGGTACGAAGTTAAACCTCGACCAGAAGATCCAGGTGGTTCGCGACGCGTTTGATTCCTTCAAGCGGGGCGACATGAAAGCCCTGAGCGACGCCTGGAGCGATGACATCGTCTGGCACGGCCGCGGCAGTACGAAATTCGGTGGCGAATTCAAGGGCAAAGAAGCCGTGCTGGGCAATATCGTTCAGTACCCTCAGGAGTTCCAGGACATCAGACTCGACATCCACGACATCCTGGCAAGCGACAAGCATGTCGTCGCGCTGGTGAACAGTTCGTCCAAACGGAACGGCCAGGCTTATGATGACCAACTCACGTACGTCTTTCACATCAGCGACCAGGGCAAGGCGACCGAGGCTTGGCTCATCGGCGATACAGAGCTTTTGAAAAAGGTCCTCGAGAGCTGAGGAAGGAGGAAAGCATGGCGGAGTCCGGGACCAAGCTGACCAGAGAGCAGAAGATCGAGATGGCCCGCAAGGCGATCGAGGCGGGCAGCCGCGGCGAAGTCAATCCAGAGGGCTTCGCTCCAGATGCCGTGATGCGTGGCTCGCTGGTGGGTGAGCTACGCGGGCGAGATGCGATCGTCGGCGCGCTGAAGAAGACGCCAACGTTGTTCGAGGAGTTCCGGCAAGAGCCGCACGCAATCCTCGCTGACGACGATCACGTCATCGCGCTGATCAACCTGAAGATCAAGAAGCAAGGTCAAGTGATCGATGCCCAGCAGGTCCTGGTCGTGCACACCAACGACCAGGGTCAGATCACGGAAATCTGGGGCATGGTCGAGCCCGAGGCTTTGAAGCAAATCCAGGGCCGTTAGGCTGAGCTGCACGTGTTGAACCCGCCGGCTACCTGCCGGCGGGTTTTTGTTGCACGATCGTCACGGAAGTTCGCTTGCCGCGGCCCGATATACGCCTATGGCGGTCTGCAAGCGCTGCGGCTGCGCGATGCCGGTCGGGAGCAAGGTGTGCGACATCTGCGAGCCGCTCGCCGGCCCGGCCCAAGCACCTCAGGTCTGGACGCGGCCGACTGAGGTGGCCCCGGTCCAGTTCGCCAGCAGCGCCACCTCCTGGGTGGCGGGTCCCAGCAAAGAGCGGACGGCCGAGGCCGCCCCCAAGGCGGGCTTCTGGATGCGCTTCATCGCCTACTTGATCGACGGGATCATCGTCGGCCTTCCCTCATACGCGCTCGGTTCGGTCGTCCTGCATGCGGACCCGGCGACGCGATCCGGCATCAGCTTTTTGATCGGTATCACCTACCTGGTTTACTTCTGGTCGAGCTACGGGAAGGGGCAGACGATCGGCATGCAGCTGCTGCATATGAAAGTCGTCAAGACCGACGGCTCACCGCTTTCGATCACCACCGCCCTCATCCGGTATGTCGGACTGATCCTCGCGTCGATCCCGCTCTGCCTCGGTCTGATCTGGGCCGGCATCGATTCCCAGAAGCAGGGCTGGCACGACAAGATCGCCGGCACCTACGTCCTGAGCAACTGGTAAGGTCAGCCGCCGCCGACGATCTCCACCAACGTATCCGGGAGACCGAACCAGGCACGCAGCGCCGGCCCACTGATGTCCACCGTCTTGCTGCTGCCACGCAGCCGCACGCCGACCAGCCGCCCGGACGGGTCCTTCTGCAGCACGTCGATGCCCAGCAGGCGGCCGCCGATGTCGTTGCCGTTGTCCTGCAGGATGACGGCCGCGCCGCTGGCTGAGAATGGGCCCACCTGCCAGGACGGCGCGCGGTCGAAGGCGTCGCTGATTCCCGTCAGGTAGCCGAGGTGCGACCGGAGCTTGGGCCCGCGGTCCCACTGGACGAACCGATACTCGCTGCTCTCGGTGTGTCCGCCGTCGGAGGCCATGTAGAAGGCGGTGATGAGCTGACCCTGGTAGGTCAGGACCAGGCCGCGCGTGCCGTCCACGGCGGCGTTCGATTCCGCGCGCTGGTCGGTCAGCCCGCTGTACGCCTGGTCTAACTCGCTGGCCCGCAGGTCGAAGTCACCGGGTCGGCCGACATGCCCGATGGCATACGTCCGTCCGGCGATCGCCTGCGCCTTCAGCGCCTCGACGCCCCAGTAGGGAGGCATCTCGGCCGGGACCACGCCTTTGAGGTAATCCTCCATCGGCAGCACGTTGACCGGCAGGACGGTCGCCGCGCCTTTCGGGATGATCTGCAGCACGCCCGCGTAGCGGCGTTGCTCTGCGCCGCTCCGGAAGTCGCCGCCCATGATCTGCATGATGTTGGTGCGGATGCCGGCCGGGCGGGTGGTGTGAATCGTCAGTGTCCGGCTGATCACGACCAGCGCTCCGCGCGACCCGTCGGCGGCCAGCACGAAGGCGATGGGCTGCCCGGAGGCGTTGGCGTCAAAGCCCACGGCCGAGCCGGTCGCCGCCTCGAGCTGCGGCATGCCGTCGACGGTCACCGGTCCGGCGACGAACGCCAGCGGCCCGAAGAGCCGGGGCCAGGGCCGCGCCAGGTCGATCGGATCGTCGGTGAGCGCAATCCGCACCATCGCGGAGGTGTCGCGGGTGTCGATCCGGGTCCCCGTGTAGTAAGTGGAAAGGATCTTTTTGTAGTCCTGGCCCGCCGAGGCTCGACCGCGTGCACCCCACTGGCTCATCCCCAGTCCGTGGCCGTTGCCGCGGCCCTGGAAGAGGAATCCGCTCAGATGAAAGGCCGTCGGAACGCCGATGGCGAGCGTCGTGCCATGTGTCTCCAGCTCTGTCGCCAGCGAGTAGTCTCCGACCGCGGCCGGCGCCAGCGTGACCAGCGTCAGTCGCAGGGTCGCCCCAGCGGCGACCGGCTGCCCGAGCTGGCGGATGTCCCCCGCCGCGGTCTTGCCGTCCGCGCTCTTCCAGATGAGGCGGACGGGGTCGGACGCTGTCCACGCGCTCGTGGTGTCGTTGCGCACCTGCAGGTCCAGCCGGACAATCCCATCCATCGGCGGATTGTTGGGCAGTACGGTCCCGGAAACCAACGTCGCGGTGCCGGCGGCGCTGGCGCCGGACGCCGTCACGACCGCCGCAGTCATCACGAGCGCGGCCGTCAGGAACGCTAGGCGGCCAGAAGGCACCTTGCTAGTATCGGAAAATGGTCGTCCGCGCCGCCTCGACGGCGGGGCTGGCGCTGACGTTGCTGGCGAGCTCCTGCACTTCCGGCGCGCCCAACCCGTCGGCATCCGCGTCTGCGCATCCCGCCGGTGGGGCGACCCACCTGCAGCTGATCGAGGCGGAAGACGCCCAGACGCTCGACCCCGCCTTGATCGATGATCCGACCTCGCTGCAAATCGGCAGCGAGATCTTTCAGGGGTTGACCGCGCTTGACATCAACCAGCGACCGGTGCCTGCCCTGGCCGAGCGGTGGGAAATCAGCGACGCCGGCCGGACCTATACCTTTCACCTGCGGAGCGCACGCTATCAATCCGGCGCAAGCGTCCAGGCACAGGACGCGCTCACCGCCTGGACGCGGGCGCTCGACCCGGCGACCGCCAGCCCGAACACCATCTTTTTCTCGGCCCTTGGGGTCCGTTACCCGGGTGATGCACTGACCAACGTGCAGGTGCTCGACCGCACCACGCTGCGGCTGCGGCTGCCGCGGGCCGATAGCGAGCTGCTCACCCTGCTGGCGCTGCCACCCTACTGGCTCGCCGATCCGAAGCAACCGACCGCGGGCAGCGGCCCCTATCGCCTCGATCGGTGGGACCGCGGCCGGGCGCTTCACCTCTCGGCCGTTGACGGCTACTGGGGACCGCGGCCCGCGGTGCGCAAGGTCGATATCGAGATCGAGCCGGATAACGTCAAACGGCTGGATCGATTCACCAGCGGCGGCGTCGACATCGCCCACGGCTTTACCGGTCCGCAGCTGCTCGCCTTTGTCCGCGATCCGCAGCACGCGGCTGAACTGCATAAAGTCCCCAACACGCGCACCACCTGGCTCGGCTTCAACACGGTCGCCGGCAGCGGTTACGGTCCAACCAATCGGCTGGCGATCGCGCAGGCGATCGATCGGTCACGGGTGACCGACCTGGCGCTGTTCGGGTCGATGCTGGGCGCGCCGGCCTCCGATCTGCTTTCTCCGGGCGTGCCGGGTCACCTCAACCGGCAGCTGCCGGCCTACGATCCGGCCGCCGCCAGGAACGCCCTCGACCAGGCGGCCTTTGGGCAGAGGATCGACCTCTACTTCTCGACGAATGGGACCGTGGGGCGCGTGGCAACCGATCTGCAGGACCAGCTGAGCGCGGCGACCGGCCGCACCGTCGTTCTTCATCCGACCGGGGACTTCTTCAATCAGGCGGCGCTCGACAGGCTGCCCCTCTTCATCGATACCTGGAGCGCCGACGTCCCCTATCCATCCGATTTCCTGGAGAACGTGCTGCGCGCGAGCTCGCAGTTCAACAACCTGCGGCTTTTCGACCCGGAGGTGGAGCGGGCGCTCGACCAGGGCCGCGCCGCGTTGACCTGGGAGGAGGCCCTCAAGGGCTACCAGCAGGCCGAGGGGCTGGCGCTGGCGCAGAATCGGTTGATTCCCCTCTACAGCGGCGTCGAGCCGTACCTGGTGCGGCCGGGGCTGCGCGTCCCGTTCAGCGGTGGCACCATCGCCTACCGCTGGGAGAGCGTTCGCTAGCATCATTCGATGAAGGACCGCAGCTCCCACCGCGCGCGAGTGCTTCGATTTGGCGGCGAGGCCGGCGCCCGCGTGGAAGACCAGCTCGCCGCCGAGGAGCCACTGGAAATCCGAATCGCCAGCAAACCGCTCACGGTGATGATGCGGACGCCCGGCCACGACCGTGAGCTGGCTCTCGGCTTCCTCTTCGGCGAGGGCATCATTCGCTCGGCCGACGAGGTTGGGGCGCTTCGAATCCTGCCCAACGGCGAGCACCCGGATCTCGAGAACATCATCGACGTCGAGCTGGCCTCATCGGCGCCCGGCGTGGACCGCCGCTGGCAACGGAATTTTCTGTCCGCCTCGAGCTGCGGGCTCTGCGGCGTGAGTAGCATCGAGGCGATCCACGAGGCGGCGCCGCCGCTGCCGGACGACGGCGTGGTGATCGACCCCGAGGTAATCTACGGCCTGGACAGCCGGCTCAGAGCCGAGCAAGCGATTTTCGCCCGGACCGGCGGCTTGCACGCCGCCGGGCTCTTTACGGTCGAGGGCCAGCCGGTGGTCGTCCGGGAGGACATCGGCCGGCACAATGCGGTCGACAAAGTCATCGGCCATGCCGTCGATCACAGGCTCGTACCACTCGACCGGCACATTCTGATGGTCAGCGGCCGGACCTCCTTCGAGATCGTCCAGAAGGCGCTGCAGGCTCGCATCCGCGTCCTGGTGGCGGTATCCGCCCCCTCGAGCCTCGCACGCGACCTGGCCCAGGCGTCAAACCAGACGCTGATCGGGTTTCTTCGCGGCCGCAGCCTGAACGTCTATAGCGGCCGGCAGCGGATTCAGGCCTAACCGGCGGTGATGTCTCCCTCCCCCCATGTGGGGGAGGGTCGGGGTGGGGGGTATCTCGCTAGCGGAGCAGTGTCGGGGTGGGAACGACAGCTAGGCAGCTAGCTCGGGCATGATCTTCTCGACAAACTCGTCGAGGCGGCGCGTGCCCTCCGAAGGCCATTCCGCGATGAGGTAAGCGAAGCCGGCCGCGCGCAATTGGGCGGCCCTGCGGCGCACCTGGTCCCACGGCCGCGACAGCGACAGCGATGCCGAGCGAAGGATCGCCTTTGGATCGCGTCCCGCCTTTTCGGCCAGCTGGTCGAGCAGTTGGGATTTGCGGGCCATCGATTCTTCGGAGCCGAAGGCATGCCAGGCGTCGGCCTGGCGGGCGACGATCGGCAGCATCAGCTGCTCACCACCGGCCCCGATCCAGATCGGCGGATGCGGTCGCTGCACGGGTCGGGGGTGATAGCTGGCGCTCGCGAGTTGATAGTGTCGGCCCGTAAAGGTGGCGCGGTCCTTCGTCATCAGCAGCCGCATAACCTGAACGCCTTCCTCGAGTCGCTCGGCCCGCCCCTTGATTGGCGGGAAGGGGATGCCTAACTCTTGATGCTCGGGCTGGTGCCAGGCAGCGCCCATTCCGATCTCCAGCCGCCCGTTCGAGATGTGGTCGACCGTGACGGCTTCAGTCGCCAGAACCGATGGGTGCCGGTAGGTGATGCCGGTGACTAGAACGCCCAGGCGGATGCGCGAGGTCAGCGCCGCCAGGCCGGCCAGCAGCGTCCACCCCTCGAGGCAGGGGCCCTTCGGGTCGCCATAGAGAGGCTTGAAGTGGTCGAACACCCAGGCGCCGTCGAATCCAGCGGACTCCGCGAATTGCACTCTTTCGACCAACTCCGACCAGAGGAGTTGATGTTGCGCGACGTCTAGACCAATCCGCATTTCTCTGCCACAATACACACCGGTCTACGCCGGGGTTTAACCGAACATTCATTTGGCTTTCGCCAAAACTTCGGTCGGAAGGCGCCAGACTGCTCGAGGGGTTGACGGAACGTATTCAGGGGAGGATCAACATGAGATTTCCGGCCGTGCTCAAGAGTTCGCTTGCCAGGCTGATGACCGTCGGACTGCTGTCGGCGATCGCCACCGGATTCGCGCCGGCCGCGGCCTCGGCGAATGGTTCGGGCCACGACGACGGCAACGGCAATGGTTGTCGCCTATCCCAAGACAGCGGCATCCAGCACGTCATCTACGTCCAGTTCGACAACACACACTTCAAGCGCGACAACCCGAACGTTCCCTCCGACCTCGAGCAGATGCCGAACCTGCTCAACTTCATCAAGAACAACGGCACGCTCGACACCAACCACCACACACCCCTGATTTCGCACACGGCTACCGACATCCTGACGTCGCTGACCGGCGTGTACGGCGACCGTCATGCGGTGCCGGTGTCCAACACCTTCCGCTATTTCAATCCGGATGGCACCAGTAACCTGGGCGTCTCATTCGCGTATTGGACCTCGCCCATCTTCGATCCGACAACCAGTACCCCAACTGACACGAAGCCCAACATGCTCACAGCCGCGGGCAAGAATGCTCCCGCGCCCTGGGTTCCGTTCACCCGCGCTGGCTGCGATGTCGGCTCGGTCGCGACCGCCAACACCATTCTTGAAAACACCGGAATCGACGTACCAACCGTTTTCCCTCCGAATCCATCCACTAATGAGCCATCGCCGGAGATGAAAGAGGTCGCCAGCGATCCAAACCAGGCATTCGCAGACTTCGTAGGGATCGGTATCCACTGCGCCTCTGGCAGCGCAGTATGTGCCGGCGCGAACGGCCGTACCGATCCGCTGCCTGACGAGCCTCGGGGTTACACGGGCTTCAAGGCGCTGTTTGGGCATAAGTATGTCGCTCAGCAGATTGGCGCCATTAGCGACATCAACGGGACCGCCGTCCCGGGTTTCCCCGGCTTTGACGGCATGTCCGCGGCCGTCTCACTTGGCTACGTTGCATCGATGCAGGAGCACGGCGTGCCTGTGACCTACGCCTACATCTCTGATGCTCATGACAAGCACCCGACCGGCCCGGCGTACGGCCCCGGTGAAGCTGGGTACGTTGCGGCATTGAAGGCATACGACACCGCGTTTGGCAAGTTCTTCAGCCGGCTTGCCAACGACGGGATCAACAAGAGCAACACGTTGTTCGTCTTCACGGCGGACGAGGGCGATCACTTTGGCGGCGGCACGCCAACGCCGGCGGGTTGCGACGGCTTGCACACGCCGTGCAATTACAGCCGCGTCACCTGCCCAGCGACGAATCCACCGTCGTGCCCGTCGAACAACATCGGCGAAACCAACGCCAACTTCGCGGGCTTGCTAAAGACCCAGCGGGGGATCAGCACGCCGTTCAAGGTGCATTCCGATAGTGCGCCAACCGTATACATCACCGGAAATCCCTCCCGAACGCTTCCAGTCACGCGCGACTTCGAGCGGGCAGCGGGCAAGCTGATTGGTACCAATCCGCAGACCGGAAACTCGGAACAAGTGATGACTGCCATGGCCGATCCAGTCGAAATGAAGCTGCTCCACATGGTGACTGCAGACCCCGCGCGAACGCCAACGTTCACGTACTTCGCCCGGCCGGAGTACTTCCTCTTCGTACCCTCAGGTCCGCCGAGTTGCAGCTCACCCTGCATCACCCAGAATCCCGGCTTCGCCTGGAACCATGGGGACTTCCAGCCGGAGATCGTCAACACCTGGTTGGGCCTCGTCGGTCCCGGTGTACGCCACCTCGGGACAACCGGCAAGATCTGGTCGGACCACACCGACATCCGTCCCACGATGCTCGCACTGACCGGCCTGCGTGATGACTACGCCAGCGACGGTCGCGTCCTCGTTGAAGCTTTGAAGAGCGACGGCCTGGCGGAGTCTCTTGGTGAGAACCGCGACCTGTTCGTCAAGCTGGCGCAGGTCTACAAGCAGATCAACGCGCCGGTTGGACAGCTAGGCCTGTCGACGCTGGCTCGCTCCACCCAAGCGCTGCAAGGTAGCGACGCCACGTACACGACGATCGAGAACCAGTTGATCGCACTAAATGCCCAGCGTGACACGATTGCCGGCAAGATGATCGCGATGCTAAACGCCGCGGCGTTTGACGGCAAGGCGATCAACGAACGCCAGGCGCGCAAATTGATCCAGCAAGGGGAAAGCCTGCTCGGTCAGGGCGACGACCAGCAGGCCGACAACCAGCAGGTCAATCGGTCGCAGGGCTAACGGCTTCTGGAGGGCCGGCGCGATCGCCGGCCCTCTTCGTTTTCCTCGTTACCGGCTCGTGACGAAGTGGGCAATGGCCCGGGCGTACGATGGCCGCGATGGGCACGCCTGGGCAGGCGATCCGTCGGCCGCTGTTCGCAAATGCTGGCGACAACCAGAGGCTGGTATGGGCTCTCTGGATCATCGTCACGGTGATCGGGGCCGTCGTCGGCACGCTGGTTGCCTGGCAGGTACGGGTGTTCGTTGCCGGCGACCCGGCCTTCAGCGGTCAACCGGCCAGGTATGCCGCGACCGTCCTCCAGGCGATCATCGCGTCGGGCGCCCAGTGGCTGCTCCTGCGGCGGCTCGGGCTCGACCTGGACCGGTGGGTGCCGGCGTCGGTCATCGGCAACCTGCTGGCCGCGATTGTCGTCATTCCCAGCGTGCTGCGCATCGCCGATAGCGCGGCGGGTGCAGCGGTGATCAGTCCAGGGACCGCGGTATTCGCCGGTGCCGCCGCGCTGGCGGCGGCCGGCCTCATCGTGGGCCTCGCGCAGGCACTCGTCCTGCGAGAGTCCGCCGGAAACGTCGCGTGGGCCTGGATTCCGGCCACCGTCGTTGGTGGCGCGCTGGCCGGGGCGCTTACGACCGCCCTGTCGGCTCAGTTATTTGGCTTCCCATACTTTGTCACCCTCAGTCTGGTGGCCGCGACCGGCGGCCTGCTCGCAGCGGCCAGCCAGGCGCCGGTCTTCCTTCGCGTCATCCGCTAAAACACTGGCTCTGGTCCGCGACACGCAGCTGTCGGAGAGCCACCCTATAGTTACTGCCGGACGTGAAGACGACGAAGGGGCCGCAGACGATCTTCGCCTGCCAGGAGTGCGGGAACCAGTCGTCGAAGTGGTTGGGGCGCTGCCCCGAGTGTGGCAACTGGAACACCTACGTCGAGGAGCAGGTCCGGTCCGAGCCCGGGTCTCGCTCGAGCGGTGGACGCTTGGTCAGCATCTCGACCGCCGAGCCGATGCCGCTGGCGCAAGTCCGGTTCGCCCAGGCCAACCGGCTCAAACTGGCGATGCGCGAGCTCAACCAGGTGCTGGGCGGTGGCATCGTGCCGGGATCCCTTGTGCTGGTCGGCGGCGATCCAGGGATTGGCAAGTCCACGCTGCTGTTGCAGCTGGCCAGCGAAGTCGCCGGCACCTACGGCCCGGTGCTTTATGTGTCAGGTGAGGAGTCGGTCCAGCAGCTGAAGCTGCGGGCCCAACGGCTCGGCATCGAGGGGGATCGCCTGATGGTGCTGGCCGAGAACGATCTCGAGGGGATCATCGAGCACATCGAAAAGACCCGACCAATGATGGCTGTCGTCGACTCGATTCAGACCGTGTTCATGAGCGGCGTTACCTCGGCGCCGGGGAGCGTCAGCCAGGTCCGGGAGTGCGCCGGCCAGCTGATGCTGCTGGCCAAGAGCAGTCACATCCCGGTCTTCCTGGTCGGCCATGTCAACAAGGAGGGCGCGATCGCCGGGCCTCGGGTGCTCGAGCACATCGTCGACACCGTGCTCTACCTCGAGGGGGAGCGTCATCACAGCTTCCGGATCCTCCGCAGCCAGAAGAATCGATTCGGTTCCACCGATGAGATCGGCGTCTTCGAGATGCGCGATAGCGGGATGCATGAGGTCAGCGACCCGAGCCGTGCCTTCCTGCAAGATCGCTCGCTTAGCGAGGTCGGCAATGTCGTGCATGTCGCGCTGGAAGGCAGCCGCCCGCTGCTGGTGGAACTGCAGAGCCTGACCACCCCCAGCCGTTTCGGCGCGCCGCGCCGGTCGGTCAACGGCATCGACCTCAACCGGTTGCATATGCTGGTCGCGGTGCTCGAACGGCGGGCCCACCTGGACCTGGGGGAGGACGACGTGTTCGTCAACGCGGCCGGTGGCGTCAGGCTGTCCGAACCCGCCGCGGATCTCGCGGTGGCGCTCGCGATCGCCTCGAACAAGCGAAACCGTCCGACCGGTGCCGACCTCGTCGCGATCGGCGAGCTGGGCCTGAGCGGTGAAGTCCGGCGGGTCAGTCAACTGGAACGCCGGCTGCTCGAGGCGTATCGCCTCGGCTTCAAGCGGGCGGTCATTCCGGCTGCGGCCGAGCTGCGGGATCCCGAGCTCAAGGCGATGGAGCTGTGGCGTGCCGAGACGATCTCGGAGGCGATCGCGCTTTGCTTCAGCGAGCGCCCGGCCGTCACCTCGGCGAGCAGTTAGCCGGGCAGGCAGCCAAAAACGCGGGGCATCGCGACCGGCGGCTCCCAGGTCACGGGTCGGATGCAGGCCCTGCTGGCCGGCGGTGGCGGCCGCTGGATGCGATTGAAGCACTGCCGATTCAGCTGGTCGATGACGTACTGCTCTGGCTTGCCCTGAGTCAGGTCGATCACCCGATGGGCACAGCGGCGTTGGAAGACCGTCGCGTCGAACTGGGCGGCGGCGACAACGGCCCCCGCGGAGGCTCCCCCGCCCGGCAGTACGCCAGGAGCTAGCCCGATAGCCAGGATCAGGGCCGCCAGCCAGCAGGCGATCGCGAGGCTTCGGCCGGGGGCCGTTGGACGCTGCGGCCAAAACGGCTGTTTCACCGCAACTTTCATGCTTTAATGAGGGCACGATGGCCGTCATGTTTGCGCGACTGCACGAGCTTATCTCTCCCATATTCGAAAAAGGAGGTGATCGCGATGCGCGTGGAACGCGTCTTCCGGCTTCTGGGCCTGTTGCTTGGACTTATAGCTGGCGTCGAGTACGCCCGATTCATAATCTCGGAAGCGAGTATCCCGGGCTACACGATGAGAGCGGTGGTGCTGATGCTGACGGCATTGGCCGGCGCGCTCTTCGGCTTCTTTGGGCTCCCGTACGTTACGACCAAGCCCTTCTTCTGGCTCGAAAATAAGCTGAATGTCACGCCGCTGCCAGATCTGGTGGCGGCGACCGTGGGACTCCTGGTCGGGCTGCTCCTGGCGGCCCTCGTCGGGCTTTTCCTCGCCCGGCTGCCCTGGTACCTGGGCTTTGTCATCTCCCTGATCGTGGCCCTGGTGTTCGCCTACTGGGGCGTGACGCTCGGCCTCACCCGACGGCACGAGATGACGGCCCTCGTCCTCGGCCCCGCCCGCGCGGGAGGCGTGATCGAAGGGCACGCGCTGGACACGGGCGTCTTGCTGGATACCAGTGTCATCATCGACGGCCGCATCATGGACATCGCGCAGACTGGGTTTCTGCACGAGAAGCTCCTCGTTCCGCACTTTGTGCTCGCCGAGCTCCAGTACATCGCCGACTCCAGCGATGCGCTGCGGCGTAATCGTGGCCGCCGCGGGCTGGAGGTACTCAACCTGCTGCAGAAGGAACCGCTGGTCGACATCGAGTTCATCGATGAGGATGTGGATGAGGTCACCGAGGTCGACATGAAGCTGATCAAGCTCGCAAACAGACGCAAAGCGGCCATCATGACCAACGACTACAACCTCAACCGCGTGGCTCAACTCGAGGGGGTGCGTATCCTCAACCTCAACAACCTGGCCAACGCACTGAAACCGGTCGTGATCCCGGGTGAAGAGATGAACGTTCAGGTCATCAAAGAGGGGAAGGAACAGAACCAGGGCGTCGGCTACCTCGATGACGGCACCATGATCGTCGTCGAGAACGGCCGTCGCTACATGAACCAGACGATCGGCGTGATCGTCACCTCGGTGCTGCAGACCGCGGCCGGGCGGATGATCTTCGCCACTCCGGCCAGCGAGTCGACGATGGGGCGGCCGAAGCCGTTGCGGAGGATCCAGGGCGGCAGCGGCACCGGACGCTGACAGCGTCATCCTGGTCTTGGAGCCGGGACAAGGAATCATCGCACGGCTCCGCGAAGCCCTTCGCGAGGCTCCAGACGCAAGACGCTTCGTGATCCACACCGACGCGGGAGTCAATGACCCTGAACCGCTGGGGATGGGTAGGGGCGTCAACGACCCTCCCCCTCCCGCGGAGGGCAGGGTGGGGGACGCCGTCACCGTGGTCGGTGTCCCGCTGAGCGATACCTGTAAGGAAGTCGTCGGCGGGTTGGTTCGGCGAACCATTCCGCGCGAGAGCCTGACGCTGGCCCGCGGCCCGTGGGTGTTCAGCCGCGAACCTCTGGCGGAAGCCCTGGCACGAATTGCGGGACGTGAGGCGGAGATTTCCGACATGACTGGGTTCTGCGAAGTCGCCCATGTCCGCGTCCGCGTGCTGTCCGAACGATGAGGGCCGCCGCCATCGTCGTCGCGGGAGGGGAGGGGGCCCGGATGCAGGCGCCGGTCAACAAAGTCTTCCTCGACCTTTCCGGCCGTTCCATCCTGGATCGCTCGCTTGAGCTCTTCGAGTCGAGCCCGCTCGTCGACGAGGTCGTCGTGGTGGCCCGGGCGGCAGATTTGCATCGATGCGAAGCGCTGCGTGAGCGCTTTCGAAAACTGAGCACGGTGGTACCCGGTGGCGACCTGCGTCATCGCTCTGAATTTGCCGGCCTCCGCGCGCTGGCGGCCGGCATCGATGCCGGTGAGATCGATACGGTGCTGGTCCATGACGCCGTCCGGCCCTTTGCCAGTCATCGCCTGGTCGAGCGGCTCCTGGCATCGACCGAACGGACGGTCGGCACAATTCCGGGCCTTCCGGTCACGCGGAGCATTGTCCTGGTCGCCGACGGCTGGATCGCCGGGTACCCGAGGGACGTCTGGGCGGTGCAGACCCCACAGGCGTTCCAGGCGACCTGGCTGCTCGAAGCGCACCACAAGGCGGCCCGTCAGGGATTCATTGGAACCGACACCGCCTCGGTGGTCGAGTGGGCGGGCGGCGACGTCTGCGTCATCGAAGGCGAGTCCGACAACATCAAGATCACGACGCCCGAGGACCTCGCCCGAGCTGAGCGGATCGCCGCCATCCTGGGCGGCTGAACAGCCCGATGATGAGCCTCGACGATCGCTTCTCCCGGATCGCCAAGCGATTCCCGGTCGTCGCAATTTGCCAGTACGATGCCCGCAAATTTGATGGCTCCACGTTGTTGGAGGCGCTCAAGATCCACACGGACAACTTCGAACAGCAACTCGGTAGCTTCCTGAACTGATCGGGCGGCCCGATTCGACGCTCGACATTTGGGTAGAGAGGGGAGTCATACCACTGTGGGGAGGGAACGCGTGGACCCATACGACCGGATGAAACAGGCGAGCAGGTGGATGTGGGGGTTGGGCGACTATCGGGAGGTGGCGCGCCATCTGCAGCCGCATGCCGAGGCGCTCGCGACCGCCGTCGATATCCAACCAGGGATGGATGTCCTCGACGTCGCGGCCGGCAATGGCAACTTCGCGATTGCCGCAGCCCACCGCGGCGCCCGCGTGACGGCTTCAGACCTGACCCCGAAGATGATCGAGCTCGGTCGCGCCCGCACCGAGGCGGAAGGCGTGGAGATCGAATGGGAGGAGGCCGATGCCGAGCAGCTTCCTTTTGCGGCCGATCGTTTCGACGTCGTGGCGTCGGTCTTCGGCGCCATGTTCGCGCCCAGGCCCGACCGGGTCGCGGCCGAGCTGTTCCGAGTGGTCAAGCCTGGCGGGATGGTGGCGATGGCCAACTACGCGAATGCGGGATTCCTGGGGAGCTTCAGCGAACTGTTGATCAAATTCTCACAAGCGCCGTCGGGCGGCATCGAGTTCCCCTCACCTTTCGCCTGGGGCGACCCGGAGGAGGTGCGGCGCCGGTTCGACGGCAAGGCGTCGTTGCTGCGGCTCGAGCACCGGACCGTCAGGTTTTCCTTTCCCACGCTGGAAGAGGGATTCTCCTTCTGGGAGCGCACGAACCCGCCGCTGATGGCCCTGAAGACGATGTTGCCGCCTCACCGCTACCAGCAGGTGCGGGCCGAAGGCGCTAGCTTGATGGGGACAATGAACCGGGCGAACGACGGGAGCCTGATCCTCGATTCCGAATACCTCTCGGTCCCGGCCCGCAGGGCTCTTTCCTATACTTCAACCGACCAATCCGCCACCACCAAAAAGGGGTGAACTGTGCAGGTACAGGCCATCATCCCGGCAGCCGGGGCCGGGCTTCACCATGGGGAGTCCAGCGCAAGGGTCTTGCTCTCGGTCGGAGGCCGGTCGCTGATCCGCCGGACGCTCGAGGCCTTCGACCGCTGTCCCGAGATCACTGGCATTACCGTGATGGTCTCCCAGCGAAATCTGCTCGAGGTGACCCGTGAACTCGAAGGCGACGGCTGGCGCAAGGCGATCGAGATTCACCTTGGTGGCGAGCGACGGCAGGACTCGGTCCGTCTCGGCCTGGAGAGCCTGCGCAAGGATCCGCCCGACTTTGTGATCGTGCACGACGGCGCCCGGCCGCTGGTCAGTGACGAGCTGATCCACGCCGGGCTCGAGGCGGCCCGCCAGCATGGCGCGGCAACCGCCGCCATTCCGGTTCACCACACCTACAAGCACGTTGACAGCTCCGGCTTCGTACACGGGACGGTGGAGCGAGCCGACCTGATGCAGATCCAGACGCCGCAGGTCTTCCGCTATGACTGGATCCTCGAGGCCCATGAAAAGGCGGTGCGCGAGCGGATCGTGGTCGAGGACGATGCGGAGCTGATCGAAAAGCTCGGCAAGCCCGTCAAGGTCTTCTCGGGTTCCTACACCAATCTCAAGGTCGTGACCCGGCAAGATGCCCTGATGGTCGAAGCCCTACTTACCGCCGACCCCTTGTGCGTATAGGGTCCGGCTTCGATCTTCACCGGCTGGCGGTTGGTCGCCGGCTGGTGCTTGGCGGGGTCGAGCTTCCCTGGGACATGGGGCTGCAGGGGCACAGCGACGCCGACGTCATCTGTCACGCCCTGATCGACGCTCTGTGCGGCGCGGCGGGCATCGGTGACATCGGCACGCTCTTTCCGGAAGACGACCCGAAGTACAAGGATGCCCGCAGTCTTGACTTGCTGCGCGAGGTGGCCGACCATTGCCGGCGCGCCAAATGGGCGGTCGAGAACGTCGACGTGACGCTGCTTGCCCAGGTGCCCCGGCTCGGGCCGTACCGCGAGGCCATCCGCAACAACCTTGCGGGGGTGCTGGGCATCGATCCGGCCGCGGTCGGCCTCAAGGCGACCACGACCGACCATGTCGGGGCGATTGGTCGCGGCGAGGCGCTCGCGGCTCAGGCGGTCGCGCTGCTCCGGGAGATCGCTTGAGCGCGCTCCGCCTGCACAACACGATGAGCGGCCGAGTCGAGGAATTTGCGCCGCTGGAGCCCGGGCGCGTACGGATGTACACTTGCGGGCCAACGGTGCACGACTTCGCACACATCGGCAACTTCCGCACCTTCCTCTTCGAGGACCTGCTCCGCCGCGTGTTGATGCAGCAGGGGTACTTGGTTACCCAGGTGATGAACCTGACCGACGTCGAGGACCGGATCATCAAGAAGGCAGCCGACCAAGGCATCACCATCGACGAGTTCACGGAGCCGTATATCAAGGGGTTCTTCGACGATCTCGGGACCCTGCGCATCGAGAAGGCCGAGCACTATCCGCGGGCGACGCAACACATCTTCGAGATGGTGTCGCTGATCGAGATCCTGAACGAGAAGGGTCACACCTACGTCAGCGATGGGTCGACCTATTTTCGGATCGGCACATTTCCGAGATATGGCGCTCTGTCGCACATCGATGTCAGTGGCCTCAAGGCGGGCGCCCGGGTCGACGTCGATGACTACGGCAAGGACGATCTCCGGGACTTCGTCCTCTGGAAGGCGCGCAAGCCCGAGGAGCAAGCCTGGGAAACGCCGCTGGGCGCGGGGCGGCCCGGCTGGCATATCGAGTGCTCCGCGATGAGCATGAAGTACCTGGGAGAGAGCTTCGACATCCATACCGGCGGCGTCGACAACATCTTTCCCCACCACGAGAACGAGATTGCGCAGAGCGAGGCGGCAACCGGAAAGACCTTCGTCCGTTACTGGCTGCACGCCGAGTTCCTCCAGGACGCGGTGGGCGAGAAGATGTCCAAGCGGCTCAAGAACTTCACCACGCTACGGGATCTCCTCGGGGAGGGCTATCAGCCGCGTGCCATTCGTTACGCACTGTTGACGGGCGCGCATTACCGAAGCCAACTGGCCTTCTCGCCCGAGCTGCTCAAGGCGGCGGACAGCGCCGTCAAGCGGCTCGATGAGTTTGCGGTCAGGCTGCGCACCGTTGCGCTCGAAGCCCAGCCGCCGGCCGACATTCGCGAGCGTTGGGACGCCGCGCTTCGGGAGGATCTCAACCTGCCTGCGGCGGCGGGGCACCTTTTTGAGTTCGTGCGGGTCTTCAACACCCGGCTCGAGACGGGAAAGGCGACGCCGGAGGAGCGCGCCGGTGCGATGGCGATGCTCCGGCATGCGAACCGCATCCTGGACGTCATCGAGTTTCCGGAGGCGGTCGATGCCGAGGTCGAACGGCTGATCGCCGTGCGGCAGGCGGCCAGGGACCGGCGGGACTTCGCCCGCTCGGACGAGATCAGGCAGCAGCTGCTCCGAATGGGCATCCAGCTGGACGACACCAAGGACGGCACCCGATGGAAACGGGTGCGCTAGGCGAAGGCTCGCCATGCCTCGCCCGCCCGACATCATCTATGGGCGCAATCCCGTCCTCGAGGCGTTCCGCGCCGGCCGCCCGGTGAAGCGGCTGCTGCTCGCCGAAGGGCTTCGGGAGGAGCCGCGGCTGAAGGAACTCCGCCAGCTGGCGTCCGGAAAACGGATCGCGATCGAACCGACCGACCGACGGCGACTCGACGACATCGCCCACTCCGAGGCACACCAGGGCGTGGTTGCCTATGTCGGGCCGCGAAAGTACTGGGAGCTGGAGCCGATGGCCCGGGCGGCGCTGGCGGAGCGGCCGGACGCCGTCCTGCTGATGCTCGACAGTCTTCAGGATCCGCAGAACCTCGGCACCATCAGCCGGACCGCCGAGGCGACCGGCGTGGGCGGCATCGTGACCTCCCACAACCGTTCGCCGGAGGTCACGCCCTCGGTGGTGAAGGCGTCAGCCGGCGCGGCCGAGCACCTGCGTTACGCGCGGGTCGCGAACCTCGCCCAGGCGACCGATACCCTGAAGGATCTCGGCTTCTGGATCGTCGGCCTCAGCGGCGACGCCCCCACGCTCTACACGGCGTTCGATTACCGGCGCCCGCTGGTGCTGGTCATCGGCGCCGAAGGCGAGGGCCTGCACGAGCTGCTGCGTAAGAAGTCCGATGTCCTCGTCCGCTTGCCCATGTTGGGCAAAGTGAGTTCGCTCAATGCCGCCGTCGCCGGCTCCATCCTGCTCTACGAGGTTGTTCGCCAGCGAGGCCCATAATCCGGCCCGCGGCCGGCCAGAGCGCCCAGGCGCAGGCGGCGGCCAGGGAGGCGAGCCCGATGATGATCGCCGCGCCGAGAAATCGACCGGTGACGAGGTTGGCGGTGCCGAGCACGAGCAGGACGCCGGCTTCGATCCCGATGAGGCGGCCCTTCATGGCTGCCCGGTCGTACGCGCTCGATGCTCCTCGAGGGCGGCCTCATACTCCTCGAGCGACTTGAATTCTTCCGCCTCCAGGAGCACACGCTTGGTCGCGGTCTCCCAGTCGCGTGGCAGCGTCCCGAAGACCGGCAGCCCTCGCTTGCGCCGATACATCGCGAACAGGATGATGGCGCCGATTACCCACAGGGGGCCAACGATCCGGGCGTACTGGTGAGTGAGCAGCACCATGATCAGGAAGAAGAGCACGCCCAGGAACCCGAGCAATCCCAACACGGGGAACCAGACCTGGTTGCCCTTATAGGTCATCCGGATGTTGAGGGGCATCTTGTACGGACGGGGCGTGAACGGGTCCTTCAGCCGCAGCACGAAGAGCGAGATGAAGACGAGCAGGTAGCCCGTCGTCGCCCCGAAGGCATAGAGATCGGCCAGGACGTCGATCGCGGCGCTCCTGCCGGCCGGGCCGGGCGTAAGGAAGGCGAAAGTCGTCTGGAGCAGGGCCACGCCGCCGAAAACGATGACGGCGCGGGCGGGGGTGGCATATCGACGGTTCACCTTCGAAAACCAGGTGGGCAATAGGTCGAACTGGCTCATCGAGTAGCTCAACCTCGACGAGCTCACGACACCCGAGTTAGCCGAGATGAACACGATCAGCGCGCCGATCGCGGCCGCCAGGGGCGCAGCGACTATCCCGATGACGGGGATGCGACTCGCGATCAGCGCCACCGGATCGCCCTCGTGGCCGCGGAATTCCAGGGGATGGACCAGTCCGACGGCGAGCACAGAGAACGCCATGGCGAAGAGCAGAACCGAGATCACCAGACCAATCGATGTTCGAGGGATGATCGTCGCCGGCCGCCGAGTCTCCTGCGCAACCTGGGAAATCGTCTCGAGGCCGACGAAGGCGATGATCGCCAGCGATGACCCAAACGCGAACTCGCTCAGCGACGGGCGATCGAAGAGGAACTCGTGGGCCACCATCTCGGGCCGCCAGACCAGCACAAAGCCGGCCAGGACGATCACCGTCTGGGCGACGATGGCGATCGTGCCGATGACTTCGTTGAAATTTGTCGAGACCTTGATGCCGCGGACATTGAGCCAGACCAGCAGGACAATTCCGGCGGCCGATTCGACCAACCACAACCAGGCGAGGTGGACCGGGCCCAGGGTCACCGAGAAGTCCGTGATGTGGTGGCCGAACGTGATCCAGGGCAGGAAGTAGTTGAAGTACCCGAACGCGACCACGGTGAAGAGCGAGATATCGATCGTGTAGTCGAGGACCAGGGCGGCGCCCGCGACCAGCCCCGAGAAGTCACCGAGTCCGCGCAGGGTGAAGTACTGACCGCCGCCGGCCAGGGGATAAGCGGAGGCCAGCTCGGCGTAGCAGAGGCCGACCAGCGCGAACACGATGCCGGCCGCCAGGAAGGCGAGCGGGGCAAGGCCCAGAGCGGCCAGCGTGATGATGCCCAGCGCGGTGTAGATGTCGGCGCCAACCGCCGCGTAGCCCCACATGTACGAGCCCCAGACGGAGACATCCCGGCGAAGCTCGCTCCCTGAGATCGCATCCGGTCCGTGGTGGCCGTCCGGTGGCGGCTGCATTGCCTACCGTCAACGCTAGGTCCTCAGGCCCGATCGCCTCACCGTACTCGGTACGGATTCTTGTACGGAGCCCGCCAGATTCCGTACTCTTGCCCCTCCGGACCCGGTACTGGTGCAACGTCGTACGATTTGGGTCGGAGGGTTTGGTGCCCACGATCCCGGTCAAACGCGGCGGCAAGCTGGCGCGTATGCTGCCCGGTCCGTTCGCCTTAGCCGGGCGGTCGGACGAGATCGCGGTCGCGGCCGCGTGCATCGTGCTGCTCCTGCTGGTCTTTGCCGGCGACCTGCTGACGCCGGTGCAGGTCGCCCTCACCGCCCTGGGCCTGATCCCGCTGCTCGCGGCCGCCTGGCTGCTCTCGGACCGGCTCGCCCTGGCGGTGGCGGTGGTGGCGCTTGGCCAGCTGGTCCTGACAGCGGCGCTCGGTGCCGTCAGCGTCCCCACCGCTGTTTCCGAGGCGACCGCGTACGTGGTGCTCGGCCTGGTGATCCGGCTCTACGCTGGAAGCCTGGCGGAGCTGCTCTCGCGGCAAGCCCCGGTGAGGCGAACCGACGTCACGAGCCGAACCGGCGTGGAGACGCTGACCAAGCGCGAGCGCGAGGTCGCGACGCTGGCGGCGCAGGGATATACGGCACGCGAGATTGGGGCACAGCTGCACATCGGCGAGCGCACCGTGGAAACCCACGTCGCGAACGTCTGCAGCAAGCTGGGATTGAAGGCCAAGGTTGAGCTGGTTCGCTCCGCGTCTCGGCTGGGGCTCTAAGGCCGCCCGTGGAGCGATTAATCGTCGATGGCTACAACATCATCTTTGCTTGGCCCGAGCTCTCGGCGCTGAAAGATGTAAACCTGCAGGACGCGCGTGAGCTCCTGATCGCGACCCTGGCGGACTACGCGGCCATGACGCGGCAGAAGGTGACGGTCGTCTTCGACTCGCATCGCCGCCCCGACGCTGAGGCGTCCAAGCAGAACGTCAGTGGCGTCCAGGTGGTCTACTCGGGGCGGAAGACGAGCGCCGACCATGTCATCGAGCGGCTGCTCTTCGAGGCCAAGGCGAGTGACGAGGTGACCGTCGCCACCTCCGATGCGCTCCAGCGCGACCTGGCGCTCGGCCGCCAGATCAAAACCGTCTCGGCGCTCACCTTCAAGGGCCAGGTTGACGCGGTGCTGGCACGCCGCAACCAGCAGATGGGGGACAGCCGGGCCCGCTCCGACATTGCCCGCCGGCTCGAGGACCGCCTCGACCCGAAAACGCGCCAACGTCTCGAGCAGCTGCGCCGAGGCGAGCCGCCGCAGCAATGAAAAGAGGGCCGCCCGATGCGGCCCTCCTATCTGCAGGGAACTAACAGTGCGACAGCCCGGGGCTGAAGCGATTGAACGCCGGCGTCGTCGTGTAGTAGTCGGTTACATACGATCCGTCGCTGAGGCGGTCCCAGATGCCGGTGCCGTTGATGACGCTGCTGGACCGGACCTGGCAAACCACCAGGATGCGCTGGCCGGCCGGCAGGATGCCCAGGGTGGCGAAACCGGTGCCGGGGCCGGAGCGTTGCCGGACGACGTCGGTGGTGCGATATGCATGGCCCGCCGGCTGCGCCGGGGCGCCTGGCAGTGGAAGCGAGATCGGCCGGACCGTTGCCCCCACGAAGAAGTGGATGTAGCGGGGCGCCCGCGCCGTCCGCTGCCCGTAGCGCAGGTAGTTCGACCAGTTGTACTCTTCCACGGTTGCGTTTCCCGCGCTGTCAACCGCCATCACGTACGCGACATGGCCGCCCCACCAGGCACCGCCCTCCCCACCGTGCCAGACGGCCACCGAACCAACCGTCGGATGATTGTCGACCACGTAGCCGATCGACGCCGCGGCCGCATCCCACGACCCGCCGTTGCCAAAGAAGGCGGTCTTCCCATTGGGCCCTTGCCAGGACGCCCCGTGGAAGCTGACCCCTTCCTGGCTCAGTCGAAACGCGACGAACGACGTGCAATAACCCGAATAGAAGCCCCAGGGATCCAGTTTGTTGACCGTCCCACGGTAGGGATAGTCATTGATACCCGCGGCGCTGACCGTGAGAGCCGGGATGCCGACGAGGAGCACGGTCGCTCCCATTACCGCCGAAAGCGCTTTGCGCCAGCTGAACGTATCGCGATCCATTGGGCAGATGCCCCCTCACCCTCGCGCGCGTCGCGCGGTATTTGCTTCCCCGCTCGCTTCCCATACAACGGAGGCCGCGCGCCGATGGCATCGCTCGATCCGCGATCGTTTTCAATCGGTGGCATCGCCGTTGTGCGGCTGTCACCGGCTCACCAATGGACTGTCAAATTCTCCCCCGTTTACGGGGGAGGGTCAGGGTGGGGGCTTCCTGGCCCGTCCCATGGCCGGCCGATCCTCGACCAGCTTCGGTCGTGCCCACTGGAAGATCAGCAGCGCCCAACTCCACCCCAAGACGAGCCCGGCGACCACATCGGTCGGGTAATGGACGCCGAGATAGACGCGTGACCAGGCCACGCTCAGCCCGATCACGACGGCGATCGCGATCAGCAGGTTCCGCCAGCCGCTGGTCGACCCTTTCGAGAGCAGGATCGCGATCGTCAGGTAGACGGCTGCCGCCTGCGTCGTGTGCTCGGAGGGAAAGCTGAGCGACGAGAGCTGGCTGAGGTGCTCGATCGTCGGCCGCGGACGCGCCACAATCAGCTTGACGACGGACGGCAACACGGCGCTGCCGGCCGCGATCACGATCAGCGCGAGGTCATCGGCTGGGCGCTTCCAGCGACGAAGCAGCAGGAAGACAATCGAGAGTGGCGCCAGCAACGGGAACGAGCCGGCATAGGTGACGATCCCGGCGATAGTGGTCAAGGTGGCATCGCGATGCCCGGCGATCGCCTGCATCGTCTGGAGATCGAAGCCGGGAGCCCAGGCCTTGACACCGATCCCGAGCAGAGCGGTGAGAACTGCGAGTCCCAGCAAGATGGCGAGCACCCGCAGCGCAAAGGCGAGCAGCGGGGCCCGGTTATCGATGGTCGTCCTCGTAGCTGGCCGGCGTGATGACTCGCAGCCCTCCGCGGACGACGTCGAAGGTACCCGGGATCCTGCCACCGATCTCGCCGTCCAGTGTGACGTCCATCGGATCCGTGGGTAGCACGCTGAGCCGCGAGACCTGGATGATGCGGAAGCCGCGGATCCGTCGGTGCACACCGAGCGCCGGATAGAAGGCGGAGCGGAGCAAACGCCGCATCGGCAGGTGTTCGATCATCAGCACGTGCAACGCTCCGTCGTCCGGGGTGGCGCCCGGAACCTTGAGGTCGAGGAAGCCGCCGAAGACGGGGGCATTGATCACGGCGAGGTGCACGAGACTCAGGCGGTCGGTTTTCCCTTCATACTCGACGTCGCAAGTGAAGACGGGCCGCTCCTTCAACGCCATCGCCGCCGCGAAGGCGTAATTCAGGCGCCCGAGGCGCTGCCGGAGGTCGGCGCGGGTTGCGAACTTCGCAAACTGGACGTTGAGGCCAGTGGCTGCCGCGTGAACGAAATGTCGCGACGGCTCACTCTCCCGGGTCAAGCGTCCGGCGTCGATGCTGGACACACGACCATGGGAGAGAAGACGGACGGCGTTCTCCACCCGGATCGGGATCTTGAGGGAGCGAGCGAAGTCATTGGAGGTGCCGAGCGGCAGAACCCCCAGCACCGCCTGTGTGCCGATCAGGGCATTCGCGACCGCGCCCACGGTGCCATCACCGCCCGCCGCGACCACGAGTGGCGGGGTCGACCCGTTTCGATTTAGCAAGCCCGGCAATCGCGAAAGATCCTCGACGCTCACCTCCCCGACCATCCGGAGGCCCGTACCGGTCATCGCCGTTCTTGCTCGCGCGAGGTGTGCTTCTCGGCCGGCGTGTGGGCCGAACACCAGGACCGCCTCGTTGGTCCTGGCACGCTCATCTTCGGGCACTGGCGCGATCGCATCCCACCACTGGCGCGCGAAGCGAATCACGGGCCCGCTCGCGAGTCCCATCCCGGTTCCGATCGCGGCCCCGGCGAGTACATCGAAGGGATAGTGGACGCGCAGGTGCACCCGAGAGTAGGCGACGGCTGCGGCGAGCGGGAGAACCGGCACGAGCGTCCGCGGCTCCTCCAGGCCAGCCCTGGTTGCGAAGGCGAAGGCCGATGCCGCGTGGCCGGAGGGGAAGGAGAAGCTGCCGGGCAGGCTGATCGGAAGGGGCCGGTCGCCACGCGGCGGTGGCGGCCGGTCGCGTCGGGCCAGGTATTTCAGGGGCAGGTTGACGAGGGTCGAGGTGATCGCGATCGACACCACGCCGCGAATCGCGGCGCGCCGGCCTCGACGGCCGCCGACGATCGCGATAAGACCGGCGATAGCAAGCCAGACGACGGATCGGTTGGCGCTGTTGCTCAAGCGCTTGAGGGTAAGGTCGACGACGCGCCGGTCCCGACGGGTCAGGCGGTCAAACAGGCGCCGATCGAGTGCATCGAGTGCGGCCACGAACCGGACCATAAGAATTTCAGGCTACCGGTTAGGCGGACGTTTGTTTCCCTCCCCCTCGGGGGGAGGGCAGGGTGAGGGCATCTTAGTCCCCGGTTATCGGCAGATGTAGACCCGGCCGGGGGGTCTTACGACCCAACCGCACCAGCGTGGCGCCGGGCTAGGGGGGCGCCGGGTCGAGGGCGTCAACGCCGGCTGGTAGGCCTCGACCACCTCCCGGGGATCAGTCGGCTGGATGGCCGGGCCGGCCGCGAGCAGCTCGCTCACAGTCACGAACTGGTAGCCACGGCGCTGCAGGGCCGGGATGATCAGCCGGAGCGCCGCACCGGTGGCGGGCGCGTTGGCCCGCATCAGGTGCATGACGACGATCGAGCCCGGCTTTACGTTCGATAGGACGGTCGTCGCGATCTGCTGTGGGTAAGGGTTGAAAGCATCGATGGAGTTCACATTCCATTCCACCGGGATGAGGCCGGCGGCGTGCACGATGTCAAGCGCCGGCCGGTCGTAGCAACCGCCGGGAAACCGAAAGTATCGCGGCGTCACGCCGGTGACCCGCTGAATGGCCCGCTGGGCCAGCTGCACCTGGCCGACCTGGGCGGCCCGGTTCACCGATCCCAGCCGGTAACAGGGGCTATGGAACGCCGGGTGGGAGTAACTGTGGTTTTCGATCTCGAAGTTGGGATTCGCGGCCAGGCGACGCGCCTCGGACGGGTAGACCTCCGCCCACATCCCGGTCATGAAGAGCGTGGCGCGAACGTTGCTCGATTCCAGGTAGCCGGTCCCATCCGTGTTGACCCAGCGGAAGCCGGCGCGGGCCGCCGCCGCCATCTGGGGCGTCATGTCGAGGTCGAAGGTCAATGCCACCAGCGGGCTCGTGGTGGTGACGCCCAGGACCACCCGCGGTTCACGGGGCTGGGTGGCGACGACGGGGAGCCTTGTCGCCCGGGCGAGGTCCGGCAAGCCATCGACATCGATGACGGACTCGGCCGGCGCCGGCGTGATCATCGGACTCGCGGGTTGGTGCTCGGCCGCGCCGGCAAGGAGCAGAGCCCCGAGGCCGATGACGATCCATCGCCGAAAGCTCACCGGGACCAGCTTAATCAGCGGTACCCGGAGCGATCGCTGCGACCAGCGCCAGGTCACCCGGCCGGATGGATTTCGGATCAAATTTCCGAACGTTGGCGGCCATCTTGGTTAACGCTTCGGCCATCGACATCGGCGGGGCCGCGTCTTTTTTTCGAGACGGTGGCACGAACCGAACCGGATTGATGCGGGCGACGACGACCGCGCGAAGGTAGGGGCTCTTCATCCCCATCGCCTGCATCGTCTTAAGGTGGGCGGCGACGCGATCGTCGATGTCCATGATCCGTACCGCCCACTGTTCACGCTGGCGCAGCGCGGCGGGCAGCGTGCTGTCGAGGAAGCGGTCGACTTTGTTGAGGACGGGTTGATAGGAGGAGCCGGCAAAACGGGACCGCTGCGCGTAGGCGCAACCGAGCGTCAGAAAGACGGGCGATTCGAAGGTGACCGCATGCTCGCTCTCTTTTGAGCGCGGCTGTTCTTTGGCGAGCTGGCGGGCCATGCGAATCACTTCGAGGCTTCGGTCGCGCAGGTTGTGCGCCTTCTCCGTGTTCAATGCCAGGATGCGGAACGCGAGCTTTTCGTCGGGCACGAGGAGGGCGGTAACCGAGCGCATGCCAAGTCGTCGGGCTGCCTCCAACCGATGACGCCCGTTGGGCGACCAAAAGCCCTCGCGGGACGGTACCGCGATCACCGGATCGAGAAACAGCCCGGCCGCGCCGATCGCATCGGCCAGACGGGTGGCGTGCGTCTTCGAGAGGTCGCGCTGAAAGGGCGTCGCCGCGACCTTCTTGAGGGGAAGAGATGCCAGCACGAGCGCCTGGCCGGCGAACGGGTCGCGATACGCGCCGACCACCGCCCCGCCATGCTTTTGGACCTGCGCGACCAGGTCGGAGACGTCCTTGCCGGTCGGGTCGATGACGCTCTCGCGAGGTTCCGGTCCGCGTGCGGCGGCGGGCCTGCGTGAGCGAATCGCTTTCTTCGGTGCCTTCCCGGGCGGTTTCTTTGCCGCGGCCATATGAGAGTGCGGCCCCGGCTCTCCACGGGGGGCGTGTGGGCCGGAGGCCGCACCGACCATCCTAGGCCAGACGGACGCCGGACGATATTGACCGTTGGTGGGGACAGCGTGGTATGCGGAGTTAGCGGTGCTGAGCGGCGGTCAAGGGATCAGCGAGACGAAGATCCTCGACGCTACTAGAACTTAATCGCTCTCGCCTTCTGGCGCTCGCGCTCTAGGTCTTCGCGGTCGCTTTCTTCCTTCTCGACGTCGGCCCTTGCCTTCGTAACTTGCGCAGCCTCAGACCGCTTCACCTCGTTGTTGGCATAATCCACGGCGGCGATGACCACGCTCTTATAGGTTGTGTCGAAGTCCTCGGGTGTCGTCTTGAAGAGTGGTCCGATCGGATCTTCCCAACCAACAAGAACGGCCGGCCTGAAGGTTCCGCTGAAGTTTGTCGGCCTAACCCAGCGCTCCTTAAAGAACGTGCGCCATTTCTCGGGCGGATTCGCAGAGAGTTTCAGGACCAATACGCGGCGGTCATTTACGTCAAGGCCGACGATCTTTATGCGCATTTCTCTCACCCCTGGTTCCCGTCAACATTCCCGCTCAAACGGACTGCACCGCGACGCTCATCTGGTCGACTCGTATACGAAAGTTGGAGCCCACAGTCGGGGTTGAACCGACGACCTTCGCCTTACCAAGGCGACGCTCTACCACCTGAGCTATGTGGGCTCTGGTATTGGGCAGAGGAGGATTCGAACCCCCGAAGGCGCTAGGCCAACTGATCTACAGTCAG
>DASYVR010000018.1:0-100418 GCA_035936995.1 Candidatus Dormiibacterota bacterium | reverse complement strand
AGTTCGGCGCCGTTGGCGCGCAGGCGAGCGACAGTGTCGTCGACGCTTTCGACTGTAAACATGACGCTCCGGAGGCCCAGCGTGTTCGGCGGTGCGATCGCCGGTTCGATCTCGACCAGTTTTGGATTGCGAAACTTCGTCAGCTCAAGCCGCCCCTGCCCATCGGCAACCCGTTCTACGGCCCCGGCCTCTTCCTCGGCGGGCTATCGAACCAGGTCAGCGGGGCCTGGTGGTCAGTGACCGGCCCAGGGTTGCGTCTAGGGACGTACTTCTTATTCGAAACCGCATTCGCCGCCGTCACGCTTGCGCTGGTAGGTGTCATCGTGCTCCGGAAGATGAAGCTCGGCGCCTTCTTCATCTATTCCATCGTCTACTTCGTCCTCATCTGGAACCTCCCGGCAGCCTGGATCTGGAACCCAAGCGGGTGGCTCGCGAAGCTCGGAATGGTCGACTTCGCCGGCGGCCTCGTCGTCCATGGGGCCGCGGCGGCCGCCGGGCTGGGCATCATGTACGGGCTCTGGCGGGGTGAGCGGCGGGCCGGGCTGCGCACAAGTCCCAAGGTCTCAACCGAGATCAGTCCTGGGTGGCTGACGCTCGGCATCCTACTGCTCTGGGTGGGCTGGTTTGGATTCAATCCGGGCAGCGTCCTGGCGTTCAATGACGAGGCGATCGTCGTCGTGCTCACCACCTTCCTGGCGGCCGCAACCGCCATGCTGTCGACCATGGCGACTGTCTACTTGCAATCGCGGAAGAGTGCCGGGATTCTCTACGCGGTCAATGGCATCCTGATGGGACTGATCGTCATCACCCCGCTGGCGGGGTTCGTGAGCCCCGGAAGCGCCATCATCCTCGGCGTCCTGGCCGGTCCTCTCTTCGTCACGGGGGAGCGAGTATTCGGCCGATTCGGATGGTACACAGACCCTGTCGGCCTGCTGCCCGGCCACCTCCTCGGAGGTCTGTTCGGCGTCGTGATGATTGCCTTCTTCGCGCAGACCGCGTTCGCGACGGGCTCCGGGTTTCCGACCCTACCGAACGGCTTGCTCTTCGGCGGCGGCGGGGCTGCATTCAAGCAGCTCGGGATTGAGGTCCTGGGAATCATCGTCGTGATGGCCGTCGTCTTTGCCATCTCCTATGCCACCGTGTGGGTAATCGAGACGTTTGCAGGTGGCATCAGGACCGACTACGCGGCGTCGGATCTCGTTCCGCTTCCGCGAGCGGACGCGGCAGTCGAACCCCTGCCTGGCGGCTGAACCCGCGCGCACGCGCCCACGATGGCAGCGATCAGCTCGCTTAGCCGACTTAAGTGGCAAATGGTCGCGGCATTTCCAGGTCGGGGGCTACGGCATTTCCAAAAACAGGGTCCCGTTGAAGAGGAGTTGAAGAAGAGCTGGGGTCAAGTTCAAGTCGAATTGAAGTTGACCCGTCCACGACCCTCAAAATCAGTCGGTTTTAGGAGTCTGCACTGGAAATACTGTAGTGGGGGAGTAGAGGAAGAGTTAAAGGAGAGAACGAGTTCCGTTGAATTCGAGGCGAAGACGAGTTAAAGTTCCACGCGCCGGCACGACGATTATGGAGCAGAAAAAATATCAGTCCGTTCCTGTCGTGGTGCTCGCAAATTTCCTATTAGGTAACTTACGGCGCTCTCCCTCTTTCAGGTAGTTCATCACGAACTCCCAGCCGTCTTCGCCGATATCGTCTAGCCTATGCATTATTACTAACCACGCGTCCGCGTCAGAGATATCAGGGACGCCGTGGTACCCAACCAGCCAGCCTTTCCAGATCATTTTCTCGAAGTCTTCCGCCTCCGGAACCGCCGTCGTTTCGAGGCTGTCCATTGGCTGACCATTGAACGTGAGGGCGTCATGGACAGCCGCAACCACATCAAAATCCCTGAAGAATCCCGCTCGGTTGTCGTTGTTTGCTTTTATCATTTCTAACAACATCTTGCCGACCTGTAACGCCACAGCCTCGATTTGTCCACTGAACGCGTCAACCCAGTCGGCGGGATCTTCCGGGAGCGATACGGATGCTTCAGGCATAGCGGCGTGCAATCCCGCTTCAGTGGCATGGATGGTAAGTTCCTTCAGTCCCTCCGTTAAGACCACTTCCTTTAAATGTTCCATCGCCTCCAGTACCCTGCCGCCGGCCAGACCGGCCACAAATGTCAGCGCGAGATGAATAACGATCTCGTTGAACGGGTCTCCCTCGGCGGCCTTCTTGAGTGTTTCCTTGACGTTTTTCCATCCTTCTCTATAGGGCCGGCTCACCTGGGCCTTATAGAAATTGGCCGCATGATACGCATTGGTCGCAGATTGGGTGGCCTCTTGAAGTTTCCCGCTGAATTCCGCCTGGCTCATTTCGACATGCGTTTTCACGGGGATAATCACCTCGTCAGAAGCAGTAATTACCTCGTCAGAAGCAGAAGTAGGGGCGAAACGCATCTCGCCGTGTTCGGCGCCGATTTTGGTTGCCCGAAAGTTGATCTGGATTACCCCCGTGTCCTCCACAGCGAACGATTCCTCGGTCAGCGCACTGGTTATGACCATTCTGCCCATCCTGCGTAAGGCGGCTGGTTCAACGTGGTTTAGGAGCACCCGCACAATGAGGAGCTCGCCAACGCGCATCCTGTCGACGTCGGGGAGCTGCTTACCGTCCACGGTTTGTCGTTGCCTCGACATCCAGGCAACCTTCGGAGGCTGTGCCTTGGATGGAGCAGCAGGATTGGGATCAATTGGCGTAACCGTCAGGCCGGGATTGGGATCAATTGGCGTGACCGTCATGCCGGGATGGGGGGACGGGCCTCGCTGAAGGGGGAGAGGCGAGCTAGGCTGTAGCAGGCCGTTCACGGCGTGGTTGCCCGCGGTGCGCTGTAACGCCAGAATCGCATGTGCGCTTAGCCCGCGCGAGTCAAACCGGCCGGTCGGGAAGGCTGCGGCTTCGCCACGCTGGGGTGAGATTGCGCGTTCGTGGTCAGGCGCTTCACTCGGCCGTGATACTCGTTCGGGAACGGGCTGCGTCTCGGCACTCGAATGCCGCACCTTGGCCATAACCTATCTCCTCCGACATCGCCCGGGCGAAAGGCCGTTGCCTTGCGCGGCCGTTCCCCGCCATGATCGTGACTCGATTCGTGGGCGCGCGTGTCCCCCCCAGTTATAAGCCCAGGGCGCCAGCTGTCAACCGTTTTCCGCGCAGATCGCGCTGCCCCTTGGGGCAGGTCAAGTGCCGTAGAGGCGCCGAACGCAGGCCAGTCTGCCCCACCGGTCGAGAGCGTTTCGGGATTTCGTACTTTACCGTCTTTGAGTCCGCCATGGAGTCGCTCGCTCCGGTGATCCGGAAGCTCGCCGGAAGGTGAGTGACTTAACGGCGGACGAAGCCGAGCCTAGCGCTCTGGAGGCAAGGCGGTACGTTGCGACGCAACTAGAGCGGACCCCGCACAACTATGTTGGCGGAGGCTGGTATGGCATGGCCATCGAACCGTCATCGCCGAGGAAGAGGGAAGTTAAGGTGCCGAATCCGAACCTCGAAATCCGACTTCTGATCGGCTCATTCCGGCCCATGTCGGCTTCCTGGCCTTTCCTTCGTTCTAGTCGGGCGGTTCATCTACAAGCAGCAGACGACGCCGCGAAAGAAGCAGTTCGCGGCATTTCCGTAGTCAATCTGCCCCAACGGGCAGCGTGATCTGCGCGAAAAACGGTTGACCAACTGGCGTTCGGGGTCTGTAATTGGGGAGGACATGCACGCTCACGAACCGAGCAGCGATCATGCTGTCGAACGCCCGCGCAAGGCGCCTGTCTTTCGCCCGGACAGCGGCCCGGCCGTCGCGCTTACTCGGGATTCGCTGCTTCAACTGCAACGTACCGCGGGTAATGGCGCCGTAGCCTCCGCGCTTGCCGTGCAGCGAAAGAAGAATGTACAGCTCGACGACGGCCAAATCACCGGGATGTTCTCCTGGCTGGACGACAAGTCAGCACCCCGTCAGTCGACGATCGCCGTCACCGACGGCTACCTCAAAATCTAAACCGGCTTGGCGTTTCGGGGCCCGTGTCAACTCCAGTAGGAGGGCGCGGTGAAGAAGTCCATCCCGTTTTTCAGCGAGTAAACGACCTCGTTCTCTATCAGGACGTCGCCAAGGCTGGCGCCTTCGTATAGATCGAGCTCCGGCTGAATCGGTGTCGGCGGTAGCGACCTGAGCTGTGCACCGGTCATCGAGTCACACCGGACCTGATAGTCCTTGTTATCGATATGGATCACGACGCTGGGCGTCGACGTTGGTCCAGCTTGTCGGCAACGACGGCAACGCCTTCGCGATATGGGCAAGGTGGCGCGCGCACTTCGTCAGGCTGGCAGGCCGGAGCTGGTGAAGCCGTGCATGGACGAGGCCATGTCGGGCGACTACGACCACATACTTCAGATCACGATGAAGTACGTTGACGTCGAGTAGACGGAAGGGACTGGATCATCGCACCTAGGTGCGAAGCAACTTGATCAGGACGGCCCCCCATTCGGCTGTATCCTTACGTATCCGCGACCTAACCGCACAGCTCAAAGGCGCAAGGACTGAGGTCAGAAAGTCGGCGGCCTAGGGTAGATCCTTTCTAGGAGGACGCGATGGCCAGCGATGAGCTCGTCGTGAACCGGGTTCACTCCGCCAGCACCTCGACACCTGGGCGCGCCGTCAACCAGGTGCGGAATCATCAGCTCGTGATCGACGAGCCGACCCACCTCGGCGGGCCCGGTGAGCAAATCACCCCGGCCGAGGCCTTCCTGGCGGGTGTCTCCGCCTGCGGCGTGCTGCTGGTGCAGGGCCGGGCGCGGGACTCCGGGGTTCGCCTTGATCAGGTCGAGGTCGCCATCGAGGCGGTCCGTCATCGCCGCGACACGTCGGTCTTTCAGCGGATCGACATGCTGTTTCGTCTCTCTGGCCCGACGAAGACGGAGGCGATCGACCTCGTCGAACACTACAAGCAACATTGACCGCTCTACAAAGCGGTCGCGGTCGCGACCAGCGTGACGGTGAAAATCGAAACCAACCCGTAGGGAACCGCTCTTAACCGTTAGAGCCTTAGGGCGCGACTCCACCCGCAGGTGGTGGATCCCGGACACCTGCGTTTGATGGTAGTCACCGAGGCGGGCGGAGCTGTAATCGGTAGGACGGCCGTGCGACGAAGGATTACGTCGACAGCGGGCTTAGAATACTCATGAGCCGCAGACCGCAGAAGCGGCCGCTGTCGATTGCTCGGCGAGGGCGAGTGACATATCGGACGGCCCCGCTCATCAACCCGCGACGCCTTGTCACCTCGGCGCGGGAGACGGTCCAGTTCGGGCTTCCCCGATTGGTGTCAGCCGGCGCGTGGTTCGTCGATTGGCGGCACGGTCTTGGCGGCGCACGCCGGCGGGCCGTGTTCCGGGTGCTCGCGGTTGCCTTCTGGGCCATCACCACCATCAGGCTCGTTAGCATTTACTCGGGCTCAGGGCTGCACGTGAGCTTCCTTTCCGCCTGGGCCGTACCCGCCGTTGCGTACCTGCTCGGGGTCATTTGCTGGGCGCTGCCATGGGTGCGGCTTCCCATCGACCAGTTGTTTGGTGCCATCGTCGTCGGGATTGCGCTGCCACTGCTCTACTTGAGCATCGCCGGAAACCTTCACGACAGTGATCTCGTCTCGGTCTACATTGCCGCGGCCCTCTTCACGGCCGCCCTTCTGCCGCTTCGGACGGCGATGGCGGTCGCCCTGCTTGGTGCGGTTGCCGCCGCCATCCCTCTCGTGGCGGGGTGGTCGGCGTTGTTTGAACGCTCGCTCCTCATCCTGCTATCCGTGATTGGACTGCTCACCTTTACCCAGGCTCGCATGCTGGGCAACGTTGGTCGCGAGAAACGTGATGCTGAGGACTGCCAGCGGCAAATCGAGCAGACTTTCATGGCGACGCTGGGGGCGTTGGCGGCATCGATCTTTGGCAAGGACCAGTCCATGGAAGCCCACTCCCGCGGAACCGCCATGCTCGCGGTCGCCGTCGCGCAGCGTCTTGGCTTGAAGGGCCACCCACGGCGGCAACTCGAGTACGCCGCGCTCCTGCACGACGTCGGCAAGGCCGGGCTCCCCGTCTACCTGGTGACCAAGCCCGGACCACTGACCAGCGAGGAACTCGCCCTGGTGCACGAGCACCCGGTGATCGCCGAGCGGATCCTGTCCAGGGTCCCTGCCTTGCGGCCCATCTGCCCCATCATCAGGGCCCAGTACGAACGCTTCAACGGCAGTGGCTACCCTGATGGGCTGGCGGGCGAAGCCATTCCTCTCGGTGCCCGCATCATTCATGCCTGTGCCGCCTTCCATGCCATGTCGTCAGACCGGCCGTACCGCCGGGCGATCGCCGAGGACCAGATCGTCCAGGAGCTGCGGAGCCAGGCCGGCTCGCAGTTCGATCCTCGGGTGGTCGAGGCCCTGATTGCGGTCGTCGAGCGAGGGGAAGTTGATGTCGCCAACCTCCGCGGTGCCACCGTGCAGGCGGGCCTGAATCCGTCGCGTCAGTGGCTCGAGCAACTGGAGACCATCGAGGGCCTGGGGGCGCGACTGGGCCGGGAGACCGGGGTGCAGCAGATTTGCCGGCTCACCGCCGAGGTCGCCGCCAGCCTCTTGCCTCATGACCAGGCCCGTGTTTATTTGGTGGCGGATGACAAGCGGCGCCTGGTGCCGAGTTACGTGAGTCCCGATCGGGAGGAATCCCCACGTACGGCGCTCGAGCACCGGATCCTCTTGCCCGGGGAAGGCATCGCTGGACAAGTCTTCAAGAGCCGGCGGGGGATCGTCGTCGGTGATGCCGACCCGGGCCTGGCCGGCTTTGAAGCTCCGACCATGAAGGCGTCGGCCGTCGCGGTGCCTGTTCTCGTCAACAACGAGATCGTGGGGGTGATCGAGGTCGTCAAGCTTGGCGTGAACCAGTACTCGAGCATCCACCTCCGCCTGCTCAAGATCCTGGCGATGCAGATGGCGGACTCCGTGGCCAACGCCCGATTGATCGACCGCCTGGCCGCCTGAAGCGGCGAAGGCCCTGGGGAAGGCGGGTTTGAGAGGCCTACATATAGAGGTATAGGTTCTTCATGGCTCCCCGCCGATCTCTCGAAAAACTCTCCCGGCGCGCCGGCGTCGAACTCGGGCTCAAGGGCGCCCGCCAGCTCGCCGGCAAGAGCGGCCGCACCCGGCGGCCAGCTCCGCCTGTGCAACAGGGCCGGCCGGGCCAGCAGGGTCGGCGCCGCAAGCGTGATTCCGACTATCTATTGCAACTGCGGGAGAAGCAAAAGCTCCAGTGGTTCTACGGCGTGTCGGCCGGGCAGCTAAGCCGCTATTTTGATGCCAGCCGCCGCCGGCCCGAGGCAACCGGCGAGGATCTGCTGCGCCAGCTCGAGCAGCGCCTGGACAACGTCGTCTACCGGCTGGGCTTCAGCGGCACCCGAGCGCAAGCCCGCCAGTTCGTCACCCATGGTCACGTCCAGGTCAACGGCCAGCAGGTCGACCGTCCGTCGTATGAAGTTCGGCCAGGCGACACCATCTCGATCAAGCCGGGTAGCTCCGTCGGGCCGTTAGCCCGCGACGCGATCAGCCTCGGTTTCCGAGTCCCCGCATGGCTGGCCGCCGACCAGCAGGCGTTGAGCGGGCGGGTCGCGCATCGGCCGCAGCGCCGCGAGATCGATGTCCCGGCCGACGAGCACCGCGCGGTCGAGTTCTTCGCGAAGTTCTAGCGATCAGGCCGGACGCTCGACCGGACTCGAATAGCCGAGCCGAACCAGCAGGGTCGAGGCCGCGATCGTGACCACCACCGCTGCCAGGATCGCGGCGTACAGTTCGCCCAGAATGACGTTGCGCGAGACGCCGATGGTTGCCAGGACGAAGCTGAACTCGCCGATCTGACCGAGGCCGATGGCAACCTGTCGCGGCCGGCCAGAAAGGTGACCGAACCTGGCCAGCAAGTAGGTCGGGACGACCTTCCCCAGGACGAGGAGACCGAGCAGCACGACCAGCCAACCCAGCCCTTTGAGCAGCGCACCGGGATCGATCAGGGCTCCGATCGCCACGAAGAATAGGACCGCGAAGACATCGCGAAACGGCAGCAAGCGTTTCCGCGCCTCGCTGGCCTCATGGCTCTCGCTGATGGCCAGGCCCGAAACGAAGGCGGCCAGGGCGAGCGGAATACCGAAGAAGCGTGCGCCCAGTCCGGCCAGCGCCAGGGCGCTCGCCACCGACACGATGAGGAAGAGATCGTGCTCCTGGTGGAGTTGACGGAGCATGCGCGGGAGAAGTCCAGTCGCGATCACGACCAGGATCACGTAAACGAGCGCCAGCTCGACGGCCTCGAAACCGGAAGTCGCCTGGAGTCGCAGACCGATCAAGGCAACGATCGCGAGCGTGACGCCGGCCACGTCCTGCAGCACACTCCAGCCCAGCAGCACGTGGTCTGTTGCAGCGTCGGTCGTCCGCCGGCGGCTGCGGGTGATGTTGACGACGACCACGCTGGAGGAAAGCGCAATGCAGAGGCCGAGCAGGACGGCACCGGCGAGGGGAAGTTTAAGAAGCAATCCGACGGCTGTCGAGATCAGCGCCGTCAGGACCGTCTGCAGCGGCGCCGCCCAGAAGAGGCTCCCGCGCTCCCGACCGAGCTCGGCGAGATCCAGTTCGATACCAACTTCGAAGAGCAGCAGGACGACGCCGACATCGGCGAAGATCTGGAGTTGATGGCGATCGGCGACATAGCCAGGGGTAAACGGGGATACCAGCAGCCCGGTCGCCAGGTAGCCCAGAACCGCCGGTAAGCCGGCGCGTCGCGCCAGCCAGCCGGCGATCGCGGCGACGAGGAGCACAAAACCGATCTCGAAGATGGCCGGCGCGGTCGTTTCCATTCAGCGCCTCGCTCCACTGCGCTGTCGACGATGTCTGGTGGTCAGCGCCTTTGCCGCGCAGGCACTCGGCTCGGCCCGACCTGAGCCTCGAGCCAGCTGGTCAGTGGCTTGCTGGCCTTGATCGCCTCCCGGACGCGGTCTTTCGCCTCGATGGTCTGCAGCCAGGGACCCGGCTTCCAGTTGCGGCTCGCCATCAGTCCCTTGCATCGCAACAGGACGCCGCGGGGGTGATCGGCCGGGTAGCCGGCGGGAACGCGCTTGAAGCTCGGCTCGCTGACCTGGTACCCATCCTTGACCAGGACGGCGACGATCCGAGCCAGCTTTTCGCCGTCCTTTTCCACGACCGCATCGCGGAAGCGGGTGAGCTGATCCGGCGCCATCTCATGCGAGCCGATCGCGATATACAACCCGTCGTTCGAGACCTGGAGGTAAACGCCGCTGGCCCCGGCACCAGACATGTAGGCACCCAGATGCTCCTTGTAGGGACGCTTATCTGGTGAGAATCGAAGGTCCCGGTTGAGGCGGAAGACCTTGGTCGTAAGGTTCGGCCCCATGTCCCGCTCGAGCTCGGCGAGTAGCGCCTCCATCGGCTGTCGCACCTGCTCGTCGTATACCTGGCGATGGGCTTCGAAGAAGGCCTTGGAGTTGTCCTTCTTCAGGCCCTGGAAGAATTGCAGCGCAGGCTTGGGCCAGCCGGCAAAGCGAGTTCGAACCACGGGGCCCGCGTGATCGTTCATCGCGCCACCTCTGAGATCCGGTGCAGGTTTAGGTGCATCGTAACGTTTCAATAGACATGACCCTCCTTCGCGTTGCTCTGAGCATCTTTTCGATCCTCAACGTCGTCTTCTGGGCGGTTCTCGCCTGGTCCTGGGCGGTAAAGCCTGCCTGGGCCGCGCGCCTTCCGCTTGGGCTTGGCTCCGATCGGCGCTACCAGTCGCCGGTTCCCGTTTGGTCGCGGCTCGCGGCCGCGGTTGCCGCCTTCTGGGCGGTGGCGGCGGTCCTCTACCTGACGGTCTATACCGGCAGCCGGCTGGCCTTCATCGCGCTCTTCGTGATGGCCGTCATCTTCCTGATCCTTGCAATCGGCGCAGCCGCTCGCGTGTATAGCGTGCTGCAAATGCCCAAGGATTCGATGATGAACCAGCCCCGGCGCCAGCAAGCGCACTAGACCGCCGCGTCGCGAGCACGGATCCGACGAGAATCAGGCCGAAGCCGATCACGGCTCCGACCGTAAAAGGCTCGTGCAAAAGCGTCACACCCAGCAGCAACGCGACGGCGGGATTGAAGTACGTGATGATGGTCGCGCGGACCGGCCCGACCTCGCCGATGAGGGCGAAAAAGAGCAGGAACGCGATCGCCGTGCAGACGACGCCCAGGATGCCGACCGCCAGCAGGACGCGTCCGGATGGCAGTGTCCTGGGCAGTTGCGGCAGCGCCAGCGGGGCGTAGGCGAGGGTGGTGAGGGCGAGTGAGGCCGCCACGACCCCGACCGCTGGCAGGCCAGGGAGCCGGCGAGCGATGATGATCGGCCCGGTCGCGTAGCCCACCGCGACCAAACCCACCTCGCCGACGGCACCGAGGTCCCTGAAGGAAACGCTCAGTCCGAGGAGGACCGTAACCCCAACCAGGCCAACGACCAGGCCGGCCACGCGGCGCGGGTCCATCCGGTCATCGCCGCGCGTCAGCCGCTGCAGGACCGTGCCGATCAAGGGAACGGCGGCGATCAAGAGACCGGTCAATGAACTGGAGAGGCGCCGCTCGGCATCGGAGAGCAGAAACCATGGCAGCGACACCTCGACCACGGTATAGGCGATGACCCATCGCCAGTAGGGGAAAAGGGGAGTGAGCCAGCCACGCGCGGCGGCGACCGGCAGCAAGAGCCCAGCGCCGACCGCTGTTCGGAACAAGACCAGGCTGGCCGGCGTCAGCTCGCCCACCGCGATCTTGATCAGCAGGTAGGGGATGCCCCAGATGACGGCCATCGCCGCGAACAGGGCCCAACCTCGCCGGCTCACGCGGTCGGCGCGATATCCAGCTCGATGTCTTCGGGGAGAATATCCTCCCCTGTATACGCGGAGGCCTGCAGACGAAACAACCGCGCATAGCGGCCGTTGAGTCGCATCAGCTGCTCGTGAGTCCCCTGCTCGACCAGGCGGCCGCGCTCGAGGAAGAGGATCCGATCCGCGCGCCGCACGGTCGAGAAGCGGTGCGAGATGTAGACGGCCGTGCGGCCCCGCGTGAGTGAGTGGATTCGTTCAAACAGCTCGTACTCCGCCTGGGCGTCGAGCGCGGACGTCGGCTCATCCAGGAGAAGGATCCGCGCGTCGCGCATGAAGGCGCGGGCCAGCGCAACCTTCTGCCACTCGCCGCCGGAAAGGTTGACGCCAGCGTCGAACCACTTGCCGAGTGCGGTGTCGTAGCCCTGCGGAAGACCGGCGATCAGCTGGTCCGAGCCCGCCTGGCGGCTGGCCGTGCGAATGGCTTCCCGGTCGGCGATGGCGCCGAGGCTTCCCAGGCCGATGTTCTCCGCCGCGGTCGCCTGGTAGGTGACGTAGTCCTGGAACATCCCGCCGATCTGCGCCCGGAGCTCGGGTGGATCGTAGTCGCGGATATCGACGCCATCGATCAGGATCCGGCCGTCGATCGGATCGTAGAGCCGGCAGATCAACTTGAACAGCGTTGTCTTCCCGGCGCCGTTGCGGCCGACGATCGCGATCGTCTCTCCGGGCGAGACGGTGAAACTCAGGTCGGTAAGGGCGTTCTCGGCGGCCCCCGGATAGGCGAAGCTCACGTGGTCGAAGGTGATCTCACCCCTGACCGGATTGGGGACCGGGACCGGATTGGCGCGCGTCGGAAGCACACTCTTGGTTTCCATCAACTCGAACAGGTTGCTGAGGTAGAGATTGTGCTCGTACATGCCGGAAAATCCGCCAAGGATCCCCTGGATCGAGCTCTGTACCGATTGGGCCGCCGTCGTGTACAGGGTCAGGTCGCCGAGCGTCAGCTTGCCGGCGATCGCCTGCAGCGCCACATAGAGATAGGTCACCGAGGTGGCGATCGTGCTCAGGTTGCCCCAGAGGAAGCCAGTCAGGTAGCGCCGCACCACCTGCCGCCTCTGCCTGCCGTAGTAGGTCTCGCCGATCAGGCGGTAGCGGTCGATGAAGTAACGGCCCAGCCCGAACAGCTTGACCTCTTTGGCGTAGCTGTCTGTGGTTAACAGCGTTACCAGGTAATTCATGCGACGGAGCAACCGTGAGCCCCAGCGGGCAATGTTGTAGCCCCGCCAGCCGTATCGGGTGTCAGCGATGAAGGCCGGGATCGGGGAGAGGAGCGCCAGCAAGGCGAGCAGTGGGCTCACCAGCACGAGGAGTGCGATCATCGTTACGAAGGTCAGCGCTGTCTGGACCAGCCCGAAGGCGGTCGAGATCATCAGGACCGGACGATTGATGGAGTCGGTCTGGGCCCGGCGCAAGAGGTCGTATGACGCCGGTTCCTCATAGAAGGCGAGGTCGAGTGAGGCGGCTTTCTCCATCACCATCAGCTGGATCCTCATCGACACCGCGTTCTGCAGGAGCTGCTGGGTGATGTTGCGGACGGTGCTGAGAAAGGCGATCAGCGCGAAGATGAGCAGCTGCAGGACGGCCAGGACGATGATGGCGTTGAGAGTGGAGAATGCCGGGTGCCAGAGGCCGAAGTCGAGCCGCACGACGTCAGGCACCGTCGCGGTGCGGCGGACCAGGATGCCGGAGACGACGGCGTTGACCAGCAGCTTGGAGGTATAGGCCGACACCGCCGGGATCACGCCGGCGACCACCGTGGCCGCGAACAGGCCTGCCGTCACCGCCGGGCTCGCGTGCCATACCAGCCGGATCACTCGCGGCAGCGCCGCCGTGGTGCCGGCGATGGATTGCTTCAGGCTGCGCCACCGGCTGCGCAGGTCCTTCGGCCCCTGCGGCTCCTGCGGCTCCTCGATCACCGGGTCGCCGGTCAGGCCGCTGTTGGCAGGGACAGCGTCGGCACTCTTGGAGCGCCCGCGGCCCAACATCCAGAACGTCGACGGGCCGCCGTGCCCTGGAGGCATTATTCCCACCGCGTTACGGTACAGCAGAACTCCAGGGTGGCTCCGGTTCCGAATCAGCGGACTCTTAGATTCTGCTTAGCGTTCGCACAGAAAAGCTTCATTCGCAGCCGCTTCAATGGTCGGACCCGTCATTACAGGAGGATGCCATGATCAACCGACCGCAGCTGGCTCGCCCGGACGCCGCGAGCGCCACTGAATCGGCCCGCGAACTCGCTGCCCGGGTGCCGGCGCCGATCGAGCAGATCCTCTTCGAGGTCAAACGCCTGATCGTCGGCCAGGACCGGCTTCTCGAGCGGTTGCTGATCGCGATGCTGTCCGGTGGGCACGTCTTACTGGAAGGCGTCCCCGGGCTGGCGAAGACCGTCACCGTGAAAGCCTTCTCCCAGGTGATCGGTGGCGTCGCCGGCCGGATCCAGTTCACGCCGGACCTCGTCCCCGCCGACCTGATCGGCACCCGCATCTACAACCCCGCTCGCGGCGACTTCACGACTGAGCTGGGCCCGGTCTTCTGCAACCTGCTGCTCGCCGACGAGATCAACCGCGCCCCTGCGAAGGTGCAGTCGGCGCTGCTCGAAGCAATGCAGGAACGCCAGGTCACGATTGGCAAGGAGACCCACAGTGTGCCCGAACCGTTCGTGGTTCTCGCGACCGAGAACCCGATCGAGACCGACGGCACCTACCCGCTGCCGGAGGCACAGCTCGACCGCTTCATGCTGAAGGTGCTGGTCGATTACCCGTCGTTCCAGGACGAGGTTGTGGTCGTGGAGCGCATCACCGGTCCGGAGATCCAGCTTCGGCGGGTGATCACCCTCGACCAACTCAAAGAAATGCAGAAAGCGGTGACCGAGGTCTATGTCGATCCGGCGGTGCGCACCTACGCCGCCACGCTGGCCTACGCCAGCCGCCCGGGAAAGGTGAAGGGGTTGGAGGACCTCGCGCCGTCGATCGCGTACGGCGCAAGCCCGCGCGCGTCGATCAACCTGGTGACCGCCGGACGTGCGCTGGCCTTCATGCGTGGCCGGTCATACGTGCTGCCCCATGACCTCAGCGAGATCGCGCCCGAGGTGATCCGCCACCGACTCGTCCTCACGTACGAAGGCATCGCGGCCGGCGTCACGGCAGAGACGGTCGTCCGCCGGGTGCTCGAGCGGTTTCCGCCACCACGCATCGATCTGGGAGATCGGGTTGCCTCCTGACATCCTGAGGGGAGGCATCGCCGTCGACGATCTGCTTCGCCGGTCGCGCTGGCCGGTCCTGCGACGTCTCGGGTTTCATCCTGGCGGTGACGAACGCTCGTCCTTCCGAGGGACGGGCCTCGAGTACAGCGATGTGCGCGAGTACCAGGCTGGTGACGACCCGCGCAGCATCGAGTGGAACATCACGGCTCGCTCCGACCGGCCATATGTCCGGGAGTCCTTGCCCGATCGCGGCATCGATGCCTGGCTGCTCGTCGATATCACGCGCTCGCTCGACTGGGGGACGGCGCGCTGCCTCAAGCGTCACCTGGCGCTCGAGTTTTCCGCGGTCGTTGGGCAGCTGTTGATCGGCCGCGGAAACCGGGTAGGGGCGCTGCTCTTCGACGACCGCGTCCGCTCGATCATCCCGCCGTCGGCGGGCCGCACCGCACTGCTGCAGTTGATTGCGCGGATGGAGCGGACGGCCGGAAGTCCGGCGGACGGTCCGACCGACCTCGGCCGGGCGCTGAAGGAAGCCGGCCGGCTGATCCGCCGCCCTTCCATGATGGTTCTCATCAGCGATTTCATGACACCGGACGGTTGGCAGCAACCGCTGAGCTCGCTCGCGATCCGCCATGAGGTCATCGCCGTCTGGATCACCGATCCGAGAGAGGGCGAGATCCCGGACGTGGGCGTCGTCACCTTCGAGGACCCCGAATCCGGACAGCAAATCCTGGTCGACACGCGGAGTGCGCAGCTGCGGGCGCGTTTCCAGGACGCGGCGGAAGAGCAGCGCGGGACCATCCGGGCCGATCTCGTGCGGGCTCGGGCGGCCGTCGCCGAGCTGAGCACCGCCGCTGAGCTCGTTCCCCAGTTGGTTGCGTTCATCAAACAGCGGGAGGCGCAACGCGGCCGGCGGCTCGCGCGGGTGAGCGCATGAGCTTCCAGTCACCCTGGTTACTGCTTGGCCTGCTGGCGATCCCGATGCTGGTCGGCCTCTATCTCTCGAACCAGCAGCGACGCCGCGCCTATGCGGTGCGCTTCACCAACCTCGCGCTGCTGAACCAGGTGATGGGCAAGGGTCCGGGCTTCCGCCGCCATATTCCCGCCATCCTCTTTGTCGCCGGCGTCGCCGGGCTGCTCCTTTCGATCGCACGCCCCCAGGCGACCATCCGGATCCCGAAAGGCCAGACGAGCGTGATCCTGGCGGTCGATGTCTCCGGGTCGATGGCCGCGACCGACGTGCAGCCGACCCGCATCGAGGCGGCCATCGCGGCGGGCCGCACCCTGATCGACAAGCTGCCGAGCAACGCGCAGGTCGGCCTGGTGATTTTCAACGCACAGGCACAGGTGGTGTCCCCGCTGACGCAGGACAAGGGCTCGGTGAAGGACGCCCTCGGCTCGCTCGCGCCGGGCGGCGGCACCGCGATCGGTGATGCGATCCAGGTGGCGGTCGCGCAGCTCGCCAGCGTCGTCGACCCGAACGGGCCCAAATCCCAGAACTACGCGATGGTCGTGTTGCTGACCGACGGCTCGTCCAACACCGGCATCGACACGGTGACCGCCGCCGCCAACGCGGCGCAAGCCAAAATCCCCGTGCAGACCATCGGCATCGGGCAGCGTAACCAGACGACCATGGTGCAAGGTCGGGTCGTCGATGGCGTCGACGAGCAGGCCCTGCAACAGATCAGTAGCGCCACCGGTGGCCACTACTATTACGCGGCCGACGAGGCGCAGCTCAGCAAGATCTATAGCGATCTCGGATCGCGGATCGGCTGGGTCACGACAAAGCTGGATCTCACGGTGCCACTACTGGCGCTGGGCACCATCATCCTGGTAGTGGGCGGTCTGTTCAGTCTGCGCTGGTTCCGTCTTTTGCCGTAGTCAGCGGGAGACGGCTGTCGCGCGGACGCCGGGCAAGTGCCGCTCGGCCGGTCCGGTATAGATCTGGCGCGGCCGCGCGATCTTCTGTTCCGGATCGAGCAGGCCTTCCTGCCATTGGGCCAGCCAACCGGGCGTCCGGCCGATCGCAAAGAGCACCGGAAACATCTCGACGGGGAAGCCGATGGCGGCGTAGATGATCCCGGAGTAGAAGTCGACGTTGGGGTAGAGGCGGTGCTTGACGAAGTAGTCGTCCGCCAGGGCCACCCGTTCCAGCTCCAGCGCGATATCGAGCAGCGGGCTGCGACCGGTGACCGCCAGGACGTCGTCGGTCACCTTCTTGATGATCTCTGCCCGGGGATCGTAATTCTTGTAAACGCGGTGGCCAAAGCCCATCAGCCGCATCTCACCGGCGCGGACTCGCCTGACGTATTCGGGAACGCGGCTGACCGACCCGATCTCCTTGAGCATCCGCAGCACCTGCTCGTTGGCCCCTCCATGGAGCGGGCCGTACAGCGCCGCGGCAGCCGCGGCGGTGGCGCTGAAGGGGTCCGAGTGTGAGCTGCCGACCGCCCGCATCACCGTGGTCGAACAATTCTGCTCGTGGTCCGCATGCAGGATGAGCAGCACGTCGAGCGCCCGCTCCAGCACCGGGTCGGGCTCGTATTTGGGCTCGGTGGCCTTCCACATCATGTTCAGGAAGTTGCCGGCATAGGAGAGGTCGTTGTCCGGGTAGGCGTAGGGTTTGCCGACGGCGTGGCGGGCGGCAAAGGCCGCCAGGGTCGGCATCTTGGCGATCAAGCGGAGGATCTGGAGCCGCCGGCTCTCGGCGCTGGCGATGTCCTTCGCATCCGGGTAGAAGGTCGAGAGCGCGCCCACCGTGCCCACCAGAATGCCCATCGGGTGGGCGTCGTGATGGAAGCCGTCGATCAGCTTCTTGATGTTCTCGTGGAGCAGCGTATGGTGGGTGATCGCATCCACCCACTCACGATGCTGGCTCGGATCGGGCAACTCACCGTGAATCAGGAGATAGGCGACCTCGAGGAAGCTGCTGTGTTCGGCCAGCTCCTCGATCGGGTAGCCGCGGTAGCGGAGGATGCCCCGCTCGCCATCGATGAAGGTGATCGCGCTGCGGCAGCTGGCGGTGTTGAGGAAGGCCGGATCATAGCTCAGCAAACCGGAACCGGAGCCGTCGGCCGTGATCGTCTGCAGGTCGGTGGCGGCGATCTCCCCATCCCGGATCGGGACCTCGTAGCGCCGGCCGGTTCGGTTGTCCGTGATGGTCAGCGTTTGCTCTGCCATGGGGCTTAGACTAGCTCCCCACGTCGCGGCGCTGCATCAGAAGCGCCCCGACGATGAAGCCGCCGATGGTGATCGCGGACATGATCCAGAGCCCGGTCCAATCGACGCCGCTTGTCAGCGGCGCCCCGTAGAGGTTGAACACGGAGAGCTTGAGCGCCCAGTCCGGCCACTTCAGCAGCGGACCGAGCTGGGTGATCAGGTAACTGAGGAAGGTGAACGTGACGAGCACGGCGACGGTGGCGCGTGGCGCGCGGCTGGCCAGGACGGCACCGATCGCCGCGAAGCTCAGCCCGAACGGAATCAACACTAGCGACGCAATCGTGAGCGCGCCCACATCGAAGTGGATGTTGGCCGCGGCTGCCCCGAGATAGAGAGCGACCGAACTGATCGCGATGATGATGGCCAGTCGGAGCGTTAGGGCGACGGCACGCTCGATCACCACTCGGGTGCGGGAGACCGGTGCGCTCAAGATCATCTCCAGGCGCCCTTCGTTGTCATCAGCCGACCAGCGCGCGACCTGGGTGATGGCATAGACAGCCAGGAGCAGCAGGGCGATACCGAACCAGAAGAAGCCGGTGAGTGCGACGTAGGGGTTGCCATGGCCCGCTACCGTGAGGTAGTTGCGGAAGCCGGCGGATCCCTGGATCAGGTCGACGGTTTGCCTGCCGACCGACGCGAGGTAGAACGCAAAGAAGGCGGCGCCCAGTGCCCACGCAAGGACGGCAATCCGCTGCTCGTAGAGGGAGGCCAGGACTGGCATGCGAAGCAGCGGGTTCGGTGAGGGCCGGTCCGTGAACGGCCGGGGGCGCGCCGGCAACCGGATCAGGGCGGCTCCGATATCGCGCACGCTCATGAACCACACCGCCAGCGACGCAAAGACGACCGCGGCCACGAAGAGCGCGGCCGTCGCCGCCACGTCGAACGTCCCACCGGGCGAGAGTGGCTGCGTGCGGTCGTAGTAATAGAAGGGCGAGATGGCCTGCGCCAACGGCTTGAGACTTTCGACCGACCGGCTCAGACCGTTGACGAAGAACATGACGCCGACGACCAATCCGGCAAGACCAGCCGCGGCTCCCCGGCTCACGGTCAGCTGAGCAACCACCGTGGTCAGCGCGTAGACGACGAGGGTCAACCCCAGCAGGGCAACCGAGACCTCGAGGAGGGGACCGGTGGGAAGGGCTGACCCGGCGCCGGCGGCGCCGGCATCGATCGCAGCCGACGTCAAGGCGATGGCGATCACGGCCGCGATCGCGAAACCAATGAACCGGGTCACGAGGTAGCGCCGGCGGCCGACGCCGGCCGCCAACCACTGCTCGACGAGGCCGCGCTCCTCGTCTCCGCGAGTGGCACCGGCCGCAGACAGCAACGCCCAGAAGCCGAAGAGGATCGGGAGGGCACCGTACACGCGCCACTGGATGTAGCCGGCGATCGTGTCGACGCCATGCGGCAGCGGAAGGAAGAGGCTGTACTGCCGGCCGAAGGTCTCCATCGACTGGCCGAAGGCACGTCGAGCGGCCGCCGTCGTTCCGGCGGCGGAGTCATAGGCCGCCGCCTGGAAGATGCCGTAGAAGATGCCAAAGGCGCTCATTCCGATGAGCCCCGTTCGCTGGAGGCGCCAGGTCAGGCGGAACACGTCACGCGGGGAGGGTGGTCGATCCGGTCTCGCCGGACTCGACCGGCCCCCCAGCGCGGTAAAAGGTGAGGAAGATCTCCTCGAGGCTCGGCTCGTGGCTGACGAAATTCACGACCGTGGCGCCGGTGAGCGCCCTCATCAGCGATTCGAAGCTCCCTTGGACGACGCATCGAACTCGGTAATCGTTGACCTCGACTCGGTCGACACCCTGGGCCGCCCGGATCGCGGCCAGCGGCACCGTCCCGGCAAAGTCGATTTCCACCTGGTGGACGCGGATCTTGTGCAGTTCAGTCAGCTTCGCCGTTTCGACCAGCCGGCCGTCGCGGATGATGCCGACCCGCTCGCTGACGTGCTCAACCTCGGAAAGAATGTGCGACGAGAGGAAGATCGTCGTGCCCTTTGCCTTCGACTCTCGACACATGTCGTAGAACTCCTGCTGGTTGAGCGGATCGAGGCCGCCGGTCGGCTCGTCGAGGATCAGCAGCCGCGGCGCGTGCATGAAACCCAGCACGATGGCGAGCTTCTGCTTGTTGCCCCGCGAGTACTCGCGAAAGCGCTGGCCGAGATCCAGGCCGAAGCGTTTACAGATCTGCGCCACCACCTTCTCGTCGACGCCGCCGCGCAGGCCGGCCATGTAGGCGACGATTTCACTTCCTCGAAGGCCGCCAAACTGTGGGAGCTCACCCGGAACGTAGCCGACGTAGCGTTTGATCTCGACCGCCTGGCGCTGGCCGTCGAGCCCGAAGATGCTGGCTGACCCCGCGGTCGGATGAATCAGCCCCATCAGCAACCGGATGGTCGTCGTCTTGCCCGCGCCGTTTGGTCCCAGATATCCCAGGACCTCGCCCTCCTCCACCTGGAGGCTGAGATCGAAGAGTCCACGTCCCTTGCCGTAGTCCTTGCTCAGGCCGCTGGTCTCGATCGCCGCCGTCATCGCCGCACAACACCCCGGCCGGCGAAACGAAGAAATCCAAAGAGGCCGCGCCCCAGCTCGCTCGCCATCGTCGATAGCCTAGCTGGCCTTCCGCTCAACCTCCCGAATAGCGTTCCTGGTGGACGAGCTCGTTGATCGGCTTTCGCGTTCCCCGCCGGGGCGATCCGGTCGGATATCCGAGCGAGATTGCCGTCCGGACCACCGGCTTGCCGGAAACGCCGAGGATACTTTTCGCGTGATCGCGCCCCTCCGGTGAGAACCAACCGATGGATGACCCCACGCCGTGGGCCCAGGCAGCCAGCATGATGCGTTCGGCGAGGCGCCCTTCGTCGAAGGTCTCGCCCTCCGGCCATTCGCCCGGCATCACCAGCGCCATCGCGAGAGCCGCGCCGCGGAGGTGGCCTGCGTATCCCGGGATGGCCGCCAGCGCCGCCAGGGTGTCGCGGTTGCGGATGACGACGATCTGACCGAACTGACGGTTGCTCGCGCTGCCCGACCAGCGTGCAACTTCGAGGATGTCCTGGACCACCTCATCAGGAACCGGCTTGCGCTCGAATTCCCGCACTGCCCGGAGACTGCGCAGGAAATCGGTGTGCTGGTTCATCTCGACTCCCAGCGTAGCAGTCGCGAGTTTTTTTCTGTCATCGTTTCGAAAGGTGTCCGCCTTCATGCTGGCTCCATTGCGAGTCAGAGGAGGTGAAAAAAATGAACCCAATGCAAAGGTTGATCATCGGCACCGGCGTCGCAGGCTCACTGCTGACGGGCGGTGTGATCGGCGCCACCATCGCCGGGCCGCTCGGAGCGAGTGCTGCCACTTCATCGAGCGCCGCAGCCACGGCCGCGTCGCCCAGCACGACCACCGGTACGTTCGTGTCGAATGAGAACGCGACGCACGAGGCCGGTGAGAGCGCGGCGCGCGAGGCGCAGGAGAGCGCGGGCCAGTTCCCGACCGTTCCCTAGCCGCCGCTTGACGAGCCAAATGGGGCCGGGTCATCCCGGCCCCGGACTTGTATGGTGTCATCAAATCGAAAGGAACCAACCGCCAGACTGGGGATGGGTGAAAGGACGTTGAGTACCGTTCGAGTCGACCTCGTCCGCACCGGCGCCCAGCGGGTGGCGCTGGCGGCGACCGGCATCGTCGCCGGTCTGTATCTCCTGATTGCGGTTGCCGTCGTGCTGATTGTTACCCACAACCTGACTGCCAACGTCGACACCACCCTCTCCCAATGGTTGAGCTCGATGGCTGCCCAGCGTGCTGCCGTGACTCCCGAGTTCCACGGACCCCCCGGTCAGCCCCGTTTCGAGCCAGTCGTTCTCTGGTGGATGTATCACCCCGATGGCAATTACGCCGACAGCAGCACAGAGGCGAAGGCGAACAACCTCAACCTGCCGGTCTCGCCGGCGAGTATCAAGGATGCCCAAACCCTGGTGGTATCGGGCACCGACCTCCGAGTCAAGGGGGGCCGCGTCGGGGACGACTGGGCGGTCGTCGGACAGTCCATGAGCAGCGTCGACCAGGCTCGTTCAAACCTGATCCAGGCCGAACTACTGATTGGACCCGTGCTCTTGGTCGTCGTCTTTTTGGGCGCGCTGGCCATCGGCCGGCGGGTGGCCTCGCCGATCGAGCAGGCACGCCAGCGGCAGATGGACTTCACCGCCAACGCGTCACACGAGCTCCGAACACCGCTCGCCGTGATCCAGGCGCAGACCTCGCTGGCCCTGGCGCACGATCGCGATACCGATTGGTATCAGCGAGCCTTTATCCGGGTCAACGAGGAGAGCCAGCGGATGCGCCACCTCGTCGACGACCTACTCTGGCTCGCCCGCTTCGAGGCCATGCCGCGGTCAGGCAAGGCGGAGCCGGTCGACGTCGGCGTGATGGCCCAGCAGGCCGTGGACCGGTTTGCCGCCGTCGCCGAAGCCCGCCACCAGCCGCTGAGCGTCCGGCTCAGCGGGGATTCGCACGTGATCGCCGCATCGCCGGAATGGCTAGATCATCTGGTCGGCGTCTTGCTCGACAACGCGTGCAAATACACGCCGGAGCAGGGCTCGATCGATGTGCGGGTGACCGCCGAAGGCAACCGCATCACGCTGGTGGTCGACGACTCGGGGCCGGGCATTCCCGCCGACCAGCGCGGTCAGATCTTCGATCGGTTTCGGCGCGCGTCCGATCAGCCCGGCGGTGCTGGGCTCGGCCTGGCGATTGCCGACGCCGTGGTGCGCGCCACCAACGGGCGCTGGGAGGTCTCGACCTCGGCGGCGGGCGGCGCCAGCATGGCGGTGACCTGGCCTCGGATGCTGGCTCGCCCGTCGGCGACGCGCGCGGCTTCAGCGGAGACGCCGCCGCCGCTGGCACGGCTCGACGCTTAGGGTCCGCCCCCACCCTGACCCTCCCCCAGAGGGGCGGGGAAACGAGGTCCTGGCGTCACGGTTTTGCAAGGTGCCCCCGGGCACCATGTCCCTATGAACTCTTTAACACCGACCCAACGAGATCGTGGGCTGAACCGCCTGCGGCGATTGACTTTCGGAGCCATCGCAGGAGCACTGGTCGCGGTGGTCGGCGTCAGCTACGCTGCCGCCGCCTCATATGCGGGCAAGTCATCGTCCAGCTCCTCCAGCACGGCCCTGAACACCACGACGTCGACCGCAACCACGACCAGCTCGAGCTCGGCGTCATCGACGAACAGCAGCAGTCTGCAGTCGGCAACGCCGGCGCCCAGCACCGCCAGTAGCGGCAGCGGCACGGTGACCAGCGGCGGTTCGTGATGACGGTCGCACTGAAGAGCTGGAAGGCGTTAGGCACCTCGGTACATGTCCTCGCGACCGATGGTGATGGGCTCGGCCGCGCGACCACCGCCGTGCGCGAGGTCCTCGAGGATGTCGATGCGGTCTACAGCCGATTCCGCGAGGACAGCGAGTTGAGCCGGCTGAATGCGAGCGCCGGCCGGACCGTCCGCGTAAGCCCGCTGCTGGCGACCGCGATTGGCGCGGCCCAGCGAGCGGCGCGCCTGACTCAGGGAGCGGTCGATCCCACCATCGGCCACGCCATTCGCGTGGCGGGCTATGACGACGATTTCTCCCGCATCGCGGCCGATCGCGGTCCGGTGACCCTTCGCGCCTGGCGCGTTCCGGGCTGGCAGGCGATCCGCTTTGATCGGCCGTCGCGGACGGTCCTCTTGCCGCCCGGAGTCGAGCTCGATCTCGGCTCGACCGGGAAGGCGCTGGCAGCCGACCTCGCAGCAATCGCCGCCGTAGCGGCCGCCGGTGCGGCTGGCGTGCTGGTCAGCCTCGGGGGCGACATCGCCACCGCGGGCGAGCCGCCGGCCGGAGGTTGGCGAATCCTCGTGGCCGAAGACAGCCAGGCCAAACCTGATGGTGACGGCGAGGTGATCTGCGTGCCGGCAGGCGGCGTCGCCACCTCGAGCACCACCGTCCGCCGATGGTCACGTGGCGGCGCGCTGCTCCATCACATCATCGACCCGGCGACCGGCCTGCCGACCGCCGGCCCCTTCCGGACGGTCACGGTGGTCGCCGCCACCTGTCTCGACGCGAATATCGCGTCGACGGCCGCGATCGTCCGAGGGGAAGCGGCCATCGACTGGTTGATGACTTGCCGCCTGCCCGCCCGCCTGGTCGAGAACGACGGAACGATCCACTACATCGGCCGCTGGCCGGACCCGGCGGGAGTGGCGGCGTGAGCGACACCGTCCTTTGGTACGCAACCCGCGGGGCCGGCGTCGTCAGCCTCGTCCTCCTCACCGGCGTCGTTGGACTCGGCATTCTCTCGGCAATGCGGTGGCAATCCGCATCATGGCCGCGCTTTCTCACCACCGGATTCCATCGCAACCTGGCGCTGACCACCCTGGTCTTCCTCGCGCTGCACATCGTTACGGCTGTGGTTGACCCCTTCACGGCCCTGGGTTGGAACGCCGCACTCATTCCGTTTTCCTCGTCCTACCGACGTCTTTGGCTGGGTCTGGGGGTGATCGCCATCTACCTGCTGCTCGCCATCGTTGCCACCAGCCTGCTGCGCCCGCTGTTCGGTTATCGCGTCTGGCGCGCGGTCCACTGGCTCGCCTATGCCATGTGGCCGATCGCTGTGATCCATGGCATTGGCACCGGCACTGATCCGCGATTCGTCTGGATGCTGGCCATCGAAGTGATTTGCGTGGGCAGCGTGGTGAGCGCGATCGCCTGGCGGTGGAGCCGCGTTTCGCCGACCGCATGGCGCCGGCGGCCGGCCGCCCGGACGGAAAGCGGTGCGGCATGATCGGCGTGGACTCGCCCATCTCGGAAGTCGCAAACGGCGGTTTGTTGAGCGGCCCGAGCCTGGACGCGGGTGCCGAAAGCCCGAGCGCCCATCGCCACCGCATCGGCGCCCTGCCATCGACCTCCGCCGCCGAGCTGATCGCTCTCATGGAAGCGAGCGGATTGCAGGGACGGGGTGGCGCGGGCTTTCCGGTTGGCCGCAAGTGGCGATCGGTCGCCGACCACGCGTCCGGTGCCCGCGCCGTGGTGCTGGTCAACGGCGCGGAAGGCGAACCGCTTAGCCTGAAAGACCGGTCCCTGATGGCGAGCCGTCCCAACCTCGTCATCGACGGGGCCCTGCTCGCTGCCCGTGCGGTCGGTGCGGACGAAATTATTTTCTACGTCGGCGCTGCCCATCGCGCCGCCGAGGCGGCGCTGCGCCACGCGCTCGCTGATCGTTCGGCCGATGTCCGTGGCGGGGCTCGCCTCATCCAGGCGCCGCCGGGATACGTTTCTGGGGAGGAGTCGGCCGCGGTCCACTTTGTCGAGACGGGCGATGCGCGGCCGACCGCGACACCGCCTCGTCCGTTCGAGCGCGGCGTTCACGGCCGGCCGACTCTGGTCCAGAACGTCGAGAGCCTCGCGGTCGCGGCGCTGATCGCGCGCTACGGTGATGCCTGGTACCACGGCATGGGCGTCGGAATGTCGAGCGGGCTCGGTCTGCTTACCGTGAGCGGCGCTGTCAACCGGCCCGGGGTTCAAGAGCTGGCGCTCGGGTCAACGGTCGCCGCGGCCTCGATGGCAGCGGGTGGCGTTCGCGGCGGCGCCCATGCGGTCCTGCTCGGCGGCTATTTCGGCACCTGGGCCGGGCTCGAGGAGGCCCGCGATCTGCGGCTCGATCAGCCGTCGCTCCGTGCGCGGGGATTTGCCCTTGGCTGTGGCGTCGTCCACGTCCTTGGCGGAAGGACGTGTGGCGTCGAGGCGTCGGCCCGGATCATGTCCTATCTCGCATCGCAAAGCACCCGTCAATGTGGCCCCTGCGTGTTCGGCTTGAGCGCCATTGCCCAGGCCACAGGACGTCTGGCGTCGCGCTCGGCGCAACCTGGCGATCTCGAAAGGATTCGCCGCTGGAGCGGTCAAATCAGCGGTCGGGGCGCCTGCCGGCATCCGGACGGCGCCGTCGGCATGCTCTCCAGCGCGCTCCGCGTGTTCGGCGAGGATTTCGCCGCGCATCAGCAAGGGCGATGTGTCCGGGCTTTGTCGATGGCGCAGGTGGCCTGATGGCCGACAGGCTTGCGATCGACCGGATTCGCTGCGACGGTCATGGCCTGTGCGCCGAGCTGCTTTCCGAGGTGATCAGCCTCGACGACTGGGGTTACCCGATCATCAAGGCTGGCGCCATTCCGTCGCGACTGGCCGAGCACGCCCAACGCGCCGTCGAGGCCTGTCCGGTGCTTGCTCTGCGGCTCCGCGCGGCCGATCCGGCCATACCACATAAATAGTGCGCGGCTGGTCGCGCCGGCGACCCGTGCTCCGTTGTGACGCACATCACCGGAAATCGATGACCTGAATGAATGGCGCGCGCGGCCAACCGGCTTTATCGTCGGTGTGATGGGTTTCGAGTATCGATCGGCGCAGAGTTGGCGAGGCGTTCCGCTGGTTCACATCGCCTTCGGGCGTCGTGAGGGCGGCCGTTACCGGGCTGCCCGCGCGCGCGGTGTCATTGCCGTCGGCGATACCGCGCAAGGCGTGATCGCCATTGGCGTCGTCGCCCTCGGTGTGGTTGCCGTCGGTCCGGTCGCCCTGGGACTGGTCACGCTGGGCGTCGTGTCGGTTGGCGTCGTGACGGTTGGTGTCGTGGCGGTCGGCGTGATCGCGGCAGGCGTCGTTGTCGTCGGCATCCGTACAGCAGGCGTGGTGGTCGCGGCGCTGATCGCCGGGCGTGCCTGACTTCTTAGCTCGAGGACTCCGCGCGCTGCTTCAGCCCGTTGGCGAATTGGGTGAAGGACGGTCCCAGGTCCGGCATCGACTTCCAGATCATCGGTGTCAGCGGCCCGGTGTACTCCTCGCGCATGTGGAACGTCGTCGTGCCATTTCCCTGGGGCGTGAGCGTATAGGTCCGCACGCCCTTGAACAGCCTGAGCGGCATCCCGCCGGACCAGACCATCCGCTGCCCCGGCACGAACTCGCTGACCTTGACCGGAAACGCGCGGCCGGGATTGGCTTTGACGAAGACCTTGATCGTCTCGCCCGGTGCGATCCGTCCCTCGACCCGCTCGATCCCTGAATCCCACCGGGACAGGTTGGGGGCATCCGTCAGGATCGACCAGATCGCGTCGGGGCGAGCGGCAATCGTCGAACTCGCTTCGTAGGCTTTCACGTCACTCCTCCCTCGGTCGAGACTGCCGTTAACGGTAGCATTTTTGTTACGATCTCGTCGATGCCAGCCCTTCGACTTGGTGGCGACCCATTCGATGCGCTCGGCGATTCGAACCGCCGTGCCATCGTCGAGCTGCTGGGAGGGGGCGGGCGCACCGTCCAGGAGATCGCCGATGCGCTGCCGATCAGCCGGCCCGCCGTCTCGCGTCATCTGCGCCTGCTGAAAGATGCCGGGCTCGTCATCGATCAGCCGCGCGGCACTCGGCGGATCTACCAGCTGCACGCGAAAGGCGTCGAGGCGGTGCAAGCGTATCTTCTAGAGGTGTGGGGCGACGCGGCGACCCGATTCCGCCTGCTCGCGGAGAATACGAGGCCGTCGCGCCGGCAGCGATGATCGAGCCCCTCCGTATGTCATTCGACGTGAACTGCCCGGTCGATCATGCCTTCGACGTCTGGACCAGGCGAACGTCCAGCTGGTGGCCGCCTTCCCATACGGTGACCGGCGAGCAGGGCTTGCAGGTCGTCTTCGAAGGCCGCGCCGGTGGCCGGATCTTCGAGCGCACGGCGATGGGACGGGAGGTGGAGTGGGGAGAGATCACCGTCTGGGAGCCGCCCCGTCGTCTCTGCTACCTGTGGCACATCCGAACCGATCGGGCCGATGCGACCGAAGTCGAGATTCGGTTCAGCCGGCGAGGCGAAACCGCCACCCGTGTTGATATCGAGCACCGCGGCTGGGAACGGCTCGGCGCCCGGGGGCCCAGCTGGCGCGATACGAACCGATCGGGATGGAACGGGGTGCTTCCGCATTTTGTTGCCGTATGCTCGGGCGTAGCGACCGGCGATCGATCAAGCGCGTGAGTTAAGTAGAGGAGGAAAAGATGCCGAACTATCTTCTGGCGTACCACGGCGGCGGCGGCATGGCACAGGACGAGGCGGTGCGAAACAAGATCATGGCCCAGTGGGGGAAATGGTTCCAGGACCTGGGGCCCGCCCTGGTCGATGGCGGCAATCCCATCATGAAGGCCAAAACGATCACGAGCAAGGGCGCGGTCAGTGACGGTGGCGGCCAGAACCCGGTCAGTGGCTACAGCGTCATCAAGGCGGACACTCTCGACGCGGCGGTCAAGCTGGCCAAGGGTTGTCCGGTCCTGGTCGGCGGCGGCACCATCGAAGTGGCCGAGACCATCAAGGCCATGTAGCCGGTTCGGCAAGACCGGTAGCGCGAGCGGCTCTGCCAGGGCGGCGGAGCCGCTCGTCGTTTCCCCGACCCGCTGCTCGCCTGGGTCGGGATTGCATCGCGACCGGTCGCGCTGATCGCGATTCCTAGCGATCAGGTCCGGATCGCCCGCGTAGACTCATCCTGCACGATGCCTGAAGCCGTGATCGTCGCCTACGGCCGCTCTCCGATTGGCCGTGCCAATAAGGGCTCGCTCGTGGAGATCCGGCCTGACGACCTGGCGGCCTACGTCACCAGCAAGGTGCTGCAGAAGATTCCCCAACTCGCGCCCGGGACGATCGATGACCTGATCTGCGGCTGCGGTCTGCCCGCCGGCGAACAAGGTTTCAACCTGGGGCGAGTGGTCAGCATCCTGACCCGCCTTGATGTCCCGGGCACGACGGTGAATCGTTACTGTGCCTCATCGCTGCAGACCAGCCGGATGGCCTTCCACGCCATCAAGGCCGGGGAGGGCGAGGCCTTCCTTTCGATCGGCGTGGAATGCGTCTCGAGGTACGTCAATGGATTCGCCGACCTCCCGGATGCCCAGAACGCGCGACTGAAGCGGGGCAACCGCGACGAGTACCCCGAAATCTATATCGCGATGGGGGAGACGGCGGAGAACGTCGCTGACCTGAAGCAGATCAGTCGCGAGGAGATGGATCGGTATGCGGTCAAGAGCCAGACGCGGGCCGTCGAGTCGCGCGACGGCGGATTCTTCGATCGCGAGATCATCCCGGTGCCGCTCCCGAATGGCGGGACGATGCATCGGGACGACGGCCCGCGGCCGAACACCACCATGGAAGTGCTGAGGACGCTGAAACCGGTCTTCCGGGAGGACGGGCGGGTCACGGCCGGGAATTCCTGTCCGCTGAACGATGGCGCGGCGGCCGTCGTGATCACCTCCGACCGAAAAGCCAAGGAGCTTGGCCTCCAACCCCTGGCGCGGATCATCGCCACCGGCGTTTCGGCGCTCGAACCGGAGCTGATGGGCCTGGGTCCGATCGAGGCCTCCCGCCAGGCTTTGAGGCGGGCAAAAATGACGATCGACGATATCGACATCGTGGAGATCAACGAGGCCTTCGCCGCCCAGGTCATTCCCTCCGCGCGCGAGCTCGGCATCGATCCCTTCAGCGACAAGCTCAATCCACACGGGGGCGCCATCGCGCTCGGCCACCCCTTCGGGATGACCGGGGCCCGCATCCTGTGCACGCTGCTGAACGGCCTCACCAGCGCCGACAAGAGCATCGGCCTGGAGACGATGTGCGTCGGTGGCGGCCAGGGGATGGCGATGATCATTGAACGCCTCTAACGTTCGCATCGCACTTACCTCTCAAACGCTCGCATCGCACTTAAGCGCGGCTCGCGTGGGGCGAGGCCTGGAGCGCGGCTCGCGTCGGCTGGCGGGCCCGGCGCGGCTCAGCTAGCCGGTCTCATCGTGACCGACGTCTACCTCGAGAGCGGCAAGAAGCGGGTGTTCGCCGGCGCGCTCGACTGGCCCGGCTGGTGCCGGTCCGGCAAGGACGAGAGCAGCGCGCTCGCCGCGCTCGGCGCCTACGCCCCGCGCTACGCGCCGGTCGCCAAAAAGGCGCGCATCGCGTTCGAGCCGCGTTCGGCCGGTGCGTTGCGCGTGGTGGAGCGGCTTCCCGGATCGGCCACGACGGATTTCGGAGCGCCTGACGCGGTCGCGAAACGCGATACCAAACCGCTGGCCGCGCCCGAAGCCAGGCGCCTCGCCTCAATGCTCAACGCGGCCTGGGCCATCTTTGATGAGGTGGTGGCACACGCACCCGCGGAGTTGCGTAAGGGCCCGCGGGGAGGGGGACGCGATCGCGACAAGATCGCAGACCACGTCCTCGACGCTGAGGGCGCGTACGTCCGAAAGCTCGGGCTTCGCCTTAAGCCACCGGCCAGAAACGACCGTCCCGCCATCGCTGAATTTCGGGCCGCCATCAGTGATGCGATTGCGCAGCCCTCGACCGGAAAGCCGCTCGTCGAGAAAGGTTGGCCGCAACGCTATGCCGCCCGCCGAATCGCGTGGCACGCCCTGGACCACGCCTGGGAGATCCAGGACCGCAGCGATCAGTCCGAGGGCTGATCCGCGTGCCGTTTGAGTCGCTGGACTTCGTCTACCACCCGAGCCGGGACGTCAAGCGGGACATGGCGTACTTCACCGAGGTGCTGGGGGGCCGTCTTCGCTTCGCCGTCAAGGGGATGGGGGCGCAGGTCGCCGCCATCGAGCTCGCGCCACCGCCGCCGATGCTGCTTCTCGCGGACCACGTCGAGGGAGAAGCGCCGATCCTCGTCTACCGCGTCGCCAACCTTCGCAAGGCGCTGACCGAATTGAAGCGGCGGGGTTGGAGCGAAGAGTCCACCTTCGAAATTCCGCACGGGCCGATCTGCTCGTTCCACACGCCAGGAGGCCAGCGGATCGCGGTGTATCAGCTCACGCGGCCTGGCGCAGCCGTGAGCTTCGAGGGCCGCCGGGACTTCTGACGGTGGAGTGGCAGGGCGTCGCGGGCAAGCGAATCGTGATGACCGGAGCGACGAGCGGCATTGGGCTGGCCGCCGCCGTTGAGCTGGCCCGGCGTGGCGCCGACCTCACCCTGGTGGCCCGCAACCCGACCCGGGCGGCGGAGGCGGTCCGTCAGATCAACGCCGTTTCGACCGGAAGGACCGCTGACGTCATGCTCGCCGACCTTGCGTCCCAATCGTCCGTTCGACAGCTGGCGGGCGAGCTGCTGGCGAGCTATCCCATCATCCAGGTCCTGGTCAACAACGCCGGCGCGGTTTACTCCACAAGACAGATGACGGAGGACGGTATCGAACTCACCTGGGCGGTCAACCACCTGGCCCCCTTCCTCTTGGTAACGCTCGTCCTCGACCGGCTGAAGGCCAGGAGCCCAGCGCGCATCGTAACCACCTCATCCGGCGCGCATGAACGAGCCGTGATTCCGTTCGACGATCTCAATGCGGAGCGATCCTGGGGCGGCGCCGGCTTTACCCGCTACGGCGAGACGAAGCTGGCGAACATTCTCTTCACCGCCGAACTGGCGCGCCGCCTCGAGGGGACGGGCGTCACCGCCAACAGCTTCCACCCGGGCTTTGTGGCGAGCGGCTTCAACCGCAATAATGGCGCCCTGATGCGGGTCGGTATGGTGCTCACGAGGCCGTTTGCCCGCAGTGCCGTCAAAGGCGCCGAAACCCTCGTCTGGCTGATCGACTCGGAAGAGGCGGGCAAAACGAGCGGCGGCTACTTCTTCGACCAGCGGCAGGTCGCCCCCTCCGCGGCGGCCCAGGACGGTCAGGCCGCGCAGCGCCTCTGGCAGGTCAGCGAGGAACAGACCCGCGCCTCGGCGCCCGGACGCGAGTAGGTTCGCCGCCTCAGGAGGCTTTCAGCTCCGGCTCGCCGTGGCCGGCATTCGCCCGCCCCCGGTTCCAGTACGCCTTGGCTGAAATTTGGTCGGTGGTCCAACCTCCCGACTCGAGCGTCGCCTTGAGCGCGGTCACCAGCGCGACTTCCCCTGCCAGGTAGGCATGCCCGCGCCCGCCGGGAAGTTCCGCCGCGGCCAGTGCGGCCACGAGGCCGTCGCCTTCGGCCGGGTTCGGCCACTCGTACCACCATGACACGTCGCGGTCCGGGCGGTCGTTGGGGAGTGGCTGGCGCTCCTGCGGACCGTCAACCCGGAGGAACGCGAGCGCGGGCACGCTCGCCGCAACGGCCTCCATCATCGCGAACGCACCTGGCAGCGCGGTGGCATCGCCCGCAAAAAGGTGCCAGTCCGCGCCCGAGGCGAGTGTGATCTTCCCACGCGGCCCGACCGTCTCGATCGTGCTTCCGGGCTGGGCTGCCTGCGCCCGTCGCATGCCGGGACCGTCGCCGTGCATGACAAACTCCAGCTCGAGTAGCCGCCGGCCGCGATCAAAGCGCCGGATGGTGTACCGGCGGCGAACCGTCGGGTCAGCACCGCGCCGGAAGACCAACGCCAGGTCCTGGCCCTGAAGATAGTCGAACGCGTCCAGGGTGGGACTGGTGAGCTGCACCCGGCGCATGCGGGGCGTGACGTCCTGCACGGCCGCAACCTCGAGATGCCAGGTCCTCGGCTCAGGCAGCATGATTAATGCCTGTCTTATCAGAAGTCGACCACCTGCACGTGCAGGGGAGGTGCGCCCGAGGTTCCCGTTCGCAATCTTTGCCCGCCGAAACCGTCTGACCTATGCGGTTCGTCCTTTGAACCTAACGGTCCGGCCGGTGCAGCTGCCACTCTTCGTCCGTATCGCCGCCGGCTACGGGCTCGTTCTGCTCGTGATGCTCGCCATCGCCGCCCTCACCCTGTTTCGGCTGCAGGATGCCACCGCGGTCGCGGACCGGCTCAGCCGGGAGGATGCGCCAGCCTTGCAGGCGATCGACGATCTCAAGGTGCAGATCACCAACGAACAGATCGCGGTGAACCGCTTTCTGCTGTCGAGCGAAGCCACCCCACGAGGGCGAGAAGTCTTTCTGGGACCCTACTTCCAGGCTCATGACGTCATCTTCGCCGACCTGGCGACGCTGACGGGATTGGAAGGGGACCGGGGCAGCGCGGAACTAACCGCGACACTGACCAAGCTTCACGACGAGATTCAAGTTGTCGAGGCGGTCTCCGACCAGGAGATCGCCGCGATTCGTTCAGGGGCCCCGATCGAGGTCGCCAGCGCTCTGGACTTCTCCCACGCGGATATGGTGCGTTCGCTTGCGGCCGCTATCGGTGACCATCTTGCACTGGAGATACGACAGTCGGCGGCGGCGGCGCAGCTATCCGCGTCGGAGTCGACTCGACTCGTTATCATCGCGTCCATCCTGGGGGCAGCCTTCTCGCTGCTGGTGGCCATGATCGTCACCCTAAGCATCTCGGCGCCACTGCGACGCCTCACCGCCAACGCCGATCGGATCGCGGCCGGCGAGATGGTCGAGCCGCCTCCATCGCATCGCCGTGACGAGATCGGCAGCCTTTCCCGGGCGGTCACCAAGATGGTGCGCACGCTCAATCACCAGGCTGTTGAGCTCAAGCGCTCGAATGGCGACCTCGAGCAATTCGCGTACATCGCGTCGCATGATCTGCAGGAGCCATTGCGCATGGTAAGCGGGTTCACCGGTCTCCTCAAGCGGCGATACGCGGGCAAGCTTGACGCTGATGCCGACGAATTCATGGGGTTTGCCATTGGCGGGGTCAATCGGATGCAGGAGCTGATCAATGACCTCCTCTCATACTCCCGGGTCGGCCGCGAAGAGGTTTCCGCAAAACCGGTCGACATGCGGATCGTGGTCGATCAGGCGCTGGACAACCTACAAATGGCGATCGAGGAGCGGTCGGCGCTGATTTCGAGTGGTCAGCTACCGACGGTCTTGGCGAACCACGGCATGCTGGTTCGCCTGTTCCAGAACCTGATCGGCAATGCCCTCAAATTCTGCAAGGCCGAGCGACCGATCATCCGGATCCAGGCGGAGCAACGGGGAACGGACTGGGTGTTTCAGTTGCGGACAACGGAATCGGAATCGATCCGCAATACAAGGACCGAATCTTCCTGATCTTCCAGCGACTGCACAAGCAAGGTGAGTATCCAGGAACCGGGATCGGTCTCGCGGTATGTAAGCGCATCGTCGAACGCAACGGTGGTCGCATCTGGTTGGAATCAGAGCCGGGCAAGGGAACGACATTCTTTTTCAGCTTGCCCGCCACAGGAGGTCAGCAAATCGCAGCATGAATGACATTCACGAGGCGGTCCGGATTCTGCTTGTTGAGGACAATGCCGGCGACGTCCGGTTGACCCAGGAGGCGCTCAAGGAAGCCAAGTTCCGCAATACGCTGCATGTCGTCGGTGACGGCGTCGAGGCGCTCGCGTATCTGCGCCAGGAGGGCAAATACAACGGCGCGAGCCGGCCGCACCTGGTCATGCTGGACCTCAACCTGCCCCGGATGGATGGTCGGGAGGTGCTGAAAGCGATCAAGAAGGACCCGGAGTTGATGCGGATTCCGGTGGTGGTGCTGACTTCCTCGGAAGCGGAAAGCGACATTGCCAAAGCCTATGAGCTGCATGCCAATTGTTACGTCACGAAACCAGTTGGCATCGACCTTTTTCTGCAGGTGGTCAAGTCGATCGAGGAGTTCTGGGTGGAAATCGTGAAGCTGCCTGCCCAGTAAATAATTTGGCAAGAGAGCGAACCCGCGTCCTGCTCGTTGAAGATAACCCCGGCGATGCCCGCCTCGTTCGGGAGGCGCTGAACGATGGGGCGCCGGATGAGTTCACGGTGCAGGTGGCCAATTCGCTGCAGCGGGCGCTCGAGAGTCTCGGTCCGGCTGTCGAGCCGGTGGATGTCGTTCTGCTCGACCTTTCGCTCCCGGATAGCCAGGGGCTCGAGACTTTTCGCGCCATCCACGCTCGGGATCCGGCCGTCGCGATTCTGGTTCTATCCGGCCTTAATGATGAAAGCGTCGCGCTGAAGGCCGTCAATGAGGGTGCTCAGGACTTCTTGCGCAAGAGCCGGGCGGACAGCGAGCTGCTGCCCGCGCGATCCGCTACGCGATCGAGCGTCATGGGATGCTCGAGCAAGTCCGTCAGCTGGCGGTCGCCGATGAACTGACCGGACTCATGAATCGCCGGGGATTCATGATGCTGGCCGATCACCAGCGCAGCCTCGCCGATCGAAAGGGGACGTCGCTCAGCCTGATCTTCGTCGATGTTGACCGCTTCAAGAGCATCAACGATAAGTTCGGCCATGAGGAGGGTGATCGAGCTCTGAAGGAACTGGCCGGCCTCCTGCTGCGAACCTTCCGACGGTCCGACGTGGTCGCGCGCCTCGGTGGCGACGAATTCATCGTGCTGATGGCCGACATCAACCAGGACGGTGTGCAGATCGTGCTCGACCGGGTCCAGAAAAATATCGCGGCATTCAACCAGGCGAAGGGCTTTCCCTGGTGCCTCTCGATCAGCCTTGGGGTGGCCCTCTATGACTCGGCTCATCCGGTAACACTCGAGTCATTGATGGCACTGGCCGATCAATCGATGTACAAGGCCAAAGATCAGTCGAGGCGACATGCTGAGCTGAGCGGGTAACCCGCCGGATCAGGAGCGCTTCGACGAAACGAGATGGTCGACGGAGATGCTGCCGGGCCCGGTGAGCCCGAGGCTCACGGCGGCGGTGCCGAGCAGCAGTGAAAACTCGTAGCCACCCTGGCCGAAGAAGCCGTTTTTCCAATGCGCCTTGTAGGTGGCGACGCCCATGTTGAAGGCCACGGCGAAGGCGACCGGCCGGGTCAGAAAGCCGGCGGCCAGGGCCAGCCCGCCCGCAAGTTCGGTCACGCCGGAGGCGGTGGCCGCCGCCTTCGGATAAGGGACGCCCATCTTCTCGAGGGCGGCGGCAAACCCCGGCCCGCTGCGCTCGACGGCGGCGGGGTAATTGGGCCCCATCGCCGTGGCCAGGACTTTGGGCGGTCGCTTTCCCGGCCCACCGAACAGTTTCGGGTAGCCGTGCGCCGCGAGGGTGATGCCCGCGACGATCCTGAGTAGCAAGAGGCCAAGGTCACGCATGGGTAGCGCTGTGCTGAGAGCGTAGCGGAGACTCAGGTCGTCGTGCCGCACCGGAATCGGCCGTCCTTTCCCACAACAGATGGATTGACCTCGCCGCCTTAGGGCTTCTCATCGTCGCGCTGGCTGTCACGCCGGTGCGCGCCTGGCGCCGCTGGGATCCACGTCGGACTGTGTCAGCATGAACCGATGAGCGGACCGGGAGCCGGGCGCCCCCTGATGGTGAGCACCGTCGACTACCACACCGCCGGCGAACCATTTCGCATCGTCAGCGGCGGCGTGCCGCCGCTGCGCGGACGCACCATCCTGGAAAAGCGCCGCTACGCGCTCGAGAAGCTCGACCACATCCGCCAACTCCTGGTCTTCGAGCCGCGTGGACACGCGGACATGTACGGCGGTTTCGTCACGGAACCGGAGGACGATGGCGCACAGCTCGGAGTTGTCTTCTTCCACAACGCGGGCTATAGCACCGCCTGCGGCCACGGCACCATTGCGCTCGTCACCTGGGCGATCGAGGCGGCCCTGGTCCCCGCCGCCGAGCCAGCGGTGGACATGGTGGTGGATGTGCCATCTGGCCGGCTGAGGACAGTCGCGACCATGCAGGACGGGCGGGTCCGCTCGGTTCGGTTCCGAAACGTTCCGAGCTTCGTGCTCCTCGACGGATTGGCGGTGACCATTGGCGGGCGGCGGACAGAGGTTGCCGTCGCCTATGGAGGCGCGTTTTACGCGATTGTCCCGGCCGAACGCTTCGAGCTACCCATCGAGCCCGGCTTCGTGCCACGCTTCATCGAGCTTGGCCGCGAGATCAAAGCCGCCGTCGAGGCCGAACGGGACATCGTCCACCCGCTCGAACCCGAACTCGAAGGGGTTTACGGCGTGATCTTCACGGCGGGAAACCGGAACGTAACGGTCTTTGCGGACGGCGAGGTCGATCGCTCGCCATGCGGCAGCGGGACGTCGGCGCGGCTCGCCCTTCTCGATCAGCGTGGCGAGCTGGCCCGGGGCGCCACCTTGATGCACGAGAGCATCATCGGCGGCCGGTTCGCGTCGCGCGTGGTGGGCGAGGCGCGGGTCGACGATTACCCGGCGGTGATCACCGAGGTCGAAGGGAGCGCGCACCTGACCGGCTACCACCAGTTCGTGCTCGAGGAGGACGACCCGATCGGCGTTGGCTTCTTGATCCGCTAGCGCACCGCGATGATCTTCACCGCATCGACAATGAACTGCACCGCGATCGCCGACAGGAGCAGGCCCAGCACCCGGGTCAGGAGCTGAATCACCGAGGGACCTAGCACTCGTGCGATCCGGTCGGCGAGCAGGAGGCCAACCGCCACCACCACGACGGTGGCGACGATGGCGAGGATCACCCCGATCCTTCCGGGCGCGTCCTCGTACCGCCTGGTAAGGACCATCACGGCGGCGATCGCGCCGGGACCCGCCAGCAGCGGCGTTGCCAGCGGGACGAGCGCGACATTCACCGTCTCGGGTGGGGCGAGGTCCTCGCCGCGGAGCATCTGCAGCGCCACGAGCAGCAGGAGCAGGCCGCCCGCAATCGTGAGGCTTTCGACCGAGACGTGCAGGTAATCGAGGATCAGCCGGCCGAAGAGCGCAAAGACAACGACCAGGCCGCCCGCGGCGGCCGCGGCTTGCACGGCTGCCCGCCGCCGGGCCGCCGCCTTCCATCCCGCCGTCAAGCTGATAAAGATCGGCGCACTACCGAGTGGATCCATGATGACGACCAGCGTGATGAACGCCTCGGCGAACGCCCTCCAATTCATGCCGTCAGCGTAACGGCCCGCAGGCATAGGATGGAAATAAGGATGGCGACGAAAGCCGAAGACCTCCTCTGGAAGCTGGCCGAGAGCGACGAGGTCCAGATCGAAACCCGGCGCGATTCGACGTCGCCACTTCACGGCACGACGATCTGGATCGTGCCGACGACTGACGGCGTCTACATCCGTTCCTACAAGGGCAAGAAGGGTCGCTGGTACCAGGAGGCGCTCGCCAATCCGCTGGTGACGATCCGCGTCGGGCGGCGCAAGGTGACCGCGCGCGGTGAGCCGGCGCACAACCCGGTCATCATCCGGGCAGTGAACGCCGCCTATCGCGAGAAGTACGGTGAGCGTTGGCCGGACGAAACCAAGCCGATGCTCCGACGCTCCGTTCTGCCGACGACCCTTCGCCTGACGCCCGTTTCCCCCGCTGGGGATCGCCAGACATAGCTGTTGTCCGTGCTTTAGGAGGCGGTCACGGGTGTATGGACGTGCACGTGGGAACGGGGTGGAGGCCTGGCGCGCTGCCCCCGCCGCAGGCCCAGAGGCGTCCGGCCCAGAGAGCAAGAGCGAAGCCGTGGCGGGGCGACAGCATGGGCTTGGTTTCCCACGTTGAGCCCCGCAACAAAAAGACGGTGGGGTCGAGCGCCGCCTCGGTGGCCACCTCACCGCCGGCCACGATTGCAACTCCATCGAGGACACCGCCACCGGCCCCGCTTGTGGGCTGTGGAAGCGCCGGAAGTGACCGCCAGCTTGCCAGGGTGGGGTCGTAGCAGTCAACGGCCCCAGTGGTCGCCGGGGTGCGACCCCCGGCGGTACACGCGAGGCCGTTCAAGGTAAACCCGCTGACGTGGTCTCGCGGTGACGGCATGGAAGGCAGGTCAGTCCACGAATCGGCGGCAAGATCGTACACCTCGGGGATGAGTACCTCTCCAGCACCAGCCCTCCCGCCGAGTGCGTAGATGCGCCCCCCGAGCGAAAGCAATGTGTGTGCGGCCCGAGCATGGTGCATCGGTGACAGCTCCCGCCAGTTGGCGGTGCCTGCCACCAACACAAACGCTCGCGAGCTGGCTCCGTTCGCCTGGAAGCCCCCGGTGACATAGACGTTCGAACCGAGCGATGTCGCCGCCGGATGGTTGAGTCCGAGGGGCAGCGACGGTGCAGCGCTCCAGTGCCGGCCATCGAAGGCGAAAACGTCCGAGCGGCTCGCCCCCGCCCCATCGTATCCGCCGATGACGTACAGCGCACTGGCAGTGGCAGCCGCTGCCGTTTCTTCGCGAGCGACGGGGAGAGACGGCTCGGTTTGTTGAGGCAGGGCCGGAGTTTGTGAGGGAGTCGCGGTAACACTCGAACGGGGTTGAGGAGTTCCGGTCGCGGCTGGCGACAGTGGAGCTGGAACGGTACCACATGCCGTTAGCACGCCCGCAGCAAGGGTCGCCAGGGCTCTGCGCGCGATTGCCGCAGTAATCGCGGCTAGTGGCCGGCCAGAAGAATTCGGTTCAACGATAGACGCCGTTGTGGCCGATGGAAAAGCGGCCGACGTTCGGGAAGTAACTGAGCCCGTGCGGCTGGCCGCCCACCCTGATCCGGTGCAGCAGTTTGCCGGAGCTCGTATCCACGACGTAGACGAAACCGTCATAACGTCCGGTGGTCCACAGTTGCTGGCCATCGGGAGAGAGCTGAATCATGTCGGGGCTTCCGCCGATCCGCCAGGTGGCGACCACGGTCCGCGAGGCAAGGTCGATCACGGAAATGCTGCCGGCCAGCCGGTTGGTGACGTAAAGCGACTTTGTGTCCCGCGAGACGTAGAGGCCATGCGCGCCTCGGCCGGTCGGCAGAAAGCCGATCTCTTTCATCGCAACCGGATCGACGATTGAAACGCCGTGCCGGCCCTGGTTGGCGACATAAAAGACGTTGCCGTCGGGTGCGAGACGCACGTCGATCGGGAGTCCGCCGACCCTGATGGTGCCCGTGATCTTCATGCTCGCGACATCCACCCGGACCAGTACACCGGCGTACTCGGTGCTCGCGAGCAGGTAGCTACCGTCGGCGGAGAAATCGAGGTGATCGACCCCCGACCACGGGATGCGGACGCTCTTGATCAGCCTCCAGGTGTGCGGGTCCCGGAAGTCTAGCCGTCGGAACCCTTCCGCCACGACGATGGCCTTCGTCCCGTCCGGCGTGAAGTAAAGGTTGTAGGGATCCGGCACCGCGATGCGGCTGATCGGCTTGCTGCTGCCGGGATCGATGACGGTCAGCAGCCCGGAGGCTGTGTCGTCGACGTAGAGCTGGCTCAAATCCCAGCTCGGCGCGATGTGATGCGGGAGTATTCCGACCCAGTAGTGAGCGATGACGCGATAGGTCGCTGGGTCGATGACGTCCACCGTGTTGCTCGTGCTGTTGGGAACGTAGACCCGTTCGGGGAAGCCAGCGACGTTCGGACTAAAGGTCCCGGTCATCGTCGCCGCATAGACGTTGAAGGCGGATGGTACCGGCGCCTTCGTTCTGGGGGCCACCATGGTGTCATCGGAGGAGGCGTAGGTCGTTACCACCTGTGGGGGCGGCGAGGCGGCCGTCGCGCGCAAGCCCCAAGGCGAGCGGAGATGGTTGGTTGCAATGGCCAACGCCAGGCTCATCGACACCACGGCGAGCGCACTCAAAGGGAGCCAGGCGCGCCTGGAGGGTATCACTGCGCTCACGGAAGTGTAGTCGATCTCGGCCGGAACAGGGTGAAGGGCGGGCTGGCGAGAGGCGCGAGTTGTAACAGGTGGTGTCGGCGTTGTCTCTGCGTGGTCGGGGTTATCCGGAGTCAGTAGGGAATCAGCAAGGCCGGATCCCAGTGCTGGCGGGTGGCGCCGGCCTGGAATGTCGACTCGGCAAAGTCGAGGATTGCCTTGCGAGGGTCCGCACTCCGTCGCACCGATTCGTACGGCAGGATGAACTCGCCGAGCGATGGGTTCCAGTTAGCGCCGTCCGGACCGATGGTCGCCTGCTCGATCCCCTCGGGCTTTGGGTACGCATAGGCGAAGAAGGCGGGTTCGGCAAGGCGTTCATTGCCCGGCCAGAACCCAACGCAGACCTGCTCGGCATCGCCCCCCACGCGCTGGATGATGCCCGATCCTGCCGGAGGCTCCACGCGGCGGCCAGAGAACCGGGCCACCGCAAGGTCAAACGTGCCCCACCAGAACGAGACCGAGCTGGCCCGGCCGGAAAACCGGCCACGATGCTCTTTGAGGACCAGGTCGATGCGCGCCAGCAGACGCCAGAACCGATGAGCCCACTCCGGGTCGTACGCAGCATGAACCCTGTCCTCGGGAAAGGGAATCGGGTTCTCAACCTCCGATGGCACGGTGGTGATCGCTGGACTGATGTCCAGGGTGCGGAGCCGGTCCATCAGCTCCTGATAAAAATCGGCAACCGGCTGTGCCCGCAAGGCCACCCGCTCGGTGCGGCCATCGTTGACGGCGACCACGACCTCGTGATCAATAAGGTCGACGTCGATCGCGAAGCCGGCTCGGCCGCTCCAGATTGGCGACGTGGTCAGGCCCCGTGCCGTGAGGTAGAGCGGCACATTGGCCCACTGCGGCTCCCGGCGAGTCAGTGCCAGCCGGATCTTGCCGATGACCTGCAGCTTCATGTGCAGCGTTTCCATGGTCGGCGCCCAGGCGTCGTAGGGCAGTTCGGGCCATTCCGCAAGCTGGCGGGTCGCGCCGGCGGCAATCACTCGAACTATCCTAGCCAGCCCAGGGCCATCCATGGAGCCGCCCGCACCCTGCATTTGCAGATGACGAGGGGCTCGCCAGTCCGCAGGACTTAAGCGGATTGTCCGTTACATAAGGATGCAAGGAGCACGCGAAAACAGCACGACGACTGAGGTGACGACCGTTCGACCTCCATACAGTGTGCGTGCGGAGCAGGCCGTCTGGCTGCTTGCGGGAGTGGTCGACGCGCCTCTGATCATTCGCTTCCTGTTCAAGCTGCTTGGCGCGTCGACCCAGGCGAGCTTCGTCACGTTCATCTATGACCTGACCCAGGTGTTCGTCGGGCCCTTTCACGGGATCTTCAACACGGCGGCCAGCGGCCGCAATGTCTTTGAACCCGAGTCGCTGGTCGCCATCGCCATCTACTCGCTGATCGGCTGGGGGCTTGCCAGCCTGGTCCGGGTCGTGACCCGCGGCGGCGCCTCCGCCAGCTAGCCGTCCCGGTTGGCAAAAAAAGTCCCGGCCAGCGGGCCGGGACCATGGGGAAGGGGGAGAGAGTAATCGATCAGGCTACCGTGACCGCACCATAGCCGGAATCAGTTTGGGCTGGGGATTCACCACGGGAACCGAAAAAGTCTCGCTATCGAGCCGCTGGTCGCGCGCGCCCCGCACCGCGCCGACGATCCCGCCATAGACAGCGCCGGCGTAGACACCGCAGACCAGGAACACGACGGGCTCGAGTCCGACCATGATCGCGCCGGCCAGGCCGAACACCGTGCCACCGATTCCGCCGCCAAGCGCCGCACCGCCGATCGCCCCTCGAATCATCCGCTGAACCTCGCTTGTCATCGTTGTGTACCTCCCGGAGTGGAATTGCGTGCTGATGGAGGTATGATGCGCCCGGCAACCTTTCGAAACCGTGACGCGAAACGCCCGGACTTACGCGTTTCGCCCGGTGGATTCCTCGAGGCGAAAACCAGAACCGCGGACGGTGAGGATGCGCACACCAGAGTTGACGAGCTTGGCGCGAAGCCGGCTCATCTTCACATCGATGACATTCGACCCGAGCGGCTCGGTCTCATCGCGCCAGGCATGCTCGGCGATCGCCTTGCGATCGACCACTGCCGGAAAGCGTCGCAAAAGCAGCTCGACGATGTGGAACTCGGCCGTCGTCAGGTTCAGCAGCTTCCCGTTCAGCGTGACGTGCCGGCGCGCCGGATCCAGGGAGAGACCTCCACGGTTGAGGATCGGGGCATCGACCCCACGAGGGCGCCGCTGCAGGGCTCGCACTCGGGCCACCAGTTCGCCGAAGTCGAAGGGTTTGACCAGGTAGTCATCCGCGCCCGCGTCGAGGCCCTGGATCCGGTCCGGCGGGGTGTCGCGGGCGGTCAGCATCAGGATGGCGGTCGGCCGGTCGTTGCGCCGGGCCCACGAGGCCACCTCGACGCCGGGCACGCCGGGCATTCTCCAGTCGAGGATCGCGACATCGTATTCATAGAACTTGAGTTGCTCGATGGCATCGTCGCCGCGGTCGACCGAATCGACGACGTATCCCGCGTCTTCCAGGCCCTGGACGAGGACCTCCCGCAGGCCGCGATCGTCCTCGGCCACGAGGATTCGCATCCCTAGGCTCCCTGTTGGGTCATCATGAGCTGGAATTCCATCGTCGCATTGTTCTGCACGCTGACGAAGCCGCCGATGCTGGGCGGGGTCATCCCGAACTCGCTGAACGGGAAGGTGATCGAGCCGACCAGTTCGATCTCCGATCCGGTCAGCCGGGCGTCGATCGGGATCGTGACCGTCCTGTTCACCCCGTGGATGGTCAGAGCGCCGGTCGCCGATACGTGGATCGTCTGCCCGCTCGCCGCTCCGGCCGGCAACGCGATGGGCGACATCAGCTGGAAGGTCGCGGTCGGATAGCGGTCGCTTTCGAGTCCCTGCTGGTGGATCCGCTGATCCCTCATGGCCTTGTCGCTCGTGAGCTTGCTGACGTCGACGCTGATGGAAGCCGCGCTAACACTGTAGCCGCCCGCAGACCGGGTCAGGCTGAGCGCGCCGGTAATCGCGGTGGTGCGCCCAACCGCGTCGCTTGGGGCAGGAAGGGAGGCGAGTTGTTCGCGGACGCGATAGCCTGCCTGAGAGCCCGAGCCCGCGGTCCACGTGCCCACCCCAGGGGACGAGGCCGGGCTGGCTGCGGAGGCCGCGATCGAGGGTGTCGGCGAGCTCAGCGCCAGCTTCTGCGGTGCCGAGCCGGCGAAGACGGCGTAGTAGATGATGCCGATGCCGACCGCGCCCAGCAGGAGCACGCCGGCGACCGCCGTGCCGATCAGGTTGCGTCGATGGCTGAAAAACGTCTTCATTGGTGATGATTTGGCGGGAGACGGCAGTCCGGCCGCGGGCCGCCATCTCCCTGCTGTCCTCTACATATTTGGACAGTTCGTGTGCGCTGGCGCCGGCGACGTCGAGGGCGAGGCGGCTGGTGATGTGGCGGCGTTTGCCATCACGAAGCCGCCGATGCCGGCCCCGGCGGCCAGGCTCAGTGCCAAGAGCGCTCTGATCACCGGGCGGCGCAACACGGCCAGCGCATCGCCGGCCGGTGGCGCCACCGGCTCAACGACGGGCGGTTGCGAATCTTGATCCATGCTGACTCCTTGCTGATAGGCGGATTCGAGCTGCGGGCGCTACTTCAGCGCATAGGAACCGCCTCGTTTGAGACATGCCTCGATGGTGAAGGCGGCTACCTTTCAGTTACATGACAGATCGTCGCACGTTTTTGTACCTAAATCATGAGCCAACGGTAAGAACGGCGGCGCCCTCGAAGCGGCCATGAGCGAGGTCGTCCAGGGCGCGATTGGCATCGGCCAGCGGATACGGGTGGACGTCGGTCCGGACGGGCACCTTCGGCGCGATTTGCAGGAATTCCTCGCCATCCCGCCGGGTCAGGTTGGCGACCGAGCGGATCTGTCGCTCCATCCACAGGAGGTCATACGGAAACGACGGGATGTCGCTCATGTGAATGCCGGCACAGACGACAACCCCGCCTGGGTCCAGGGCTTTGAGCGCGGCCGGCACCAGTGCACCGACCGGCGCGAAGATCAAAGCGGCATCGAGTGGTTCCGGCGGCGGGGTGAGCGAGTCGCCCGCCCATTCGGCCCCGAGCCTTCGCGCGAACTCCTGCTTTTTCGTATCGCCCGGCGAGGTAAAGGCAAAAACGCGGCGACCCTGGTAACGGGCGACCTGCGCGATGATGTGCGCCGAGTCGCCGAAGCCATAAAGACCGACGCGCTGCGCATCGCCCGCGAGTCGTAGCGCGCGATAGCCGATCAAGCCGGCGCAGAGCAGCGGCGCGGCATGCAGGTCCGCATAACTCTCGGGCAGCGGAAAACAAAAGCGTTCGTCGGCTACGCAAAACTCGGCATAGCCACCATCGACGTGATAGCCGGTGAAGCGCGCGTTCACGCACAGGTTCTCGAGACCGCGGCGGCAGAAGCGGCAGGTCCCGTCGACGAAGCCGAGCCAGGGAACGCCGATGCGCTCACCGGGCGCAAACCGGTGGGCGCCGTCACCGGCCGCCTGGACGTGCCCCACGATCATGTGGCCGACCACGAGCGGCAGCTTTGGGTCACTCAGCTCACCGCTGACAATGTGGAGGTCGGTTCGGCAGACGGCACAGACCGAGACCCGGATCAGGACCTGATGCTCTAACTGGACGGGAACGGGCACGTCTTCGAGGCGGAGGGGCTCCTTCGCCGCCTGAAGCCGCATCGCCCTCATCGGGTGGCCTCTAGGCGGCGACGCCGCTCTTCAGCGTTGCGGTCAGGGTGATGGGCGTGGCCGCCAGCGCCTTCGAGACGGGGCACGTCTGCTTCGCCTCCTCGGCAATGCGTTTGAAGGTGGCCTCATCGACGCCCGGCACGTTACCTTCCGTCGTGAGATCGATGCGGGAGATTCCCCAGCCCGTGTCGGTCTTGTCGAAATGCACGCTGGCCGAGGTCCGAATTTCCTGCGGCTTGTGGCCGGCTTGCGAGAGGGCGTTGGCCAGCGCCATGGAAAAGCAGCCCGCATGCGCCGCGCCGATCAGCTCTTCAGGATTCGTGCCGGCGCCGTTCTCCATCCGGCTTTTGAATGAATACGATCCTTCAAAGGCGCCGCTTCCCAGCCGCATCGTTCCCGATCCATCTTGCAGGGACCGTTGCCACCTGGCTTCCGCGGTGCGTACAGGCATATCTGGGCTACCTCACTCTGGAATGTTGCCGTCCTGAACTGATGCTAGTCCAGATCGCCGACGAATGCCCCGAGGATCTCGAGGGTCCGCAGCCGATCGCTCTGGGTCTCGCCATGAACCGCGGCCAGCAGCATGGTGACCCCCGCGGATGACCAGACCTGAAGCCGTTCACGAACGTACGGGGCCGGCCCGGCGATCGTAATCGCGTCGACGAGAGCATCGGGCACCTGGCGGATCGCCTCGAGCTGCTTGCCGCTGAGGTACAGCTCCTGGAGCGTGCGCGCATCACCGGCGAAGCCGTATTGACTGACGACGTCGTTGTAGAAGTTTTTCGTTCGCGACCCCATGCCTCCGACGTACAGGGCAACCCACGGCTTCAGGGCATCGCGGGCGCGAACGCGGTCGTCGTCGATGATGACCGGCACGTATGGGGCGATCGCGAGGGCATCGAGGGAGCGGCCGGCGATCCGCGCACCCGCCTCGAGCTCCTGACGGAAGAGATCCATATGGTCGGGAGAGAACAGCGTGGGGATCCAGCCGTCGGCGAGCTCGCCGGTCAGCCGGAGCCCGCTTGGGGTCAGCGTGGCGAGGAAGATCGGGATGGATTCGCGCGGGGGCCGGGCCAGCAGCTTCAGGCCCTGGTCCAGCTGAAACACCTCGCCATGAAAGACGAGCCGCTCCCGCCGCATGACCTGGCGAACAATGGCAACGGTTTCGCGCAGACGAGTCAGCGGCCGGTCGAAAGGCACACCGTGCCAGCCGCTGACCACCTGGTGACCGCTGGTTCCCAGCCCGAGGATGAACCGACCACCGGAGATCAGGTCGAGGGTGGCCGCGGTCTGCGCCAGCAGCGCGGGCGTTCGGCTGAACACATTGACGATGCCGGTGCCGAGGCGGATGCGATCGGTGCGCGCAGCCAGGGCGCCAAGGATGGAGATGGCGTCGGTGCCGTACGCCTCGGGTACCCAGACGGAGTCGAATCCAAGCGTCTCCGCGCGTTGCGTCAGCTCGAGCGCCTCCGGAAAAGTGAGGCGGCCCTCATAGGGAAGGGTGAGCCCGAGCTTCATCGAGGCATCGTACCCCGACCAGCGCCTAGAGTAGAGAACAGCCGGCCACTACCACGGAGGACGTCATGGCAGATAGGAGTACGAGCACCGTCACCGCGTCGCTTGCGGGGACCATCGACATCGGGGGCGACCTTCCCGTCAATCGCTTTGGTTTTGGCGCGATGCGCATCACCGGGGAAGGGATCTGGGGAGAACCCGTGGATCGGGAGGAGTGTAAGCGCATGCTGCGCCGGGCGCTGGAGCTCGGCATCAACTTCATCGACACCGCCGATGCCTACGGTCCCGAGGTCAGCGAGCGATTGATCGCGGAGACCCTGTACCCGTACCCGGAGGAGCTCGTGATCGCCACCAAGGGCGGGCTTATCCGACCCGGGCCCGGAGAATGGTCGCCAGACGGGCGTCCGGAGCACCTTCGCGTCGCCTGTGAGGGCAGCCTCAAGCGACTCAGGGTCGAGCAAATCGATGTCTACCAGTTCCACCGCCCTGATCCGAATGTCCCGTTCGAGGAATCGATCGGCGCCCTGGTGGAACTGAAGAATGAAGGCAAGATCCGGCACATCGGCCTCTCGAACGTGACGACCGAGCAGGTCGAGCGAGCGCAAAAGCTGACGCCAATCGTGTCGGTCCAGAACCGATACAGCGCCTTCGAACGCTCCTCGGAGCCGGTGCTCGAGTTGTGCTCGCAGGAGGGGGTGGCGTTCCTGCCGTGGCGTCCGGTGGAAGGTGGAGGGGTTGCCGGTGCCGCGGGTGTCATCACGGAAATCGCCCGCCGCAACCATGCGACGCCGACCCAGATCGCGCTCGCCTGGTTGCTGGCGCATTCGCCGGTGATGCTGCCGATCCCGGGGACCTCCAAGGTCGCCCACCTCGAGGAGAACCTCGGCGCGGTGGCCCTGGAGCTGGCCCCGTCCGAGCTCGCCGAGATCGACAAGATTGCCCCTGAGGCGATCAGCTGACCGGCGAGGACGACGACGGCGAGGGGTACGACGCGCTCGACGAAGCGTTGATGGAGACCTTTCCCGCGAGCGATCCGATTGCGGTCTCGGCGGCGACGGTACGGCCTGAAGCGTCCAGAGCGCCGGCCCGGAGCGGCGGCCCTTAGCGAATCCTTAGACGGGCCTCATTTCCCGTTAACCGCGCGATGCCATCATGGGCCGGGTCGCGGGCGGCGGTCCGTTAAACCGTTACGCCCCCCGCATCGGCCACGAATGAGCAGCAGCATGGCGCGTCAGGAGACCCCGGACTGGCGAGGCAGCCGAACGTCGCTAGCGGCCCGCCCGCGCCGTCTCGTCTTCACGGCCGGCGACGTGATCCTGGTGGTCATCGTCAACGCCGCGCTCGTGGTCGGGATGTGGGTGCGGCACGGCGGCTTGAATCAGCTCGGCAGCCCTTCGGCGAAGCTGACGGCGGCGGGTCAACTGACCGCGCTGGTCGGCACCTACGCCGCCCTGGTCCAGGTCGTTCTGATGTCCCGCAGCCCCTGGCTGGAGCGTCGTTTCGGGATGGACGGCCTTGCCCAATGGCATCGCTGGCTGGGATTCGGCGTTACCATCCTGATCGGCGCCCACGTGGTATTCAGCACGGCGGGCTACGCCCTCGGCGACGGTAAATCGTTTGTCGCCGAAGCCTGGACCTTGATCACGACCTATCCGTACGTGCTGATGGCGACCGCGGCGACCGGGCTGCTGATCATGGTCGCGGTGACCTCGCTGCGGAAGATGCGCCGGCGCCTGACCTGGGAGACCTGGCGGTTCCTGCACCTCTATGCCTACCTGGCGATCGCCCTCGCCTTCGGGCACGAGCTGGCGGTCGGCACCGATTTCGCGGATGACGCCATCGCCCGCGGGTACTGGATCGCGCTGTACGTGGCGGTCGGCCTCTGCCTGCTCGCATTCCGCGTCGGCCATCCGTGGCGGATGGGCCTTCGTCATCAGCTGCGGGTGACGGAGATTGTTCCGGAGGCGCCCGGCGTGGTTTCGCTCTACGTCACCGGGCGCGACCTCGACCAGCTCCAGGCGCGCGCCGGCCAGTATTTCCGCTGGCGCTTCCTGACGCGCGACGGCTGGTGGCGGACGCACCCGTTCTCCCTCTCGGCGCCGCTCAACAACGCGTTCCTCCGGCTCACGGTAAAGGGCATCGGCGAGGACAGCCGTGGCCTGCAGGGTCTGCATCCCGGCACCCGGGTCGCCGTCGAGGGTCCCTATGGTCTCTTCACCGCCCAGCGCCAGACTCGGTCGAAGGTGCTGCTGGTCGCCGGCGGCATCGGCATCACCCCGCTACGGGCGTTGATCGAGGAGATCCCGGCGAAGAAAGACGCCATAACCCTGATCTACCGCGCCCGTAGCTGGGAGGATGTTGTCTTTCGCGATGAGCTCGAGAAGCTCATCCGCGATCGCCGCGGGGCCATCCACTACCTGATCGGCCAGCGAGGCACGCTCGAGCTGCCTGACGACCCGCTGTCCGCGCAGACGGTCCGACGGCTGGTCCCCGACGTCGAGTCGCGTGACGTCTTCGTCTGCGGCCCAGCCTCGATGATGGAGCGGATGCGGGACATCCTCCACACCATCGGTGTGCCCGACCAGCAAATCCATTTCGAGCGCTTCGCGCTGCTCTGAGGACGATCATGCCAACCCGTGCCGCCGTCGCCCTCATCACCACCGCCATCGCGGTCGTGCTGCTCTTCAGTTTCAAGACGCCGGCGCAGGCGCGACCGCGCACGCCCGCCGCCGACCTTGCCCAGGCGACCCCGACCACCACTGCATCGCCGACGCCCAGTGATTCGAGCGGAACGACGCCCACGCCGACGCCCACGCCGTCGAATGCCGGACCGACCTACAAGGATGGGCAGTACACCGGCCGGGACGTCGTCAACCAGTTCGGTGACACCCAGGTGAAAGTGACGATCTCCGGCGGACGCATCACCGACGTGCAGCCGCTGCAGCTGCCGTTCGACCGGCAGCGGTCGGCGGAGATCAGCCAGTACGCCGCGCCGCTGCTGCACGACGAAGTGTTGCAGGCGCAGAGCGCGCAGATCGACAGTCTGTCGGGAGCGACCTACACGAGCGACGCCTATGCCCAGTCGGTACAGGCCGCGCTCGATCAGGCTCATGCTTGAGACGGTGGCCCGCCGCATCCGGGTCGAGCACATCATGGGAACCGCGATATCGATCGACCTGCGCGACCCCGGAGTCGATGGTCAGGTGGTGGAGGCCACCTTCGATTGGCTGCGCCAGGTCGACGCGCGCTTCAGCCCCTACAAGCCGGACAGCGAGATCAGCCGGCTGGGCCGTGGCGAGTTGACGGTCGAGGGGTGTCACGTCGAGGTTGGCGAGGTGTTATCGCTCTGCGAGGATCTGCGCCGCGAGACCGGTGGCGTCTTCAATGCATGGAGCTGCCGGCCGGACGGCCGCCTCGATCCATCGGGCGTGGTCAAGGGATGGGCGGTGGAACGCGCCGCCGGAATCATGATGCTTGGCGGCGCCCGGAACTTTTGCCTCAATGCCGGCGGCGACGTCGTGATCCGGGGCGAAGCCGAACCGGGGCGCGCCTGGCGGATCGGGATCCGCCATCCGAATGATGCGACCGCGCTGGCCGCCGTCGTCCACGGGTACGATCTCGCGGTCGCGACCAGCGGTGCCTACGAGCGGGGAAACCACATCGTCGACGCCCGAACCGGGATTCCATCGCGCGCGCTGCTCAGCCTGTCGGTCGCCGGCCCCAGCCTCACGATGGCCGATGCCTACGCGACGGCGGGATTCGCCATGGGCAGGGCCGGGGTCGCATGGGTCGCCTCGCGTCCAGGCTACGCGCCCTTCGCCGTGACCGACTCGGGACGGGCGCAATACAGCGACGCCTTTGCCGAGCTGCTGGTCAGCGACGACAAGAACTGACCAGACCTGAGCGGGCGTCAGCGCCACCAAGGCGTCCGCGCCGCTTCGACGGCGCGGGCCACCGGCTCCTGGAGATCGTCCGCAAGCCGCGCGAGGTTCTGCGCCCACTCGCCGGCCATCACCACGGCCATCGCTCCGCGCCCTGCGCCCTCATCGTTCCGCCAGCGGCGCAAGCAGTCGAGCGCCGCGGCCCGCAACACCCGTGGCGAGACGCGTTCGACATCTCGCTCCGGCTGCCGAAGAGCGAGCTGGTCGGCCAAACGAGCAAAGCCCTTCAGCAGGACGCGCACCTGCGCCCGTACAGACCGAGCGCCGTCGGGGCAACCGCCTGCCTGGTACCCCATGCGTGTCGAGATGACATCGAGCAGGTCCCCAGCCAGAATCGCGTGGTTGCCGGCGGCGAGCAGGAAGCCAGCGGTCTGCGGGTCGAGCGGCGTCGCCGACCGCTCGTTGAGGAAAGCATCGAACGCTTCGCCGGCGCGCTCGGCCGCCTGGATCACCGACCGTCGGGCAGGGTCGACGCCGGCCGGCGGCTCGAAGCCGAGGACCCGGTCGAACGCCCGATCCACGTAGGAGATCACATCGCGGTAGAAGCCGGCCACGCTTCTGGCGAGCTCGCGCCGCGCCCCGCGCGGCCAGAGCAGCATCCCGACCAGGACGCTGATTGCCGCACCGACGGCCAGGTCCTCGATGCGGACGAGTCCCACCTGCCAACCCGCCGGTGAGATCAAGTTGAAGATGATGATCAGGTTGATGGTGAACGCGGCCTGGCTGGCCGCGAACCCGACGGCAGTGGCGGCGTAGGCCGCGACAAAGATCGAGAGCGGCAGCGCGCCCCACATGATGAGCGGATGGTTTCCGGCCAGGAGCGCGAACACTCCGCCGATCACGACGCCGATCACGTTGCCGAGCAGCGCCTGCACCGTCGTGCGTCCGGTGCCGAGCGCGGTGGATCGCAGCACCTGGAGTGTTCCAAGGACCACCCAGAAGGCGTGCGACAGTCCCAGCATGCGGGCCAGCAGCACCGCGATCGCCAGGCCAACCGCCACCCGCAGGCTGTTTTGCATGACCGTCGACGTCGGTTCGAAGTGCGTACGGATGGTGCGCCCGACGCGGATGGCGGCACCACCGACTCCCTCGAGGCGCGGTGCCGTCACCGGCAGGCTCACCGCGTCATCGGGTTGGCCACCGGCGGCGATCACGGCGTTGGTCCCGAGCGCGAGCGTCACATATCCAACGACGCGCAGCGTGTGATCGACATCGAGACCATCGAGGACCTCGTCCACCGGCCGTCCCGCGCGGAGCTGCTCGGCAGCCCACCGGTCGAGCGCCGCCCGATGGAGGTCGCGGGCCTCATCAACTGCCCGCAAGTCCGGCGGTGCCCCGCCGGTGAGCACGTCGGCGGTACGGCGGAGGGCTGACACGATCGCGGTTGCCAGGCGGTCGCCTTCAGCGATGCAAGGCCGCAGCGAGACTCGCGGTTGCTGAAAGGGCCGTTCGATGAAGTCGACGACCCGCTGCAGCTCGGTCAGCAGCTGGACGAAGGCACGGTCGCGACGGGTGGGGCCGGCCGGACGTTTCGCCGTCGCCGCGTACGCCTGCCGCGCGGCCCGCTCCGCCTGTCGCGCCGCCTCGAGCAAACGCGGCAGGTCACGGTCGTTTAAGCGCAGCGCTTCAACCAGCTCAGCGATGGCCAGGCAGGCCTTCGCGGCTTGCTTGCGCAACTTCACGTGTTCGAACCGCGGCCAGAGAAAGACGCCCGCCAGCGTCGAGATGATTCCGGCCATCATCCAGCCGCCGACCCGGGCGGGAATGGCGGAGCCCGGCGCCGGGATCGACACCGCGATCACGAAGGAGAGGAGCATGCCGGTCTGAGCCGCCGCCACATAACCGCCGAACACGCGGCTGAACGCGATCGTGAAGCCGACCACAAACATGACCGCGGCCGCGACGCCGGCCGACGCTGACGCCACAGTACCGAGCGCCACCAGCACCGCGCCCACCAGCGTGGCGGTGAGGTAGGCGAGCGCGCGTGCCGGACGCTGGCCACCGAAATCCGACATCACGAGCAGGGCAAAACACCCGAACACCGCGAAGATGACGTTCTGCCCGCCGTGGAGGACCAGCGTGTTGAAGGCGAAGACGGGCGGGATGACGATGGCGGCGCGTGCGGCGCGCCGCAGCGCGGCAAAGCCTGGATCGCGTGGCGACGCGAGCGAGAACCCCGGCCTTCGCGACGGGGCTGGAGTCTCGATGCCGGCTGTCACTGTGCCCCTGGCGCTCATCCCTTATTCGTACACCACTCGGCAGCGGAGCAGCGTGCGGCTCGACTCATTGATAAGCCTCAAACCGGTAGAGTCAAACGATGACCGGCCTTTGGGCTGTCCTCATCACGACCTTCCTGGCATCGGCCGTGGAAGCGATCGAGATGGTCACGATCGTGGTCGGCGTGGGCGCGACCCGCGGTTGGCGCTCAACACTGATCGGCGCTGCCTCCGGGTTTGGCGTGCTGGCGGTGGTCGTGGTCGTGCTGGGCGCCGCGTTGAGTCGCGTGCCGATCGGACCGCTACGCCTGATCGTCGGCGCGCTGTTGCTCGTGTTCGGTCTTCAGTGGTTTCGCAAGGGCATCATGCGAGTCGCCGCGCGCGGGTTGGCCGGCATCGGGGGCCAGGACCCGCACGAAGCCGCCGAGTGGACGGGCCCCGGCATGGACTGGACCGCCTGGTTCCTGGCCTTCAAAGGCGTGGTGTTGGAGGGGCTCGAGGTCGCCTTCATCGTCGTCACCTTCGGTGCGGGCGCGAACCACCTGGTCGGTGCGGCGATCGGCGGCGTCGGGGCGGTCATCGTGGTCGGTGGGATCGGGCTTGCCCTCCACCAGAGTGTTCGACGGATTCCACGGAGCCTGCTCCAGCTGATCGTCGGCGTTCTCCTCAGCACCTTCGGCACCTTCTGGGCGATCGAGGGGCTGGGGATCGACTGGCCCGGTGGTGACGCCGCGATCCCGGGGTTGCTGGTTCTCTACGTGGCGACCGCCGTGACCTACATCACCCTCGAGCGGAGCCGGGCCCTCGGCCTGCGTCCGGCGGCCTAGCGGATGCCCCCGCCCTTGTCGTGGATCGTGCCCATCGCGCGGTTTTTGTACGAGTTCATCGTCGGCGATGACTGGACGGTGGCGGCCGCCGTCGCCATCGGCCTGATCCTCTCTGGAGTCCTGAACGTCAACCACATCGCCGCCTGGTGGCTGATCCCGGTGATCGTCGTGCTGATGCTGGGCATCAGCCTACGCCGCGCGAGCCGCACGACGCGATGAGCGTGATTGCGGTCGTCGGGTTGGCGACGATGGGCATGAACCTCGCCCGCAATCTCGCCCGAAAAGGGTTTGGCGTCTCCGTCTACAACCGCACCACCTCGCGCGTCGACGACTTCATGAAGCACTACGGCACCGAGGGCTCGTTTACGGCGGCTCACACCCCGCAGGAGCTGGTGGGGCAATTGGACAAGCCGCGCAGGATTCTGATGATGGTCAAGGCCGGGGCGCCTGTGGACGAGACCATCGAGCACCTCGCGCCCTATCTGGAGGCCGGCGACATCCTGATCGACGGCGGCAACTCCTACTTCCTCGACACGGTGCGGCGCGGCAAGGCCCTGGACGCGCGCGGCCTTCGATTCATCGGCACCGGCGTATCCGGCGGCGAAGAAGGCGCCCTGCTCGGGCCAAGCATCATGCCGGGCGGCGCGCGTGACGCGTATGCCCAAGTCGAAACCATGCTCACCACGATCAGCGCCCACGTGGACGGCGAACCGTGTTGCACCTACATCGGCCCCGGCGGCGCGGGCCACTACGTGAAGATGGTGCACAACGGCATCGAGTACGCGGACATCCAGCTGATTGCCGAGGCCTACGACCTGCTCAGTCAAGCACTCAACCTGGGCGCCGAAGAGCTGTCGCGGATCTTTGCCCAATGGAATCAGGGCGAGCTCGAGTCGTACCTGATCCAGATCACGGCCGAGGTGCTTGGCAAACGCGACCGCGCGACCGGTCGGCCACTCGTCGACGTCATACTCGATGAGGCGGCGCAAAAAGGCACCGGGAAGTGGGCGTCGCAGTCGGCGCTCGACCTGGGGGTCCCCGTGACCGCCATCACCGAGGCGGTCTTTGCCCGTTTCCTGTCGGCGCTCAAGGCGGACCGCCAGCTGGCCTCCCGGACGCTCGTCGGTCCTAACGCCGCGATGCGGGCGGCCGCGCCCGTCTCGCTGGTCGATGACGTGCGCAGCGCGCTCTACGCCTCGAAGATGGTGGCGTATGCCCAGGGCTTCGAGCAGATGCAGGTGGCCTCCAACGAGAACGACTGGGACCTGGAGCTCGGCGCCATCGCGCGGATCTGGCGCGGTGGGTGCATCATCCGCGCCCGGTTCCTGAATCGGATCACGGATGCCTACGCCGCAGAACCCAGCCTGAAGAACCTGTTGCTGGTCCCCTACTTTCGCGATGCCATGGGATCGGCGCAGGATGCCTGGCGGCGAGTGGTCGGCGTCGCGGTCGACCGGGGGATCCCGGTGCCGGCCTTCGCGTCATCGCTCGCCTATTACGATGCCTATCGCCGCGAACGCCTGCCGGCAAACCTGGTGCAGGGCTTACGCGACTACTTCGGGGCCCACACCTACAAGCGGATCGACCGTAAGGGCTCCTTCCATACGCGCTGGGCCCAGGACGGGGAGGAAGTGCCCGTCGGATAGCGGGACACACCGCAGCCCTCGTCGGGGGAACCCGAAGCGGCTGTTAGCTGGCGGCGCGGAGCTCGGTCAGCAAGGGCGAACCGATCAGGGCATCGGCGGTGGCACTGTTGGTCGCCAGCGGCACGTTGCAGACGTTGCAGATCCGGAGCAGCGTCTGGATGTCGGGTTCATGCGGGTGCCGGTAGAGCGGATCGACCATGAAGATGACGGCGTCGATCTCGCCCTCGACCACGCGGTTCGCGATCTGGACGTCGCCGCCGACCGGCCCCGATTCGACGCGCTCGACCTCGAGCCCGACCTTGTCGCTGAGCAGCTTGCCGGTCGAACTCGTCGCAACCAGCTGAAACTCGGCCAGCCGGTTGCGATTGAAGGTCGCGAACGCGACCAGATCGGCTTTCTTACCATCATGCGCGATGATCGCCAGACGTACGATGCGTGACATAAGCACGCAGTCTACATGCTGCCGATTAAGGGAAGGTTAAGGCGGTTAACCGCAGCATCCGAGGGCGGCGTGAAAGACTATTCAGATGCGCGAGGTTCGGCCGGCGCTGTTGTTCGACCTCGATGGGACCCTGGTCGACAGCGTGTATCAGCACGTGCTCGCCTGGCACGAGGTGCTTGGGAAGGCTGGCATGGAGCTGTCAGTCTGGCGGATCCATCGGCGCATCGGCATGAGCGGAGGCCTGTTCGTCAACGCCCTGCTGCGGGAGACGGGAAAACAGCTCAGCCCGGAGGAGATCAAGCACCTTCGCTCCGAACACGCCGAAGCCTTCGTCCGGCGGTTGCGGGAGGTCCGCCCGCTTCCCGGCGCCCATGAACTGCTGAGCCGCCTGACGCAGCAGCAGGTGCCGTGGGCGATCGCCACGAGCGGGAGCACGCAAACCGCCCGCCCGACGATCGCGATGCTTGGCGTCGAACCGAAGGTCGTGATCACCCGCGAGGATGTCGCGCACGCCAAGCCTGACCCGGATCTCTTTCTGGCCGCCGCCGACCGGCTGGGCGTCGACATCGCGGACTCGATCGTGGTGGGCGACAGCGTCTGGGACCTGCTGGCCGCGCAGCGGGCCCGATCGCTGGGCGTCGGCCTGCTGTCCGGCGGATACGGCCGCGAGGAGTTGCAGCAGGCGGGCGCGTACCGCGTCTACGAGGACCCCCGTGACCTGCTCGAGCACCTCGACGAAGTCGGCGTGCGCGGCTCGCCCAGCTGACCATCGAATCGCCTGCAAGCATGGCGGACGTCCCGGCGAATCTTCGTGCGGCACTGATTGAGGCGGGGCATCGATTCGGCACGCCCGCTTACCTGATGGATGTGGCAGCGCTCGCTCGCGCGGCGCAGGTCGTCGCCGACGCTTTTCCCGATCCCTGGCTGCGGCAATATTCGCTGAAGGCGAATGACGTACCGGCCGTGGTCGCACAGATCGCCGCGCTCGGGCTCGGCGCCAACGTCGTCTCCGGCGGGGAATGGTCGCTCGCTCGCCGCGCCGGGGTGCCAAACGGGCGCATCACGCTCGAGGGCGTTGGCAAGAGCGACACCGACTTGCGGAACGCGGTCAGGGCCGCCGGCAACGGCGACTCACTTCGATGGCTCGCGATCGAGTCGGCCGAGGAGTCGGCGGTGCTCGCCGGCCTCGCTAAAGAGGCGGGACTCGGCGCGGAGGGCCGGCCGCGCCTGGATGTGCTGCTGCGGCTCAACCCGGACGTCACCCCCGAGACGATCGCGGGGCTCGCCGTCGGCGCCGGCTCGAGCAAATTCGGCCTCCGCGACGCGGAGCTGGAGGCCGCGATCCCAGCGGGCGGCGGTCCCACCGGCCCCTTGCGCTGGCGGGGCCTCCATGTCCACATCGGCTCGCAGCTGCAGGCGCTCGAGGCATGGCGTGCTGCGCTTCGACACGCACTGGCCGTGTTCATCGCCCGGCGGCGATCGCTCCCGGATTTCGAGGTGCTCGACATCGGCGGCGGCTTCCCGGTTGCGACGGGCGACCAGCCGGTGCCAGCTCCCGCCGACTTCGCCGGCGCCCTTCGCGCGGCTCTGGACGACCTCGACTCGGCAGATCGCCCACGCACTCTGGCTATCGAACCCGGGCGCTTCATCGTCGCCCGAGCGGGATGGATTGTCGCCCGCGTGTTACACCTCCGGGCCGGGCGCGGTCCCGCCGGCGAGCCGCTGGTCGTCATCGACGCCGGCATGACGGAACTGATCCGGCCGGCGCTCTACGGCGCCCATCACGAGATCAGCGCGCTGACGTCCGCCGGGATCCCGATCGCACCGGACGACGTCCACGAAGCGCGGCCGACCCTGGTGGAAGGACCGATCTGCGAATCGACCGATCGCCTGGGTCAGCACCGGCTTCCCCCGCTCCAGCGTGGCGACCTGGTGGCGATTGCGAATGCGGGCGCCTACGCGTCGTCGATGTCCTCGCGGTACAACGGCCGCCCGCGCGCCGCGGAAGTGCTGCTCGAAGCCGATGGCAGCCTGCGGCTCGTCAGGCATCGTGGGGAAGAGGAGGAGCTGGCCGCGCCGTGAACGGGGGCGGTAGGGTCATCGGCGGGTGTTGAACTTCTTCGCGCGCAACCTTGACAGCCTCCTCGCCACCTACGGCTACCTCGCGGTCTTCCTGTTCGTCGGCGTCGAGAGCATCGGCATCCCGATACCGGGGGAGACGATGCTGGTCACCGCTGCGATTTATGCGGGGACGACCGGGCGGCTTTCGATCTTCTGGGTGATCGTCGCGTCCTCAGCGGGCGCGATCGTGGGGGACAACATCGGGTACGTGATCGGCCGCACCGGTGGCTACCGGCTGCTGAAACGGTACGGACGCTACATCCGTCTGGAAGAGAACCGGCTAAGGCTCGGTCAATATCTGTTCCACAAGCACGGCCCCAAGGTGGTGTTCTTCGGGCGCTTCATTTCCGTCCTGCGCATCTTTGCGGCCTTCCTGGCCGGCGTGAATCGCATGCACTGGCGCCGCTTTCTGATCTTCAACGCGGCGGGAGGCATCATCTGGTCGACGATCTACGGCCTCGCCGCCTACCTGCTCGGCCAGCAGTTACTGCGACTATCAGGCCAGGTCGATCTGGTGCTTGCGATCATCGGCGTGGCGGTGATCATCGCGCTCATCGTTTTTTTGAGACGAAACGAGGCGCGCCTTCAGCGCGAAGCCGACCAGGCGATGCCCGGACCGCTCGAGCCACCGCGCTAACGCGGCCGGCGGGATTCGGTGTCGAAGATCTTGGCCAGCAGCTGAAGCAGCTGCTTCTGCTCGGCCGGCGTAAGACGGTCGAGGAACAGGGGCGGCTGGGCCAGGCGCTCTTCGAGTGACGTTCTCAGTTGCTCGCCCTGCGGGGTGAGCGCCAACAGGCGGAACCGTCGATCGGAGGCATCCGGGCGGCGTTCCAGCAGGCCGCGTGCCTCGAGGGAATCGGCCAGCGCGGTGATGTTGGATGGATCGTAGTGCAGCCGCCGGGCCAGCTCGCGCTGCGACTGCGGCCGGGCAAGCTCCCGGATCAGCTTGCCTTGCGAGAGGGAAAGGCTGCATTCGGCCACCCGGGCTGTGAAATCGTCCCGCAGGCTGGCAAACGCGTCGTCGCGGAGCAGTTTCCAGAGCGCCTGGGTGGGTTTTCGCTCAACTTTGACGGCCATAGCGGGAATATACCCGCAAGATCGATGGTTTATACATCATGTGAATGGTTCAATGACCGAGACAAGCATTGGAGGCAGAGACATGACGTTTGTTCCCTATTGGATCGATCCGGCAACAGCAAAGGAAACGATCGAGGCCGGCCAGGCCGTCGTCCTGGACGTCACCTCCCAATTCATCGAGACCGCGGTCAGGGGAAGGATTCCGGGGGCAGTTTGGGTGTCGCCCCGGGAGATCCTTAACCTCAATCGGCACGCCGCCGATGTCGTCAAAGACCTGCCCGGCCTTTCCCGTGACAAAACCATCATTGCCTACTGCACCTGCTCGGATGAGGATGCCAGCGCTCGGCTCACTCGAGTCCTGCGTGACCAGGGCTATGACGCATGGATGCTCGACGGCGGATTGCCGGCGTGGCGCGCGGCGGGCTACCCGATGGAGCTGAACCAGGCGGCGGCCTAGCCCGACGACACCTGTTGCGAGATCCCGATCAGGTTGCCTTCGCTGTCCTTAAACCAGGCGGCTTTCGCATACCCGACGTCGGCGATCCCGTTTGTGGTCTTGAGCCGCGGACTGTCGTACTCCTCGAATTGGACGCCATGCGCGCGGAGCTCCGTGACCGCCGCGACCAGATCCGCGACTATGAGCGCCATCTGCGTGTGCGTACCGGAAGCCTTGCCGCCGCTCCGAAAGAGCCGGAAACGCGTACCGTCGGCGAGCCGGTAGCGAAGACCGATTGGTTCCTCGCTCGTGGGGGTCAGCCCGAGCTTGTCGGCGTAGTAGGCCCTGGCGCGCTCCAGGTCCTGGGCGGGGATCGTCGTCTCGACGAGCGCCTTCTCCAGCATGCCCACTTCCTTCTCGGCCATGATACGGCGGCGAAAGCCATAATCAGGAGATGGCGCGGGCGCTCTGGTCGGGCACCATCAGTTTCGGCCTGGTGAGCGTACCGGTACGGCTCTATCCGGCCACCCGGAGGAAGGACGTGCGCTTCCACGAGATCGACCGGCTGAGCGGGCAGCGGATCCGCCACCAGAAAGTGGTCGAGGCTGCCCGGGTAGCCCCCACCCCGACCGTCCTCCAGAAGGGGGGAGGGAGATCCGTACTGGTTCCTTCCTCCGCGACCCTGCCCCGCAACGAGGGAGGGACATCCGTCCCCGAGGCGGCTCGGCCGGTGGCGGCCAGCGATGTCATTAAGGGATTCGAGGTCGCCAAAGATCGTTATGTCACGGTCGGCCGCGACGAGCTCGACAAGCTGGCTCCAGAACGGAGCCGGACGATCGACGTCGAGCAATTCGTCGATGCCTCGGCGGTTGATCCGATCTACTTCGAAAGCAGCTACTACGTTGTGCCCGAACGGGGCTACGAACGAGCCTTCGGCCTGCTGGTCGACGCCCTGCGAGAGACGAAGCGAGTCGCGATCTGCTGGTTCGTCCTGCGCCGCAAACGCTATCTTGCGGCGCTCCGGCCGCATGGCCGCTTGATGGTCCTGGCCTTGATGTTCCACGCTGACGAGATCCTGCCGGCCTCCGAGCTCGAACCCGCTGCGCCGGCCGACCTGCGCAAGCCGGAACGGGAGATGGCGGCGTTGCTCATCAACACGCTGTCCGGGCCGTTCGAGCCGGAGCGCTATCCGGATGAATACCGGCAGCGGCTGAAGGGCCTGATCGAGGGCCGGGCGGCGTCGGCGCACCCGGCGGCGCCCGAGGTCGTGACAGGCAGCGGCGTCCATGACCTGATGGCGGCGCTGCGGGCGAGCGTCGAGCAGGCCCGTCGAGCATCGAAAGCGCGCGGCAAGCCGGCCGCCCGACGCAAGCGGAAGACCGCCTGAAGCCGGTCGCGCCCGCTCAGCGCTCAATCCGATCGGTCGGGTCCGCACTGTAGGAAACCCAGGGGCCACGGCGGCCGCCCTGGCGGTCGTAGAACCGCTGGGCATCCTGGTTGTCCGTCGCGGTGACCCAGTCGAGCCGGGCGTAACCGTGCGCCGTAGCGTACGCCAGGCAGGCATCGAAGAGCGCGGCGCCTACACCACCGTTGCGGAAGGACGGATCCACGAAGAGGTCATTCATAACGAGGATGCGATCGGCAACGAGCGTGTCGAAACACCCGTACAGGCTGGCGAAGCCTTGAAGCCGCCCGCCCGCGTCGGCCACGAGCTGCACCCCGCGACTCGGGTCCCGCTCGAGGAGATCGAGCAAGGCCCCTATTTTCGACTCGGCGGGGAACGGGGTCCGGTAGAAGGCGAAGTAGCCCTTGATCAACTCGACGAGCTGCGGGCGATCTTCGCGTTCGGCCGAACGAACCACCACCGCGCCAGCCTAGCATCAGTCTGATGACCTCCTTACAGGCGCCGCTCGGCTACGCGCGCCTCACGGGCATGGCGACCGCGGTGCCGCCGGCCACCGCCACCGTCGACGAAGTCTGGGACGCGCTCGGGCGGGTACGCGGCCGGCGGATGCCAAGGTTGCAGGGTGGCGAGAGGGCTCGGACCCGCTATTTCGCCCAGCCGCTGACCTCACTGATGGAGCGGCGCACTCAAAGTCAGCAGACCGACGCCTACCTCGAACATGCGCGGGTGCTCGCCCGGCAGGTGTGCTGCCATGCGCTGCAACGAAGCGGCATCGCCCACGCGGACATCGGCCTGGTGATCGGGGTGTCCTGTACCGGCGTCGTCCTTCCGTCGCTCGATGCCGAGCTGATCCCGCTAATCGGCCTGCGGCCGGATGTTGCCCGGCTGCCGATCACCGAGCTCGGCTGTGGTGGCGGGGTGGCTGGCCTGGCGCGGGGGCTCGATTACCTGCGCGCCTACCCGCAGAGGAGCGTGCTGCTGTTCGCGGTCGAGATCCCATCGCTCACCTTCAAGCCAGACGATCACTCGGTCGACAACCTGGTGGCCGCGATGGTCTTCGCGGACGGCGCGGGGGCTGTTGTTCTGCAGGCGGGCGACGCGCTGCCGGGCTGGACACTCGAGCAGTGCGGCACGGTGCTGGTGCCGGAAGGTGCCCGTCATCTCGGCTACGAGCTGCGGGATGGCGGGCTTCGCGTGATCCTGAGCCGCGAGCTGCCGGATGTGGTGGAGGCACACCTGCGCCGAGCCGTCGAGACGTTCCTCCAGGACGCGGGCCTCCGCGTGTCGGATCTCGACGCGGTCGCGGCGCACCCGGGAGGCCCGCGCATCGTCGACGCCATCGAACACTCGCTGGCTTTGCGTCCGCAAGCGCTGGTCGCCTCGCGATCGGTGTTCGATAGTCACGGCAATGCATCCAGCGCCGGTATCTTCTTCGTGCTCGACGAGATGCAGCGCGCGGGAACCCAGGGCCGGGTGTTGGCCATCGCGTTTGGTCCCGGGTTGTCGATCGAGCTCGCCCTGATGCGGCTTCGTACGTGACGGTCCCCCGCTACGCGGCGGTGTTGCTCGCATTTGGTTCGCAGCGTGGATTCGAGTTGATCTACTCCGCAAAAAATGAGCGCAGTATCCATCGCCAGCAGCCGGGCGCACCGCAGGCAGCCCGATCGATCTTCAAGTGGATCGCGCTGGTCAACCTCGGACTCTTCACCCTGCCCGCCCTCGAGCGGTGGCTGCGTCGGCGTCCACCGCCGTCATTGGTTGCGGGAGTCGGCTGGGTGGCGGCGCTTGCCGGCGTCGCCCTGCGGCTCAGCGTGCTCGTGAGCCTGCGCGATTCATGGAACGTGCATGCGGTTGTGCCCAGCAATTTACGTATCGTCGACAGCGGACCCTACCGATTCATCCGCCATCCGAACTATCTCGCACTCGGTCTCGAGTTCCTCGGCCTGCCGTTGATCGGCGGGGCCTACCTGAGCGCGCTCGGCCTCGGGCTGGCCAACGCGGCGCTCCTCCGGCAACGGATCATCGAAGAGGAGGCGCTGCTGATGGCGATCCCGGCTTACCGGGAGCGGATGGCCGGCAAGCCGCGCATCCTGCCGCGACGGCTCACCGGCCGCTGAACAAGCGGAGCCACTCGCGCGGCGTGACGCGGTTGAAGCCCCAATAGCCGAATCCCACCCCGAGCAGCTTGGCCAGCATCTGGGGAGCGCGCTCGTGGTTGCGGATGCCGCGCTCCACCAGCGCGGGCGTGCGGCTGAGGCGGAGCAAGAGCGCCGCCACCCGACGCGGGTCTTTCGTCAGTCGCCGATGCGCCTGTCGATAGGCACGCTCGGGATTCCGCGACTTCAGTGACGCCGCGAACGCGTGCGCCTGGCGCAGCCCGGCGGCGATGCCCTCGGCGGTGATCGGATCGGTGAAGCCCGCCGCGTCGCCGACCAGGAAGATCCCGCGCTCGGCCACGGTCCGGGCGCGGTACCAGAACGGGCCAACCGCCGACACCGTGCCGACCTGCTGCGCGTCGCGCAGCTCCGGTCGAATGGCTTGCACGGTGGTGCGATAGCCCGACTCGAGCCCGCCGGCGAACTCGCGCATCTGTGGCTGGTAACAGAGCAGCGCCACCATGCGCTGATTGGCCGCGACCGGGCCTTCATAGACCTCGAGGCCCTCGGCGAAGGTGATCCGAACCCAGGGATCGACGGGTCCATCGACCTGCCAGTGGGCAACGATGCCGTAGCGGTGGGGCGGCCGGGGTCCGACGGTCCAGCCAAGCCGGTGGCGAAGCGTCGAGCGCAGGCCATCCGCGACCGCGACGACTCGGGCCCGCAGCTCGCCGGCCGTGGTGACCAGCGTCGGGGTGGACGCGACGTCGGTTCTGACGTCGCGGGCCTCGACCCCCTGACAGAACTCGATCCGCGGGTCGCGTCCGAGCGCCTCGGCTAACTGGGCGTCGAAGTCGAGCCGTCGAATCCCGAGCCCGGCCTGCTCTCCCCGATGCTCGGGGAAGGGGACGACGGCCGGCGCCTGGTGGGGGAGACCGAACTGGATGCCATCGAGCGGGGGCGCGCCCCCGGCTCTGACGGCGTCTTCCAAGCCGAGCTCCCGTAAGGGCGGCCGGCCGCTCGGCATCAGTCCTTCGCCGCACGGCTTGTCGCGGGGAAAGGCTTGCTTGTCGATAATCATCACCCTTCGCCCCGTGCGGGCGGCGAACAATGCGCTGGCGGCGCCCGCCGGGCCGGCCCCGACCACAATTACGTCGGCATCGGCGCCACGGTTGGCGGGCACGACCCTAACGATAGGCGTCGCCGCTCGGCGCGCCCGAGGTCTACGCGCTGCGCGGCTGCTGCGTCACGGCATGACGCGCGGCCTCCTCGAAACCCACGCCCTACACCCCGTAGGCCTCTTTTTGTCAGACTTGAGGCTATGTGTCGAAGCATCAAGACCCTACGCCGACGCGACGTGAAGCCGACCGACCAGGAGATCCACGACGCCGCCCTGCAGTTCGTCCGGAAGATCAGTGGCTACCGGGCGCCCTCGCGGGTCAACACGCCGGCGTTCGACGCCGCCGTCAAAGAGGTCAGCCACAGCTCCCGTCGCCTGCTCAACGCCCTGGCCTAGGAGGCCGCGAGCGGCAGGCGCAAGATGAAGGTCGAGCCCTCGCTGGGCCGGCTCGATTGGAGTTGCAGCGATCCGCCCATCTGCTCGGCGAGGCCGCGACTCAGGTAGAGGCCGAGACCGATCCCTGGTTTCTGCGCGACCATCCGGTTGGTCCCCCGAGCAAATCGCTGGAAGATCCGGCCCTCGTCGGCTGGTGAGGCCCCAATGCCATCGTCGGCTACCGTGACCACCACCTCTAGGAGAACCCACTATCGTCGATATCGGCGCCGAATACCAAATCGCCAGCGTCGAGGCCGCGGTCGACCTCGCCGCTGACCTTCTTGCGTAAGCGGGTCTATCGGGTCGCCAAGGCGAAGAGGGGGTTCGGCTTGCCGCTCTCGGCGTACTGCTTGAGCCGCTCGACGATCAGGCCCCAGGTGTAGTTGATCGAGCCCAGATCGTCCTGCGACACGGAGGCCGGCCACTGCGCGTGGCGGAAGACCACACCGGTCTCGCCGTTTTCGGCGGGGGAGATGTCCCAGGTGACGGTGGTCCCGTCCCAGTTGGGAAAGTCGGCGAGCGCCGTCCACTTGACGCGCTTGCCCGGCGTTAACTCGTCGATCCGCATCCGCTGGGTTGGGCCGCCAAACCCGAAGCTGGCGATCGAGCCGACCTTGGCGTCGGCCTTGCTCTCGGAGGTCCAGAAGGACGCGAGGCCCCTGGCACTGGAGACGGCGTCGTAGATCGTGTCGGGCGTCGCCTTGATGTTCACCTGATGCACGAGCGGAGCGGCCATGGTAGCATCCTCCTAAAGGACAGACTTAATTTAGCCATAGCTTAAATAAAACAGCCAGAGAATGCAAGCCCGAGCTCGAAGTCGTACCGTTCCACTCGAGAGCGCCATGGAGGCGATCGCCAGCTCCCGGCGGCGCCAAATCCTGCGCCTGGTGTGGGACGCGGAGCGCTCCGCCGGCGAGATTGCGGCCGCCTCCGACGTCAGCTGGCCGGCGGTTTCGCAGAACCTGCGCGTGCTGAAAGACGCCGGGCTCATCCGCGAGCGACGCGCCGGGACGCATCGCTACTACCGGACGGACCGGCGGGCGCTTGGCCCGCTTGAAGCCGTCTTGCGGCAAATGTGGACGCGCGACCTGGGCCGGCTACGCGAACTCGCCGAACAGGAAACCCGTTCGGCGAGGCAACGGCGTGATTGAAGACCTAACGGGCGCAATCGAGATCACGCAGCGGATCGATGCGCCGCCCGAGATCGTGTTCGCGTACCTGACCGACAGCAGGCGTTTTGTGCGCTGGATGGGGGTCGGCGCCGAGCTCGACCCGCGGCCCGGCGGCCGTTACCGTATTGACGTCGACGGCGAGCACATCGCGAGTGGCGAATACCAGGAAGTCGATCCGCCACACCGGCTCGTGATGAGCTGGGGCTGGGAGGGCCATCCGACCGTCCCGCCCGGGTCGACGACAGTCGAAATCACGCTGACGCCGGAGCGGGGAGCGACCGTTCTCCACCTTCGCCACCTCGGTCTGCCTGACGAGGGCGAACGGCGCCAGCACACCGAAGGATGGAACCTCTATGCGAGCCAGCTCGCCGAGGTCGCCGCCTTGGATGGGAACCGATGAGCAGACCACGGGGTAGTGAGTGGCATGGGGGCAGCCATCGCCAGCGTCATCTCGCTCCTGCTCGCTGCATGCGCGGGCCAGGCGGCGACTCGGCCGACAGCGTCACCCGCGCCGCTGAGTGAGACGACGGCGGCGCCGGCAAGCACCGCCGCTGATGGCTGCGGATCGACGGCGGTCCTGAGGGGCGGCATTCCGGGCTGGCTGGACGCGGCCGGTGGACACAACAACCCTAACTCCTTGCGATACGTCATCGCGCACCCGCCGCTGGTGGCCGGGTTCCTCTTCAGCGATCCGCTGCGCGCAGGGCATCCCGAGAATCCCTCGAACAAGATTCTCTGGGTCGTGCGAACGCCACGAGATGGATCCCAGCTGATCATCGATGGACATCCTCTGGGGGCGGCGTTGCCAACAGTCCGCGAAGCACGACCGGCAGACTCGAGCCCGGGCGAGATTTACCCAGACGGCGTCGATGTCCCGAGCGCCGGCTGCTGGCAGTTCGAGCTGCGATGGGCGACGAGTCACGTCCAGGTCGAACTCAACTACGTCGCGCCCTAGAGGGGTCGGTCGGGAAGGCTGAGGTCCGTCAGCGGATCGGCATGTGCAGGTCGGGGCCAAGCTTGCGTACCGCCTCGCCGGCGCCCCGGTAGAACGTCGGATAGGCATAGATCAGGTGACGCAGCTCGTCACTGGGGATCTGCATCTTGATGGCGAGCTCAAAGATGCCGAGAATGTCGCCGCCCCGTGGGCCCATGGTGGTGGCACCGACGAGGACGCCTCGGTCGCCATCCTCAACCACCTTGATCAGGCCGTCGTTGCCCGGTCCGTGAATCCAGCCGCGGGAGGTGACCGATGCCTTCTGGATCGCGGTCCGCACGTTAATACCCTTCTTTCGCGCTTGCTCCTCGGTCAGGCCGGCCGCGCCCACTTCTGGGTCGGTGAAGGTGACCCGCGGCATCGCTCGATAGTCGGCGCCCGGCCCCGGCTTGCCCATGATGTCGTCGATCGCGATGTCGGCCTGGTAGATCGCGATGTGCGTAAAGCCGCCGTTCGCGGTCACGTCGCCGACCGCCCAAAGCCGCTCACCTACTCGGAGATGGTCATCGGGCTCGAGGAGACGCGCCGATGGATCGAGGCCGACCGTCTCCAGCCCGATGTCCCTGAGGTTCGCGCGGCGTCCGGTAGCGACGAGCAGCTGGTCACCTGTGACCTGGCTTCCGTCCTCGAGCATGACACTAACGCCGTCGCCGCGGGGCTCGACCGACTTGGCCCGGGCGTTCAGGCAAAGGTCGATGCCGTCTCGCCGCAGCACATCGCCGAGGACCGCGCTCGCCTCGGGCTCCTCCATCGCCAGCACGCGGTTCATGCCCTCGATGATCGAGATCTTGACCCCAAAGCGAGCAAAGACCTGCGACAGCTCGAGGCCGACCGCACCGCCCCCGAGAATCACGAGGGACTCAGGCAGCTGCTCGACCTGGACCGCGTCGCGGTTCGTCCAGTACCTCACACGGTCGAGGCCGGGGATCGTTGGCACCGCCGGCGACGTGCCGGTCGCGATCACAACCGCGCGTTGTGCCTCGTACGTCGCGCCGTTTACCGCGACTCTGCCCGGGGCGACCAGCTTTCCCGTGCCGCGGACGAAGCGCCCGCCTTTCTTCTGGAAGCGCTCGACCGCGACCCGGTCGTCCCAGTTGTCGGTCGCGTCTTTGCGAATCCGACGCGCCACTGGGTCCCAGCTCGGTGTGACGCTCGAGGCGCCGGCGAAGCCGGGTATCCGCCGTCCCTCGGCGAGCATGTCGTCGGCGCGGATCATCATCTTCGTGGGAATACAGCCGTAGTAGGGGCACTCGCCGCCGACGAGGTTGCTTTCGATGCCGACCACGGTCAGCCCGTTCTCGGCGAGCGATCCGGCGACCTCCTCGCCGCCGACACCCATCCCGATGACGACGACGTCGACTCGCTCAAGCATCTTTTGCCGCCGTCGTTGACGGGGATTCGAGCGCGTAGGCCACGGCTTGCTCCAGCGTCATCGCCTCGCCCTCGCTCCACGCCCTGGCCGCTTCTTGTTCGTCGAGGCCCTCGCGTCCCGTTCGTCCTTCGCGCTCGCGGAGCAACTGCCCGAGACCGGTACCGGTGCTTGCGACGTGCGCCGAAGCGGCCGCCGCGAGCCGCCCGGCTCGAACCGGATCTCCATCACGGCTCGCGATGACCGACATGTTGTCCAGCTGTAGGATCAAACCAGGGACGTCGCCGGCCGCCTGGAAGAGCCCGATCGCTTCCTGCCATGACCGGCGGGCGCGTTCGACGTCGCCGGTGTGGATCGCCACCAGGCCAAGCGTGTGAAGGCACCAGGCAAGCCCGAAGCGCTCGTCGAGTCGGCGATTCAGGGCTTCTGCCTCTTCCAGGAACGGGCGGGCGGCAGTGTACTCGGCTGCGAAGTAGAGTGCATTGCCCATTCCCCAGAGTGCCCGCGTGACCCCGGCTTCATCGCCGACTTTGCGGAAGAGAGGGAGCGCCTCCGAAATCAGCACGCGGCCCCGGGCGACGTCGCTGCGGTTGACGATGCGCGGGAAGGCCGCGTTGTAGAGCGCGTTTGCGAGTGCGCGGTCATCGCCGAGTGGGCGGGTGAGCTCGACGCATTCGTCATAAAAGCGCTCCGCCGCCTCCATGTCCGCCTGCCAGTAGGCGAGCCCTCCGGCAGCCTCGAGCGAAGCCAGCCGCTCCTTTGGGAACTCACCGCTGTTCGCTAGCGAAAGAATCTTCCCCAGGCGTGCGCGGCCCTCATGGAGATGGCCACGCATTTGCCAGAATCGCCAGAACGATCCGCTCAGGCTCATCGCCTGCCGCGCGTTGCCGGTCGCGACGGCCCATTCGAGTGCCGCTCGGAAGTTGTCGTGGTCCTCTTCGAGCCGATCCAGCCATTCTTTGCGCCGAGGACCGAATAGATGGGGCTGCGCTTGCTGCGCAAGCGCGATGAAGGCCTCGACGTGACGGTCGCGAATCAGCTGGGCTTCGCCACTTTCCTCGAGCCGCTCCGTGGCGAACTCGCGAATGGTCTGCAGCATCAGGAAGCGTGGCTCGTCGAAGTCGGGAAGACGCCGAAGCAGGCTCTGGTCCGCGAGTTGATCTAGCGCCTCGACGACATCCCCGCCGACATCCTCTCCGGGGCCACAGACCGGTTCCAATTGTTCCAGGCTGCCACCCCGGGCAAAGACCGAGAAGCGGGCGAGCAGGCGGCGGGCGCCTTCATCGAGCATGTCATAGCTCCAGAGGATGGCGCCGCGGAGCGTCTGCTGCCGGGCCGGAGCGTCTCGTGCCCCACTGCCGAGGGCGCTGAGCGATTTCTCCAGTCGGCTCAGGAGTGCCTGTGGAGAGAAGAGCTTGACGCGCGCTGCGGCGAGTTCGATCGCCAGCGGCAGTCCGTCGACCCGTTCGCAGATCCCTGCAATCGCCGGCGCATTCTCATTGGTCGCCTGGAAATCGGGCTTCACCGCGACCGCTCGCTCGATAAAGAGCCGCACCGCCTCGAACTGCGAGAGCGCCGCCAGTCCGGGCAGGGCCTTGAGGTTGGGTAGCGCGAGTGGAGGAACCGGAAACTCCTGCTCGCCCGAGACGCGCAGCACCGTACGGCTGCTCACCAGCACGCGCAGCCCCGGGCTTTGCTCGAGCAGCTGGGTCGCGATTGGAGCGGCTTTGAGCACCTGCTCGAAGTTGTCAAGCACCAGCAGGGTCCGCTTTTCCCGCAGGTGATCGAGCAGTGCTTCGATCGGCCGGCGGCTGCCGGGGGTCGAGATGGCCAGCGCTTGCGCAATCGCTGATGGCACAAGGTCGGGATCGTGGATCGCGCTGAGCGGCACGAAGTACACCCCGTCGGGGAACTGGTCCAGGACGTTCGCCGCGATTTCCAGGCTCAGGCGCGTCTTGCCGGTGCCGCCCGGCCCGGTGAGGGTCAGCAGCCGGGACCGGGCCAGCAACTGCGTGGCCTCGCGGACCTGGTCGTCGCGGCCGATGAAGCTCGTCAACTGGGTGGGCAGGTTGTTCGGCGTCGCCTCTAGCGTCTTTAGGGGTGGAAAATCGGCGGGCAGCCCCTCGACGGTGAGCTGGAAAAGGCGTTCGGGCCGGGCCAGGTCCTTGAGGCGATGCATCCCGAGGTCTTTCAGCGTCAACCCAGGTGGCAATGCGTGATCGACCAGCGCCCTGGTGGTTTCGGAAACGAGTACCTGCCCGCCGTGGCCGGCGCCCGCGACCCGTGCGGCGCGATGGACGTCCAGGCCGAGATATTCGTTGCCGACGAGCGTCGCCTCGCCGGTGTGCAGACCGATCCGTACCCGGACCTGCCCGCCGGCCGGCCAGGCGTGCTCTTGCAAGCTTTTCTGCACGGCTGCCGCGCCGCCGCACGCCTCGAGCGCACTCCCGAACACGATGAAGAAGGAATCGCCCTCGGTTCGCAGTTCGTGTCCACGGTTGGCGGCGAGGGCCTCGCGCTGGATCGTGTGATGGGCGAGGAGTACGTCCGGGTACCGCTCGCCGAGCTGCTGGATCAACTTCGTCGAACCCTCGATATCGCTGAAGAAGAAGGTGACGGTACCGGTCGGCAGGCGGCTCATGCGGGCGCTCCTGTCCCGCTCAAGACGGGCTTGAGCATCGCCTCCAGGTGCTCGACATATTCGGGGCCGCTGAAATCCAGTAGGGGATGCGGCGGCAGTGGTGGATGCTCGACAATGGCACCGTCCCTGCGCAGGTAGACGACGGGGTACGGGTTGCCCTGGCCATTGGACTCCAGGCAAACGGCGACCGCATCCGTGCCGGTCGAATCGAGGAAGTGCTGGAGCGGCAGGATCCCCGCGTCGGTGATGCCTGTGTTCTGGTCAAAGTTGATCACCCGAGCCAGGTACGAGCGCTGGTGCCACAGTTCGGGCCCGTGGCCCAGTTCGTTGAGCAGGTAGGGCACGACGGCCACGGGCTCGAGCCGGGGCCGCACCATCGTTATGCCGAACCGTGTCTCGGCGAGGTGGCGGGCCAGCACCCGGGCGTTGTAGCGATAGCCCTGGACCGCGCCCGAGTTACTCGGGATGCCGTGCTTCTTGATGCCCGAGGCGCCCTGGGTGATGGTGCCGGCAAAGAACATGCCGGGGACGGTCGCGCTCTCCCAGAACGGCGTTTGCGCCGGGAGCCGGCTCTGGCCGAAGGTGGCCACGCCCAGGTCGGGTAGGTCCCGCAGTGGCGTGACGAAACCGGTGGCGGCGATGACGTCGTCGGCCTCCATCGTCAGCTCGCGGCCGTCGGTCGCATTCCGGGTACGTACCCGGTAGATGGCGCCGTTCTTTTGCACCTCCTCGATCGTCGTATCGAGGATGATGACGCCGCCGGCGAGCGCCGCATCTTCATACGGTTGCACATAACGAGCCCGAACGCCGACGAGGGTTCGCGTGTTGACCGAAAGCTTCGTGGGGCTGGGTGAGGCCAATACCAGCTGGCGCGCCCATGGAAGCAGGCCGGTCGCGATCTCGAAGCCGGAGTTCTGCTTGCCGACGATAAAAACCCGCCGGTCCTTATAGGTCTCGACTGGGCGGAAGTCGCCGTAGTGTGGCACCTGGTCCAGGCCCGGGGTGGGGGGTCGGTATGGTTGCGCCACACCGACGGCAAAAACCACTACGGGCGCGCGATACTCGCCATCTGAGGTCGTCAGAACGAATTCTTTGTCCTCCACCTGGCGCGTCGACTCCCAACGACATTGATGGCGGATCCGGATTCCCGTGCGCTCGGCAAATGTTTCCAGGCCGCGCTGCATCTCGGGCCGCGAGGGAAAGTACGACGTTCCGTCCATCAATGCGGGCATCACGGCGCGATTCGGCTCCTCGTCGGCCAGCAGGCTGTTCCAGTCGTATCGCTCGTAAGCGCGGGCCGTGGGCGGCACGCCCGTGAACGGCTTGGTCCAGCTGAGCATCCGCTGGAAGACCGGCCAACGGCGGAACATGCCGCCAGGCGCCGGGTCGTCGGAGAGGACGGCATGGTCGATTCCCAAGCGGCTCAACGAATAGCTCAGCTGGAGTCCGCCGGGACCGCTCCCCACGATGACGAGTTGATAGCGGCCGGGAGGAAAGTGCTTGTCCGCTAACTCAGCCACTTGGTTGTGTTCTTGAGCTTCCGCGCCTCCCCCTGCAGCAGGCGATACATGACCTTCGGATGTGCCGTCAGGAACGCCTCGAGCTGGGCCCCTGGCAAGACCAGACAGCGTAAGGGTGTTGCCGCCAGGATGTCGGCGACCGGTACCTCGCCCAGCAGGCAGGAGATCTCTCCGAAGTAGTCCCCGGCCTTCAGCGTGCTGCGATCGACACTGTTCACCCGGATCGCGGCGGTTCCCTCGAGGATGATGTAGAAGCCCGATCCGCTGACGCCCTGGCGGAGGATGCGCTCACCTTCGCCAAAGAAGGCTTCATCGAAGACGTGCGCCACTTCCTCGAGCTGCGGCCCGGTTAGGTCGGCGAAGAGCGAGAAGGCCGCGATCGTGTTGACGACGTCGCCTCGAACCGCCATCAGGCCGGCTCGCTTGTCGCTGGATGCACGGTCCGCGCGTGAATGGCCGTCTCTGCCCGTTGCGTGGCCTGTCGATTCTCGATGCCCAGCGCGTTGACCAGCGCTCCGGCGAGGAGCAGGCCGGCGCCGACCATCATCGCCAGGTGAAACGATGCGGTCGACGCGTTCCGCACCAGGCTGGCCAGTGCTGGGTTGCTGGAGGGGTTGAGCGGGCTGACGGCCTTGCGGAACGCGGGCGACGTCACGTCCAGGCCGGTTTGCCGGCTGGCCAGGTAGCTGTAGAAGTTCGTGGTGATGAAGATAAAGATGAGGGCCCCGGCCAGCTGTGGGCCCACCCGCGAGATGGCGTTGTTGATCGCCGACGCGAGCCCCGAGTTGTGGGAGGGCACCGACGCCATCAATGCAGTGGTCAGCGGCGCGACCAGCATCGTCAGGCCAACCCCGAACAACAACCCGGCGGGCAGGAAGTCCGTGACATACGAGAGCGGTGGCAACAGGGTCGACGGATTGCCTGGCGTAAAGGTCCATGCCGTGCTGTTGCCTGGAATTCGTGCGTACCAGAGCACGCCGAGCGCCATGAACACCGGACCTGCGGCCATGAACCATCGCGGGCCATAGCGGCTCGCCAGCTTGCCGAACCGCGCCGACAAGAAGATCAGAAAGAGGAAGCCTGGGATGCCGGCCAGGCCGGCGGCGGCAGCCGTGTAACCCAGCGTGCCCTGGGCGAAGATCGCCACGTAGTAGCCCGTGACGTAGAGCGCTCCGTACATCAGCAGCGTCGAGATGTTGGTGACGGTGAAGTTGCGCGACTTGAACAGGCTCAGCGGGATCAACGGGTGCGGCGCCCGCGCCATGTAGAAGGGCAGGGCGATGGTAAAGACGGCCCCAACGGCGAGTGCGATGTAACCCACCGGATCCTGCCAGTTCCGCTGTCCGCCATAGATAGCTCCGAACGCCAGGCCGCCCACCGCCAGCGCGACAATCGCCGAACCGATCCAATCGAATTTCGGGCTTGCCTGCTCGTCGCGGCTCTCCGGGACGTGCGCCAGCGTGGCCCACAGCGCGATCGCGATCAGGGGAACGTTGATGAAGAAGGCGGACCGCCACGAGATCGAGTCCACGAGGAAGCCGCCGACGGCCGGCCCGAGGATCGTCGTCGCGCCGGACGCGCCGGCCCAGATGCCGAACGCCCAGCCGCGCTGCTCGCCGTCGAAGTTGGCGTTGATGAGCGCCAACGAACCCGGCACCAGCATCGCGCCGGCGGCGCCCTGGACGATGCGGAACAGGACGAGCAACTCCATGTTCGGCGCCAGCCCGCAGAGTACCGAGGTGATCCCGAACCCCGCCAGGCCCAGCGCGAACATCCGCTTGCGGCCGTAGTAATCGTTGAGGGCACCCGCAAGAATCAGCAGCGCGCTGAGGGAGAGCAGGTAGGCGCTGTATACATACGACTGGCCTTCCAGGACGCCGAACCAGATTCGCGGCAGGTCGCGGCCAATTCTCGGAAGCGCGACGTTGACCACGGTTGAGTCGAGGAAGACGATCCCCGACCCGAGCACGGCGGCGACCAGGATCCAGCGGCGCCGATCAGTCATCGCTCCCTCCTCTTACGACTTGGCTGATTTTAGAACCCGCCCGGGATCTGCGCGTATTCCCATCTGCTTGAGCAGGGTCAGGGCCGCGAGTGGGAATGCGACGACCGACACCAGGCCGGCGCCCACGAGGGCCGCGTCGGTCGCCGGTTTCATCAGCCCGAGTTGGAGGCCGATGGCGGTCGCCGCCACGATGAAGGGAAGGGAGGTCGCCTGCAGCAGGACGATCGCGATCAGCAGCGGGCTTCTGACGAGCCCGATGGCGAAGGCACCGAGCCCGGCGATGACTGCCAGACCGAGGGAGATGCCGAAGCTCAGAGTGCTCAGCTGGAGCACGCGCCCGCGCAGGCGGTCGAGATCGATCTCCATCCGGCCAGGAAGAGCAGGAACGCCAGGCCGAGGATGGCGACGATCTGCACCGGCTGGTCGACCCTGAGCCACCCCAGGGCTGCCGGCCCAACCACGATGCCCAGGGCGATTTCGAGGACGACGGCGGGGAGCCGGATTCGCGGGAAGAAGCCAAGCAGGAATGGGGCGGCGAAGGCGATCACCGCCGCCCCCAGCAGGTTCGCGAAGGAGGTCGGCGGCATCAGCGCTGGACGGTGGCGGCTGCCTTAGCTCCTACCGCGATGTTTTCCAGCCGAACGCGTCCCCATCCAGGGCTGAGATGTGGGTCGATTCGTAATTCGCCGTTGACGACGTCCAATCCGAGCACGGTGCGGAGCGCCAGTAACGGCGCTCCGGCGGCCCAGGCCTGCGGCCGAGAGGCGGTGGGGTACTCGACCGGGGCCCCGGTCTCTTCACGTGGAAAGCCCGCAAAGACTTCGGGGAGGCGGTATTCGAACGCCTCGGCGGCCTGGATCAGCATCAGCGCCAGGTGCGACGCCTGCTCCCGATGGCCGTAGCGGCGCATGCCCTCGGCGACGAAGGCGGTGTCATGCGGCCAGACCGTGCCGTCGTGGTACTCGATCGGGTTGTAGCCGGCGTCGTTCGCCGACATCGTCCGGATGCCCCAGCCGGTGAACATCTCGGAGGACATCAAGCGGTTGACCAGCATCGCCGCCCGGTCCGGGGGGATGATGCCGCTCCAGAGCAGGTGGCCGACGTTGGAGCTCATCGCATCCACCTGGCGTTTCTGGCCATCCAGCGCGATCGCGTAGTGGCCGCGTGCCTCGATCCAGAAGTCGCGATCGAAGCGCTCGCGCAGGGTGGCGGCATCGCGCTCCAGGCGATCTGCCAGACCGGGGTCGTCCCAGACCTCCCGTGCCAATCGGGCCATTCGAATGCGGGCGTCGTAGGCGTAGCCCTGGATCTCACAGGTGGCGATCGGTCCCTCCGCCACGCCGCCGTCGTGGAAGAGGATGGAGTTCCACGAGTCCTTCCAGCACTGGTTGACCAGGCCTTCTTTCGAGCGCGTTTGATACTCGAGATAGCCATCGCCGTCGCGATCGCCGTGACGCTCGATCCATTCCAGCGCCTTCATCGCCGCCGGCTTCAGGCTGCGAACGAAATCGCGGTCGCCGGCCCAGCGCTGGTATTCGTCGAGCAGGATCAGGAAGAGCGGCGTCGCGTCGTGGCTGCCGTAATACGGACTGTGCGGCCGCTCGCCAAGCACGGTGAGCTCGCCCAGTCGCAGCTCGTGCAGAATCTTCCCCGGTTCGGCATCACGAAAGTCATCCAGCTCTTTCGCCTGCCACGCTGTGAGCGCCTCAAGGGTGGTACGCGCCAGGTGAGGTTGGAAGGGCAGCGCCTGGTACGCCGTGATCAGACTGTCGCGGCCGAACAGCGCCATGAACCAGGGAAGGCCTGCGGCGGGCAAGGAATAGGACAGTGTCTTCAGCGGTCGGAACCGCAGAGCGGCGAGGTCGATCAAGCTCTGGCGGTAGGTATGGCGCAGGACGTCGTTGTCGGTTTCCAGCGTCGGCGCTTGCGCCATCCATTGCTCGAAGGTGGTCGGCATGTCTGGCTTGGGATTGCCGAACGAGCGCTCGCCGTGCTCCAGCCGGTTGAGCTCTCCGTCGCGCTCCGGAACGACATCGATGCACGTCTGCCATTGGCCGCGCGGTTCCAGGTGCAACTCGAGGTGGGCGCGTTCCGGGCCGACCGAGAACGTCTCGCTGAACTCGATGACGGTACCGCGCCGGTACTGATCGCGCGTGTAGATCAGGGTCACCTGGCTCGGGCCCAGCTCCGTGTGCAGCTGTCCTCGCTTCGGGATGCGGTCCTTGACCTCGAAGACGTCTGCGAAATCGGTGGCGTACTCGATCTCAATCATTACCGTCTGAGCGCGGTCGCTGTGGTTCTGGACGGTCAGGTCCTCGTGGACGCCGCGCGCGATGAAGCGGTTGCGCCGTATCGAGACGGGCGGGTTCTCGCCAACGCTAACGCTGGCCAGCGTGGCGAAGATCGCGGCTGAATAGTAGTCCACGGATCGGCTGGTGAGGACGTGGGTCGGCCGGCCGTTCACCAGCAGGCGCCATTTCGAAAGATGGCGCATATCGGCATGAAAGAAGCCGTTCGGCAGCTCGCCGGGCTCGACGTCGCCCGCCGCGTCAGAGACAAAGAAGGTGTTCCCGTCGAGCACGGTCAGGTCGCCGGCCATCGACCTAGAGTACCCATAATTCCTTTGCCCCAGTACCTCAACGTCTTCGGCCTCGCCTACTCGCCTGAGGTGCTGCCCGGCCGAGTAACCCTAGAAATGTGCTCGCAGCTCGCCGAAATTCTCCAAGATGAGGAGGCGTCCGTCGACGTGGACGACCTCCTCCTTCTCCAGGCGCCAGGTGTGTTGGTGGGGAATGAAGACCGCGTTGAGACCGGCTCCGAGTGCCGGGTTGACGTCTGAGCGTGGCGAGTTGCCGATCATCCAGGTGCGGGTAGGCTCGAGCCCGCGCTGCTGGACGATCGCCCGGTAGGTCTCTTCCGCTTTCTCGTGGACCACCGCGGTCGCGATGAAGAATTCCTCCAGGCCCGATCGTTCGATCTTCAGGCGCTGCTCGTCCGGGTGACCTTTGGTCAGCAACATGAGGTCGTGGCGGCCGGCGAGGTAGCTGACCGTCTCCGCGACGTCGGGCAAGAGCCGGACCGGCTGGCTCGCGATCCGCTGGCCAAGCTGCAGCACATGCTCGATGTCCTCCGCCCGCAGGTCACGCTCGGCGAGCCGCTCGAAGGTCTCCCGGAGGTTCTTCGTGAAGCTCGCTGACCCATACCCATGCACATTGACATTCATGCGCTCGATCTCATCGAGCGCGGCGCGAACCTGCTCCCGAGTCAACGACGAGTGAGCCAGGAAATCGATGAACGCCTCGATCGCCTGCTCGAAATAGATGTTGTTCTCCCAGAGCGTGTCGTCGCCGTCGATCAAGAGGAACTGGCGGCTCGTGGCGGTTGCCATCGCTTCAAGGCTACCGCCCCTCTAGGTCGTTGATCAGTCAGTCAGGGCACTTGCACTTGGTGCCAGTGGGCACCGCCATCGGTCGTCCGAAGCAGGATGTTCGTGTTGGTCGGGCCGGTGATGGCCTCCGCCCATCCGTGGTCAGCGTCGGTGAATGTCATCTGGAGGATGGTGGGGATGTCCTTTGACTTGAAGAGCTGCCAGGTCTTGCCGCCGTCGCTGGTGCGGGCGACGGCCGGACCGGATTGCGCGACGGGTTCACCGGCCGACCGCTGGTTGATCGCCGTGAACCACCAGTGGTTGGCATCCAGGTAGAAGTTCTGCCACTCGTCGCCGGTCGGCTGGACGCCATTCGCTTCGAGGGGCCGCGGATTGTTCCATGTTGACCCGCCGTCCGAGCTCGAGTAGATGTAGTGGTGACTGACGGAAAAGTTATTCGGATCCGTTTGACGACCGAAGAAGACCGGCAGCAGTGCCTGCTCGCCGCTGAGAAGAATTGGGTAGCCAATGACGATGTCCTGGCCGGCCGTTGCGGCGGGTGCCTGGATCGTCACGGAATGCCAGGTACGGCCGCCGTCGGTTGTCTCCATCAGGCCGGAGTCGCCAGGCTTTGCAACGGCGCCGGTGGCGAGCCACCCGTGCTGAGCGTTCGCGAACTCGAGATTGTTTTCGCCCACGCCCGCGTATCTACCCCAGAACCCTCCTGCCAGCGCGAGGCCCGTCGCGTTGGGCATGACGCCGACCTGGCTCCACGTTCCACCGGCGTCGGTGGTGCGGTAGAGCGTCGCGCCACCCGCGCTCCCCTGCGCCGGGGCCATCTCGCCCTCGCTCAGCACCCAGCCATCGAATCCGCGGAAATAAACGACCGCAAAATTCCCGAATGCTTTTGATGGATGTTGCGTCCAATGCAGGCCCCTGTCGGCGGTTGAGTACACGGTCACAACCTGGTTCGGTGGCTGGGAGCAGGTCGTCGCCGTGCCGCAGGGTCTTGTCATGTCATTCGTCCAGATCACGCCACTGCGGCCATCGGCGCTCCAGGCCATGCCGTCGTAGATGCCGGCAAAGCTGAGACGCGACTGCCAGGAGTCGCCGCCATCCGTGGTGTGGACCAAGGCGTTTCCACGCGCATCAGGAGGCGCTGAAGATCCTACGTCGATGCCACGCACAACCACCCAGTCACCGCCGCCGCCGGTGCCGATCGAGAGCGCCGGACTCATCGAGGGCCCAGGGCCTTGTGCCGCGGGCTGGTGGTTCCGAATGTATGCCACGCCGGCGGCGAGGCCCACGGCGAACACGGCAATGGCCGTCGCCGCGACCAGCTGCCGTGGCCCTGAGGGCGTCGGCGCCCGGCGAGGTTCGCGTTTGACCACCCCAAGGATTCGATCCTCGAAGCCGACGGTTGGGCGGTCGTCGGCGCGTTCCTCGAGATAACGTTGCAGCCGAGGCTCGAGGGGATCCTTATTCATCATGGGAAAGCTCCTGTCTGAAGGATGCAAGGGCTCGGGCGAGATGGGAGCGGACGGTGCCCGGCCGGCAGCCCATCAGGCTGGCGCACTCGTCGAGCGAGTAACCGTCGTGATAGTGCAGCCGGATCACCGCCCGCTGATGCCGGGACAATCGGTAAAAGGCGCGATCGAGGTCGGGGTCGGTGGTGGGGGAGGGTCGCGGGTCGCGATCGTGCTCGCTCAGCGGCAACAGGCCGAAGAGGCGGCGCTTGACCCGGAGGCAGCGGCGGACGCAGATCTTCTTGAGCCAGGCGCTTCGCCGTTGCGGATCTCGCAGCGACCGCCATGAGCGCCAGGCGAGTTCCATCGTGTCCTGCACCGCGTCTTCGGCCTCCTGTTGATCGCCGAGGATCGAGCGGGCCAGGCTGTAAAGGGCGCGGCTCTGGGTCCGCACCGCCTGTTCGAACGCATCCAGGTCGCTGACGACCGCCCCCGAGGCCATGGCCATACACAGTAGAGGCCGCGAGCCGGGATCTGGTTTACCGCGAAGAGGGAACCAGGGACCTCGCCAACTGGTATGAAGGGTTAGCAATCGATCCGTGGAGGGCCGGCCACTGGACGACATAGCTCTCGTCGAACGCGCACGGAACGGCGATGTCAACGCTTATGAAGCACTCGTCCAGCAGTACCAGGAGCTGGCGTTTCGGGTCGCCTACCAGGTCACCGGCGACGCCGCCGACGCGGAAGATGCCGCGCAGGAGGGGTTCGTGAACGCCTACTATGCGCTCGGCCGCTTTCGGTCGGGCGCGCCGTTTCGACCGTGGCTTCTCCGGATCGTCACCAACGAGGCACGCAATCGCCGGCTGGCGGCTCATCGCCGGACCGCCCTGGCGGAGCGCGCCCTTAGGGCCCAAGCCTCGGGGGAAGCGGCCCCTTCCCCTGAGGCGGCGGCCGAGGCCGATGAGTTTCGCTCCACCCTGGTGGCGACCTTGGGCCGGCTGAGCGACGACGATCGTCTCGTCCTGGCCTACCGCCTCTTCTTTGATCTCTCCGAGGCCGAGATGGCTGAGGCCCTCAACTGCCCGAAAGGCACCGTCAAGTCGCGCTTGTCGCGAGCCCTCGGTCGCCTTCGTGCCGCCTTGCCTGCCGACATCCGCATGCCGTCTCCAACTGGAGAGAATGATGGCTGATCCCAGCCGCATCTCAGACGTCGTTCTGGAGCGGGCGCTCCGAGACCTCGGCCCCAACTATTCCTATCCGCCGACGCCCAACCTGTCGACCGCGGTCCGTCGCCGCATTGTCGCCCAGCCCGTCGCCCCGGTTCGCCGCCTCGCGCTCTGGCGCGATCCCCGACGGCTCGCCCTGGTCGCGGCCGTCCTGCTCGTCCTCGCGACCGCCGCCGCCCTGGTCAATCCCACCACCCGCGACGCGATCGCTCATTTCTTCCACGTTCGAGGCGTCATCGTGAACCGGGTGGCCTCGCCGCTTCCCTCGTTATCACCGGTGACGCCGCTGGATCTCGGCCGTCGCGCCTCCATGGACGAGGCCCAATCCGCCGTGAGCTTCAAAATCGGCGTGCCGCCCGCGCTGGGTGTGCCGGACGCGGTCTATGTCGCTAGCGGCATTCCCGGTGGCGAGGTCGCGCTTGCCTACCTGCCGCGTCCGGGCATCCCGTTGGTCAAGCAGACGGGGCTCGGCGTCCTCATTACCGAGTTCCGTGGCGACCTGATCCCTGGCTTCATTACCAAAGAGGTGGGGCCCGGGACCACCGTGGAGCAAACGTCGGTGAACGGCGATCCGGGCTGGTGGATCGCGGGTGAGCCCCACACGATCATCATTCAGGTCGGAGCCGGCAACGACCAGATGGAAACGCTGCGCCTGGCCGCCAACACCCTCGTCTGGGAGCATGGCACTGTCACGTACCGGATCGAATCGGCACTCTCAAAGACGGACGCGTTTCGGATCGCCGGCGGCCTGCCCTAGGCGTCGGCGCCGGCGGCAACGTGGTCTCCGGGTCCCACCGCCGCCGGCTCCAAACGCGTGAGCGCATCGTGCCGGCCGTTTGCGACAGCTGTCTGTCGCAGTCAGGCCGGGTCGCAGCCTAAACATCCGTACCGCGTTCGCAACGGCTTCACAGGTGATTCACAACTCTCGCGCAGGATCAGGCGCATAGGGATTCACCTAAAAGGAGAACAATATGAACGACGTCTCGACAGAAAGGAAGCGGAAACTGTTGATGCTGGGCGGGCTTGGCCTCGGCCTGGCGATGCTGGGGCGCAAGCGCCGCTGGCGCCGGTACGCAATGAGCCAGATGATGGGCGGCGGCTACGCCGGCGCTCCCTGGGGGCGATTTGGCGGCTACGGCCACGGCGTTCCCGGTGGACCGCCGCAGGCGTTTACCCTGCCGCCGTTCATCGAGGCGACGCTGAAGGCCTGGCACGACCGGGCGCATGGAACGGTTCCGCCGCCAGGGCCGACGGGTCAACCGGGAACCACGCAGGTCTGATTTCCTCTCCCCCAACTGAGGCGGAGTCCCACTCCGCCTCAACCTTCGGCATCCGTGTTGACGGTATGACGACGGGCCTCCCCTAGAATCGTGCCCACCATGGAAGGGATGAGAATTTAGCGTGGCCGGCGCCGCCCGTATCGTCGTGCTGCCCGGCGACGGCATCGGTCCCGAGGTCACCGATGCGGCGCGGCGGGTCCTCAGCGCGGCGGCCAACCCGGCCGGTCTGCGGCTCGACTATGTGGAGGACCTCGTCGGCGGTGCCGCCGTGGATGCCTATGGCGTGTCGCTACGCCCACAAACCCTCCGCCTCTGCAAGACCGCCGACGCCATCCTGTTCGGTGCGGTGGGCGGTCCGAGGTGGGACGATGCATCCCCCCAGAGCGCGCTGCGTCCCGGGACGGCCTTGCTCGGGCTACGCAAGGGACTCGGCCTCTTTGCCAACCTGCGCCCGATTCGCGTCGACCCGGCGATGGTCGCCACCTCGGCGCTGCGGCCGGAGCGGGTCCGCGACGTCGATCTCCTTGTCGTCCGCGAGCTGACCGGGGGCCTCTACTTCAGCAAGCCGAAGCGCCGCTACGACACACCCCGTGGTGAGGCCGCGGTCGACACCATGCGCTACAGCACGCCCGAAATCGAGCGGGTCGCGGTCCGCGCCTTCGAGCTGGCGCGCCTGCGACGGCGTCATCTCCTCTCGGTCGACAAGGCGAATGTGCTGGAGACCTCCCGGCTCTGGCGCACGGTCGTGACCCGGGTTGCGGAACGCTATCCCGACGTCGCCTGCAGCCACATGCTGGTCGACGCCTTCGCCATGGAGCTGCTCCGCCAGCCGCAGGCCTTCGACGTCGTGGTCACCGAAAACCTCTTTGGTGACATCCTCACCGATGAGGCGTCGATGCTTGCGGGCGCGCTCGGCATGCTGCCCTCGGCGAGCTTGGGTGGCGGAACGCTCGGGCTATACGAACCCATCCACGGGTCGGCGCCCGATATCGCGGGCAGAGGCATCGCCAATCCGATCGGAGCCATCTTGAGCGCGGCGCTGCTGCTGCGCTGGTCGCTGAACCACGCCGACGCCGCGGCGTCGATCGAAAGGGCCGTGTCGCGCGTCCTGGCCGCGGGTCTACGGACCGCCGACATCGCGAGGGGCGGCGAAGCGACCGTGGGCACGGCCGTGATGGCGGACGCCGTGGTCGAGGCGCTCTCGGCCTAGGCGGGCGCGGCTGCCAGGGTCGGCGCGGCCGCCCGCAGCCGCTGCAGGCGAACCGAGTAGGTGACGATGCCGACCAGAATGCTCCCGCCCATGATCGGCGTGAAGAGCTTCTCCAGGCTGCGCTGATCGGTGGCCAGGGTGAGGACGAAGCCGATCATGCCGCCGTTCATGCCCCAGAACACCACCTGCTCGGCCCACGGCCAGAATCGCTCAGCGCTGCGGCTTGCCTGCTGGATCAGGCCGAAGAGCGAGTTCGACATCACGCCGATGAACATCGTGTGGTCGAAGGCGAAGATCAGCCACAAGGGGATCAGCTCGATCCGTGCGTACGTCTTGGTCACGACCCCGGTGATCAGCCAGATCAGCAGGCCGAGGTTCAGGACGAGATAAGGAACGACCAGCCCGAAATGGCGATCGCTGGTCGGAGCGAGCCAATCGATGCGCCGGAGCTGGGGCCCAAGCCGGACACAATAGATGATGACGGCGGCCAGCTCCGCCGGAATGAAGGCGCCGAGCAGTGCCTGGAGGTTCAACAGGGCGCCGATCGTGATCAGGATGCCGCCGAGAAACAGCAGGCCCACCTGAATGATGCCCGGCCAGGTGAGGCCGGGGGTGTTCTTCAGTCGCCACTCGCTGATCGCCATGCCGATCAGGACCAGGTAGCCGACCACCTGCGCGGTGACGTGGCCGCCGATAGCGCCGTCAGGAAGAAACTGCGATTTGCTCGCCAGCTCGAGCTGAACCAGCACCCCGATCGTCGACCCGACCACCAGCGTGGTGATGGCCGCGAGCACAGCGAGTCGTGGCACGGTCATGGTCACCCGGCGGGCACGGCCGACCAACCAGATCAGGACGCCGACGATGGCGATCAGGACCGGAAATCCAAAGATCGCTCGCGCCGTCAGATTGCCGCTCAAGAAAGCCAGCACGTAGATCGGGATGGCGATGGCGGCCAGCAGGCTCAGCGCCCGAACGGCCCGGGCGTTACTATCGACCGGCCCGTCCTCACCAAACAGCCAGAAGCAGATGGCGATGACGCCCAGGGTGATCCAGCCGAGCGTGCCAGCGTGAACATGGGTGAGCAGCACCTGCCGCGGCAGCATGATGAAATGAAAGCCGTTAAGGATGCCGATCGACACGGTGACCGTGAAGACCAGGAGGGCGGCTTGGAACAGCCAGCGAATTTCCGAGGAATAGGTGGCCTGGGTCGGCACCGTCCGCTCTTCCATGCGCTCCCCAGCCCCAGCCTAAACGATCGCGCGGCGTAGGGCGGTGAGGGTCGGCGCGACCGGTCGCGGTAGCCTGAGACCACGCGTCAGGGCCTGGGGGTCTTTGAGGCCGTGCCCGGTCAGAACACAGACGATGGGCTCGTCCGGGCGCACGTATCCGGCCTGCGCGCGCCGCAGCAGCAGGGCGACGCCGGCCGCCGAGGCCGGCTCGACCAGCAGACCTTCCTCGCGCGCCAGTCGTCGATGTGCGGCCATGATTTCGGCGTCGCTCACCGCTTCGATCGATCCGTCCGACTCGTCGCGTGCCGCGATGGCGCTGGACCAGGACGCCGGATTGCCAATCCGGATCGCGGAGGCGACGGTTCGCGGCCGGGCGACCGGCCGGCCGCGGACTAGCGGGGCCGCGCCCTCGGCCTGGGCGCCGTGCAGCTCCGGCTTCGACGCGTTCTGGCTGCGGGCGAGCTCGCAAAACCCGCGCCAGTAGGCGGTGATGTTGCCGCCGTTGCCCACCGGGATGAACAGCTGCGCCGGCGGCTGGCGCAACTGCTCGACAATCTCGAACGCCGCCGTCTTCTGGCCCTCGATCCGAAACGGGTTCACCGAGTTCACCAGCGCCACGCCCGGCTGGTCCGCGAGCTGCCGTACCAGCTTCAGGGCGGCGTCGAACGACCCTTTGATGATCAGGACGGTGGCGCCGTAGGCGAGCGCTTGGGCCAGCTTGCCCTCCGCCACGCCGCCAGCCGGGACCACGACCACCGCGCGTAGACCGCAGCGGGCGGCGTACGCCGAGGCCGACGCGCTCGTATTGCCGGTGGAGGCGCAGAGGAGCGTTTTTGCCCCGGCCTCAACCGCCTTTGCGGTAGCGAGGGCCATCCCGCGATCCTTGAAGGAACCGCTCGGATTCAGCCCCTCGTATTTGAAATAGAGCTGGTGGAGGCCGATCGACCGACCGATCCGTGATGACCGAACCAGCGGCGTCGACCCCTCACCAAGGGTTACCCGCGGCGTTGCCGCCGTTACCGGCAGGGAGGCGGCATAGCGCTCGATGATGCCGGGCGTCATGGCCGCCATGCTAGCGTTCCGGAAATGCTGGTGCCACCGTATCGGGTCGGCTTACTCGGCCTGGGCAACGTCGGCGCCGCGCTGGCGAGGCGCCTGGTCGAGGACGCCGAGGCGGTCACTCGCGCCGCCAACCGGCCAATCCGGTTGGAGGCGATCGCGGTCGCCCGTCCGCAGGGCCGGGCCGCGCCGGCTCCACTCATGTCCGCAGAGCAGATGCTCGCCCTTGCGGGTCTGGACGGGATCGTCGAGCTCGTGGGTGGGCTCGAGCCGGCGCATACCTATATAAAGAGCGCCCTTGACGCCGGTCTCGAGGTGATCACCGCGAATAAACAGGTGATCGCCGCCTACGGTCCGGCGCTGGCCCGGCTCGGGCGGCTTCGCTTCGAAGCATCGGTGGCGAGCGCCATCCCGATCGTCGAAACGCTGGCCGACACTCTCGCCGCTGATCGCATCCGCTCGATCATGGGCATCCTCAACGGCACGACCAACTCGATCCTCGCGGCGATGGGCGGCGGGGCGAGTTACGCGGAGGCGCTCGCCGACGCCCAACGGCGCGGGCTGGCCGAGGCTGATCCGAGCGCGGATGTCGACGCCCACGATCCGGCCGCCAAGCTCGCCATCCTCGCGATGCTGGCCTTCCGCCGCCGCATCGATCCGTCCCACATCGAGCGGGTGGGGATTCGTGGCCTCGAGCCGGCGCAGCTGGGGGAGGTCCGCCGGCGCGGGTTCGTCATCAAGTTGATCGCGGCCGCGACGACTCGGGATGGCGCCACGATTGATGCCGACGTCCGCCCGCGGCTGGTTCCCGATGACGCCCCGATGGCGCGCGTCGACGGCTCGATGAATGCCATTGCGCTGGACGCCGACTACGCCGGGTCGCTCCTCTTCGAAGGACCGGGGGCCGGCCCGGACGCGGCCGCCAGCGCGGTGCTCGCCGATCTGGTACGGGCCGCCAAAGGCGTGCCCGCCTCAGCCGGCTCGCTGCTTGCGAGCCTGGCGGATCAGCCGGTGGCGACGGTCGCGCCGCTCGGGCCCAAAAACCCGTTCCCTGCGGCGTCATGACGGCCGGGGTCACGTGTCCGTCTCGCTGACCCTCGACCAGGTCAAGGAACGGGCACGACGGGCGCCGATGGTCCCGATCTTTCGTGACATGTTGTCGGACGCGCTCAACCCGGTCACGGCATTCGCGGCGCTGGCCGGCGACGGCCCCGCCTACCTCCTGGAGAGTGTCGAGCGCGGGGAACACCTCGGGCGTTATTCGTTCGTGGCGGCGGAGCCGCTGGCGATCGTCTCGATCGCGGGTGATCGCGCCACGGTGCAGGATGCCAACGGCCGGCGCGAGCTCGAGGGAGCAGACCCGCTGCGGGCGCTGGAAGCCTATCTACAGAGGTTCGCGGCTGAACCAGCCGAAGGTCTTCCGGAAGGGTTTTGCGGGGGCGCCGTCGGCTACCTCGGCTACGAGGCGGCGCGCTACCTCGAGCGCGTGCCGGTTCCTGACCAGGATCCGTTGGAGGTGGCCGACGGCGTTTTCATCATCACCGACACGCTCGCCTGCTTCGACCACGTACGCCACCGGTTGAAGCTCGTCACGCACGTTCGCACCGAGCGACCGCCGATCGAAGCGCGCTACGCGGAGGCGGTGGCGCGGATCGACGACCTGGCCCGACGGTTGAACCGTACGGTTCGCCTGAGGGCGCTGGAGCCTGCCGACCGGCCCGCCGCGGTCAGCCTCGATGGCCATGTGTCTGAGTCGGAATTTTTCAAGGCGGTCGAGCAGGCAAAGTCGCACATCCTGGCGGGTGACGTCTACCAGGTGCAGATCGCACAGCGCTTCACGGTGCCGCTCCACGCCGACCCCTTCGACGTTTACCGGCTGCTGCGGGCTTTGAATCCGTCGCCGTATATGTATTTCCTCAAGCTGCCGTCCGTCACCATCCTGGGGACGTCTCCGGAGATCCTCGTTACGGTGCAGGGCCGCCACCTGCGGTACCGGCCGATCGCCGGCACGCGCCGCCGGGGCCGGGACGACGTGGCGGACCAGCGAATGGAGGAGGAGCTCCGGTCGAGCGAGAAGGAGCGCGCCGAGCATGTCATGCTGGTCGACCTCGGGCGCAACGACCTCGGCCGGGTCTGCGAGGTCGGTAGCGTGAAGGTCACCGAGCTGATGACGGTCGAGCGCTACTCCCACGTCATGCACCTCGTCTCGAACATTACGGGGACGCTGCGATCTGAGTGCACACCCATGGATGCCCTTCGTGCTTGCTTCCCAGCCGGCACGGTGACGGGCGCGCCGAAGATTCGCGCCATGGAGATCATCGCCGAGCTCGAGCGCGAGCGTCGCGGCGTCTACGCCGGCGCCATCGGGTACCTCAGCTTCACCGGTGATCTCGATACCTGCATCGCGATTCGGACGATGGTGGTCAAGGACGGGATGGCCACGGTGCAGGCAGCCGCCGGCATCGTCGCCGACTCCATCCCCGCGGAAGAGTTCCTGGAGACCAAGAACAAGGCATCCGCGCTGCTGCAGGCGCTGGGCGGCGCGGGCTGACATGGATCAGAAGGGCGTGGTGCTGGTGATCGACAACTATGATTCGTTCACCTACAACCTGGTGCAGTACCTCGGTGAGCTCGGCGAGAGGGTGACCGTTCGCCGCAATGACGAGATCACGCTGCCGGAGGTCGCACAGCTGAATCCGGTCGCGGCCGTGCTGTCACCGGGACCGGGAACGCCGGCGGAGGCGGGAATCTGCAAGGACCTCTTGCTCGAGCTCGGACCCACGCTTCCAACCCTGGGCGTTTGTTTAGGGCACCAGTGTCTGGGCGAGGCCTTCGGCGGAACAGTGCGACGAGCGTTGCCGGTGATGCACGGCAAGGTCTCGAGGGTGACCCACGACGGGCGTTCGGTCTTCCGCGGCCTTCCAAGTCCGTTCCAGGCGACGAGATACCACTCGCTGGTCGTGGAACGCGAGAGCTTGCCGCCGGACTTGGAGCTCACTGCCTGGACCGAGGACGGCACGGTGATGGGCCTCCGTCACCGGCAGCATCCACTCGCGGGCGTTCAGTTTCATCCCGAGGCGATCTTGACCGAGCATGGCCATCAGCTGCTCGCGAACTTCCTGCAGGACGCACGCGCGTGGCGGCAACGCGGGGCCTGACCTGATCAAGAATCTCACGTTGGGTGATGAGACATGTGCAATCTGGTCAAAGACGCTGTCGGTTTTTTGGAGCAAGCGTCTGATGTTTTCGCGATACCGTTGCGGCACACTGCGCGATGTGGAAGAAATCCTGAAACTGTGGCATGCCGCCGGACGTCGCGTCGTCGAGTCGTGGAATCACGGGCTGGACGAGCACGATGCCCGCCGCCAGGTCGAGACCCGCGCGCGGCGCATCTTCAACGCCATCATGACGGACCGTTGCGGACAATGTCTCGCGCCCGTGGCGCTCTGTCGACAGCCGCATTGATTGTTTCGAGATCGTTTGATTGACACGTCCGAAGGCGTGGTAGGGTGACCTGTGATCAACTGTGAGAACCATTGGCAGAGGTTTGACGTCGATGCCGGCTTCTGATCGGCCGCGCCTCGCGATCATCGCGCACGATGGGAAGAAGGCCGACCTGGTCGCCTTCGCGACCTTCAACCGCTCACGCCTGGCCGAATATGAGCTGATTGCGACCGGCGCGACCGGAGACCTGTTGCGTGAAAAAGTCGGCCTCAACGTCGAGAGTGTGACCGCGGGTCCCCAGGGCGGCGATGTGCAGATCGCCAGCCGAGTGGTCGAAGGCGAGGTGGATGCGGTCATCTTCCTGGTCGATCCCCTCGACAAGCATCCGCACGACCCGGACATTCAAACGTTGCTCCGGATCTGCAATGTACGCAACGTTCCGCTGGCCACGAACATCGCGACCGCCGACGTCCTGATCAGTTCACCGCTCCTCGAGAGCCTGCGCGCCGCCAGCTAAACCGACGAGCCGCTCCCGCGGCGTCCGGCCGCCAGCCGTAGCGCTTCGGGCAGATCGAGGCTTCCGTTGAGCAACGCTCGGCCAACGATCGCACCCTCGGCGCCGGCGTCGCGCAGCGCCTTCAGGTCTTCCAGGCTGGCGATGCCACCAGCGACGATGACCGGAACGCGGAGCGGCTTGAGCGTCTGAAGCCCGACGAGGTCGACACCTTCGAGGGTTCCGTCATGGCGGACATTGGTGTGGATGAATCGGACCGCTCCCGCCGCGCGGAGCGCCTGCGCCACCGCCTGCAGGCCGCCGCCTGACTCGGCCGTCCAACCTCGCACCGCGAGGGCATCCCCTCGTACATCGAGGCTCACGGCGAGTCGATCGCCAAAACGGCGCGCCCATGCCTCGAATGCGAAAGGCGACTCGATCGCCGCCGTGCCCACCACCACCCGGGCGACGCCGGATTCGAGCGCCGCCTCCACGTCGCGCATCTCTCGGGCGCCCCCGCCCGCCTGGACGGGCACGTCAACCGCCGCCGCGATCCGGGCGATGACCTCGAGATTGCACCAGTGCCCGCTTCGGGCTCCATCGAGGTCGACGAGGTGCAGCCACGGCGCACCGTCCGCGGCGAATCCGCGGGCCAGGGCGACGGCATCGTCCCCGAAGCGGGTGACCTGGTCAAAGTCGCCTTGCCGGAGCCGCACCGGCCGAGCGCCGAGCAGGTCGATCGCCGGGAGGATCAGCATACTTTCATTGTGTTAGCATGCTAACATGCTAACATGCTAACATGCTAACATGCTAAAGCGGCGCCCGATTGCATCGGGTCTCCGTCCCTCCGGATCGACGCGGCGCCCGCCTGTCCCTGGCCCGCCCGGCAGCGAGTGGGTGACGCCGCAGGTCGTCGACCTGCTGGAGACGATCGTCGGTCTCAAGTCGGTCGACGATGCCGAGCGATTCTTTCGTGACCTCTGCACGATCCCCGAGCTGCAAACGCTGGCGGCGCGCTGGGAGGTCGTCCGCTTGCTGGACCAGGGCGTCCACTACGCCGAGATCGCCCAGCGTACCGGCGCGAGCACGGCGACCATCACGCGGATCAATACCTGGCGGCGCTTCGGGACCGGTGGCTACCGGACCCAGCTGGCCCGGCGGAAGGCGCGGTCCCGGTGAGCGTCGGTCGTGGCTTGACGGACGGCCGGCTGCGGCTCGCCGTGCCGAACAAGGGCCGGCTGGCGGAGCCGGCGATCGCGCTACTTCGCGAGGCTGGCTATCGTTTCGAGTCCGACGATCGTCGCCTTTTCGCACCTTGCGAGAACTTTCCGCTCGACCTGCTCTTCGTCCGCGCGGAGGATATTCCCGAGTACACGGCCGACGGCGTGGTCGATGTGGGCATCACCGGCTCCAACCTGGTCGAGGAGCGCGGGAGCACGGTCGCGACCTGCATGCCGCTGGGCTTCGGCCACTGCTCGCTGCAGGTGGCGGTTCCCGATGACCGGCCGCTCGCCCGAATCCAGGACCTCGATGGCCGGCCGGTTGCCACCTCGCATCCCCGAACCACCGCGCGGTTCTTCGGCGAGCGCAAGGTCGCGGTGGACCTAATCGAGATCAGTGGCGCCGTCGAGATCACGCCGCTGTTGGGCGTCGCCGACGCGATCGTCGACCTGGTGTCCACCGGCAGCACGCTCGCGGTCAACGGGCTGCGCGCGATCGACACCATCCTGGAGTCCGAGGCCCAGCTGATCAGCCATCCCAACCTCAACGATGAGAAGGCCGGCCGCCGCCAGCACCTGCTGACCATGCTGGCCAGCGTGATCGCCGCGCGCCGCAAGAAGTACGTGATGATGAACGCCCCTGTCGACGCCCTTCATCTGATCAAGGGCGTCATCCCAGGAATGCAGTCGCCCACCGTTATGCCCCTGGCCGATCCGCGGATGATCGCCGTCCACGCGGTGGTGGACGCCGATGCGGTCTGGGCGCTGCTCGGTCCGCTGAAGGCGGTCGGCGCGACCTCCATCCTGGTGATGCCCATCGAGAAGCTGATTCCGTGACGGCACCAAGGTCGGCGATCAGGCAGCGGCGGACGAAGGAGACCAATATCGCGGTGCGGCTGACGCTCGACGGCAGCGGCAGCAACGAGGTCGCAACCGGCCTGCCCTTCCTCGACCACCTGCTGCGGGCGGTCGCCGTGCATGCCCGCCTCGATCTCGACGTCAAGGCATCGGGCGACCTCGAGGTCGACGCCCATCACACGGTGGAGGACGTTGCCCTGGTGCTCGGCGAGGCACTGGCGGAGGCGCTTGGTGACCGAAGTGGAATTGCCCGCTTCGGCGACGCGACCGTGCCGCTCGATGAAGCCCGTGTCATGGTCGCGCTCGATTGCGGCGGCCGTGCCTACGCGGTGGTTGATCTGCCACTCCAGGGCCCTTCGATCGGCTCGTTTCCGGCGACGCTCGTGCCGCACTTTCTCGAGACGTTTGCCGCTCGTGGTGGGCTGACCCTCCACGTCGTCGGCTCCGGTCGTGACGATCACCACCTCGCCGAAGCCGCCTTCAAGGCGCTGGCACGCGCGCTGCGCCTGGGATGCGCCGTCGATGCGACCCTCGCCAACCGGGTCGCGAGCACGAAATGATCGCGCTGGTTGACTACGGCGCTGGCAATCTGCGGAGCGTGCAGAACGCGCTCGACGCGCTCGAGGTCGAATCGGCGATCGCCTCGACGCCGGAGGACCTATCGCGCGCCGATGCCATCATCTTTCCTGGTGTGGGGGCCGCCGCGCCGGCGATGGCGGCGCTCCGTGCGCGCGGTCTGGAGCGCGGCCTACTCGATGCCATCGACCGAGGCACGCCCTTCCTGGGCATCTGCCTCGGCCTGCAGCTCCTGTTTGGTTCGAGCGCGGAAGACGGGGCGAGCTGTCTCGGAGTCTTCCGCGGAACCGTCGAGCGGCTGCCGACCAGGGAAAAGCTTCCCCACATCGGCTGGAACACGCTGGAGCACGTGGGGGACCACCCGGTGCTGGATGGCATGCAGGGGGAGGCGATGTACTTTGTCCACTCCTACGTCGGGGTCCCGCAGGACCGGCGGCTGGTGGCGGCGGAGACGACGCACGGCGTCGCGTTCGTCAGCGCGATCGCGGCGGGCTCGATGGTCGCTGTGCAGTTCCATCCCGAGCGGAGCGGACCCGCCGGTTTGAAACTGCTCGAAAATTTCATCCAGTTCGCCCGAGTGCAACCCCCCACCCCGAGCCCCCACCCTGCCCTCCCCCGCGCACGGGGGAGGGATTTGGCCGGCAAGGGGGGAGGGAGATAGAGAGCAGAGCGTGTTACTCAAGCGGATTATTCCCTGCCTTGACGTCGCCGGCGGCCGGGTGGTCAAGGGCACCCATTTCGTGGAGCTGCGGGATCAGGGCGACCCGGTCGCGATGGCCCGGACCTATTCGGAACAGGGTGCCGACGAGCTCGTCTTCCTCGATATCGACGCGGCGCCGCAGCAGCGCGCCACGCTGATCGAGGTGGTCGAACGGACGGCTCGCGAGGTCTTCATCCCCTTCACGGTCGGCGGAGGCATACGCGACGTCGACGAGATCCGCAGCTTGCTGCGCGCCGGCGCTGATAAGGTCTCGATCCAGACCGCCGCGGTGCAGCGTCCCGAGTTGATCACCGAAGGAGCACGGCTATTCGGGTCGCAGTGCATCGTCGTGGCCATCGACGCCAAGCGCGAGGCCGATGATCGATGGCAGGTCTACACCCATGGCGGACGGCAGCCGAGCGGTTTGGACGCAATTGAATGGGCGAAGGCTGCCGAGCGGCTCGGGGGCGGCGAGATTCTGCTCACGAGCATCGACGCCGACGGGACCCGACGCGGCTATGACCTCGCCTTGACGAGAGCCGTGGCTGAGGCCGTCCAGATCCCGGTCATCGCGTCGGGCGGGGCGGGCCATCCACGGGACCTGGCCGCCGTTCTCACGGAGGGGCGGGCCGACGCCGCCTTGGCCGCCTCGATCTTTCACGATGGCGCTTTTCCCATCCCGCAGACGAAGCAGTACCTCAAGGACCATGGGGTCCCGGTCCGATGACGAGCCCGGACCCGTCGACGCTGCATTTCGATCAGCAGGGCCTGATCGTTGCGGTCGCGCAGGACGCCGCGAGCGGCACGGTGCTAATGGTCGCGTACATGGACCAACAGGCCCTGGCCCGGACGGCGGAAAGCGGCGAAGCGCACTTCTGGAGTCGGAGCCGCCAAAGGCTGTGGCGGAAAGGCGAGACATCGGGCAATGTCCTGCATGTCGAGGCGATCCAGGCCGACTGCGACGGCGATGCGCTGCTGCTGAGCGTTCATCCATCGGGACCTGCCTGTCACACTGGCCGCCGCTCGTGCTTCGCTGGGCCGGCGATCCTCCTCGATCAACTGGGTGCCACACTGCGCGAGCGGAAGGCGAAACGACCGAGCGGCTCCTACACCGCGGCGCTCTTCACCGATGGCCGGTCGGCCATCCTGCGCAAACTCGGCGAAGAAGCGGTGGAAGTCATCCTGGCCGGCGCCCAGGAAAGCGACGAGGCGCTGATCCATGAGGTCGCCGACCTCTGGTTCCACTCGCTGGTGCTCCTCGAGGAGCGCGGGCTCGATTCGGCCGCGGTGCTGGGCGAGCTGGCAGCGCGGTCGAGCCGCGCCACGGTGGCCGAGCCGAAGCCGTAACGGTCCGGGCAGAGGTTGCTGACCGGCAGCGTGGCGGCGCATGATTCGGCTGCGGCCAATCACCATAGAGGAGGTACGCGATGGCAGACCCGAAGGAATTGACACGCCAGGGGATCGAGTTCTTCAACCAGGGCAAACTGGACGAATGGATCAAGGCGGTTGCCGAGGACGCGGAGCTCGTGACGCCCCTCGGAGGAACCATCAAGGGAAGAGACGCGATCAAGGCTTACTTCATGCGGACACGGGAAGGGTTTCCTGACGCCCGTGTGCATGTTCAGCGGCTCATCGCTGAAGGCAACGTCGTGGTCGTTGAATACACCTTCAGCGGAACGAACAAGGGTCCGACCTACTTATCAACCGGCGAGACCGTCCCCGCCACGAACAAAACGCTCAATAGTCCGGCCCTTGATATCGGCACCTATGACAGCAAGGGCCAGCTCAAGTCGTTGCATCAATACTTTGATGTGGCCGGGGCGCTCCAGCAGCTCGGCCTGATGCCGGCGCCGGCGGCGGCCCGCTCCTGAATAAGGGACTGGGCCCGATTTCCCGGGCCCAGTCTTTCTCTTTCAATGCTGAAACGACTCGTATGTCTGTTAGGGGACAGTCGGACGTTGGCCCGCAGTCTCCTGTGCCTCGCGCGCGGCGCTTTCGCCGGCCTCGTGCGTGGCGTTCTCATTCGGCGTGAACGTCCCGGATCCGCCGCCCGGCCGCTGGCCGGAATTCTCCTGGGCCTCGACTGTGGCGCTTTCACCGGCCTCATGGGTCGCGTTCTCGTTCGACTTGAAGGTCCCGGCGCTCGCGCTTGGGGCAGCGGTCGCGGCAACCTGCTGGTAGGTGATCGAGTTGGCGGCGGAGGCGGCCTGGTTGCTGCCGGAGACCGAGGCCGTGGCCGCCAGTGGCCCGACCAGCGTCGCGCCGATCACGCCACCCGCGATCACCGATCCGATGAGACCGGCTACGGTCACGATGCGTTGGGTTGGAGTCAAGTGCTTCTCACCTCCTTCTCATCTGGAATGGCAAGCATGGAGAAATACCTCCACAACGAGCCAGTCTGAGGGCGCGAACCTTTCAAAAGGGTTACAGGACCCTGCGCGTTAACTCGGCGCCCGCGGCGGCAGCCCTCAGGGTCGCCAGCGTTCCCTTGATTCCGTGTGAGTTTGCGGCCTTGGTCATGGCCTGGCCAACCTCCACGAGGTTCCGATCCGCGATCGCGATCACGCTGCCCCCGGCGCCGCTGAGGGCAGCCCCGAGTGCCCCGGCCTGGCAGGCCGCCGCGATGACATCGTCGAGGTAGGCATAGGCGCGAGCGCGCCCCGGTTGGTGGAGGCGATCCCGCATCGCGCTTCCGACCAGGGTGCGATCCTTCGTCGTGCAGGCGAGGACCCATTCGGCGACTCGGCCGAGGTTGAACACCGCATCCTCCCGCGCCGGACGGCGAGGCACGAGACGGCGCGCCTCATGCGTGGGGGAGACGTCGTTCGGCACGAGGAGGACCGCTCGCCAGCGCGAGGGCCAGTCGAGGCGATGCACGCGGACCCCTCCGTCTTCGATCACGGCGATGCAGAAACCGCCGTAAAGCGCGGCCGCCAGGTTGTCGCCGTGCCCTTCGAGGGGGAAGGCGAGTTCGAGGATCCGCTGCGCCGACATTCGCAGCCCACGCAGTTTCGCTCCCAGGCTGATGCCGGCCACGATCGCCGCGGCACTGCTGCCCAGGCCGCGACCGATCGGGATCTGATTCCTGACGCGAAGCTCGAGTCCATCGAGGGGGCGGCTCCAACCGGCGAATGGCTCCTGGGCCGAACGGACCAGCAGGTTCCGGCGGTTGAGCGGTACCTCGCCGGCGCCCTGGCCGGCCCACTCGATGGCGATTTTCGAGGCTTCCGTGGCGTCGACCTCGAGATGTAGGTCAAGCGCCAGGGCGAGCACGTCGAAGCCGGGCCCGAGGTTGGCCGAGGAGGCCGGCACCCGGACCGTGGCGGCCTTCGGCACGGCTACAGCTTGAACGCGTCGTGCAGCGCCGCCACCGCATCCTTGACCCGGTTCGCGTCGATGATGCAGGTGATACGCACCTCCGACGTCGAGATCATCTCGATGTTGATCCCATGGTCCGACAGCGTCCGAAACATGGTCGCCGCCACCCCTGGCTGGCCGCGGATGCCGCTACCGATGACCGAGACCTTGGCCAGGCCGTCCTGCGCCAGCACCGTCCGGGCGCCGATCTCCTGGGCGATGCCGTCCAGGATCCGCTTCGCCTGCCGGCCATCCGCCGATGGCACGGTGAACGACATATCGGTCACACCTTCGTGGCTCGCGGTTTGCACGATCACGTCAGCGGCGATATCGACCTCGGCGAGCGGCGCAAAGATAGCGGCCGCGATCCCGGGCCGATCGGGCACCCCCACCACCGAGAGCCGCGCCACGTGCTCCTCATGCGCGATCCCGCGAACCCGATTTCGATCCTCCATGATCGCCTCCTCCGAACAGATGATGGTACCGGGGCCGGCGTGGAAGCTCGACCGGACGTGGAGCTCCATGCCGTAGGCTTCCGCGATCTCGACCGCCCGCGGATGGATCACGCGCGCACCGGCGCTGGCGAGCTCGAGCATCTCGGGGTAGGCAATGTGGGCCAGCAATCGGGCGGACGGGGTAAAGCGCGGGTCCGCGGTATAGATGCCGCGCACGTCGGTGAAGATCTCGCAGGCCTGGGCCTTGAGCGCGGCGGCAAGCGCGACCGCTGTCGTGTCGGAGCCGCCACGACCAAGGGTCGTGACTTCCATCTCGTCGCCCATTCCCTGGAAGCCGGCGACCACCACCACCCGGCCCGCGGCCAGCTCGCGCTCGATCCGCGCCGGCGTCAGGCCTACGATGCGCGCTTTTGCGTGCCGCCGGTCGGTCTGGATGCCGGCCTGAAAGCCGAGCAGCGAGACCGCGGGGACGCCCAGCTCGGTCAGCGCCATCGACATCAGCGGCGCCGAGACGCCTTCACCGGTCGAGAGCAGCAGGTCGAGCTCGCGGGCGGCCGGGTCTTTCGCGACGCGTGACGCCAGGCTCAGCAGCCGGTCGGTGGAGTCGCCCATCGCGCTGACCACGACGACCACGACGTAGCCCGCCCGCTGGCTGGCGGCGACGCGGCGTGCGGCTCGCTTGATGCGGGCAGGAGAGCCGAGCGAGCTGCCGCCGAACTTCTGGACGAGGACCGGTTTGGTCACAAACTCAGGTTGCGCGCTCAACGTAGCCCTCCCGGGTCAGCCATTCCGCCAGGAGAACCGCGCCTTTGCCCGCGCCGAGCTTGGTGTTGTGCGAGAGGACGACGTACTTCACACCCCGCAGGACGGGTTCGTCGCGGAGGCGGCCCACCGTCACCGTCATCCCGCCGCCGGCGTCGCGATCACGGCGCGGTTGGGGGCGAAACGGATCAGGGTCGACGCGCAGCAAGCGATCGGGCGCCGACGGGAGACCCTTGAGTCCGTCGACGCCGAAGGCCTCCATGGCGGCGGTCGCCGCGGCGGCATTCGCGGGACGCTCGGTGCCGACGAAGACCGTCTCCAGGTGGCCATCCCGCACGTTCACCCGGGTGCAAGTGCAGGACACCGCAAAGCCCGCTGGCTCGCCCCAGTGACCAAGGATCTTCCTGGTCTCGCGCTCGACCTTCTCTTCCTCGCCGGGAACGAACGGGATGACGTTGTCGATCACGTCGAGCGCGAGCACGCCGCCCTGACGACCGGCGCCGGAGACGGCCTGCAGCGAGGTCATCACGACGGTGCGAACGCCGAAGGCATCCTGGAGTGGCTTCAGGGAGACGGCCAATCCGGTCGTCGTGCAGTTGGGGATGGGCGCGATGAAGCCGCGCCAGCCACGCTGGCGCCGTTGGTCGTGGAGGGCTTCGGCATGGGCATCGTTGATGCCCGGGATCAGGATCGGCACGTCGGGCTCGTAGCGAAAGGCCGACGCCGTGCTCACGACCGGGACCCGTTCAGCAAAGCGTGGCTCCCATTCCTCCGCGACCTCTTTGGAGACGGCGCTGAACAGGAGGTCGAGTGGGTGTTTGAGCAGTTCCTCATCGCTCAGGCATTTGAGGCTCGACAGCGACGGGTCGAGCCGTCCTTCGGCAAACCAGCGGCTGCCCCCCGACGGCTCGCGCAATGCCTCGCCCAGCGACTTCCCAGCCGAGGCCGACGACGCGCCGACGGCCGCGATGACAAACCAGGGGTGCCGCTCGAGCGCGGCCAATACTTGCTGCCCGGCAAGTCCGGTCGCACCGAGGACGCCTACCCGCATGGGCCCCCACCCTGGCCCTCCCCCGCAAGCGGGGGAGGAAAGATTGTCTTGGTCATGCCACCACGGCCGGCGCTGTCTCCACCTCGGCCAGCGCGCGCACGAACTCGGACGCGCGGGCCTTTGCCAGCTGCAACCGGTGACCATCGCGCACCTCGAAGAGCTCGGTCGTTTTCAGGCCACTGCCCGTGATGCAGATCACGACGGTTTCCTCACGCCGAATGCGCCCCTCAACGACCAGCTCCCTGAGTCCGGCCACCACGACGCCACCGGCGGGTTCGCTGAGGATTCCCTCAGTTTCGGCCAGCAGCGCCATGCCCTCCTGGACCGCCTCCTCGCGGCAGGCGGTACCCCACCCAGCCGACGCACGCACCGCTCGTGCGGCGTAGCGGCCGTCCGCCGGGTTGCCGATCGCCAGCGACTTGGCGATGCTGTTCGGTCGCACCGGCGTTACCTGGTCCAGGCCTTGCTGGATCGCCGTGCTCACCGGCGCGCAGCCCTCGGCCTGGGCGGCGTGGATCCGTGTCGTCGCCCGCTCCAGGAGGCCGACGCCGACCAGTTCGTGGAATGCCTTCGCGGTCTTCGCCAGCAGCGAGCCGGCGGCCACCGGGACGACGATGTGGTCGGGCGCCCGCCAGCCGAGCTGCTCGACCACCTCGAAGGCGAGCGTCTTGCTTCCTTCGGAGTAGAAGGGTCGGAGGTTGACATTGACGAACGCCCAGCGGTACAGGTCGGCGAGCTCGGCGCAAAGCCGGTTGACGTCGTCGTAGGTGCCGTCGACCTCGACGACCGTGGCGCCGTACGCGCTCGCGGCGCCGACTTTGCCCGGCTCCAACCCGGCGGGGATGAAGACGAGGGCCCGCAGCCCGGCGCGCGCCGCGTACGCGGCGACCGAGCCGGCCAGGTTGCCGGTGGATGAGCAAGAGAGCGTGTCAAAGCCATAGGAGAGGGCGAAGTTGGTGGCGACCGCGACATTGCGGTCTTTGAACGAGCCGGTCGGGTTGAGCGTGTCGTTCTTCAGGTAGAGATGATCGAGGCCGAGCTCCTTCCCGAGGTTCTTTGCCTTCACCAGCGGCGTGAAGCCGGTTCCCAGGTCGATCGGCTCACCGGTCGGGGCTGGCAGCAGCTCGCGGTAGCGCCAGATCGTGTTCGGCCCCTTCGCGATCGACTCGCGGCTGACCCGCTCCCGGATGGTCGCCAGGTCGTAGGCGACCTCGAGCGGTCCGAAACACTGGTCGCAGACGTAGGCGGGCTCGAACTCCCGCAATCGTCCGCACTCTCGACATCGCAGCCTCTTCACCGAATTCCTCCTCGACGCTTGATCACAAACAAAAAAGCCCCTGTGGCAGGGGCCGTCTTGTCCGTGACTGCATCATCTTTCAGACTTTCGTCTGACGGACTTTCCACCTTGCCGGAAACCCGGTAGGTTGGCAGGCTTCAACGGGCCGGCCCCTCAGCACACTCTTGATAATCGTCGCTATTCAGTTGTCCGAAAAGACTAACAGTCCCTGCCTTCGCCTTGCAACTCGGCTACGTAATTCGGGGCATCCCGCCGTAGACCGGGGTGCACCATTGCCGGTAGCGGGGATCGTTCCCACGGACGGCTCGGAAGTAGGCGTCCTGCAGGCCAAGCGTGATCGCCCCGGGCCGCCCTGAGCCGACCGGGCGCCCGTCCACCTCGACGATCGGCGCCACCTGAACCCCCGTGCCGCAGAGGAAGGCTTCGTCCGCCTGGTAGACCTCGGTGCGATCAACGCTGCGCTCGACGACGTCGAGCTCGAAGTCGAGCGCCAACCGCATCACGGCCGCCCGCGTGATACCGACCAGGATGTCGTCGGTCACCGGCGGCGTCACGAGCGTCCGCCCCTGCAGCATGAAGAAGTTGGCGGCGCTGCCCTCGGCGATGTGACCGTCCTCAGTGAGCATCAAGCAATCGTCGTAGCCGGCCGCGTTCGCGTCTTCGGCCGCGAGGGCGGTGTTGATGTAGGCGCCCGTGATCTTCGCCCGTGCCGGGATGCTGTTGTCGCTGATCCGTCGCCAGGAGGAGATCGTGACCCGCAGCCCATCGATCCGCGAGTAGGCGCCCATCGGCGTCGCGAAGATGGCGATCGCGTCCTCGGACGAATGCAGGTCGACCTTGATAATGGCCGAGGCCTTGTAGGCGATCGGCCGGATGTAGACGTCCGTGTGGTAGCCGTCTCGCCGGACGATCTCCCGCGTCAGCTCGCACAGTTGATCGGCCGATTCGTCGAGCTTGATCTTGAGCAGCGCGCTCGACTTGAGGAAACGCTGGTAATGCTCGGCCAGCTTGAGCAGATAAATCTCTTCGTGCTCCGGGTTCCAGTAGCCGCGGATGCCTTCGAAGCACGCGGTTCCGTAGTTGAGGGCGTGCGTGCCGACGCTGACCTTGGCGTCCGCGAAAGGCACGATCGCTCCCTGGAAGTAGGCGAAACCGCCGTAGGCGACCTTGGTCGGCGGGGGTGCCGCGTCCGGCGGGATGAGGGGCTCGACCGCCATCAGGCGACGACCCCCACCCTGCCCTCCCCCCGAGGGGGAGGGGCGGATGACTGCGTGCTGCGCACGATATCCTCTAGGTCCCGATCGAGGATGTCTTTCTTGCGGTCGGCGAGCGCCAGGAATTGCTCCCAGGCTTGGGTGAAGGCTGTCTCCGATAGGTGGTAGCCGAGTTCGGCCAGCCGGAACTGGAACGCGTGCCGGCCGGACCGGGGCGAAAGCACGATGCGGCTCTCGCCCATCCCCACGTCTTCGGGCCGCATGATCTCGTAGTTGAGTTTGTCCTTGAGGATGCCGTCCTGGTGGATGCCGGAGGCGTGGGCAAAGGCGTTGCTGCCCACCACCGCCTTGTTGGGCTGCACCGGGAGGCCGGTCAGCGTCGAGACCATCGCGCTGACCTCGGCCAGCCGCCTGGTGTCGATGCCGGTCCGAAGCCCGAGCGACTTCTCACGGGTGCGCAGGATCATCACGACTTCCTCGAGCGAGGCGTTGCCGGCCCGCTCCCCGATCCCATTGATGGTGCACTCCACCCGGCGGGCGCCGTTGAGCACCGCCGCGATGCTGTTCGCTGTTGACAGCCCGAGGTCGTTGTGGCAGTGGACGCTGATCAGCGCCTGCTCGATATTC
>DASYVR010000017.1:0-60112 GCA_035936995.1 Candidatus Dormiibacterota bacterium | reverse complement strand
GAGCCGTTCGCGATCGTGACCGATGGCGAGTCGGTGGCAACCCTGCCGGCCGACCCGACGCTGGATTGCGACAGGCTCACGCTGACGGCAACCGGTTGGTTCACCACCAACGGCGTCGGCGGCGTGGTGAGCTATGCCTGGATTCGGACCGACACCCAGGGCAACCGGTGGGTGATCGCCGAGCCCTCACTGACGATCGCGCCTGGCGACACCTCGCTGCAGGCCGTCCAGCCCGACAGCTGGAGGCCCCAGTTGCCTGGCAGCGAGCAACTCGTCTTCTCCAGCCCGGCTGCACCGACCGTTGCCGCCCAGTCGTTCTCCTGTGTCTGAGCCGGGCGTGCCCCCGGAGCTGGGCGGAGCGCCGGAGTCAGAGCCGCCCGCTTTGGAAGGTGTGATCATTCCGGCCACCCACCGGTTATATAGAGCGATGCAGGCCCCAGCAGCCCTCCGTCGAGTCACCCGCCTGCTCGGCGGCCGGCCGGGGCGCCGGCTGCCGCACCTTCGGTTCCGGCCCACGCTCAGGATCCGGACGCAGATCATCCTGCCTTTCCTGCTCCTGATGCTGATCCTGGGGGTGGTCGGAACCTACCTGACCACCGGCCTGGTCGCGACGTCGCTGGAAACCCGGATCGCGGATCAGCTCGTGCACGCGGAAAACGCCGCCCTTGACGCGGCCGTCAAGCTACAGGGCCGTCAGGTGGCGGCGATCCGACTCGTCGCCAACACCGAGGGGGTGGACCGGGCGGTGGCCGACGGCGACGTCGCCGCGTTGCGGCAGCTGGTCGTTCCGCTGGAGGTCAACAACCGGCTGGGCACGGTCGTGATCTTCGATGCGACGGGCCGGACCATCCTGGAGATCACCCAGCCAGACCCCGCCAACCCGAGCGGCCTCGTCTTCGCCAGCGGGACGGACCTGTCGGCCGAGCCCGCGATCCAACCCGTGCTCAAGGGACTCTACGACTCCCTGGGCGACAAGTACGTCGCCTACCTCGGATCCCCACCCTCGGCGCTGGTCGCCGCCGGCCCGGTCATCTTCGGCGACCGGGTGGTCGGCGGCATCCTGGTCGCTACCGCGCTGCCGGGGGTTCTTGCGGAAATGCAGAGTCAATCCCAATCCGACGTCATGCTGATGGACGGTAACGGCCGGCTACTGGGCAGCACGCTGGCGGGCGTCAACGGCAATCTTACCGACGACCGTCTGCGCTCTTACCTGGCCCTCGCCTCGCCTGGGCGAGCCGTAACCCGGGGCATGAGCATCCGGGCCCAGGACTACGAGTTCCAGTTCACCAACTTTTACCTCCGTCAGCACCCGGAGGGCTACCTCGCGGTCGCCCTCTCTCGTCGGAGCGTCATCGAGGCGGGGCTTCATTCGGCATTACAGATGACGGCCCTCTTCGCCGGCGTTGTGCTGATCTTGCTCCTCATCGGTTACCTGCTGGCGCTCCGGCTGACGCGGCCGATCGAGGCGCTGGTGCAGGGAACGCAGGCGATCGCGCGCGGCGATCTGACCAAGCGGCTCGACGTCAGACGGCGAGACGAGCTGGGCGAGCTGGCAACCGCCTTCAACACCATGACCCAGGACCTGCAGGAGCGAACCCGATCGTTGAATGAGCAAATGCGCCGGCTGGCCGCACTGTCGCAGACGAGTCAGGGCCTGGGTAAGGAAACGGAACCGGGCGCGATGGCGGAGGCGATCCTCGGTGTCAGCCTGAAGGCGCTCGGGCTCGAAACCGCCCTCTTACTCGCTCGCAATGAGGCGAACGGGCTCGAAGTCCGCGCCACTGTTGGCCGGGTGGAGAAAGCCGCGGGACAGCTCGCTCGGCTGAGTCCGCTGAAGCTGGCCGAAGGCTTTTCGAGTGCGTCGGCGGTGGGTGTTGAAACCGCCGAGAAGCTGTCCGCCGATCCCCGACGCTGCCTCCGGCTCTTCGCCGAGTTCGCCGGCGTCGAGCAGGCCCTGGTAGTGCCACTGATTCGCGGTGAGCGCAACGCGGGATACCTCGTCACCGGTCTGGCCGATGGTTACATCCTGCCCCACCAGGATGTCGAGCTGCTGCAGACGATCGCCACCGAGATGGCGTTGATGATCGAGAACGCGGACCTTCGCAAGAAGACCGAGCTCCAGGCCCACCGGCTCGACCAGGCCATCGTCGCCCTGGAGAAGATCTCGCAGGCCCTGACGGCGGTCACGGTGGGAACCGACAACCTGCTTCGGGCGGTGGCTCATGCCACCGCCGAGATTCTGGACGCCCCCTATGCCTCGCTGCACCTGCGCAAGCCGGCCTGGCGTCAGCAGTTCTCAGACGTCATCGTCGGCTCTACGAGCCGGCGCGAGCTGGCGGCGGTGCGCCAGATCGGGGACCTGGCCACCCAGGGGGTGGTGCGGCCCGAACAGGTGCTCGAGCTCGACCTGGTGGACGGGCGCGGCGACCCGTTGCCGGTGGCGCGACGGATCGGGCTGCAGCGGGCGGTCGCCGTCCCGATGTGCCTGGCGGGCGAGATCGTCGGCGTGCTCGCCATCCATATGAAGGAACCACGGCAGCTGGAGCGGAGCGAAATTCGGGTGTTGCAGACCCTGGCGAATCAGGCCGTGATCGCGATGGAGAATGCCGCCGCGTACGAGCGCACCAAGCAGCTGGCGACGACCGATGCCATGACTGGGGTCGCGAACCATCGTGAGCTCGAAACCTATCTCGACCGGGAGTTGGCGCGGGCGAGGAAGACGAGGGAACCGCTCGCCCTGATCATGTGCGACGTCGACCACTTCAAAGCGATCAACGACACCGTCGGTCACCCTGCGGGAGATAAGGTGCTGCGTCACCTGACCAGCCAGATTCTTGGGCCGGCTATCCGGCCGAATGACCTGGTCGCGCGCTATGGAGGCGACGAGTTCGTGCTCGTCCTGCGCGGCGCGGACAGCCGGGCCGCGGTGGCCGTCGCCGAACGGATCCGGCGGACGGTCGCCGGCCAGGCGGTGTTGCTGGACGGCAAAGCGGTCTCCACCTTTACCCTGAGTCTCGGAATCGCCGTCTTCCCGCGGGACGGCGATAGCCGGGAGGCGCTGGTGCAGGCCGCCGACCAGGCGCTCTACGTGGCCAAGCGAACCGGTCGGAACCGGGTAGTGCGCAGCGATGCCGCGCCCGCCGACACGCAACTTGCCAGCTAGCGTCCGGCAAGGGAGTCGCCCAAAGCCATTCGCTAAGCTTCGAGACCATGACTCCGATCGCGAAGCGGGCACGCGGCACGCAGGATCTCTTGCCCGCCGGGCAGCCCTACTGGGAGGTGATGGAGAGCGCCGCGAAGGAGGTGGCGGTGCGGTTTGGCTACCAGCGCATCGAGACACCGATCTTTGAGGCGACGGAGCTCTTCGTTCGTGGCGCCGGAGAGGGCAGTGACATCGTCGCGAAGGAGATGTATACCTTCAACGATCGCGGCAATCGCTCGTTGACCTTGCGGCCCGAGGGGACCGCCCCAATCGTACGAGCCTACTTCGACGCCGGCCTCGACCAGGAACCGCAGCCGGTGCGGCTCCACTACATGGGTCCGTACTTCCGCTACGACCGGCCCCAGGCCGGGCGCTTTCGAGAGCTCCACCAGTTCGGGATCGAAGCGATTGGTGACAGCAGCCCGCTACTCGACGTGGAAGCCATCGTGCTGGGGTGGAAGTGGTTTGCGGCGCTGGGCATTGAAGGCGTGGGCCTGCACCTGAACAGCATTGGTGACGAGGTCTGCCGGCCGGCATACCGCGAGCTGCTGCGCGAGTATTATCGACCGCATCTTTCCAATCTGAGCCAGGAGAGCCGGGCGCGGTTCGAGAAGAACCCGCTACGACTCTTCGATTCCAAGGACCCGCAGGACCAGCCGTTGAAGCGCAGTGCGCCGCACATCGTCGATCATCTGTGCGCGCCCTGCAACGAGGCGTTCCGAGTCGTCAAGGAAGGCCTGGCATCGGAAGAGATTCCTTTCGAGCTCAATCCAGAGTTGGTTCGCGGTCTCGACTACTACACGCGGACCGTCTTCGAGTACCAGCACGAGAGTCTTGGCGGGGCGCAGAACGCGCTAGGAGGTGGCGGTCGCTACGACGGACTGGCAGCGGCGCTGGGCTACCGGTCGACGCCCGGGGTGGGCTTTGCGATGGGGATGGACCGGACCGCCATTGTTCTGGAGCAGCGCCAGCCCCTCACGCCACCCGTGCCGGATGTCTACGCCTTCGCGCTGGATCCCCGGGATGAGCTCTACGTCTTCCACCTGGCATCGACGCTGCGTGGGCGCGGCCTCCGCGTGGTGGTCGATCCAGGCGGCACCCGGCTGGATGCCAAGCTACGCAAAGCCGCCAAACGCGGCACCCGAGTCGCCCTGTTCGTCGGTTCGGAGGAGCGCGAGAAGAGTCAGGTTGTGATCCGCGATATGCGCTCGAAGACGCAGACGAGCGTTCCGGAGGGCGAGCTACAGTCGACCATCAGCCAGATGTTGGGCTCCGCATGAGCCTGACCCCGCGGGCGCCCGCCGGCGGGATCCGGTCCGACCAGGTCGGACGCGAGGTCGACGTGTACGGCTGGGTGCATCGGCGGCGCGACCTGGGTGGCCTGATCTTTATCGACCTCCGCGACCGGAGCGGGATCGTCCAGGTCAAGTTCGATCCGGTGCAGGCGGAGGCCCACGCGACCGGCGGCGAACTGCGGCTGGAGTCCGTGATCCATGTCCGTGGTCCGGTTCAGCGCCGCCCGACGGGGACGGAGAACAAGGAGCTGGCCACCGGCGAAGTGGAGGTGGAAGCGCATACCGTCACGATCTTGAACCGCGCCCAGCCCCCACCGTTTGCGGTCAACGAGGACAGTCCGGTTGAGGAACAGCTGCGACTCCGCTATCGGTATCTCGACCTGCGCCGCGCCCGGATGGCGAAAAACCTCCAGCTTCGGCACCGGATGGCGAAGGCGATCCGCGATTTCCTCGACGACGAGGGCTTCGTCGAGGTCGAGACGCCGGTGCTGATCCGGAGCACGCCAGAGGGGGCCCGCGACTACCTGGTGCCCAGCCGGCTCAAGCCCGGCTACGTTTACGCCCTTGCGCAGTCGCCCCAACTCTACAAGCAGCTGCTGATGGTCGCCGGCATGGATCGTTACTTCCAGATCGTGCGCTGCTATCGCGACGAAGACCAGCGCGCCGACCGCCAGCCTGAGTTCACCCAGCTCGACCTCGAGATGTCATTCGTGGGCGAGGACGATGTGCTCGACATCGTCGAGCGCTGCTTCGGGCACGTTTGGCAACGCGTCCTCGGCGTGGCAATTCCGACGCCGATCCGGCGCATCACGCATGCGGAAGCGATGCTGCGCTACGGTGTGGACAAGCCGGACCTGCGCTATGGCCTGGAGATCCAGGAGCTGTCACCCATCTTCGCGAAGACGGAGTTCAAGATCTTCCGCCAGGCGCTCGGCGCCGGCGGGGTTGTCCGCGGCCTTCGCATCCCGCGGACTGTCGGTGGGAAGGAGATCGCGGCGCTCACCGAGGTCGCGCGCGCCGAAGGAGCGAAGGGACTGGCTTTCTGGCATCGAGAGCCGGAAGGCTGGCGTTCGCCGATCACCAAATTCTTTAGCGAGCGCGAGCTCGCCGATCTACAACAGACGATGCAGGCGGAGCCGGGCGAGGTGGTGGTCGCGGTCGCCGACCGCAGCGACGTGGCGGCCCCGGCGCTGGGCGCGGTTCGCAAATCCGTGGCGCGGACCTTGGGGCTGGTGAAGGCCGGCGCCTTCGAATTCGTGTGGGTGACCGAGTTTCCGCTATTCGAGCGCAGCAAGGAAACTGGTGAGATCTCCGCGGCCCACCATCCCTTCACGTCACCGAGGCCGGAGGACATCGGACTGCTGGCCAGCGAGCCCCTCAAGGTGCGGGCCCGCGCCTACGACCTGGTGCTCAACGGGACGGAGCTGGGCTCGGGCAGCATCCGGATCCACGACCCAGAGTTGCAGCAACGGGTCTTTCAGGGCCTGGGCATCTCGCGAGAGGACGCGGAGCGCCGCTTCGGATTTCTGCTCACGGCGTTCCGCTACGGCGCGCCGCCGCACGGCGGCTTTGCCTACGGGCTGGATCGCGTCGTGATGCTGGCGGCCGGCGAAGACACGATCCGCGAGGTGATTGCGTTTCCCAAGAACCAGCAGGCGGAAGAGGTGCTGACCGATGCACCCGCGCCGGCGGATCCGAAACAGCTCCGTGAACTCGGTCTGGAATTGGCGCGGCCGCCGTCGAAACCTCCCCGGTAACGTTCCGATCGAAACGGTGACGGATGCTTTGCGGCCCCGTTACCTTTTGCTAGATCAGCGCCACCCCTCGCGTAAGGTACGGATCCTACAGTAGGCTCCATGAACGCCGCTGGAATCTTTACGAAGCCCGCCCGTGCTCTTATCCTCGCGTCCGGCCTGATCGCCGCTACGAGCGTCGTGGGCTTCGCCCAGGACGTTACCGTGGGCCTCGGAACGCCCGCCAACGACCCGCTGACCAATGCCTACGTGAACCCGCCAACCGGCATGGTTGTCCTCGGCGGCCATACGTTTGACCTGACCAGCGGGAAGATGATTCAGTTCTTCAGCGGGCAGAGCGCATCTCTCGTCGGCTCATACCCGAACACGAAGGCTGTTTACCTTCTGATGAACAGCTACAACACGTTTCTGTCCTACTCCGGCGCGACGATCGGCACCGTGGTGCTGACCTTCAGCGACGGGACGACCCAAACGACCAACCTCGTGGTTGGGACGAACCTTCGCGAATGGCGCCCAGCCGGGGCCAACACCGTCAACACCGCCACCGGTCCCGGATGGTCCAACGTGTGGACCGGGCAGGCCCTGCCGTCGGTCGGTGGTGGCACGGCCGTCATTGACATGATCACCATCACAGTTGCCGGCACCGGCAAGACGCTAACCGGCATCGGCATCACGAACCAGGACCTCAGTGGGGTCGTTGGCATGATCCTCCCGGCCGTGACCGTCGACGACGGACCGGTTGTCCTGCCCCCGCCAACCGTTGTGCCGAACAACAATAACGACGAGAAGGACCACGACGTCAACAAGGTCACCCCTCCGGTTCATCAAGCACCGAAGCCGAAGCCGACGAAGCCAGCCGACAAGAACCATAAGACCGTCAAGCCGGTTGTCTTGAAGAGCGGCAGCGACGCCGACAAGAGTGACCAGAGCGAAAAGACCGACAAAAGCGGCGACCACAGCCGGCACGGCGAGGACTAACAACACAACCTGAGCGAAGAGGCCCGGCCACCTGCCGGGCCTCTTGCGTTTTCCAGAGGGGAGACGGCTGTTAGACTCGCGGCGTTGCCAATCGCCATCGCACCGGCCTTCGTCCTGGCAGCGCTCCTGATCCTGCTGGGGACGCAGCTTGCCTACGTAGTGGCACCGCGGGCTCCACACTATCTGGTTCGACTCGGCCTGAGCACGCTGGCCGTCCTGCTCGGCGAGGGGCTGAGTGTGCTGGGCCTGGGCGCCCGTCTGACGCTCGGCGATCTCCATCCAGGGATTGACCTCGCGGTGCTCGTCGTCCTCCAGTGGGCCGCCACCCAGTGGGCAAAGCGTGCGGCAGCCGTTTAGCCGGCGTGTCGGCCGGGCGTTTGAGAGCCGCTCAAGTGCGGTAGAACACAGGCGACGCCCGGCACGTCGAGCCTTCGGCCGGGACGGCTAAGTATGGTTTGGCAAGTTGGAGTTCTGCTGGTGGGGATCGGGTTCCTGATCTTGAGCTTGTTTTTCAGCTTCATCCTCGTCAACATGACCCGCAGCTTGCGAACCATCGAAGCCATCCTTACGCTGACACTCGATGAGGCCCGGCTGGCACTGCCAGAGCTCCGGCACAGTCTCCAGCAGATGGACGAGATGGTCAGTGGCGTCAACGACAAGTTCACCGCAGCCGACCGGGCGATGAACGCCACCGGTGCCGCGCTCACCGGATGGCGGGATCGCGTGCGCGACGCCGTCGGCGGACTCGGCCGCCGCCGCAGATCACCGGCCGGCCAGCATCGGGAGGAAGCATGACGCAAAGCCGACTTCGCCACCAGCCCGCGATCACCGGCCACCAGCCGGCTGGCGTGGGCGCCTACGTCACCGAGCTGAAACTCCCGGCCGTCGGCGATTACATCGTCGTCGCCAAGCGGGCCTCGGCCTCCCTGGGCTTGGTCGTCGGGTTCTCGCTCCAGGAAATCGACGACCTGAGCATCGCCATCACCCAGGCCTGCGAGAGTGCCTGTGCCGCCGCCGCCCAGCAGTGGGGGAGTGGCAACGGCCAGTTGAAGTTGATCTTCAAGAGCCAGCCACGCCGGCTCGAGGTCGAGGTGCGGAGCGTACCGCCACGGGCGGTCGAGCAGCACGTCCGGCGGGCCCGCCGCGAGGCGGAGCTCGACTATGAAACCATTGGTTTGAACATGATCCGGCTGTTCGTCGATGAACTCCGCTACCAGGTGGACAGCCAGACGGGCAGCATGCGGATGAGGATGGTCAAATACCTGATCGAGTAGACCGCCCAGCGTCCTCCACCCCGACCGTTCGACCGAATCGTGACCTCGTTCGCCGGCTCTTCCTGAACTACCAGAAGACAAAGGACCCCCAGGTTCGCCAGCAACTCGTGGAGCTGTTCAACAACCTGGTGGTCTTCTTAGCCAAGAAATTCAGTAATCGCGGCGAGCCGCTCGAGGACATCGTCCAGGTCGGTTATATCGGCCTGCTCGCCGCGATCGAGCGGTTCGAGCCACAGCGCGGGCTGGAGTTTTCCACCTTCGCCACGCCGACCATCGTCGGCGAGATCAAGCGCTACTTCCGCGACAAGAGCTGGGCCGTCAAGGTGCCCCGGCGGCTGCAGGAGACGATGCAGCGGGCGGATGTGGCCCAACAGCGCCTGCAGGCCAAACTCGGCCGTCAGCCCTCGGTCAACGAGATCGCGCAAGAGCTCGGGCTGCAACCGGAGGAGGTCCTGGAGGCGATGGAGGCGAGCCCGGCGCAGCGCACCATTCCCTTCGAGTCGACCGGGCCGGCTCCCAGGGACGACGATGGCCTGCAGCTGACGGAGCGCCTGGGCCGCGAAGATGAGAATCTCGACAAGGTGGAGCTGCAGGACCTCCTAGACCAGGCGATGCGGCACCTTACGCCGCGCGAGCGTCGGATCATGTACCTTCGCTTCGTCGACGAGTTACCCCAGGCCGAGGTCGCCAGGCGGCTCGGCATCTCGCAGATGCACGTGTCGCGGCTGCAGCGGGCGGCGGTCGAGCATCTGAAGAAGGAATTACCCGTCTCGACGTAGAAAAATGGACGCTGAGATCCGGATGCTGCGTTATTCGGTGGGTCCAAATTCCGAACTCGGTACAATGACGGAGCGCGCAGGCCAGATATGACGAGCGCGGAAATCCGCCAGCGTTTTCTCAACTTCTTCAAAGAGCGGGACCACAAGGTGTTGCCGAGCTCCTCCCTGATCCCGTTCGGCGATCCTACGCTGCTGTTCACCAGCGCCGGGATGGTGCCGTTCAAGCCCTACTTCTTGGGACAGGCGAAGCCGCCATTCCCGCGCGCGACCACCTGTCAGAAGGTGTTCCGCGCGGTCGACATCGATATCGTCGGCCAGGACGGTCATCACCTGACCTTCTTCGAAATGCTCGGCAACTTCTCCTTCGGTGACTACTTCAAGGAGAAGGCGATCCCCTTTGCGTACGAGTTCCTGACCAAGGACCTTGGGCTGGACCCCTCTCGTCTCTGGGCGGGGATCCACAACGACGACGACGAAAGCTATCAGATCTGGACGACAAAGACCGGCATCCCGTCCGAGCGCATCCGGCGCTTTGGTGACGACTACAACTTCTGGGCGGCCGGTCCGACGGGGCCCTGCGGGCCGGACTCCGAGGTCCACTACGACTGGGGCGAGGAATACAGCTGCGGGCGGCCGGACTGCGGGCCGAACTGCGAGTATTGCGACCGGTTTCTCGAGATCTGGAACCTGGTGTTCATGCAGTGGAACCGGGACCAGGCCGGCAACAGGACGCCGTTGGATCGGAAGGGGATCGACACCGGGATGGGGCTCGAGCGGATCACGGCGGTCGTGAACGGCCACCGTCCGGGCGTCTTTGAAACGGATCTCTTCCAGCCGCTGATCCGGCACTCGGCGGAAGAAGCAGGCAAACCGTATGGCAGCAAGCCCGAGATCGACGCGTCGCTCCGGGTGCTGGCCGATCATGCGCGGGGCAGCACCTTGCTGCTGGCAGACGGAGTCGTGCCGGCGAATGACGGACGTGGTTATGTCCTGCGACGTCTGATCCGGCGAGGCATGGTCCACGCTCGCCGGCTCGGGCCGGCGGTCCATCTGTCATCGGGCGTGCCGATCGTGGCCCGGCTGCTGGGCAATATCTACCCTGAGCTGCGGACGCAGGCGGACCGGATCGCCGAAGTCGTCCGGTCGGAGGAGGAGCGATTCGGCGTCGCCCTGCGGCAGGGAATCGAGCGCCTGCAGGGTTTGCTCCAGCGCGGAACCATCAACCCCGAGGAAGTGTTCTACCTGCATGACACGCTCGGCTTCCCGATCGAACTCTCGGCGGAGCTGGCGAAGGAACGAGGCGTCAACGTGGACCTGGAAGCCGTGGCCGCGCTGATGCAGGGCCAGCGCGAGCGCAGCCGAGGCGCCACCAGTGGATTCGCGGCCCCGCTGGCCGGAACCGCGAGCCGCTTCATCGGATACGACCGGCTGGAAACGGACACGACCGTCACCGATGTCTTTCCGGTGGCTGGGGAGCCCGCGCAGGCGGATGTCTTCCTCGACGAGACGCCCTTCTACGCGGAGCGCGGCGGGCAGACCGCCGATACCGGCTGGCTCGGCTGGAACGGTACGAAGGCCGAGGTGCTTGATGTTCAGCCGCAGGGGGAGGCGATCCGGCATCGCGTCAAGGTGCCACCGGATCGGCTGAAGGCCGGTGATCGCGTGCATGCGACCGTCGATGGCGCGCGCCGCCAGGCGGTCGCCCGTCATCACTCGGCGACCCACTTATTGCATGGCGCCCTGCGCGATGTCCTGGGTGAACAGGCGAGCCAGGCCGGCTCCTCTGTGCAGCCGGACTCCGCCACTTTCGACTTCCGCTTTCCGCGAGCCCTCACCATGGATGACCTCGACCGCGTGTCCCGCCTGCTGAACGAGAAGATCCGCGCCGACCTGGAGCGTCGGGTCGAGGAGCTTCCGCTCGACAAGGCGATCGCCTCGGGGGCGGTCGCGCTCTTCGGCGAGAAGTACGGAGAGTTGGTCCGGATCGTCTCCTTCGGCGACTGGGCACGCGAACTCTGCGGTGGGACGCACGTCGAGCGGAGCGGCGAGATCGGCCTGGCGTTGATCTCCAGCGACCGCAGCATCGGTGCCGGTGTCCGCCGCATCGAGCTGCGGGCCGGCGCCGCGGCGGAGCGGCAGGTCCACGACGAGGAGCGGGTGCTGCACGAGCTGGGTGAGGCACTCCGGACGGCGCCCGCCGAGCTGCCCTCTCGGGTCGCTGCCTTGCAGGCGGAGGTCAGGCGTCTCGAAAAAGAGACCGCGAACCTTCGCCAGCGGCTGGCGTCCGGCGGGGGCGCAGAGCTCGAAGAGGCCAACGTCGATGGCGTCCGCTTGATGCTGCAGCGGGTTGACCCTGAGGAAAGGGATCTCCTCGTCTTCGCCGATGCCGCGCTGAACCGAGCGAATGGCAGGGGCGTCGCGATCATCGTTGGCGGTCGCAATTTTGCCGTCAAGGTTGCGAGCCCACTCGCGGAGCGCTTGCCGGCGAATGACCTGATCCAGGCCTTCCGCCAGGTGGCCGGGGGGAAGGGCGGGGGCCGCGGTCCGGTGGGCCAGGGCGGAGGTATCGATCCCGAGCGTGTGGGCGACGCGTTCAGGTCATTGCAAGACTATGTGCGTAAGCAGCTGAACCCCCCACCGGGACCCTCCCCCACAAAGGGGGAGCGAGATTTCTCATGATCAAGATCAAGGACCGCATCAAGCGATTGCGCCGCGGCGCCGATTACGAGAACTACTACACGGCGCTCGACATCGGCACCGAGTACATCAAGGCGCTCGTCGTGAAGCGGGAGGGGCGTAACGGCGTGGTGCTGGGCGCCTCACGCCAGCGGCAGGAATTTGCGGACATGCAGGGTGGCGTGCCCTCCAACATCCAGGGAATCATCGACAGCTGCGACCGCGCCATGTCGAAAGCGGAGGACATGTGCGACACCATCCCGGGTCAGGCGGTCATCGGGATCGCCGGCGAGCAGGTGAAGGGCTTCAGCAACTCCGTCACGATTCCGCGAGCCGACCCCAACCTCAAGATCAACGAGGTCGAGCTGCTTCAGACCCTCCAGTTGGTGCAGAAGCGGGCACTGCGTGAAGCCCAGCACGCGATGAGCCTGGAGCTGGGTGTCCCGGATGTGAACGCGAAGTTGATCAACTCCGCCATCACCAGCGTCCGCATCGACGGCTTCGTGGTCAACAACCCGATCGACTTCCAGGGGAAGCAGATGATCATCACGGTGTTCAACACGTTCGCGCCACTGACGCATGTCGGCGCGCTGCAGACGATTGCCTCGGAGCTGGACCTGGAGCTGGTCGCGACCGTCGCCGAGCCGTATGCGATGGCGCGCTGTGCTGCGACCGACGAGGTCTACGACTTCGGCGGCATCTTTATCGACATCGGCGGCGGGACCACCGATATCGCGCTGATTCGCAATGGCGGGATCGAGGGCACCCGGATGTTCCCGATTGGCGGCCGGGTCTTCACCAAGAAGCTGGCTTCCCGCTTCGGCATCTCCTTCGCCGATGCCGAGGCCGTGAAGCTCCGCCACTCCAAGGGGGAGCTACCGCCCGAGCATGCCGAGAAAGTCCAGGCGGTGCTGGCCCGGGATGCCGAGGTCCTGGTCGAGGGCGTGGCGATCACGCTGCAGGAGATGGCGAAGGGTGAGCGGCTGCCGACCGCCATCTACCTGGCGGGGGGCGGTAGCGCCCTGCCGGAGGTCAAGAACCAGCTGCAGGCCTTCGCCTGGGGGGACAAACTTCCATTCGCCCGCACACCGACCGTGAACGTCCTCCGCCCGGTCGATATCCGGGGGATCTATGATTCCACCGGTCTCTTGCTCGACCAGCAGGACATCACACCCATGGGGCTGGCCTTCCACGCCATCCAGCAGCAGTCTGAAGAGCAGACGCCCCTATTCGGGCTGATGCGGAAGGTGCTCAAGGCGATGAAGGTCTGAGCGCCCGGTCGAGAAAACCTGACACCGTAACAACTCGACAATCAGTGACGTTTCCGGTATGAAAGGCGGCGACGTGTTAAAACTGTGAAGACTCTGGCCAAGCTGCTGTACGTCGAAGCTGACGAGGAGATCACCGACCTCGTCGATCGCCTGCGTGATCTCAGCCTCGAGGATGAAGTCACGTTCGTGGTGCCGGACCGCGCCCGTGCCCTCCAGAGTGCCATGAGTTTCCGGTTGCTCAAGCGCTACGCCGACAGCTACGGCAAGCGCGTGAACCTGGTCAGCACCGATCCACGGCTCCAGGCGATGGCGCTGGAAGCGGGCTTTACCGCCTATCCGAGCCTTGCCGCCTACGACAGTGGAACCGAAGTCCACCAGCCGGAGTTGGTGGGGGAGCCCCCGCCGGCGAGCAGCGCCACGGCGGCAGCGGCCCCGGCGACAGCGGCCCTGGCCGCAGCGGCCCCGGCGGCCGCACCGATGGGTTCTCAAGCCACGGGCGGCCCGCGCGGAGTGGCGACATTGGACCGGCCCCGCGAAGCCTCCGTGGTTTCCGCGGCGCCCAAGAAGAAGCCGCCGCCGCCATCGCGACCAGCCTCATCCGGCCCGCCGCTCGAGAGCTACCGGCCCTACCTGATCGCGGCCGGCGTGTTGGTCGTGCTAGGGCTACTCGCCGGCATCCTGTACCTTCCGACCGCAACCGCCACCGTGCTGGTGTCAGGCACACCGATCAAGCAAGACATCACGTTGCTTGGCGCGCCAGGGACGCTCTCGTCGGCCGACCATTTCGCGACCCAGGCGATTCACGCGGAGGACTCGCAGACCCTGCCGGGAACGCCGACCGGTCAGAAGCAGATAGCGGCCGTGGCAGCTGCGGGCACGGTGACGATCTCGCTAAGTTGCTTTTTCATCTGTGAGGAAACCGTGCCGAAGGGATGGATCGTGATGACCGCTGACGGTGGAAAACGATACGCAACGCAGCGGGCGCTCACGTTGACGGGTCCTAGCTCCGGTGACGTGGCGGTTACTGCCGTGACTGCTGGTGCGGGCGGCAACACCGATGCGGGCACGATTACCAGAATCGACGGAAACCCCGCTAATCTCTCCGCTAAAAACAAGGACGCAACCACGGGCGGCGTGGATGCTCGAACAGCCACGATCATTCTGCAGTCCGATATCGACAGCATCCGCGATGTCTACGCAAAAGACGGCGTTCCTAAGGTCACCGATCAGCTGAACAGCAAGGCGCAGGGCTTGAAGCTGGTGCTGGTCGGCAGCGGCGTCCAGGCCACCGCGACATCGGACCACAAAGCGGGCGAGGAAGTTCCCGGGATGACGGTCACGATCAAAGTTGCGGGGGACGGAGTGGTTTTCGACGACAAGATCGTCAAGCAAATGCTCAAGACCTCGCTCGTGCGGAAGATCCCGCAGGGCTCGCAACTGACCAACAACGTGACCACCACGTACGATGCCATCGATGCCACCGCTGACGGCCACATCACGCTCAACGGCCATGCCTCCGGGTTCACCACCCCGGTCTTTCTGGAGACGGCGATCCGCTCGCACCTCAAGGGCTTGAGCCCGTCCAGCGCCCACGCCTTCCTGCAGTCGCTTCCCAACGTCGTCGACGCCCGCGTGACGCAGTCGCCGTACGGCCTCCCCTGGCTGCCGCTCTTTAGCTCACGCATCACGCTCAAGATCCAGGAGGTCTCCAACAACTCAGCGAGCCCTTGAGGATCCTCGCGATCGACCCGGGCACGGTTCGGCTCGGCCTCGCGCTCAGTGATCCATCAGGGACGATCGCCCAGCCACTCAGCGTGCTCGTGCGCCGCTCGGAAGCCGAGGACCTCACGGCCCTGGCTGAGCTGACCGAACGCCATGAGGTGGGACTGATCGTGATCGGCCTGCCGCGCCTGATGGACGGGCGCCTGGACGCAGCGGCGCTGCAAGCGCAAGCGTTCGGCGCCCAGGTGGCGCGAGCCACCGGGCGGCCGATAGCATACTGGGACGAACGTCTGACAACCGTGGCCGCCGAGCGCTACCTGATCGAACAGGGCAAACGGCGGAACAAGCGGCGGCAAGAGATCGACCGCATGGCCGCAACGTTATTGTTGCAGGGGTACCTGGACTACCGGGCTGGTCGGGCACCAGGAGGCTGACATGCCAGAGATTCCAGACGCAAACGGTGAAGTGCAAACCATCGAGCTGGTCAATGAGAAGACCGGCGAAGAGGAAACGTACCTCGTCCACGACGTCGTGGAGATCGAAGGCGAAACCTACTACGTGCTCCAAGCCGAGGTCGACGAGGATCGCGTGCTCATCCTTCGCCGTGAAGGCGAATCGCTGGTTACCCTGGATGATGACGAGCACGACCGAGTGGTCGAGCAGCTCGAGGAATTCGAAGAAGACGACGAACCCGATGAAGACGGCGGTCCGGCGCACTGACTAACCCCAAGCGGACGCCCATGAGCCCCCCGGCGCCCCGCCAGCGCAACCGCGCGCTCGGCTGCGTCCAGTGGTTCGTCGTGATCCTGTTCCTGCTTCCCGCGGCGCTCGGCATCCCGGGCGTGCTCGGATACAACTGGGTCGACCACCAGTTGCACCAGCCGGCCAACCCGGGCAACTCCAAAGTGCGCTTCGTGGTGCCGCCCGGGGCGAGCTTCCGTGAGGTGGCCGACACCCTGCACCGCAGCGGCCTGATCGACTCGGTCACGGTCTTCGACCTGTATGCCCGCTACAAGCACCTCGACCGTAATGTCCAGGCCGGTGCTTACGAGCTCAGCCGCAACCTCAACATGATCCAGATCCTGACTGCCCTGCAGACCGCCATCCCGGACGAGATTTTTGTCACCGTTCCGGAGGGATACACGATCAAGAAGACCGCGGCGCTGCTCGACAAGGGCGGCGTGATCAAAGGCAGCGTCTATACCGCCCTGGCGGTGCAAGGGAAGTTCAACTACGACTTCCTCAAGGACTTGCCGCCAGGCGCGTCGCTGGAGGGCTTCCTGTTCCCAGACACCTACCTGGTTCCGCGCGCCGGGACGGCCAAAGACCTGATCACCCTGCAGCTTGACAACTTCAAGGCGCACTGGACCGACGCGCGCAAAGCCCAAGCCGACCAGCGCAAGCTCAACGCCCTCCAGATCATCACGATCGCCTCCCTGATCGAGCGGGAAGCCCGGTTCGATGAGGATCGGCCGCTGGTGGCCAGCGTCATCTACAACCGGCTGGGCGCCGGGTGGCTGCTGCAAATCGATGCGACCGTCCTCTACGCCAAGGGTGTCTGGCAGTCGACGGTCACGATCGACGACCGCAAGATCAATTCCCCATATAACACCTATCTACATACTGGACTCCCACCTGGACCCATTGCCAACCCAGGCATCAAAGCCATCGATGCCGCGCTCCAACCGGCGGACACCGGCTACTTCTTCTACCTCTCCGACCCACAGGGTCACAACCACTACGCCAAGACCAACGACGAGTTCGCCCGTCTCCTCAAGCAATACGGTCTCCAGTAGGGCCAGATCCCGGCTGCTCCTCCTGGGCGGGCAAGCCGGTGACGAGCTGGCCGCCAGCCTCTACAGCGCCGGCTTCGCCGCGTCCGGCATCCAGGCCAGCTGCGAGTCGCAAACGGTCGCGCCCGGCGAGCTCCCGAACGCGATTGCCCGGATCCGCGCCGATTCGACGGTGGTGGGGGCCGCGGTGACCATGCCGCACACCGTCGCGGTAACACGGCTGCTCGACGGTCTCGGTCCCGAAGCCCAGGTCGTCCGAGCGGTCAACACGATCAGCCATCGCGCCGGCGCGCTGGTTGGCTGGAACACCGATCGGCCCGCCTTCAGCCTCGCGCTCGAGGACGCCGGTTTTCAGGCCAAGGGACGGGCCGCGCTGGTGCTCGGCGCCGGCGGCGCAGCCAGGGCATCGATCGACGCCCTGCGAGCCGGGGCCAGTAAGATCTGGGTTTCGAGCCGCGACCTCGAGGAGGCCCGGGCAGTCTGCCACGATCTAGAGATCACCAGCGGCGGGCCGGCGCCGCTGGGATCGCTGTCCCTCCTGATTCGAAAAGTCGACCTGGTGGTCAACGCGACCCCGGTCGGCAGCGACGGCGAGGAAGTGCCCTTCCCTGTCGAATGGATCACGCCGGCGCAGTTTATCTTCGATCTCGTCTACCAGCCGCTGGTGACGCCACTGGTCAAGGGAGCCAGGGATCGGGGGGCCCGGGCGATCAACGGGCTGACCATGCTGTTGTTCCAGGGGCTGGCGGCCTTCGAGATCTGGACTGGACAGCCGGCGCCCGAAGCCGCCATGCGGGCCGCGCTGGAGCGCGCGGTGGTCGGGCGTCCGAACTCGTGAACCACCTCCTTTTCGCTCTTGGCTGGGCGGTGGTCGGTGGCGCGGTGGGCGCGGGCCTGAATTACCTCACCCGCTGGCTGGCTCGGATCGAGGAGATCGAGTTCCGTCAGTCGCTTCCCGAAATGCTCTTGATGCCGGCGCTGACCGCCGGGCTCTTCTTCCTCTTCGCCCTGCAGCTGGGTTTGGAGCGGCTGCTTTTCGTCGACTCCATCCTGGTCGCCATCCTCGTGCAGGTCCTGGCGTTCGACTTGAAGACCCGTTACATCCTCGACCTGGTCATGTTCCCGAGTTGGGTGATCGCCTTGGCCCTCGCCTTTGTCACCCCGTGGACGCCCTATCTCACCTGGCCCTGGCCCGACTGGCGAACCGCCCCCGTGGCTGCCCTCATCGCCGGCGCCGTCTTCTTACTGCTCTATGTCGGCGGCCAGCTGATCTTCGGCGCCGAGGCGTTCGGCTTCGGTGACGTGAAGCTCGCCGTCTTCATCGGGATGGCGACCGGCCTTTCGAACTTGAGGGTGGCCCACGCCCTGCTCTACGGCGTATTTCTCGGCGGGTTTGTGGCGATAATTCTGCTCATCACCCGGATCCGCGGCTTGCGAGAGGCTGTACCCTACGGACCATTCCTGGTCCTCGGCACGGTGCTGGTGCTCTACAGCCAGGCGCCATGAACGCCCACGATCTCCTCCCCGGCGAACGCATGATCGTCAGCTCCTCCCGGCACTGGGTGGTGCTGTTGCGCCCGATCGCCACCACGATCCTGGCCATGGCGGTGGCACTCGTCATTCTCTTCCTGGTGCGGCTGCCGGGTGAGCTGGGCCTGTTCTTGATGCTGGGCGTGGTCCTTGCCGGTATCGCCGTCTTCAACCTCTACTACTGGGGCTGGCGGGCGCATGAGTATGTGCTGACCGACCAGCGGGTCATCCTGAACGAGGGAATCATCTCCAAGTTCTCCCGATCGATCGCGATCGACCGGATCCAGGACCTGACGACTTTCCAGGGCGTCTGGGGCCGGACCTGGGGCTTTGGCGACATCGAGCTCGAATCCGCCGGGAGAGAGGGCGCGGAGTTGCTCAGCACTGTGCCGCATCCGCAGCAGCTTCGCAATGCCATCTTTGCCCAGATCGAGGCTCGGCGTAAGCCGAGCGGGTAAAATCGGCCCGGCATGGTCAACCCCAGTGATTTCCGCAACGGCATGACGATCGAGTGGGAGGGAGAGCTCTGGGTCGTCGTCGAGTTCCAGCAGGGTCAGAATGCTCGTGGCGACACCTTCTTTCGTACCAAGCTGCGGAACGTTCGCAACGGCGCGATCATCGACCAGAAGTTTCGGGACAAAGATCGCTTTGCCCGCGCCCGGATCGAGAAGGTGCCCATGCAGTACCTTTACAGCGACGGTGACCGCCATTTCTTCATGGACCTGGAAAGCTACGATCAGCTCCCGCTTGGCGACGATCAGCTGGGCGACACCATGAAGTACCTCAAGGAGAGCTCATCGATCGAGGTGCTCATGTATGAGGGCCGCCCGCTCGGGGTCGAGCTGCCCACCACGGTCGATCTGAAGGTCACGCAAACCTCGCCCGGGTTCAAGGGCGACACGGCGGCCGGGGGCGGCAAGCCGGCGACCGTCGAGACCGGGTTGACGCTCAGCGTGCCGTTCTTCGTCAACGAAGGCGACGTGATCCGGGTCGATACCCGCACCGGCGCCTACGTGGAGCGAGTCTAATGCCCGACCGTCCGCTGGGCTCGGTCAAGGTGGCCAATGAGGTCATCGCCCACATCGCTTCGCTGACGGCGAGCCAGGTGCAGGGCATTGTCGGCATGTACCAGGCCAAGGCGCGCGACGGGCGCCGGGCTCTGCCGGCGAGCGGCTCGCACAAGGGCGTCCGGGTGGACATGGGGAACGATTCGCTGAACCTGGAGCTCTTCGTCATCGTCGATCACTCCGCCCACGTCCCGACGGTGGCGGCAGAGGTGCAGCGTCAGGTGGCAGACGCGATCGATAAGATGCTCGGTCTCGAAGTCCGCCAGGTGAACGTCTTCGTCGGGGACGTGAGGTTCCCCGAGGACTCGTAGCCGATGGGACGGCGCCACCTGGCCCGCGAGCTCGCGCTCAAGGTGCTGTTCGAACTCGAAAGCGATGGCAACGACGCGGAGCGATCCCTCAAGTACCACGTCGCAGAGTCGCGGGCCGATGCCGAGGTAGCGGATTTCGCTCGGACGTTGATCCAGGGCGTCCGCGACCATCAGGCGGAGATCGATGTGCAGCTGGCCGAGGCGTCGCGCAATTGGGGTCTTGACCAGATGGCGAAGGTCGAACGCACTCTGCTGCGGATCGCGACCTTCGAGATCCGTTACTTGCCCAGCGTCCCGCTCAAGGCCGCGATCAACGAATCGATCGAGCTGGCGAAGACGTTCGGCGGTCCCGACTCCGGCAAGTTCGTGAATGGGATCCTTGGCCGGATTGCCGCCGAAGCGGAGATCCGCCGGTCCTCCGCCGACGAAACGGCGGCCAAGGGGGCCTCATGACAGCCGCCGAGGAGGTCGCAGGCATGGATTACGAAACCGCCGCCGCGGAGCTCGAGCGTACCGTCCAGCAGCTCGGCAAGGAACAGGAGGATCTCGCGGAGTCGGTGCGCACCTTCGAGCGCGGCCTGGCACTGGCCCGGCGCTGCGCCCGCCTCCTCGATGACGCCGAGCGGCGACTGAATGAGCTGGCGCCGGCCCTCGAGCGCCCGGCCGGTCCGTGACCTTGCTTCAGAACCCGTACTTCGTCGTGCCACTCATCGCGTGGGGGATCGCCCAGACGGCCAAAGTGATCATCGATTCGGTCCTGCTTCACCACGTCAGCGTGCGGCGGCTGGCGACGGCCGGTGGGATGCCGAGCTCGCACAGCGCGCTGGTCGTTTGCCTGACGACCATCATCGGGCGGCTGCAGGGCATCCAGTCACCGCTGTTTGCGCTCGCCCTGATCTTCAGCACTGTCGTGATGTATGACGCCACCGGCGTCCGGCGAGCCGCCGGGCAGCAGGCGATGATCCTCAACCGTCTCCTCGACGACCTCTTCATCGCCCACCGCGGCATTCCCCAGGAACGGTTGCGGGAGCTTCTTGGCCACACGCCGATTGAAGTGATCGCCGGCGCGGTGCTCGGGGTGGTGATCGGTCTGGGGCTGGGGCGATGATCGTGGCCGAACGTCGTCGCCTCGACCAGGCGCTGGTGGAGCGCGGCCTGGTTGCCTCGCGGGAACGCGCTCAGGCGATGGTGCGAGCCGGCCTGGTCCGGGTGGCGGGGGTGACGATGGAGAAGCCGGATCAGATGGTGACGGCCGAGCAGGCGATCGAGGTGGCCGGGACCAGGCGCTACGTCAGCCGCGGCGGGGAGAAGCTGGCGGCAGGCCTCGACGCCTTTGCGATCGATCCCAGAGGCCGAACCTGCCTCGATGTTGGCGCGTCAACCGGCGGCTTCACCGACGTCCTGCTCCAACGCGGGGCGGCGCGCGTGATCGCGGTCGATGTCGGCTACGGCCAGCTGGCCTGGAGTCTGCGCCAGGATCCACGCGTGATCCTGCTGGAACGGGTCAACATCCGGCATCTCGATCGGCTGCCCATGCCGGCCGACCTGGCCGTGATCGACGTCTCCTTCATTTCCCTGCGACTGGTGCTCCCCCAAGTTCGCGAGCTCCTCAGCCCGCCGGGCGAGGTCGTGACGCTGGTCAAGCCGCAGTTCGAGGTCGGCAAAGGCTCGGTGGGGAAGGGGGGCGTGGTACGCGATCCGGAGCAGCATCGCCAGGTCGTCGGCGGGCTCAGCCGGTTTGCCGGCGAGATCGGGTACAGGGTTGCCGGCGAGATCAGCTCCCCGATCGTGGGCGCCAAGGGTAACCGGGAGTTCCTGCTCTATTTGAAGCGCCATGGCTGAGGCGGTCGGCATCGTTTGCCACCCGCGGATCGACATCGGTGGCCCGCCGGTCATGGAAGCACGCCGGCGGCTGGAGGCGCGGGGTTTTCGCGTGTGGACCTACTGCGCCACCGCGGAAGAACGCCCCGGCGCGCTGGCCGGCGACCTTGACGGCACGCGCTTGATCGTCAGTGTCGGAGGCGATGGCACCTTGCTCTGGACCGCCCAGCAGGCGGCCGCAGCCCACATCCCGGTCCTTGGGGTCAACGCGGGGCGTCTCGGGTTCCTGACCCAGGTCCAGCTCGGCGACGAGGGGAAGGCTCTCGACCGCTGGGTGGCCGGCGACTTCCGGCTGCAGCGCCGCGCGCTTCTGGAGGCGCGTTTCGGCGATCACGTGTTCCATGCCCTCAACGACGTGGTGGTGCACAAGGGGATCGAGATCAACCTGATCCGGATCGAGATCCTGGTCGATGGCCAGCTGGCCGGCCGGTTCGACGCCGACGGCGTAATCGTCTCGACGCCCACCGGCTCGACCGGCTATGCCCTGTCCCTGGGTGGGCCGATCGTCCATCCGGATGTGCGAGCGATCGTTTTCATGCCGTTGAACCCACACAGCCTCTTCAACCGACCGATTGTCCTGCCCGAGGAGGCCCGCATCACCATTCGCTTGCCCAGCGCCTCGGCCATCTTGACCTGCGACGGGCAGCAGAATGCGGCCCTCGATCCCGGAGCGAAAGTCCAGATTGGCGCTCCCGGCCTGCAAGTGGAACTGGTGCAGTTCGACGGAGGTCCCAACTTCTTCGATCTACTCCGTCGGAAGCTGCGGTGGGGCCTGCCTCTCACCGATGGCGACGAATGACCGGTTCCGCCGGGCATCGGGTCAGCCAGTTCTTGCGGCATGCCTCGGCGCGGGTCAGCGAGCAGGAGAAGGCCAGGGCGGAGCATCTGCTCGGCCCGGCGCTCGCGCCACTGTTTTTCCAATTGCCGGTGAACGACCAGCGACACGGGCTCGACGTCCTCGAGACGGTTACCGGCCTCGAGGGCGAGCCCGGCCGGCTGCTGCAACAGGCGGCCCTGCTGCATGACGTGGGTAAGGCGGACGCCGAGTTCTCGGTCGTGGACCGCAGCCTGACGGTCTTCCTGCGAGCGGTGTCGACCCGGGCCCTCCGGGTCGTGCTCCGGGCGCGGCCCGCCTTCGCGCGCCGATATGGGATCTACGCCGATCACGCCCGCATCGGCGCCGAGGAGTTGCGGGTGGCCGGCGCGCCTGAGCTTGCCGCCATCGTGGCGGAACATCATGACCCGGATCCGAAATCGGAGGTCACCCGACGCTTGCAACGGGCGGACGGACGGAATTGAGCCGGGAGATCTCGGCCGAGCTCGAGCGCGACCCTATTTACCTGGTGCGCACGGCGGCCTTCGACGGGCCGATCGAGTTGCTGCTCACGCTGGCGCAGCGAGCTGAGGTCGACCTCAAGGCCATCCCGCTGGCCAGCCTGACCGATGACTATCTTCGCGCGATTGAGCAAGACCGCCCGCCGCTCGATCGGCTGGCGGCGTTCCTCGTGATCGGCGCTCGGCTGGTCCAGCTCAAGGCAGCCGGCCTGATGCCGGCAACGCCGGTGGGGGAGGAAGAGGACCTCCAGGCCTGGGAAGACGCCATCAAGGGACGCCTGGAGGAGTACAAACGGTTCAAGGAACTCGCTGGTTCCTTCATGCGCCGCCACGCCACTGGGCGTTTCACCTTCGCCGGTTTACTCGAGCCCGACGTGATCCCCCAGGCGCGGGTGCAGGTGAGCCTCGATGCGCTGGCGAGCGCCTTTCAGCAGGTGCTCGACCGATTGCCGCCGCCGGAGGAGGTCACGGTGGAGATGGAGCAGATCTCCCTCGCCGACAAGCTCGAGGAACTCCGCCAGATGCTGATCCACCAACCACAGATCAACTTCAGCGCCGTTTTCCGCCACGCCCGCACGCGGCTGGAGGCCGTGGTGACCTTTCTCGCGCTTCTCGAGCTGATTAGAATCGGTGAGGCCCGCGTGGCGCAGGCGTCGGCCTTCGCCGAGATCACCGTGCGCAGACAGGAGAGGAAAGAAGCAGAGTGAGCTCGATGATCGACAGCGCGACCCAGGTGCGGGACACCACGAGCCTGGCGGCGGCGCTCGAGGCGGTGCTCTTCACGCTGAACCGTCCTGTTACCGTTCTCGAGCTACAGGAGATCCTGCAGTCGCCACTTCCAGACATCGAGGCGGCCACAGCGAGCCTTAGCCAGGCGCTGGCGGGCCGCGGGCTCATTCTGCAACGACACCAGGATCAGCTCCAGCTGGTCACGGACCCGGCACAGGCCGATGTCGTCCGCCGCGTGTTGCGCCCGGAATACCCTTCACGACTCTCGCCGGCGGCGTATGAGACGCTCGCCATCATCGCTTACCGCCAACCGCTTACCAGGGCGCGGATCGAAGAGGTTCGCGGCGTCAACTGCGAGGCAGTGCTGGAGAGCCTCGAAGAGAAAGGCCTGATCACGGAGACCGGCCGCCTCGATGCGCCGGGAACGCCGCGCTTGTTCGGCACCACCATGAAATTCCTCCAGATCCTGGGACTCAGCAGCCTGGACGAGCTGCCACCACCACCGCAATCCGCCTCAACCAGTTCCTAGCGCGCGCCGGCGTGGCGGCTCGGCGAAAGGCTGACCAGTTGATCGGGTCAGGAACGGTTTCGGTGAACGGCATCCGCGCCGTCGCCGGGCAGCAGGTCACTCCCGGCATCGATACGGTGACGGTCGAGGGACGGCCGGTCGAGCCCGCCAGCGAATGGACGTACCTGATGATGAATAAACCGGTCGGCGTGTTGACCAGCGTGGGAGACGATCGTGGCCGGGAGACGGTGACCGATCGCCTGCCGCCCGGGCCTCCGCGCGTCTTCCCGGTCGGCCGTCTGGATCTCGACAGCCGCGGATTGGTGTTATTGACCGATGATGGCGAGCTGGCGGGACGGCTGATGCACCCGCGTTACCATGTCGAAAAGGAATACCGCGTCGTGATCGCGGGTCGGCCGGGTGACGACGCACTGCGGCGGCTCTCGGAGGGGATGGTCGTGAGAGGGGAGCGGCTTCAGCCGGCCGAAGCCCGGGTGCTCGAGAGCAGCACGGGCGAAACGCGGCTCGCCATGGTGCTGCGCGAAGGCCGCAAGCGCGAGGTCCGCCGGCTCTGGCAGGCGCTGGGGCATCGGGTGCTCGACCTGCAGCGGGTGCGAATCGATGGGCTTCAGCTCGGCGACCTTGCCGAGGGCAGCATCCGCCCACTCCGGCCCGACGAGGTGGCGGACTTGAAGTCCGCCGCGGGGCTATAGTGCCCAAACCCGACTCATATGTGTGGAGGAACTTCAACTAGTGATCATCGCGATCGATGGTCCAGCGGGATCGGGGAAGACGACCATCGGGCGGATGGTGGCGGAAGCGCTTGGATTCGCGCTCGTCGACACCGGGCTGTTCTATCGCGCCGTTACCGTGGAAGCCGGGCGGCGAGGCATCGCCGCTGATGACGTTGCCGGGCTGACGAGAATGATGGGTGAGCTGCGGATCGACATCAACACCTCACCATCGGCCGGTCGTGCCGGGCCGCTGCTGACCATCGATGGGCGGGATGTCAGCCGTGAGGCGCACGATCCAGCGATAGCGGCGGAGCTCGCGCGCATTTCCCAGATCCCCGAGGTGCGCCGGTTGCTGGTGGAACTCCAGCGCGGCTCGGCCCGGGGCGATGCCGTTATTCTGGGTCGAGACATCGGGACCGTCATCTATCCGGATGCGGACGTGAAATTTTTCTTCACCGCACCGGCGGCAGAGCGGGTCGCCCGGCGGCGCCGGGAGCTGGACCAGGCGCGCGGGAGTGCGACGCCCGATGCCGTGCTCGAACAGGAAATCGACGCCCGCGACCGGGCCGACCAGGAGCGAGAAATTGCGCCGTTACGGCCGGCAACCGATGCTATAATCGTCGCGACTGAGGGCAAGTCGGTCGGTCAAGTCTTTGACGAAGTGATGGCCCGGCTGCCGAAGCACTGATCTTGAGCTATTCCTTCCTTACTGGTCTTGCACGGCTCCTAACCCGCCTGCTTCTGGGCTCAAAGTTCCACCTCCGCGGCACCTCGAACGTGCCCAACTCGGGCCCGCTGTTGATGGTGTCGAACCACGTGGGCGGGGTCGATCCCGCCATCATCGGCGCCTGGACCCCGCGGCCGGTCTGGTTCATGGCAAAGGCGGAACTGTTCCGGGGCCGGTTCGCCTGGTTGATGCGCGGCTACCATGCGTTTCCGGTGATGCGTCATTCCCCCGACCGGACCGCCCTCCGCCGGGCGTTCGATTTGCTGAAGCAAGGATCGGCGGTCGTGCTGTTCCCCGAAGGCCACCGGTCGGAGAACGCCCGCCTGCTCCGGGCCGAGCCGGGCGCCGGCTTCGTCGCCCGCCGCTCCGGCGCGCCGCTGGTGCCGATCGCCATCACCGGTACGCAAAACGTACTGGGCCGGCACAGCATGATCCCGCGGCGGGCCGAGGTCGAGATGACGTTTGGCGAACCGTTCCAACTACCGGAGCGGAATCGAGACGGCAGCCCGATGGATCATCAGCAGAGCGCCGACTTCCTGATGACAAAGATCGCGGCGCTGTTACCGTTGGAATACCAGGGGGAATACACGAGCTCGCCGATGCCGAAGAGCGCCCAAGCATGAAGAAAATTTACGTGCTCGACACGAACGTCCTGTTGCACGATCCGAACGCGATCTTCTCCTTCGACGACAACGATATCGTGATCCCGCTCACCGTCATCGAGGAGATCGACGGCCAGAAGCGCCGGCAGGATGAGGTCGGCCGGCATGCGCGACTGATCGCGCACCTCTTCGACGACCTTCGGGCCAAGGGCAAGCTCTCGGAGGGCGTAGCGCTCAAATACGGCGGCTCGCTGCGCGTCGAGCTCACGCACGAGAACACCGCCCACCTGCCGGACGATCTCGACCCCCGCAAGGCCGACAACCAGGTGATCGCCCTTACGCTCCAGCTCAAAGCCGAGAGCAACGGCATACCGGTCATCCTTGTCAGCAAGGACATCAATGTCCGGGTCAAGGCCGATGCTTTGAACCTGCAGGCGCAGGACTACGAGACCGACAAGATGGTGCTCAGGGAAGAGGACCTGTACGACGGTATGACCACGCTGACCGTGTCGCCGGAAGACATCGAGACCTTCACCAAGACAAACAGCTACCAACCGTCAAACGGCCGGCTCTACTTCAACCAGTTCGTCCATTTCAAGTCCCAAAACGGGACCAAGTCGAGCGCCCTCGGCCGCTTTGACGCCACGGCCGGCCAGGTCGTGGCCTTAGCCCCGATCAAGAAAGAGATCTGGGGCATCCAGCCGAAGAACCTGGGCCAGCGGTTCGCCTTCGACATCCTGCTTGACGACCGAATCCCGTTTGTCACCATGACCGGCCAGGCGGGCACGGGTAAAACGCTGCTGGCGCTGGCCGCCGGCTTGAGCAAGGTGCTCGACTCGCACCGCTATCGCCGGTTACTCGTAACGCGGCCGGTCATTCCGATGGGCAAGGACGTCGGCTACCTGCCGGGTGACAAAGATGAGAAGCTACGGCCCTGGATGCAGCCCATCTACGACAACCTCGAGTACCTGATGGGGTGCATTTATAAAGAACAGATGGCCGCGGACATGATCCGCCACATCCAGGACAAGGGCATGTTTGAGGCCGAGGCCCTCACCTACATCCGGGGACGCAGCATCCCGCAGCAGTTCATCATCGTCGACGAAGCGCAGAACCTCACCCCGCACGAGGTCAAGACGATCGTGTCGCGCGCCGGCGAGGGCACCAAGATCGTCCTTACCGGCGACCCCAACCAGATCGACCACCCCTACCTGGACTTCCGCAGCAACGGGCTCTGCTACGCGATCGAAAAGTTCAAGAACAACCCCCTGGCCGGTCACGTCACCCTTACTAAAGGCCAAAGGTCAGAACTCGCGGAGCTTGCTGCGAAACTGCTGTAGCCCTCGGCCCGCGAGGAACAGCGAGGCCGCAGGCCGAGCCGCCCTTTCGGGCGCTTCAGTCTCTGTGTAACTGTGCCAATCGGCATTTGAGAGCATTGCGGTAGTGGATCGCACGCTCGTTGCTCTTGATCTGGAGACCACTGGCCTGAGTCCCAGGCTCGATCGGATCATCGAGGTCGGCGCGGTTCGGTTCCGGGGTGACCAGGTGGTGGCCACGTTCCAATCGCTGGTCCGGCCAGAAGTTGGGATCCCGCGGGCGGTGCAGGAACTCACCGGGATTCGGGATGCCGATGTGGTGGCGGCGCCACACCCGGAGCAGGTGCTGGCCCAGCTCATCGACTTCGTTGGCGACAGCGCCGTGGTTGCCCACAGCGGCAACTTCGACCTGTCCTTCCTCGTCGACGAGAGCGAGGCGAGCTATGAGCTCTTCGACACGCTGGACCTTGCCCGGATCATGCTGCCAATGGCGCCGAGCCACAGCCTGCCGCACCTCTCTCGCCAGCTCGGCCTGGCCCATCCGCATCCGCACCGCGCGCTTTCAGACGCTGATGCTGCGCGACAGCTGTTCCGGTACCTGTGGCACTATGCCCGCGGCTTTCCGGGTGACCTCCTCGACCGCATGCTCGAGGTGGCGGAGGGATGGCCCCACCCGTTACACCATTTCCTCCGGGATGCGCATGCCGCTGGTTTTAGCGGCGTCGAGAGTCTGGCACGTCCAGCGGCAGCGCCCTCCAACGCGACGCGCCCGACCTCGCCTTCAACGGATCCCCAGGCGATCCGAGCGCTGCTCGGTCCGGATGGTCCCATGGCCGGGTTGCTCGAGGATTACGAGCTCCGCGAATCGCAGCTGCAGATGACGCTCGCGATTGCGCAGCTCTACACCCGTGGCGGCCGCCTGCTGGTCGAAGCCGGCCCGGGCACCGGAAAGTCGCTCGCCTACCTGGTGCCGGCTGTCCACCACGCGGTCGCCAGTGGAGAGCGGGTGGTCGTGGCGACGAACACCATCACCCTGCAAGAGCAGCTCTTCTCCAAGGACATCCCGTTCATGCGCAGCTGGCTTCCCTTCGACTTCAAGGCCTCGCTGCTCAAGGGACGTGCCAACTACGTCAGCCTGCGGCGCTGGAACCGGTATCTCAACGCCCCCAGCCGGCGCGCCGACGGGAGCTGGTTCCACGAGGAGGCGAAGTTCAAGCTGCGGATGCTCGTCTGGCTGGCGCAGACCCGCCACGGGGACCGCTCCGAGATCAAGCTCAACGGGTTCGATGAGCTCTTCTGGTTGCGGGCTGCCTCCACGCCGGACGACTGCCTTGCCGCCCACTGCGAGAACTACAAGACGCAGCAATGCTTCTACTGGAACAGCCGCCGGGCGGCGCAGGATGCGGATCTGATCGTGACCAACCACGCGCTGCTGCTGGCCGACGCGCTGGCCGGCGGTTCGGTGTTGCCGCCATACGAGCACCTGGTGGTGGACGAGGCACACCAGCTCGAGGAAACGGCGGTCGACGCCCTGACGATCCGGGTCGGGGAAGAAGAGTTGATGGAGAGCATCGACGGGGCGCTGACCTGGTTCCGGGCTGCGATCGGACCGCCGGGTGAGGCGGTGCGGGCGGCGGCGGCCGTCTGCCGCCAGGCCGTGACCGACTTCTTCCGCGAGGCCAGGTCGATCATCCGGGAGCGCCAGCCGGACGTTCCGGCGCGGCCGGCGCGAGAGGAGCCGGTCATCCTGGACGGCGTCACCCGCGCCGGCCCAGAGATCGCGCAGCTCTGCGCGCTCGCAACCGGGCTTGCCGAAAACGCCACTGCCCTCCGCCTTGCGCTCGATGATGCCGGCGCCCGGTTGCCACTGGAGGCCAGTCCGTATGCGGAGCGGGAGCTGGACCTCTTCAAGGCTCAGCTACAGGGACGGGTGGAGCTCGTGGTCGAGGCCCTGCTACAGCCCCGCCCGGAGCGGCTTTACTGGGTTGGAACGGAACGGCGCTCGGGCCGGCCGCTGCTGCAGGCTGCTCCCACTGCCGCCGGCCGGGAACTCCAGGCGCGGGCCTTCAAGGGCAAGGACACCGTGGTCTTCACCTCGGCGACACTCGCGGTGGCCGATTCGTTCGCCTACTTCAAGCGCGGTGTCGGGCTCGAGGCGCTTGCGACCCATGAGATGGTGCTCGCCTCGCCGTTCGACTATCTATCGCAAGCGTTGCTCTGCCTGCCGACCGACTTGAGAGATCTCAATGACCCGGCCTTCCTTGACCAGGTGAGCGAGGTCGTCGGCGAGATCGCCGCGGCGATCGGCGGCCGAACGCTGGTGCTCTTCACCTCGCATCAGCAGCTCCGCGAGGTCGCCGACCGCTTGCGGGTGGGTACGGTGCACGGCAATCTCAGCGTGCTGGCGCAGAACCTCGATGGCACCCGGCGGCAGCTGCTGACCCAGTTCCAGGAGAATCCGCGCAGCATCCTCCTCGGAAGCAGCAGCTTCTGGGAGGGGATCGACGTGCCCGGGGATGCTCTTTCCTGCGTGGTGATCGTCCGCTTGCCCTTTCGGGTTCCAAGTGACCCGTTGCAGCTGGCGCGGAGCGCGATGCTCGCCGACCCCTTCGGCCAGTTGGCGCTGCCCGAGGCGGTCCTGCGGCTGAAGCAGGGCTTCGGCCGGCTGATCCGTCGGCAGAGCGATCGCGGCGCCGTCGTCCTGATGGACCATCGGATCGCGAACCGGACGTATGGCGGGGCGTTCCTCGATGCGCTGCCCCGGGCCGCGGTGCATCTGGGGTCGTGCGCGGAGATGTCACCGGCCATCGTCCAGTGGCTGGCGCGAGGCGGGGGCGGTCGTCTGCCAAGCATGCAAGACAGGCCTGCAGGGTTCCCCCGTATCGGGGCATGAGCCAGGACGGCCGAGTCACGGTCGCGCTGGCCCAGATGGATTCGGCGCTGGGCGACCGCGGCGCAAACCTCGAGCGGCACCGTCAATGGGTGCGGCAGGCGGTCGAGGCCGGTGCCAACCTGCTGGTCTTTCCCGAGCTCAGCCTGACCGGCTATTTCCTCAAAGACCTGGTGCCGGAAAGCGCGATCCAGCTGGACAGTGCGGTGATGCGCGACCTCGAGGCGCTCTCAACCGAGCTCGACGTGGTGCTTGGCGCCGTCATCGAAGCGCCCGATCACCGCTACTTCAACGCGAGCCTCTACTTCAGCCGGGGCGAGCTCCTGCACGTGCACCGCAAGGTCTATTTGCCGACCTACGGCATGTTCGACGAGCAACGGTACCTCGCGCCTGGTGACCGCTTCCGGAGTTTTAAGGTGGCGTTCGGGCGGGCTGGGATCCTGGTTTGTGAGGACATCTGGCACCTCTCGAGTGCCTACATCCTGAGCCTGGAAGGCGTCGACATGATCATCTGCCCGTCGGCCAGTCCCGGTCGCGGCATCACGACCGACGAGCGCCTGGGGACGGCGGAATCATACGGGCTCCTCTGCCGTACCTACGCCCAGTTCCTGACGACCTTCTTCCTCTACTGCAATCGAGTCGGCTACGAGGACGGGGCGAACTTCTGGGGCGGCTCGATGGTGATCGGGCCCAACGGCGACATCATCGCGCAGCAGCAAGACGCCGACGAGGCCCTGGTGCTTGCCAACCTCGACCTCGGCGACGTTCGCCGCGAGCGGCTGGCCAATCCGATGCTGCGAGACGAGCGGCTTGAACTCACCATCAACGAGTTGCGCAGGGTCTGGCATGAGCGTACCCGCAAGCCTTTCTGAACCGGTCTTTCCTCCGCTCGCGATCAACCCGGAACTGGTTCGGCGCATCCTGGTCGGTTTCATCCGGAACGAGGTTCGCAAGGTCGGTTTCGAACGCGTCGTGCTGGGGCTAAGCGGCGGCGTCGATTCCAGCCTGGTCGCGACGCTGGCGGCCGAGGCGCTCGGGGCGACGAACGTGGTGGCCTTCATCATGCCCTACAAGACGAGCGATCCCAAGAGTAAAACCGACGCGCTGCAGGTCGTCAGGCAGCTGGGCATCCATCATCTCGAGATCGACATCAGCCCGCAAATCGATGCCTATTTCGAGCCCTTCCCCGACGCCGACCAAAAGCAGCGGGGGAACAAGATGGCGCGGGAGCGGATGAGCATCCTCTATGACCAGTCCTGGGCGTGGCGCGCGCTTGTCATCGGGACCAGCAACAAGACCGAGTTGTTGCTCGGCTATGGCACGATCTACGGCGACATGGCCAGTGCGATCAACCCGATCGGCGACCTGTACAAAACCCAGATCTGGCAGCTGGCCGACGCCCTCGGCGTGCCGACCGCCATCGTGCAAAAGGCGCCGACGGCGGACCTCTGGGCGGGCCAGTCCGATGAGACCGAGCTGGGTTTCCAGTACCGGCTGATCGACCAGTTGCTCTACTACCTCGTCGACCGCCGGTACTCGGTCGAGGAGCTGCAGCAACGCGGCTTCGAGCAAGCATTCATCGCGGACATCGTCCGCCGGGTGCGCGAGAACCAGTACAAGCGTCGCCTCCCGGTCATCGCCAAGCTATCGTCGCGCACGATCGATCGCGATTTCCGCTATCCCCGCGATTGGGGACACTGAGGCTGCCCCGCGATTGGGGACGCTCTATCTGGTCGCCACGCCGATCGGCAACCTGGACGACATCACACTGCGCGCCCTTCATGTCCTGGAGTCGGTGCCGATGATCGCGGCCGAGGATACTCGGCACACGCTGAAATTGCTGACCCATTTCGGATTGCGCCGGCCCCTGGTCAGCCTGCACGCGAAGAACGAGACACGCCAGCTGCAATCGATCCTGGGCCGTCTGGCGCAGCATGACATGGCGCTGGTATCAGATGCCGGTACCCCAGCGCTCTCCGACCCCGGGGTGCGCCTGGTGAGCGCTGCCGTCGCCGCCGGCTATCCGGTCGTGCCTGTCCCCGGACCCTCGGCGGTGCTGGCGGCGTTGGTGAGCTCCGGTCTGCCCACGAACCAGTTCACCTTCCTCGGCTTCTTGCCGCGTAAGCGCGGCGAGCTCGAGCGGGTGCTGCGCGATGCCGCCGAGGCGAAACGAACCTTTATCTTTTTCGAATCCCCGCATCGAATGGTCAGGACATTGGATATAATGGCCTCCGCCCTCGGCCCCCGCTCGCTGGTCGTGGCGCGGGAGATTACGAAGCTCCACGAAGAGTTCTTGCGTGGGACACCGGCGACGCTCCTCGAGCACTTCTCAAAGGTCCCGCCCCGCGGCGAGCTGACGGTCGTGGTGGCCGGCAGCGATTGGAAACCGCCAGATGAGTAAGTTCTATGTGACGACCGCAATCGTCTATCCGAACGCCGCGCCCCATCTCGGCTTCATCTACGAGCTGGTGGCGACCGACGTATTGGCGCGCTACCACCGGCTGATCGGGGACGACACGTTCTTTCTCACCGGCACCGACGAGCATTCGCAGAACGTCCGGCGCCGAGCCGAGGAGGAAGGGGTGTCGACCGCGGAGTTCACGGCCCGGATGGCCCAGCTCTATCGCGACGTCGAGGCGCGCTTCGGCATTGCCTACGACCGCTTCATCCGGACCGAAGACCAGGACCATGTGCGCGGCGTGCAGGCCTTCATCGCGAAAATGCAGGCCCGCGGCGACATCTACAAAGGCGCGTACGAGGGCTGGTATTGCGTCTCGTGCGAAGCCTTCAAGCAGGACACCGACCTCAAGGATGGCTACTGCCTGATTCATCCGACACTCAAGGCGCAGTGGCTGAAGGAAGAAAACTACTTCTTCAAGCTCTCGAACTACCAGGAGCGTCTGCAGCAGCACATCGACAAGCACCCCGAGTTCATCCAACCGGAGAGCCGACGCAACGAGATCTTGGGATGGCTGCGAACCGGGCTCCAGGACTTCAGCATCTCTCGCTCGACGATCAAATGGGGCATCCCCTTCCCGGGCGACGAGAAGCACGTGGTCTACGTCTGGGGCGATGCCCTGGTGAACTACATCACCGGCGTCGGCTACGGTACCGACGAGGCGATGTTCAAGCGCTGGTGGCCCGCCGACTTGCACGTGATCGGCAAGGACATCGGCCGATTCCATTGCCTGTACTGGCCGGCGATGTTGATGTCGGCCGGGGTGGCCGTCCCCAAGCGGGTCTACGCCCACGGCTTCCTAACGGTCCGCGGCGAGAAGATGAGCAAGAGCATCGGCAACTACATCGATCCCCTGGAAGCCGCCGACCGCTTTGGCGCCGATGCGGTTCGCTATCTGCTGTTGCGTGAGCTCCCCTTCGATCGAGACGGTGACATCAGCTGGGAGACGATGGTCGACCGCTTCAATGCCGACCTGGCCAACGATCTCGGCAACTTCGTCTACCGCACCCTCTCGATGCTGCAGCGCTACTTCGATGGCAAGGTTCCGGCGCCGGACGGCGACGAGGCGCCGCTGGACAAGCAGCTTCGAACGGCTTTCGAGAAAGCCCTGCGCGGCCAGGACCGGCACCTCAAAGCGCTCGACTTCACTGGGGCACTCGCGCAGACCTGGGAGGCGGTCAACCGCGGCAACAAGTACATCGAGGAGACGGCGCCCTGGGTGCTGGCCAAGCAGTCGGATCAGCGCAAGCGGCTGCAGACCGTGATGTACAACCTGGTGGAGGCGATCCGGCTGACGGCCTATTTGATCTCACCATTCCTTCCCGAGACCGCCGGCAAGATCGGCGCGCAGGTGAAGGCGGACATGAACGCCCCCTGGGCGACCGCTCGCGAGTGGGGAAGACTGGCCCCGCGAACGCAGACATCGCTGGGCGGCGTCCTCTTTCCGCGGATCGAGAAACCGGAGCCGGTCGCCTGATCGATTCGCACGCTCACCTCCTGCACCTGCGCCAGCCGCTGACGCCGGAGCAGGCACTGCAAGAGGCCCGTCAGGCGGGCGTCGAGGCCGTGATCAACATCGGGGATGATGCCTCCGACAATCGGCCGGGCGTGGAACTGGCCGAGCGCCTTCCGGGCCTTCGGACGACCATCGGCCGGCATCCGCATTCGGCGGGCGAGGCCCTCACCCCCGCCGAGCTACGCGAGCTTCGGCAGCTGGCGAGCCACCCGAGCGTTGTGGCCGTAGGCGAGATCGGCCTCGATTACCACTTCACCGACTACCACCGAGTGCCGAAAGGGGAACAGCAGCAAGTCTTCCGCCAGATGCTTGGCCTGGCGCAGGAACTCCACAAGCCGTTGGTGCTGCACACGCGCGATGCCTTCCCTGACCTGCTGGCCATCCTCGACGAGTTCCCCGGATTGAATGGGGTCTTTCATTGCTTTAGCGGCAACTCGGCATTCGCCGCAGAAGCGCTGGGGCGCGGCTTCTACATCTCATTCGCCGGCACGGTGACCTATCCCACCGCGCACGGCATCATCGGGGCGGCCAGTATCATCCCGCTGGATCACATGCTGGTGGAGACGGATTCGCCCTTCCTTCCGCCACAGAGTCGGCGCGGCCAGCCGAATGCGCCGCGCTACATCATCGAGACGGTGGAGCGGATCGCCACACTGCGCGGCAGCAACGCCGCCGAGATCGGCCAGGCAACCCGGCAAAACGCGATCGCCCTATTTCGGTTGAACCACGCCGGCTAAGAAGCGACCGCTTGATATCGCCGACCCCTCGGCGATCCGCGGCGTGGCCCGCCGGTTTGGCGTCCGCTACCTGCGGCGCTGGGGACAGAATTTTCTTGCCGACCGGCGGCAACTGGAGCGGATCGTCGAAGCCCTCGAGCTGGCGCCAACCGATCGCATTGTCGAGGTCGGTTCCGGCCTCGGCGCGTTGACGGCTGAGCTCTCGGCTCGAGCCGGGGCCGTCGTCGGGGTCGAGATCGATCCCGCGTGTATCAAAGCGCTAGGGCTCACCCTTCGGGATCGGTCTAACGTGCGCATCATGGAGGGGGACATCCTGCGGATGGCGGTTGGCGAACTGTTGCCCGCTCCCTACCGGGTCGTCGGGAACATCCCCTACAACCTGACCGGGGCCCTGTTCGTCCGCTTGCTCGAGCAGCCGCCGGCGCCGACCCGAATCGACCTACTGATTCAGCAGGAGGTCGCCGAGCGCCTGGTGGCGCCGCCGGGCGGCTGGAGCCTCGCCACGCTGGGGGTTCGGGTTTACGGCCGGCCGGAGCTGGTGCTCCGCGTGCCACGCACGGCCTTTTTGCCCCAACCAAAGGTCGACTCGGCCCTCGTCCGCATCAACCCGGATTCGGAGCCTGCCCTTCCGCGTGTCCAATTACCTGCCTTCTTCGACTTCGTCACCCCCTTCTTCCAGGCTCGTCGCAAGCAGCTCCCATTCGTGTTGGGGAGAAAGCTGGGTATCAGCGGGGCGGATGCTCGCGCCCGGCTCGCGGTTATAGGCATCGACCCGGCACGCCGCGCCGAAACGCTGACCCTCGAGGAATGGAGGCGACTTTTCGAGAATGAGCGCGCGAGTTGACAACTAGATACGATTTAGGCGACTTGAAGGAGCCAGACGAGGTAGGCGCGGGTCGCGACCCGCGCGACATCATCCTTCCTCAGCCGGGCTTTCGCACGGTACTCGCCAACCGCGATTTCCGGCTGATCTGGTCGGCTCAAGTCGCCTCTCAGCTGGCCGACAAATTCTTGATGTTCGCGCTGCTGATCCTCACCTACAGCATCAGCCGTGCGAGCACCCACGGTGCGGCGCTCTTCCTCGCCTACACCTTTCCATCGGTCTTCCTCAGCCCACTTGCTGGGGTATATGCCGACCGGCACGACAAGAAGCGGTTGATGTTCTACACCAACGCGATTCGCGGCGGCTTGATCCTGCTGATCCCTCTCAGCCAGGTCACCCCCTACTTCGAGCACGTCACCTGGCACCTGTTCGTCATCATCTTTCTGTTCGCCTCGGTCGGCCAGATCTTCGCCCCGGCCGAAGCAGCGTCCATCCCGTTCATCGTCGGATCGGAGGAACTGATGACCGCCACCTCGATGTTCACCAGCACGGTGATCGTCACCCTGCTGATCGCCGTGCCGCTGTCAACGCTCGCCGTCCGCTTCCTCGGCACGGACTCGCCCTACTGGATCGCCGCCGGACTCTTCCTGCTCGCGGCCTGGCTGATCTACCTGGTGAAGACTGACCTGCACGCCCGCACTCACAAGGCGCTCGCCGAAAAAACTGACATTCTCTATGAACTCCGCGAGGGCATCGCCTACATCGCGGCCCGGCCGCTGGTGCGCTTCGCGGTGCTGCAGTTGAGCCTGACGATTGCGGTGATCTTCTCGATCTTCGTGCTAGCGCCCAGCTACATGAGCACGGTGCTGCACCTGCAGGCCACCGATGTCTACCTCTTCCTGGCGCCGGCGGTGATCGGCATGCTGGGGGCGGCGTTTTACCTTGGCCAGTACGGCCGCCACTACCGGCGCAGCCGGCTCCTGATCGGCGCGCTGCTCTCGGCGGGCGCCACGCTGATGCTGATGGCCGTGGTGCCCTACCTCCTGGAGCAGCTGGGCGCGCGCTGGCTGCTCGTCTGGTTCCCAGTGGTTTTCGGGTTCATCGGGGGCGTGGAATTCGGCATGCTCTTCATCCCGGCCTTCACCGTCCTGCAGGAAAAGACCGAGGCAGAGTTGCGCGGCCGTATCTTCGGCGCCATGTTTACGGTGGTCAACACTGCCGTCGCCATCCCGATCCTGCTGGCGGGCGGGCTCGCCGACATCTTCGGCGTCATCCGGGTCATCTTCGGCATGGGCGCCCTGCTGGTGGCGAGCGGCACGATCTCGGCCCTGGCCGGTCGCCGCAACCCGCTGGTGCCACCGAATCTGTCGACGGACGGCAAAGCGCCGCTATAATCGCGGGCGACACGGGCGCATAGCTCAGCGGGCCCGCCGGCCCTCGCGAGCCGCCGGGGCCGTCGCCCCACGCGAGCGGCGCGTAAGTGCCGGGCGAGCGTTTGAGACGTCGGGACGTGCGATGCGAGCGTTTGAGGCGTTTGCCGTGCGACGATATAATCCCGTGCGTTACGTGGGCGCATAGCTCAGTTGGTACGAGCGCTTCCATGACAAGGAAGAGGTCACAGGTTCGACTCCTGTTGCGCCCACCAAGCCGTTCGAGCGGCCCACCAAAGGCTTGGGCGCCCGCCGCGTTATACCATCCATGGCCACCCGCTTTCGGCGCTGGCTGGCGCAGCTACTCGACCACGTGCTTCTGCATGGGTTCTGGAGTTAGGCGCCCCTAACCGCTACCGTCTAGGGATGGCTGTCCAAACCGGCGCGTTGTCCCTGGCCGACGTCCGCGCCGCCGCCGATCGGATTCAACCCTACGTCTTGAGGACGCCCACCCTCTCGGGCGAGCCGATCGCGGGTCCAGGCGTCTGGCTGAAGGCGGAGAACCTGCAGCGGACCGGCTCCTTCAAGGTGCGGGGCGCCTTCAACGCCGTTCTGCAGCTCAGTCCCGAACAGCGCCGCCGCGGCGTCATCACGCTCTCGGCGGGAAACCATGGGCAGGCGCTCGCCTACGCCGCTCAGACTTTCGAGATTCCGTGTGTGGTCGTCGTTCGGGAGGATGCCCAGCTGACCAAGCTTCAGGCGATCCGCGGCTACGGCGCCGAAATCGTCCTGGTGCCGTTGACCGAATGGCAGCGGCGCCTCGAGCTGGAACAGCAACGGCGGAACCTCCACCTCGTGCATCCGTTCGACGATCCGGCGGTCGCGGCCGGGCAGGGCACGGTAGGCCTAGAGATCCTGGAGGCGGTGCCGGACCTCCGTACCGTGATCGTTCCGGTGGGTGGCGGCGGCCTGATCGCCGGCACGGCGGTCGCGCTCAAGGCCCAGCGTCCAGAGCTCCGCATCATCGGCGTGGAACCCGAGCGGGCTCCCGCCGTGAGCGAGAGCCTGGCCGCCGGCCATCCGGTAACGCCGTCTCGCCTGGACACGATCGCCGATGGGCTCGCGGCGCCCTATACCCGCCCCTTCAACCTCAGTCTGATCCAGCGCTATGTCGACCAGATGCGCACCGTCAGCGACGAAGCGATCATCGAGGCACTGAAGACCATTGCGCTGCAGACCAAGCTGGTCGTCGAGGCGGCCGGGGCGGCGGCGGTGGCGGCCTTACTGGCGGACCCCGCCATCGAGCGGCCGTTGGCCGCCATCCTGAGCGGCGGCAACGTCGATGGTCACCGATTGGGTGCCTGGCTCACGAGCTGATAGGCCCCCACCCTGCCCTCCCCCGCAAGCAGGGGAGGGGAATTACTAAAAGAAATCCCCGGGTGGCGACCCGGGGACTGAGCGCAGGGCGATTCGATTGTGTTAACGCGGCGACGCGCTGGCGCTTACGGCCATTGGCGCATGCCATAATTTCGCTCGACCATGGCCATCGCTCCGGACGACGGCTCCGCGGCTGCCGTCGTCATCTTCGAGAACGATCCGCGTCAGGCGATCGCTTATCAGGAGCTGTTCGTGGACGCCGGCTACGACGCCCAGACCGCGCTTCCTGACCAGGACGTGCAGCCGCTCATCGAGCGCCTCAACCCCGAGCTCGTGCTCTTCGATATGGGAATCTGGGAAGCGGACACGGCCTACGTCTTCGGCGTGCTCAACGGGGCGCTTGGCTTCGAGCGTCCGGTGATCATCGCACTGGCTACGCTGCCCCACCAGGTGCGGCGGGCCAAGCGGTTCGGCGCTGATGGAGTATGGATCCGGGGGGTCGATGATGCCGCCGGCCTCCCGCAGCTCGCCGGCGATCTCCTTCGGCAGCGCCGCGAGGGGAAACTCAAACCACGCGTCCCTTCGACGCCCTTGTAGTCACTGCAACACGAATCGCCCGAGATCGCACCGGTTTCTTTACATGCCCTCATCGCGCGTTGATCCTCGGGGATTTTTTCCCCAGCTAATCCTCTTCTCAGTGGAGCAATGTGGATAAGCACGGCCGATGCTTGACACGCTGCGGGCGGCGAGCATAATCAATAACGCGCTGGGGGAGACGGTCTCGGCAGAGACCGGGGAAAGTTGGAGGAAACATTGGGGATCGCTCACGGTTTCAAGCAGACCACTCCGCTGAAGATCTGCGCCCGCCCGGGATGTGGTGCCTCGGTCAAGAAGGCGACGGCCAGGTACTGCAGCATCCGCTGCTGCGCCATTGACCCAAGCCGGCAAGAGCGCCTTCGACGCCAGGCCCGGCGCGCGCCGATCGTTCCCCTGGCGCATCAACTCTCGCTCATCTTCCAGGTTCATCCGGACATCGAGGCATCGCTCGACGAGCGAACGTTGGGCCGGGAGGATATCCCGGCCGGTCTCCAGCGACTCCGCGCGGTTTAAGCGCCTTCCAAACTCGCTCTCTATAATCGGCTGACCCTTTTGCGGGAAGAGCCATGAGCGAAGACCTGGAAACCCTCCGCCATTCGACGGCGCACGTGATGGCGGCGGCCGTCCTCGATCTCTTTCCCGGCACGCTGATCGGCATCGGTCCGGCCACCGATGAGGGCTTCTACTACGACTTCGGGTTCCAGGAGCGCTTGCTGCCCGAGCACCTGCCAAAGATCGAAGCTCGGATGCGCGAGATTATCCAGGCCGGGACGCCCTTCCGCAAGGAAGAGCTCCCCAAGGCCGAGGCCGTCGCCTTGTTCGGGCGGTTGCACCAGCCGCTGAAGGTCGAGCTGATCGCGGACAAGGTCACCGAGCCGACCGCGCGCCTCTATCGGATGGGTGACTTCGTCGACCTCTGCCTGGGACCCCACGTGGCGAACGCGGGCAAACTAGGCGCCTTCCGCTTACTTTCGATTGCCGGAGCCTACTGGAAGGGCAGCGAGAAGAACCAGCAGCTGACTCGCATCTATGGCACCGCGTTTCCGACGCAAGCGGAGCTCGATGACCACCTCAAGATGCTCGAGGAGGCCGCCAAGCGCGACCACCGCAAGCTGGGAAAGGAGCTTGATCTGTTCGTGATCGACGAGATGGTCGGTCGCGGCTTGCCCCTGCTGACCCCGAAGGGGGCCGCTATCCGGCAGCGGATGGAGGAATTCATCCTTCGGCTGGAACGCCGGCAGGGCTACGAGCACGTGAAAACTCCGGACATCGCCCGCCTGGAGCTCTACAGGGTCAGCGGACACCTCGAGCGGTACCGGGAGTCGATGTATGCGCCGTCCGAGATGGAGGAGGAGCAGTGGCAGCTCCGGCCGATGAACTGTCCGCACCACATCCGTCTCTTCCAGCGGAAGGCGTACAGCTTTCGCGATTTGCCCGTTCGGATCGCCGAGTTAGGAACTGTTTACCGCTATGAGAAGTCGGGTGAGGTCTCGGGGCTGATCCGCGTTCGAAGCTTCACCATCAATGATGCGCACATCTTTTGCCGGCCAGACCAACTCGACGAGGAGTTCGAGCGGGTGGTCCAACTCATCCTTCAGGTCTACCGCGCCTTTGGCATCACCGACTTCCACTTCCGGCTGTCGCTCCGCGATGACGTCAGCAACAAATGGATGGGCGACCCAGCCGTATGGGAGCGCGCCCAGGATGCCGCCCGGCGTGCGCTTCGTGCCGCCGGGCATCCATTCGTGGAAGCGCCGGGCGACGCGGCGTTCTACGGCCCGAAGCTCGACGTCCAGATCAAGGACGCCATCGGTCGTGAGTTCAGCCTCTCGACCAACCAGATCGATTTTCTGCTGCCGGAACGCTTCGGCCTCGAATACGTGACCTCTGAGCAGACCATGGAGCGGCCCGTCATGCTGCATCGGGCGCCGATCGGTTCGATGGAGCGGTTCATGGCCTACCTAATCGAGCACTACGGCGGTGCCTTCCCGGTTTGGCTGGCTCCGGTCCAGGTGGTCTTCATACCGATCGCGGACCGTCACCTGGAGGCCGTCACCACACTGGCTGATCGGTTTCGCGATCGCGACCTGCGGGTCGAGGTGGACGGGAGGGCGGAGCGGATGCAGGCGAAAATCCGCAATGCGCAGCTCCAGAAGGTCCCCTACATGGCGGTCGTCGGCGACAAGGAGCTGGAGGCCGGGACGCTCAACATCCGGCGCCGGGAAGGCGGTGACCAGGTGTCGTTGGTGGTCGACCAATTCCTGGGCCAGCTCGAGGACGAATCGCGGTTACCCCTGTAAGGCGCCCCCACCCTGACCCTCGCCCGCGAGCGGGGGAGGGAATCATGACGTGGTATACTCCCGCGTGCCAAGAGAGGCTGTCCGACTCTCACCTCCAGGCCGGGCCGAAGAGGTCAAGGGGACGAAGATAGCTCAAGGGCTATCTTTTTTTGTGGTCGAAGGAGGCTTGATCCACGGCATTTAGGGAACTTCGTATCAACGACCAGATCCGCGCTGCTGAAGTCCGCGTCATCGACGATCGCAACGAGCAGTTAGGTGTCATGACCACCGACCGCGCTAGGGCCCTGGCGGTCGAGCGCGAGATGGACCTGGTGGAGGTCGCGCCCCAGGCGCAGCCGCCGGTGGCCCGGATCATGGACTATGGCAAGTTCAAATTCGAGAGCATCAAGAAAGAGAAAGATGGGCGCCGCAAGCACAACGTCATCAAGGTCAAAGAAATGAAACTGCGTCCGAAGATCGGCGAGCATGACTTCCAGACGAAGTTCAACGCCGTCAAGTCGTTCCTGGCAGAGGGCGACAAGGTCAAACTGACGATCATGTTCCGCGGCCGCGAGATGGTGCACCAGGATATCGGCAAGAAGCTGCTGGACCGGATGGCGCTGGAGTTGAAGACCATCAGCACGGTCGAGCGGATGCCGTTGCTGGAAGGCCGGAACATGATCATGATCCTGGCCCCGGCCGCCGCGGCCGCCCAGGCTCAGCCCCCCGCCCAGGCTCAGCCCCCCGCCGCCCAGGCTCAGCCCCCGGCCCAAGCGCAGGCGCGGAAGAGTTAAGGAGCGATCGATGCCTAAACTGCGCACGCATCGCGCATCGGCCAAGCGGTTCCGGGTGACGAAGACCGGGAAGATCATGCGCCCGCACGCGCAGAAAAGTCACCTGTTGGGACACAAGAGTCCCCGTCGGAAGCGCCAGTACAGCAAGCTGCTGGTCCTGACCGGTAAGGACGCTCGGCGGCTGCGCCGGGCGGCGCCGTACCTGAAGGAAAAAGCGTGAGATGCCACGGATAAAGCGCAGCGTCCCCTCACGGCGGCGCCACAAGAAGATCCTCAACCTGGCCAAGGGCTTCCGGATGACGCACCGGACACTGTTCAGGCCGGCGAACGAGGCCGTGCTCCACGCGCTCGAGTACGCCTATCGCGACCGGCGCGCCCGCAAGCGGGACATGCGCAAACTCTGGATCGCCCGCATCAACGCCGCCTCCCGCAGTCAGGGGATGCCCTACAACCAGTTCATGCACGGGCTGAAGCTGGCCGGCGTCAACATCAACCGCAAGATGCTCGCCGACCTGGCGGTTCGTGACGCCCAGTCCTTCAGCGAGCTGATCGCCGTCGCGCGTGGCGGTCCCAAGTCCTGAACTAGCGCAGAGCAGTTGAACGCCTCTAGCGCTCGGGTGCGCGTGCGGACGGGCCTGCGCCGCCTGAGCGCCAAGAGCGGGGATGCGCTCAGTTGCGGACTCCGGCCCTCGCCGCGCCCTCGCTGGGCCGGCGGGCCCGCGCCTCCATCATCGAAGAAGTCGGCGCGTCTGGAGGGTTGAGCGAAATGAAGCAGGGTGTGGTCGGCGAACTCGAGCAGCTCCGAGCGAGCGCGCGTGAACGCGTCGAGTCCGCGACCGATCACAAGGCGTTAGAAGACCTGCGGGTCAGCTTGCTCGGGAAGAAGGGCGAGCTCACGACCATCCTGCGGCAGCTAGGAAGCCTGCCAACCACCGAGCGCTCAGCCGCGGGCGCTGAAGCAAACCAGCTCAAAGAAGACATTTTCCGGTGGATCGCCGAGCGGATGGGCGGTCTGGAAGCGAAGCGCCAAACCTCCCTGGGCGATAGCGAGTGGGTCGACATGACCTTCGTGCCAAATCCGGTTCGCCGCGGCCACCTGCATCCCCTGACGCTGATCCTGCGCGAGGTCAAAGCGATCTTCTCTCGGCTCGGCTACGAGGTCGCGCTCGGCCCGCAGGTCGAGGATGAATTCCACAATTTCGAGGCCCTCAATATCCCCCAGGAGCATCCCGCGCGTGACACGATGGACAGCTTCTACGTCGAGACTGACGACCTACTGCTCCGAACTCACACCTCACCCGTGCAGATCCGGTACATGCAGAGTCACAAGCCGCCGATCCGGATCATCGCCCCGGGCGCCGTCTACCGACGCGATGCGACTGACCCATCGCACGGTTCGCAGTTCTATCAGTTCGAGGGCCTCGTCGTTGACCACGATATCCGCCTCTCGGACTTAAAGGGGACGATCGAGTATTTCGCCCGCTCCCTCTTCGGCCCCGATCGGCGCATTCGGATCGTGGGTGATCATTTCCCCTTCACCGAACCGAGCATTGGGGCGGCGGTGTCCTGCGGAATCTGTGGCGGTGCCGGCTGCCGCAGCTGCAGGGGCGGCTGGCTAGAGATCCTGGGTGCCGGAATGGTGCATCCGCAGGTCCTTCGTAATGGCGGCATCGAAGCCGAACGCTATTCAGGCTTTGCCTTCGGCGCCGGCTTGGACCGGCTGGCGATGCTCAAGTACAACGTCACCGACCTTCGCCAATTCCTGGAGAACGACGTGCGCTTTCTGAGGCAATTCTAAGAGTGACATGCTGATTTCACTCAACTGGCTGAAGGAATACGTCGACATCCCGGTCGATGTCGGGAGCCTGGCCGAGCGGCTGACGCTGGCCGGCGACGAGGTCGAGCGGATCGCCCAGCAGGATGTCGACTTCGAGGGCGTCGTGGTCGCCGAGGTCAAAAGCCTGCGGCCCCTTCCGGGATCGACGAAGAATCAGATCGCGTCGGTGACGACCGGCCAGGCCGTGGCGGAGGTGGTCACCGGCGCCTGGAACCTGGCCGTCGGCGACCGGGTGCCGTATGCGACCCCTGGGTCGCGCCTTGGCGATCGGCGCATCGAAACGAAGACCTTCCTGGGCGTTCCCTCGGCGGGCATGCTGTGTTCCGCCATCGAGCTTGGCCTCGGTGAGGATGCGGCCGGCATCCTCATCCTCGATCAGGGTGCCACGCCTGGCGAAGACGTCCGCCAACTGTATCCGCGCGATACCATCCTCGAGCTCGAGATCAAGTCGAACCGGCCGGATCTGCTCTGTCACCTTGGTATTGCCAGGGAGATTGGCGCCATCTTCAACCTACCCCTCAGACAGCCGAGCATCCGCAAGGCCGGGACGGCCGATGCGCCGGAGCTGGTGCGAATCGATGCTCCGGACGGCTGCCGGCGATTCGTCGGTCGCCTGGTCACCGGCATCACCGTCGCGCCCTCGCCACCGTGGATGCAGGCGCGGCTGCGCGCCGCCGGCGTCCGGCCGATCAGCAACATCGTCGACATCACGAACTACGTGATGCTCGAGACCGGGCAGCCGATGCACGCCTTTGATTACCGACGTCTCAAGGATGGGCGGATCGTCGTTCGGCGGGCGCATCAGGGTGAGGAAGTCGCCTGCCTCGACGGCAAGACGCGGCGCCTGACCTCCCGTGACATGGTGGTGGCCGACACCGAGCTGGCACAGGGGATCGCCGGCATCATTGGTGGCGCCGAGAGCGCCGTCCAGCGGGGGACAACTGACGTTTTCCTTGAGGCCGCCACCTGGGAGCCACGCTCGATCCGGCGCACCGCACGGATGCTCGGGCTGCGCACCGAAGCCTCATCCCGGTTCGAAAGGGGATTGAGCCCGGCCCTCAGCCTGCCCGCGATCGAGCGGGCGGCGGCGCTGGTCGCGGAGTTGGCGGCCGGAACCGCGACGAGGTCAACGGATATCTATCCGGGGCCGCTCAAACCGATCACGATCGACGTGGACACTGATCGGATCGAGCGCGTCCTAGGCGTCAGCGTCGAGCTCCGTGAGTCGGCGAGCATCCTGGAGCGCCTCCGCTTCACGGTGGAGCGCGCGGACCGCGTGCTGCATGCGCAGCCCCCGGACTTCCGTCTCGACTGCTCGATTCCCGAAGACCTGGTCGAAGAGATCGGTCGAATCTATGGCTACGATCGGGTCCCGAGCACGCTCCCCGGAGCCCGCACGCCCGTACGCGACCTGTACGAGCGCCGGGACGCCGACGAGATCGCACGTGAGGTGCTTGCGGGCCGCGAGCTGGATGAGGCGGTGACCGGCGTTATGGCCAGCGCTGGCGGTGAGCCCGACATCGCCATGCCGATGGCGGCACCATCGTTGGTCCGAATCAAAAACCCCATGGCCGAAAACCGCGACGGGCTCCGTCGGAGCCTGCTGCCCGGCCTGCTGGAGGCGCTCGCCCTCAACGCTCGTCAGGACCAGGGGGGAGCCCACCTGTTCGAGCTTGGCTCCGTCTTCTGGAAAACGAAATCGAATGCAGTCGAGGAGCCGCAGGTGTTGGCCATCGCCGCCCACATCCCGGCAGGCGGAGCAGAGGCCGCGCTGGCCGAGTTGCGCGCCCTCCAAGCGACCTTGGCCACGGTGCGCGACCGCCTCGCCCTTGCCCCGACGGAGTACCGGCAAACGGAGTCGGCGGGGTTCCATCCGGGGCGAACCGCCGAAATCCTCGACGGCGCGGAGGCGATCGGCATCGTCGGTGAGGTGCATCCGGCGGTCGCTAAGCAGCTCGGCCTGCCGGGACGCGCGGTCGCCGCCGAAGTGAGCTTCGACCGGTTGACAGCCGGTGGGCAGCGAACGCCGCAAGCCCGGCCTCTGCCTCGCTTCCCGGGGGTCCGACGGGACCTTACGGTCGTAATCCGGGGCAAGATCGCGGGCCTTGATGTCGTGCAAGTTATCCGCCAGCTGGGCGGTTACACGTTGCGGGAGATCTCTATGGTGAGCGAATACCAGGGGCCACAGCTGGGGGCTGGTGCCCGAAGCCTGTCATTCCGCCTGCAGTATCAGGCCGACGATCGGACCCTGACGAACGAGGAAGTCTCGGCCCTGCAGCAGCGCATCATCGAGGGCTTGAAAGAGCGCTTCGGAGCGGAGGTGCGGTCCTGATGGACTTCCTGGACCTGATCATTGCCGTCATGCTGCTGGTCAACATCGGACTCGGCTGGGCCTTCGGCCTGGTGCGGCGGATTGTGGTCTTCGCCGGGCTGTTCGCCGGCATCGGCGCCGCCACCCTGACCAGCGCGAATACCTCGATGTACATTGCCAACACCTTCGGGATCACGTCCGCCTTGTGGGCGCACGTGATCACCTACGGAATCATCGTGAGTCTTGCCGTTCTGTTGTTCGAGGTGCTCGGCGCGGTCTATCAGCGCCACCTCGACATGCTGATCGCGCCGGCATTCGACCGCTTAACGGGGACGCTGGCCGGAGCCGTGGTCGGCGCCTTCGAGGTCACCGTCATGCTCATCATCGGGGTCGGTTTGGTGAGGTCTCAGCTGCCCGCCGGCTACGCGTACCCACCAGCTTTCCAGACAGCCCAGGATTGGTTCAATAACTCATTGCTGGCTCCGCATTTCTACGGGCTCGAGCCCGTGACGCGTGCGATCTTCTCGCTCGTGCTGCCCGGCAGCGTCAGCTCGTACTTCACCCAACTGCTCAACCACTAACCTAACCGCGCGGTGGCGCCGTAGCGCGGCGCGGCCTGAGGCCTCGCGAATCTACGAACGCCGTAGAACCGTCCGCTAAGGTCTCTGAGTAACGGTGCGACCAGGATGAGCCGTGGCCTTACGTCACCGCGCTTGCGGCGAGAATTCTTCGCTCGGGACCCGGTGCTGCTGGCGCGGGACCTCCTGGGTCGCACCCTGTTCTACCGAACCTCGGAGGGCCTGCTAGCCGGCCGCATCGTTGAGACGGAGGCGTATACCGGCGAAGCCGATCCGGCGTCGCACGCCTTCCGCGGCCGCGCCGCGCGGAATACCGTCATGTTTGGCGCGGCCGGCCACGCCTACGTCTACTTCAGCTACGGCATGCACTACTGCCTGAACGTGACGGCGGACGCTCCCGGTACCGCCGGCGCCGTGCTCCTGCGGGCCCTCGAGCCGCTCGCCGGCATCGAGATCATGCGGACGCGGGGCGACCATGGCTCGGAAGTGCGGCTGCTGAGCGGCCCCGGGAAGGTCGGCCGGGCTTTCGGGCTGACGCTCGATGACAATGGCCGCGACTTCACCCGCGGGCCGCTCGGCTTAGCCGCCGGCTCGGCGGTACCCGATCGTCAGGTGGGTGCGTCGCGGCGGATCGGGATCTCGCGCGCCGTCGACTTGCCCTATCGCTTCGCCGTGCTTGGCAGCCGTTCGGTGTCGGGACGGGCCCCCACCATGCCCTCCCCCAGAGGGGGACGGAAATAACTGCTAGGGGAGCGTGATGCTGATCGTCTGCACCGCGGGGGCGTTGGCGGGATTGTAGTCGTAGGCCTGCACGTTCAGCGAGTGGGTGCTGCCGGACGCGCCTTTGATCACGAAGGTATAGGGCGCTAGCGTCGTGATCTGAACCGCCTTGCTCGCCCCATCCAGGAAGAAGTCGACTTCCTTGACCGCCTCGTCATCGGTTGCCGTCGCCATGACCACGACGGAGCCGTCCGCCTGCGGCGCCTGGGACAGCGTCAGCGTGGGCGGGATGGTTTCGGTGAACAGCTGACAATTCTGGGTCGGCGGCTGCGGGCTGTTCTTGTCCTTCATGTCGTCGGAGTAACCGGGCGGATAGACGACGAAGGTTTTCACGGTCGTGAGGTTGGCCGGAATATCGGGCGTGGCGAGCAGCCCGTCGGTGGTGCAGACACGGGTGGGGCGGTACCAGTCATCCTGACGGGTCGGCGCGGTGCCGGCGATGAACCAGTCCGCGACCTGCTGCCCCGAGCAGTTCTGGGTGGCCAACAGGCCACTGGCCCGGCACACCGCGACTTTCTTGAGGCCATCAGGCAGGGCAAAGTCGTGGACCGGCTTGCCGGCCTCGTAGGCATTGAAGATGTCACGGAAGATCAGGCCGGCCCCCTGGACGCCCCAGACGACGTTGAGGTTCGAGTTCACATTCGCGGGGCAGCCACCGGCACAGGTATGGCCCATCCAGGCACCGATAACGACGTCGGGGTTGTAGCCGATCAGCCAGGAGTCATGCCAGTTCTCGGTGGTTCCGGTCTTGGACGCGAAGGGACGCTTGATGTTCAATGCCGCCCCGACCGTCCGCAGGATGTCACTGATCATGTAGGTGACCTGCGCCGGCAGGACGCGTGCGCCTGGGTTCGGTTTCCATTCCTGCAGCACCCGCCCCTGGCTATCGACCACCTTGAGGATCACGGTGGGGTCGTGGTAGATGCCGCCGGAGGCCAGCACGCCGTAGGCATTGAAGTGCTGCATGGGCAGCACTTCGGTGGCGCCGATCGCCTGGGCGAGGCCGCGCTCCGGGGTCAGGTTGGCGCTGGTCAAGCCCATCATCCGCGCGGTCTGGAAGACGCGGTCGTACCCCAACTGCTTCAAAAGCAACAAGGCGGGGATGTTGCGCGATTCCTCCAGCGCCCGCCGGAGTGTGATGACGCCCTCGCTCCGATGGTCCCAGTCGACGAACGCGTGGCCGTCGATCTTGCCCTGGGTGTCGTTGATGAGGTTGGAGGGAGCGTAGCCATTGGCGAAGGCGGTGGCGTACTCGTAAATCTTGAAAGAGGAGCCCGGCTGCCGGCCCTGGCCATCGGTGATGACGTTGTATTGGCCGCCGATCGCCTGGTCGTAGTAGTTGGCGCTGCCGACCATGGCCAGCACCTGACCGGTGGAGGGGTCGATGACCTCAGCCGCGCCGTTGTTGACGTTGCGCGCCCGCAGGTCCGCCCGGTTGACGTTGGCGCTGACGGCATGCTCGGCCACCTGCTGCAGGTTGTAGTCGAGCGTTGTGATGACGCGCAGGCCGCCACCCGCCACCACGGCATCGCCGTATTGCTGGCTCAGTTGCGCCAGGACGTAATCGACGAACCAGGGCGCCTTGAGGTCCTTCTGGATGGCGCCGTTCTGATACTTGAGCGTCTCCTTGAGGGCTTTGTCGTACTCCGTTTGGCTGATGTAGTGGTCCCGCAGCATGCCGGCGAGGACCAGTTGCTGGCGACTCCGGGCATTGGCTGCGGTGGCTGGGCTCAGCGGGTCGAACTCCGAGGGCGCGTTGGGGATGGCGGCGAGCATGGCCGCTTCCGCGATGTCGAGATCCTTCGCCGGCTTGGCGAAGTAGGTCTGCGAGGCGGCTTCGATGCCGTAGGCTTCGTGACCGTAGAAGATCTGGTTGAGATAGAGCGTCAAGATGTCGTTCTTGGAAAAACGCCGCTGGATCTCGAGCGACAGCACCACCTCGCGTACCTTTCGCTCGATCGACTGATCGCTTCCCACGAACAACCGCTTGACGAGCTGTTGCGTGATGGTGCTCCCGCCCTGGGCCACCCGCTGGTGGGTGACGTTTGCGATGGCGGCGCCGACGATGCGGCGGATATCGATACCGTTGTTCGTGTAGAAGGTGCGGTCTTCGAGGGCGATGGTGGCCTCGATCAGGTGCGGCGAGATCGCCGACAGCGGGACCACGGTGCGGACGACCCCCTCGGTGTGCTTGACGTAGAGCAGCACGCCATTACGGTCATAGATCTTCGTCGCCTGGGAGAGTTCCTTGGCGTTAAGCGAGCTGGGATCAGGCAGGTCGCGGGTGTAGGTCTGGTACTTGTCGACCGCTTCGGCGCCGCCCCCCAGGCTGAGCAGGCCAACCAGGGTGAGCCCGACGATGAGGACCTTGTGCCCCGCGCCGCGACGCCGGCGCGCGAGCCGGCTGATGGTGAGCACGCGGATCGCAGCGAGTCGGGCAAACCGGTGCTTCTCTGGCGACACCGCGTCTATAACGGTTGAGTTCGCTAAAAAAGCACAGGCTATCGAGCGAACCGCGTATATACTCGGCGTCTAGAGCGCGTGACGGAATGATGAAGAAACGACAAAAGCCTGATCACGGCGCCTGGGATGCGGTTAGCACCGGGGCGGTAGAGATCATCAACCGCGAGCATTTGAAGAGCCGCATCGAGCGCGGCGACCTGTTGCGCGTGAAGCTGGGATTGGATCCGACCAGGCCCGATATCCACCTCGGGCACACCGTCGTGCTCCGGGCTCTCCACCGATACCAGGAGCACGGGCACCAGGCGGTCCTGATCATCGGCGATTGGACAGCGCGGATCGGTGATCCCTCCGGCCAAAACATCACTCGACCGCAGCTGACGAAGGATGAGGTTAACGCGGCTGCTCAGACCTACCTCGACCAGGCCTGGAAGATTCTCGATAAGGCCGACACAGAGGTCCGCCTTCAGTCGGAGTGGTTTGACCCGATGCGTCTCGAAGACGTCGTGCAATTGAACAGTCGCTACACGGTGGCCCGAATGCTAGCCCGGGAGGACTTCGCCAGGCGCACCAAAGAGGGCCGGCCGGTGGGTTTGCACGAACTGCTCTACCCGCTGCTGCAGGCCTACGACTCGGTCGCGGTCAAGTCCGACCTGGAGCTCGGCGGCACCGATCAGACGTTCAACCTGCTGGTCGGCCGGGACATCCAGGAGGCGTACGGCCAGCCGCCGCAGGACATTCAGACGATGCCGTTACTGGAGGGGCTCGACGGCGTCCAGAAGATGAGCAAGAGTCTCGACAACTACATCGGGATCGACGAGCCGCCCGCCGTAATGTACCGCAAGGCGATGAGCGTCCCCGACGACCTGATACTCCGTTATTTTCGACTGTTAACAGACGTCACTGAGCAACAGATACGCGAGATGGACAGCGCCATGAATGGGGGAGCCAATCCGCGTGATTTCAAAATGCGACTTGGCCGTTCGATCGTTGAACAGTTTCATGGACCGGAAGCTGCGGAGAATTCAGCCTTGGACTTCAAGCGCCGCTATCAGGACAAGGAAGATCCCGATATCGTGCGAGAAGTGGAAGTCGGGCCAGAAGAGCAGCCAGTGAGTTCGCTGTTCTTGGTCGCGCAACTAGTGTCAAGTAAGTCAGAGGCGCGGCGCTTGGTCGCGCAAAAGGGTCTGTACATCAACAACGAGCCCGTAACCGATGCCGAGATGCGAGTCACGCCCAAGGCTGGATGGGTACTTCGGCGCGGCAACCATCGATTTGCCAAATTGCTCCTGGACAAGGGGTAAACTCTCGGACGGGGAGAAGATGTCTGGACATTCCAAGTGGTCTTCGATCAAGCACAAGAAGGCCGCAACCGACGCCAAAAAGGGGCAGCAGTTCACCAAGATGGCGCGAGAGATCACCATCGCCGCCCGAGAGGGTGGGGGTAACCCTGATGGCAACTACCGGCTCCGGCTGGCGATGGAGAAAGCCCGCGACGTCAACATGCCGCACGAGAACATCCAGCGGGCGGTCAAGCGCGGCACCGGGGAGCTGGGCGGCGCTGTGATGGAGGAGCTTCGCTTCGAAGGCTACGGCCCGCATGGCGTGGCCATCATGGTGGACACCGTGACGGACAACCGCAACCGCACCAGCGGCGACATCCGGAATCTCTTCAGCCGCGCCGGTGGCAATCTGGGCGCCACCGGCAGTGTCGCCTGGATGTTCACCCGGCAGGGCCAGATCGTCGTCGATGCCAACGGCCGCGACCCGGACGAGGTCGGGCTGGAGGCGATCGACATAGGGGCCAGCGACGCGCGCGTCGACAACAAGACCGTTGAGGTGGTCACCGACCCCGCGAAGCTCGAGACGGTGCAGCAGGACCTGAAGAAGAAGGGATACAAGATCGACTCGGCGGAGGTGACGATGAATGCGTCGCAGCTCGTTTCGCTGAACGATGCGACAGCGCCGTCGGTCCTCAAGCTGCTGGACTCGCTCGAGGAGCACGATGATGTGCAGTCGGTGTACTCGAACATCGACGTCCCGGCGGACGTCATGGAACGCATCAGCGAACGTGTCTGAGGTAAGCCCCCACCCTGCCCTCCCCCAGCGGGGGAGGGGGAACTTGCCTCCGGCCGGGCTGGGCGCCTGATATGGGGACCAGCAGCGACGGACTCCTGGTCCTGGGCGTCGATCCGGGACTCGCGGATACCGGCTACGGCGTGGTTCGCCGGCTAAACGGGCGCCTGACGCTGGTCACCTGCGGCACGCTCAAGACCCCGGCCAATCTGGCGGAGCCGAAGCGGCTGGCGCTGCTGGCTGGGCAACTCCGCGCTCTGATGGCGGAGCTTCATCCACAGGTCGCCGCCTTCGAGGAGCTCTTCTTCAGCAAGAACGTGCGGACCGCGATGGCGGTCGGGCAAGCCCGCGGCGTGGCCCTCCTGTGCGCCGTCGAAACCGGTGCCGATGTCCACGAGTACACACCGAACCAGGTCAAGCTGTCGGTGACCGGCTACGGCGCCGCCACCAAGGGGCAGATGCTGAAGATGGTGCAGTCGCTGCTCGCCACTCGCGAGCTGCCCCGCTCGGATGACGCGATCGATGCGCTGGCGATCGCCATCTGCCACCACCACAGCGGCCGGCTGCGGGCCATCATCAGCCGGGCGCCGGCGGGCGTCCGCGGTTGATCGCGACCCTCGAGGGCATCCTGGCCCAACGAGGTTCGGACTCGGTGATCGTCGACGTCCACGGCGTCGGCTACCTGGTGACCGTGGGGCCCCGCACCCTGGCCGACCTGCCACGCGCCGGCGAGCGGGCGCGCCTCCATACCTATACCTATGTCCGGGAAGACGCCCTCGGCCTCTTCGGCTTCCTCAGCCAGGAGGAGCTGACCTTCTTCAAACTGCTCCTCTCGGTCAAGGGCATCGGACCGAAGGCGGCGCTGGCGATCCTCAGCCGGGCCGAGCTGCGCGTCCTGAAGCGGGCGATCCTGCAAGAGGACGCCGCCCTGCTGGCGACCATTCCCGGCATCGGCCCAAAGACCGCGGCACGGGTGGTGCTGGAGTTGAAGGGCAAGCTCAAGGATGAGATGTTCGGCGAGGAAGCCAGGATTCCAGCGGCTGGTGGATCCGATGCGGTGGCGCAGGCCCTACAGGTCCTGACCGGCCTTGGCTACACGCCCGCCGAAGCCAAGGAAGCGGTGCGCAAGGCGAGCGGCGGTAATGGAGGGAGCCACTCGGTCGAACAGCTGGTCACCGTGGCGCTCAAGGGGCTTGATCGCGCGTGAGCGAGCGCATCATCACCGCCCAAGAACGCAACGAAGACAAGGAGTTCGAATGGAGCCTGCGCCCGAAGCGCCTGGCCGAGTTCATCGGGCAGGACGTCGTCAAGGCGAACCTCGAGATCCTGATCACGGCGGCGCGTGGCCGCAACGAGCCGATCGAGCACATCCTGATCGCGGGACCGCCCGGCCTGGGGAAGACGACGCTCGCCAACATCATGGCCAACGAGATGGGCGTCAACATCCGCACCACGTCGGGCCCGGCGATCGAGCACCAGGGGGCGCTGGCCTCGATCCTGACCAACCTGGAGGATCGCGATATCTTCTTCGTCGACGAGATTCACCGGCTGGCGCGGCCCGTCGAGGAGTCGCTCTACCCGGCGATGGAGGACTTCAAGTTCGATTTCGTCAGCGGCAAGGGGGCGGGCGCCCAGACATTCCGGCTCCAGCTGCCGCGTTTCACGGTCATTGGCGCGACCACGCGACAGGGCATGCTCTCAGCCCCGCTCCGCGACCGCTTCGGCGCCGTCTATCCGCTCTATTTCTATGGTGCCGACGAGCTGTTCGCGATCGTCATCCGGTCAGCGCGGCTGCTGAAGGTTTCGATCGACGACCCGGGGGCGCGGGTGATCGCCAGCCGCGCTCGCGGCACACCGCGGGTCGCGAACCGCCTGCTGCGGCGGGTGCGGGATTTCGCCCAGGTTCGAGCGCAGGGAAGCATCGACGAGCGGATCGCGCTGGACGCGCTGTCGATGCTCGAGGTGGACGAGCTGGGCCTCGACGTCATCGACCGGCGGATCCTGCGCACCATCGTCGAGAAATACGAGGGGGGACCGGTCGGCCTCGACACGATTGCCGTGTCGGTTTCCGAGGATCCGGAGACCGTGGAGGATGTCTACGAGCCCTTCCTGATGCAGCTCGGCTTCCTCGCCCGCACTCCCCGGGGGCGCGTCGCGACCAAGCTGGCCTACGACCACCTCGGACTGGTGAAGGCCAGCACCGGCGAACAACCTCGACTCTTCTGAGAACCGCCGACTTCGACTATGAACTGCCGCCTGAGCTGATCGCGCAGCATCCACCGGCAAGGCGCGATGCTGCCCGGATGCTGGTCCTCGATCCACGCGCCGGCGCGGTCATGCATGCCACCGTTGCGGAGCTGCCGCGATACCTCGACGCGGGGGATCTGCTGGTACTCAACGACACCCGCGTCTTGCCGGCGCGGTTGATCGGGCGCCGTGGGGATGGTGGAGATGCCGAGGTGCTGTTGCTCCGTCCGGTGGATGCAGATCGTCACCGCTGGGAGGCGCTGATTCGACCCAGGCGCCGGCTCGAGGCCGGGTCCCGGGTGCAGTTCGAGAGCTCAGCACTGGCGGTCGTGGTTGAGGAACGGAATGTCGAGACCGCCATCGTTCGGCTCGATGGGCTGGCGGATCCGCTGACAGAAGTCCGGCGGATCGGCCAGATGCCGACGCCGCCCTACATCAAGGAGCGGCTTGACGATCGCGAACGATATCAGACGATCTATGCGCGCCAAGAAGGGTCGGCGGCCGCGCCGACGGCCGGCCTGCACTTCACACCGGCACTCCTGTGCGCCATCGCCGAGCGCGGCGTGCGCGTCGCCTTCGTCACGTTGCACGTCGGTCTGGACACTTTCAGGCCGGTGCGGGTCGAGGACCCGACCCAGCATGTGATCCACCGCGAGTGGTACCGGCTCGACGACGCGTCGGCGCAGGCGATCAATGAAACGCGCCGGGGCGGCAAGCGGGTGGTGGCGGTCGGCACCACCTGCGTGCGGGTGCTGGAGAGTGCCGCCGTCGACGGAGCGGTCGTGGCGGGAGAGGGATGGACGGGCCTCTTGATCCTGCCGGGCCATCGCTTTCGAGTGGTCGACGCCATGCTGACCAACTTTCACCTGCCGAGGAGCACGCTGCTGATGCTGGTCAGCGCATTCGCCGGCCGCGATCAGGTCCTGGCGGCGTATGCGGAGGCGATCAAGCAGCGCTACCGTTTCTACAGCTTCGGCGACTGCATGTTCATCACGAGCCCCCACCCTGCCCTCCCCCGCGAGCGGGCGAGGGAAGAGGCGTGATGTTTGAGCTGCTGGCGGAAGAGGGAGGCGCCCGCCGCGGGCGGCTGACGACCGCGCACGGGATGATCGATACGCCGGCCTTCATGCCGGTCGGAACGCAGGCCACGGTCAAGGCGCTCAGCCCCGAAGAGGTCCGCGAGTTGGGCGCGCAGGTCCTGCTGGCCAACACCTACCATCTGGCGCTCCGCCCGGGCGCGGAGCGGATTGCCAGGCTCGGCGGCCTGCATCGCTTCATGGACTGGGAGGGCGCGATCCTGACGGACAGCGGCGGCTTCCAGGTTTTCAGCCTCGACCACCTCGTCAAAGTCAGCGACGACGGCGCGACCTTCCGGTCGCACCTGGACGGCAGCGAGCGGCACTTCACGCCCGAGTCCGTGATGGCGATCCAGCGCCAGCTCGGCTCAGACATCGCCATGGCATTCGATCAGCCGGTCTCCTGGCCGGCGACGGCGGCCGGCGCACGCAGCGCGATGGAGCGGACCCATGGCTGGGCGGCTCGATGCCTCGAGACGGAGTCCGCACCCGGGCAGCTTCGTTTCGGCATCGTCCAGGGCGGATTCGACGAGCCCCTTCGCCGGGAGAGCGCGGAGGTCCTCAAGCGCCTGCCGTTTGACGGCTTCGGCGTCGGCGGGCTGAGCCTGGGGGAGCCGAAGGCCGTCACCTATCGACTGCTCTCGGTGCAGACGGCGGTCCTGCCGCGCGAGCGCCCGCGGTACTTGATGGGAGTAGGCACGCCGGCTGATCTGGTCGAGGCGATCGCTCGCGGCATCGACATGTTCGACTGCGTGCTGCCGACCCGAATTGCCCGAAACGGATCGATCCTGACCCGTGGCGGCCGGATCAATCTCCGCAACCGCCGCTTCATCGACGACAATGGCCCGCCGGATGAGGGTTGCGACTGTTACACCTGCCGGCGATTTTCCCGTGCCTATCTGCGCCACCTCTTCATGGCCGGCGAAATCCTTGGGCACCGGCTGGCGTCGATTCACAACCTGCGCATGCTCGTGCGGCTTGTGGGAGAGATTCGGGAGGCGATCGGCAGCGGCGGGCTGGCTCCCGTGATGGCCACGCTGCGTGACCAATGGGCCCTCGCCCCACTGCCCTGACCGCGCAAGGTCCCATCCCGGCCGTCGCTACACGCTCATGCGTCCGCGCCGATCCTGGCTGCTCGTAGCCGCCGGCATTGTCGCCGCAGCGGCCCTGGGTTTCGCCGCCCCGCACCTCTCGAGCCTGGCCTCGGGTCCGGCGTCCGCGGCGGAGGTGACGCTGTCCTATCGTCTGTCCGAAGTGCCGTCATCACTGTCGGTGGTCCAGTCACGGGACGCCGCCATCCGGGTGATAAGTCGACGGCTGGCCAGCCATCGCCTTTCCGGTCAGGTTTACCCCGGCGGTGCAGCGGATGTCATCAGCTTCCACGTCGCCCATGCGGTGGCGGCTCGGGTGGCGTCCATCGTCGAGAACAGCGGCATGGACTTCACCATGTGGACGTGGCAACCCGGTAAGCCGGACGAAGCGACGCAGAGCAAGCTGGGAACGATCGCCGGCAAGTACCACCCGGGTTACCAGCCGGTGTTCACCGGAATCGACGGCACCATGGTCAAGCTGGCGACGGTCGGGCGGGCGACTCGGCCCGCCGGACCGGGTGTGATCGTGACCTTCGACGCTGACGGAGCCGAGTTGCTCGACCTCCTGACCCGTGATCGGGCGGCGCAAACCTACGACACCATCGAGAACAGGATGGCCGTCTTCCTCGACGGCAGGCTCTTCGAAGATGCGGACGTCCCCAACGAGATCTCGAGTGGAGCCATGCTGCTCGTCCCGGATGTGGGCACCTTTTTCCCGTCGGACGCCCAGCGGTTGGCGGAGGGGCTCAATGCCGGGACGATCCCCGGGAAACTTACGCGGCTAACCGGTGGGGGCGCCGCTACCCTCAGACCTTAAAAGTTTCTCATCGAGGCTCACCTATACTTTCCCTCGCATGCGCGTCGATCGTCGACTCCTGGCCCTGATTGCCGTCGTTGCTGCGATTGCCCTCTTCATCGACGGGTTCGCTTACATCTACCGCCTGACCACCGGTCAGCCGCTAACCGGCCCGATTCGGGGCGTCCCGACGCTCTCCATCCCGTTCCTGGGCTTCGATCAGCAGATCTACGTCCACAAGGGCCTGGACCTCCAGGGTGGGACGCACCTGGAGCTGGAGATCACCGATGTCCGCTCCGGCACCATCCGCGACGCTCGTGACATCGCGGTCGGCGTCATCGAGCGCCGCGTTAACAGCAGCGGCTACGCGGAATCCGTGGTCCGGCCGGAGGGTAACAACCGCATCATCGTCGAGCTGCCCGGCGTCAACCTGGAGCAGGCCAAGCAAATCCTCGGTAAGACCTCGTATCTCACGATCTGGAAGTGGGTTCCGGGTACGCCCGACGCGGCAACCCTGAAGCTGCTGAACCCGACCGACGCAAACCGGTACGCGGGCTACAAGCCGGAATACGCGCAGATCGACGGCAGCATGTTCACCAGCGCGACTCGCTCCACGGACTCGACGACGGCACTGCCGGACGTTGCCTTCTCGCTGAATTCGGTCGGCGCCGAACGGCTGTGCACGTTGACCCGCGCCGCGGTGGCCCAGGCGGCGGGGTCGCCCCAGAACAAGCTCGTCATCTTCCTCGACAAGAACCTGATTGAGGACGCCAACGTTCAGTCCGAAATCTGCGGCGGCAGTGGACAGATCACCGGTGGGTTTACTCCCGCCACCGCCCAGGCACTGGCGGTCCAGCTCAACTCCGGATCGCTCCCGGGCACCATTTCGATTGCCTCCGCGACCGAGGTCGGCGCCACGCTGGGTGCCTCGACCGTCAGGCTCAGCCTGCTGGCCGGCGCCTTCGGGCTGGCGATCGTCATCCTCTTCATGCTCCTCTACTACCGGCTCCCGGGCGTGGTCGCCAGCATCGCCCTGATCCTCTACGCGGCGATCGCGCTGGCCATCTTCAAGCTGTTCGGCGTCACGCTGACGCTGGCCGGACTGGCCGGCTTCATCCTCTCTGTCGGCATGGCGGTCGATGCCAACGTCCTGATCTTTGAACGCGTCAAGGAAGAGTTGCGTGCCGGCAGGACGCTGGGTGCCTCGATGGAAGCCGGCGTGCATCGGGCCTGGCCGGCGATCCGCGACTCAAACATCTCGACCCTGATCACGTGCTTCGTGCTCTACTTCTTCGGCGCCCCGCTGATCAAGGGGTTCGCCATCACACTCGCGATCGGGGTTGGGGTCAGCATGTTCTCCGCGATCGTGACCACCCAACAATTCCTGCAGATCCTCGCCGGGCTGCGGCCGGCTCGCCGGCTGGCCTTCTATGGCGTGCAGGCGCCCAAGGCAGCCTGAGGGCCTGACGCGATGAATATCGTCGGGCGCCGCAATTGGTACTTCCTGCTCTCGTTGGCGATCATCCTGCCCGGGATCATTTCGATGGCGTTCTTCGGCTTCCGGCTCGGGATCGACTTCGCCGGCGGCGACCAGTACAACCTGGCCTTCACGTCGCCGGTCCAGGCCTCCGCTGTCCAGAAAGAAATGGACACGTTCAACGTGGAGGCGACGGCGCAGCAAGCCGGCTCGAACGGCGTCCTGGTCACGACCAAGCCGCTCTCCTCGGCACTGGAGACCACCATCCGCAGCGACCTCACCAAGAAGTTCCCGGTCGACCCGTCCAGGTCGAGCTATGCGCAAGTCGGGCCGACGATCGCCAAGGAGCTGGTCGTGGGGGCGGGCGGCCTGATCGCGATCGCCTCCATCCTGATCGTCATCTACCTGAGCATCCGCTTCAACTACAAATTCGCGATCTGCGCCATCCTGGCGCTGCTGCACGACGTCTTCGTCCTGACCGGCGTCTACTCGATCCTCGGCAAGCTCTTCAACCTGCCGCTCGGGGAGATCAATACCCTGTTCGTGACGGCGGTGCTCACGGTCATCGGCTTCTCGGTGCATGACACGATCGTCATCTTCGACCGGATCCGCGAGAACCTGCGGCAGGCGAGCCGCTTGACCTTCGAACAGAACGTCAACCTGAGCATCATCCAGTCGATCGCCCGGTCGGTGAACACGTCGATGACGGTCGTCTTCGTACTGGTCGCGCTGTTCCTCATCTCGCCGCAGAACATCAAGGGCTTCACGCTGGCGCTGCTGATCGGCATCATCAGCGGAACCTACTCGTCGATCTTCAACGCGAGTCCCCTGCTCGTGGTATGGAGGCGGCTCGACCCGCGGTAAGGAGTCCTATACTCAGGGCCAAGTGAATACGAACTTTGCAAAGCGGGGCCGTCGGCCCTTTTTCTTTTCATGGTGAGTCCGTCAACCACGAATCAGCTCGATCGAATCCGGGAGTTGATCATGCCGACGCTCAGCTTCCTCGGTTACGAGCTGTATGACCTGGCGGTCGCCGGCGCAGGCAACAACACGACCCT